>PXYW01000179.1:748-1639 GCA_003023695.1 Sulfobacillus benefaciens | reverse complement strand
AGGGGCGAATACCAGGCCGCGGGTGGCGTGTAGCCCAAGGATTGATGCAGCCGGTGATAGTTATAGAACGTAAAGTATCGGCTCAAGCCCGATCGGGCTTCCCGGGGTGAACGGTAATCGTGTAGATACACCTCTTCATACTTCACACTGCGCCACAGCCGTTCCGTAAACACATTGTCCAACGCCCGCCCTTTACTGTCCATGCTGATTTGCACCTCCTTGGCCAACAACAAGGCCGTGTATTGGGGGCTGGTAAAATGGCTGCCTTGATCATGATTCCAAATGGTCGGAGTGGCGATGGACAACGCCCGCTCCGCGGCCGTGAGCACAAAGGGCAGTTCCAAGGTTTCGGAGAGTTCCCACGCCACGACAAACCGGGAATACCAATCCAAAATGGCCACTAAATAAAGCCAACCATGCACTAACCGGATATACGTGATGTCAATTCCTGTTCAGTGACAATAATTACGTTGACTGAACAATAATTAGCTTAACTGAACAATAATTACCTATACTGAGTAGCCATATTGTGGTGGGTTTTTCGTAAATGATGGGGATCCCCTCAATGCTCCGCAAGCCTTGGCGGTCTCGTCAGGCAAGGTAATTATTGTCACGCTGTCCCACACCCGTGGCTGAATCTCGTCTGTCCAGTATTACGAATGGCCCGCTCTCTTTTGCGTAATGGTCACAGAAACATCACAAAAACAGGCACTGCCAGTTTAAGTAATTATTGTTATTGAACAATTCCCCATACGTGATTGGGGTACGCCGGCGTGACACCGTTCAATAAATACGGGTACACCGGGTGCTGGGGATGGCGGGTGCTGGTCTGGGGACCCGGCGCGAGCCCCCAAATCCCCATCTCCCGCATATAGCGCTGCACGCGTTTGC
>PXYW01000179.1:0-658 GCA_003023695.1 Sulfobacillus benefaciens | reverse complement strand
GGCCCGACGGGCCGGTAATAGAGGCTCGAGCGGTTGAGGCTTAACAACGCGGCTTGCGTCGTCAACGGCAGGGTATCCGCTCCCCGATCCAGCAAGGTAATCCGTTCATCGCGGGTCAGGGTTGAGGCCAGATTTTTTTGAGCCACTCGACCTGGGTGGTCAGTTTGCCGATTTCCGCATAGAGTGCGGTCAGTTGTTCCTCATGGGCTTGCGCTTGCTGTTTGAGGGCCTGCGATTCCGCAAACAGCTGCGGGAAATTCTCCAGGGCCTGGCGTTTCCACCGATGCAACTGCCCGGGATGAATGCCATATGCGGCCGCAATCTGCGTGACCGTTTTTTCTTCCTTGAGCATTTCAAGCACCACTTGGCTTTTGAAGGTGGCCGAATGCCGTGTTTGTTTTGCCATCGTGTGTCCAGTGTAACACTTAAGGCCCTCCAAATTTGTCTAGTTTCTGGGGACCACTATAACCCATATGGATCCCTACATGCATCAGCCGTTGAGCTATTGGACGTACAGTCCGCATCTGACAACTATTTTACTCCAGGATGTCTTGTTGGCCAGCCCATTAACGGCCACTCAAAAGAAGAGCCTGTCCTTTTATATCGCCAGTGGCACCGATTCGTTACAACCTGCCCAAGCCCTGGCCCATCAACTCGT
>PXYW01000178.1:1342-1820 GCA_003023695.1 Sulfobacillus benefaciens | reverse complement strand
TTTGCCATCGACAGCTGCCGCCGGAATGCCTGCGGACTGAAATGCGTGTGCCAGATCATAGGCGTGTTGCACACCGGCAGTAAAAGCCATCGCTTTAGTCCCGGCAGCATGCGTTTGATACGCTTCGATGATGAGATGATTCCGCGGGACGGTATTTAAGGCTGTTGCGAGTTCTCCAGCATTAAAATCCCCTGCTTGGGTATGCACTGCATCTAAATCGGCCTGGCCGCGAATCCGAAAAGCCCGGATATCGACGAGATAGCCGTCTTTGATGCCGTCCTGGATGCCGTAACTAAAGACGATTTTGTCAAACGTGCCTTCGAGTGTAGCCTTATCGGTGCGGTAGGGCGTTGCTGTGAGCCCTAAAAGCAATTCGGGTTGAAGATAGCGTAGAATTTTTTGGTAGCTGGTCGCTGCTACATGATGACATTCATCGACAATGACCGTGCCAAATTGCTCAGGATGCCAGCGCGACAAA
>PXYW01000178.1:0-1250 GCA_003023695.1 Sulfobacillus benefaciens | reverse complement strand
TTCATCCCGGTGAACCAGCCACAAGGTCGGTTGGTTTCGACGCATGGCATAGAATGTGCCAGAAAAGGTTTTGCCGAGTCCAGTTGCCATGGACCAAATTTGCTTTGTCACCCCTGCTTGGAGAGCTTGATCCGCAGCGACTAATGCCGATTCTTGGTAAGGACGCAAAGTAATATCAATCCCGTTGTCCATGGCGCCATGCCTCTCTTTCTATATAAAACAGTACTAGCCGACGCATCATGGCAGTTTTAGAGTGCCCCATCGTCCGAGCTGCCAGTGTCAATCGTGCATCCAGAGCGCGGGGCAGATAGACAAAGGCGCTGGCCGTAGGGGATTCATGGGAATCGGATGGCAAAACATCACGATGATCAAGGGCGTGATCGATGGCACGTCGGAGGATTTCAGACACGGGAACTTCGGCTTTCTGTGCCAAGGTTCGCACTTGGTCCATCATGCTTGGTGGCAGATATACAGTGCGCCGCACGAACGGCTCTAATGACCAATATTTATGAGGTTGCATAGGGTGCATTCCTTTCGTGTTATTTGGCTTGGTCAAAAAGGAGATTTTGCCCCGCCTGGTGCTGCCCCGATACTGCATAGTATTTCCCATTACGCCGCATAACCGTGTCGCCTGCAGTCATCATGAGATCCGCAATATCCTCAGGGGGTAGAGTACGTTCGGCATTGCGAGTCCGCGCCTGTGTGCGATAGTCCGCCGTGTGGCGGCTACGGGCTTCGGCTAATCGTCGATCATCGCCAATATCGGTGAGCATGGCCGAACCCAGAATGGGTACTGCAGATGGCTGTGGGCGAATCTTCGCGACGGCCTCCAACGCAATGGCTTGCAGTGATCGGTAGAGCTTTGGGGAGTTAGGCGGGCATTCGGCCAAAGCCGCAACATAGGCCGCATCAATGGCATGGAGTGCGGCGATCCGCGTTTCGGTCATCTGGCGCTCCCACCCATCGCGAATCCTCGTGCGCTCTTCGATGATGCGATCGGCAGAGTCGCACTCTGCCACCCGGCAGAGCCAGTAAAAGAGGGTATCTGTTGTTGGCGGTTTGCCGTGATATTTGCCAGGCCGTGGTTCGGGTTTGATACTGATGTCGATCAATGGTGCAAGTTCTTCGCGCATGCATTCTTGCGCACTCTTGAGTTCGGCTTGGCAATTTGTTACAATTTCTTTGGCTTGCCTGCGTAGGCGTTGTTCGCGTTTGCGGCGGGCATCGGTACGTAGGGCGGCCTTTTGGTT
>PXYW01000177.1 GCA_003023695.1 Sulfobacillus benefaciens | reverse complement strand
TATATCCGGCCACGGCCAATCATCCATGCCATCGGGGATTTTTGCGTCCTGGGGCATCCTGGACGGTGGTTGTCCGGGGGGGTTCCCGCCATTCCTCGGCCGGGGGGGTCGCAATCATATGTTCGCAGAATTTTTTGCAAAAAATTTTTTTTGCGCTTTTTTGTTTGCGCAAACAGACGTTCACGAACCGCTGCCGAAAAGACGGCTTTTCGGCAAACAGTTGTTCCATTCCACGCGGTTATGTTGCCGACGTATTGCCATTACAAACGTTCATGATCATAACGTCTTTACAGTGGCATCATAACGTCGTATAATGCCTTTAGAAACCCTGCCACTCAATTCTAAGGAGGGTACATTCATGGGTAAGCCCGCAAAGCAGATCGAGAAGGTCGAACCAGTCGTCATTTTGGGAATCGAAGTTCCCGCGCAATACGCGCAATTAGTCAGCACGCTGCAAGCCACGATTGCCGCCAAGTATTCAGCCGAATTAGTCGCCAATGCCGGGTTGCTCAAGGAGAAGCAAGAAGCTCATGCGCAGTTGACTGCCGACCTGGACGCGATCCAATCCCAGATTGCCGCGTTGCAGGCGCGTCGCAAAGGCATCATGGACCAACTCGGACCAATTGATTCGGACATCAAGCGACTTCAGGGCAGTGCCGACATGGTAGATCGGGAAGTGCTCACGCATCTAGCCCGGATTACCGGGGCTGTCGAAGCGCCAAAAGTACGCAAGGCATCCGGCAGTAAATCCGGACCGACCAAGCCCAATGGCAAGTACCGAATCATTCTCGATGGAGTAGACATGACAGGCACGTCGGCAGGCATGTCGATCAGCAATCTCGCATGGTACAAGTTCGGGAAGTGCGGATCGGATGTCCTGAAATCCGAGATTAACGCGCAAAACCCGGACAAGCTGTTATTCTCGAAGGAGCACCTGGACGCCGGGGCGATTGAGGCCACTGTCCAGGGCAAAACGGTTCGCATCGAAATGATATCGAAATGATTCAGTAATCCGACCCGCGTCACAAGCCCCGCAAACGCCCTGCCCATTGTGGCAGGGCCTTTGCGTTGTCTGACACGGAATACTGCCCCCCCGGATGTAGGGGACGGTATCCTGCGCCAGGCAGGGGAAATGGGGAATGTACGATGTTGTTCAAGCAGTATCAGTGTGGGGAGTATTCCTATGTTTTGTGTGCCCGGTGTGATCAGGGCTTCCACGGCGAGGGGCACCCGGTAGGGGCCGGGGCCGACATCGCCTGTGAGCGATGCCATGCGGAGCCGTTGGCGGACACCCCGCTCCATCCGGGAGATCGCGTGGCCGCTCGGTTCGTTACCCAGTATCACGAGGATGAATCGGCGGAATACCGTTGGTATACCGGGACTGTCCTCGGAGTGAACCCCGTCGGGGTCTCCACGATTACCGATTACCGCTATAGCGTCCACTGCCCGGATCTCTACCCCGCTGGTTCCTGGGGATTCCGCGATCCCTACGCCACGGTGAATCTGTATCACTCTTCCGGGGATCTAGTGGTCCTGCGACGGGCGGTGATCGCATGATCGCCGTCGAGCGGAATGCCCGGATTACCCGGTACAGTGGCGATGGCTACGATGCCTGCGTATTCCGACCAACTTGACCACGAATTCCAGTAATTACTGACCACTCAGTCCAATAAATCCTGACCACTCAGTCCAATAAATCCTGACCACTCAATCCGATA
>PXYW01000176.1 GCA_003023695.1 Sulfobacillus benefaciens | reverse complement strand
CCTATGGATTCGACCCAGCAGCTTCGTTTCATTCGGTACCATCCTTGGCCACCACATCGAACCAACAAATCGATCTGGTTAGACCCTGGTTCCCGGTTTGGATGGTCTCGAAAATGTCGGAAATGGCCTGGGTGAGAAGTGAACGGCAAACATTGAGGCCCGGCAAATGACGGGAAGGGTGATTCGCCGATTCATCGAACTTATGCGATAGGGATCGTTTCCGAAAGCCCATCATCATCCCCATTGGTAGTGAACATACTGGCTGCGGGAGAGACCATGTGCTTTATGTCAGGAAGTCACAATGTAGAAGACAACGGCGAAGTTTTTGTGTGTGGAGAGGACGGGTTGACTCTGGTGTTTCAGCAGCTAATGAAGACCTGTATCTAATTTGAGGGGGCCAGCCATGACACAGGAAAACAAGGCTCACACCGCTGGTGCTTTGGCCGAAGGCAACGGTATCAACATACATTTCACCCGAACGGAGTTTGCTGCTCGACAGGCACGGGCAATTGCTGAGATGCAACGCTTAAACCTGGACGGACTCTTAATGTTTCGTCAGGAAAGCATGTACTATCTTACGGGTTACGACACCTTTGGCTATGTGTTCTTTCAATGCCTCTATCTAGGGGTCGACGGGAGTATGACTCTTTTGACGAGGGCTCCCGATTATTTGCAAGCCTGTTTTACTTCGGTGATTGACGACATTCGGACGTGGGTTGATGGACCTGATGCCTCTCCGGCATTGGAACTGAGAAGCATTCTTTTAGACCAGGGATGCCAAGGTAAGCGGCTCGGGGTGGAATGGGAAGCTTATGGACTGACTGGACGCAATGCGATGCGGCTGCAATCGGCATTGGCGGGCATTTGCACTTTAGAAGACGCATCGGATCTGGTTAATCATTTGCGCGCCATTAAGAGTGCGGCGGAATTGGTCTATGTGCGTCGAGCGGCGCAACTTGCAGATGAGGCGCTGGCAGCTGCAAGGCATACGGCTGAGCCTGGGGCATTTGAGGGAGATATCCTAGCTGCCATGCAGGGTGCCATTTATCGAGGTGGGGGTGATGATCCGGCAAACGAATTCATCATTGGATCAGGTCTTGGCGCACTGATGTGTCGATACTTTACCGGAAGGCGCCATCTCGATCCTAGTGACCAACTGACCTTAGAATTTGCTGGGGTATACCGGCATTATCATGCTTGCTTAATGCGCACCATCCTCATTGGACACGTCGATCCGCGGTTAAAGAGCATGCATGATGCAAGCGTCGAGGCCCTTCGTGCGGCTGAAGATGCTCTTCGTCCTGGGCGACCGATTGGGGAGGTATTCGACGCTCATGCTAGGGTGCTAGATAGGGCCGGTCACCGCGAACACCGCATGAACGCCACCGGATATGGCCTGGGAACAACCTTTGCTCCCAATTGGGGCCCATGCTGTATCACGGAAATCCCGTTGAGGCTATGCCGGGAATGGGCTTTTTCATCCATATCATTATCTTCGATGCAGTCAATGGTCTTGCCATGACGCATGGTCGAACCTCGGTGGTCACCGAAAATGGGTCGGAGCCACTTTCATCAGCCCCATTGGATTTGATTCGCCAGTAGGATTTGGATGCGGTCACTATTTATAGCAATGGACATGGAAAGCTGTGGGCGCCCTAACACTTTTTGTGAAGGGGTGCCACGCTTTTCGGTCTGATAGTCTCCCCTGCCAACGTAGAGATACGTTGCGGAACCAAAAAATCGATCTGGTTTGAGAGTTGGTGACGGTTCAGATGTTCCCGAAAACCTCGTAAACGGTTAGTGTGTAAAGTGAATTCTGAACATTAAGGCCGAGATTCAATGGAGGGAAGGGTGATTCGCTCATGCGTCGAACTAATCCCTTAGTGACCGTTCCTGAAGATGTGGAGAAACTGGTTGGGCAGTTAGAGCAGTTTATTCAGACCGGTCATATTGTTGAGGACGATCGTCTTTTACCGGAACGCATTTTAACCGAGCAGTTGGGCACCAGTCGACGCAAACTTAGGCATGCAATGGCCATTTTAGAGCACAAAGGCCTCATTTCAACGGTTCCGCGCAGCGGAACCTATGTCACAGTGAATAATTCGGGAGTTGTTGGGGGACGCGGGAACCAAGAAGAGACCTCGAACTTTCAGTTGATGGAGGCCCGATTAGGACTC
>PXYW01000175.1 GCA_003023695.1 Sulfobacillus benefaciens | reverse complement strand
CAGGGCGCCTCCCGAGATGAACTGCGTGGCCAGCAATTGCCCGAGAGCAAAGGCCCCCATCACGGCGAGCCGGTTCACGCCCAGATCGACCGTGACTACGGGCAACCCCGGATCCGCTGCGAATTGTACCTGAGCTTTTTCCGGTGTGGGGACATATTTTTCCATCGGCACATGCAAGGCGAAGCGCAGGTTCCCCGGATACCTTTTATCCCGTTTAACATAAAGAGACAGGGAGCGTGTGACCCAAACCTTGGGCCGCACCGCGGCGCGTTCTTCTGCTGTCCAGGGTTCTTTTGGGGCTTTTCGCGCTGTGATCAGGGCCTTCTCCGCGCGGATGCGTTGACGCTCCGCTTGTGCGGCTAACAACGCATCGTGCGCGTATTGGGGCAATGTGATGGGCAATGGCTCTTTTTGCCAGGCGCCTCCCATCCAGAGGGTGACGGCGATAAAGGCATGTTGGACCGTGACTTGCGGCAACAGATCTACAGCGGGATACTCCACCATGTCGGCGTAGAACGTGATCGGCTCATTCGGTTCACCCAGCTGCGGTTCCCCCCCTTTCTTGCTGCCATGTTCCCACTGCTTATGGAGGATGTGCCAGCCTTTCACCTTGCCACTGGCATGATTGATGGCAGCACGGCGCAATCCTGTCGGCATGCCTTCGGCTTGCGGCATCGCGCTGATGAGCGGCATCAGCGGCTCAGGATGGGCCTCTGTCGATAACGTGTGTCGTTCCGCGAAGGTGAGCAGTTCTTGGGCGGTCCAGTTCCGCTCCGCGGGGTTCCCGTTTTTCTTGGTGTACGGCACTTTTTCCTCGAAAATGCGCAAATGGGCCACAAAGAACGCCCTATAGAATCGGATCACGCGGTTGTATAACTCCTGGGTATCCGTCATGGCCCTGCGTTTAATCGCGTGGACTTCTTTAGGGATCCCCAACTTGACGGTCTTCATGACCATCGCCAGAGGACTCACCTTCTTTCATCTCGACCATCAGTTTTTTTGTTTTCTGACGAAACTCCTGTGATCGTTTGCCGTAAAGTCTGGCCGAAAAAACCGTAATCATCGTCAGGAAATCGTCGGTCAGTTCTTCCGACGATGTGTGAGGTTCGTGCACATGCGTAGATTCAATCGTGACGCCATGACTGTTCAAATGCCGTTCCAGATATCGATAGCCAAACCGCGCCAAACGATCCGGGTATTCAATGAGTAAGCGTTGAAACTCCCGGTGTTCCGCCATGGTCAACAGGTGTTGAAGCTGTGTGCGATGCTCATTGATGCCCGAGGCTTGCTCCTGAAAAACACGCAAGACCTCATACCCATGTTCCGCAGCATACCCTTTCAGCCGTTCGACCTGTCGCTCTAAATGACCGTCGGCCTTGTGTTTCGCCGATGATACCCGGGCATAGATCACAACATTTTCCGCGTGGCGTATTCCCATAATCCGTTGGACTTCTCGCACGCTATAGAGGCGTCGATTGGTGGGCGATCGTAACTCTTGGATTTTTCCGTCTTTCTGCCATCGGCGGATGGTCTGAGTACTGACACCTAAACGCTTTGCCACTTTTCCAATCGAGAGAAATTCTTCCTG
>PXYW01000174.1 GCA_003023695.1 Sulfobacillus benefaciens | reverse complement strand
ACTGACAAACTGCTCATCCATAATACAATCACCTTATTATATTATAACATATTATCAGAGATCATCATAGATTGACAGCAAGCAGCTTAAACCTCCTGGAAATATACAGATATGATATTTGCAGGTAGAGTAATATATGGCCGTGCCCTATAATGGACCAGTCACAACCACTAGGAGGGACTTCTCGACACATGGCAGGAGAAAACATCTCAGCAGCAGCATCGGGCACTTTTCGCATTGGCGAAGATTTGCCTGTTCATCGATTAGGATATGGCGTCATGCAGCTCCCGGGCCCTGGCGTTTGGGGCGAATCGCGTGATCCCGAGGGAGCTTTACGTATTCTGCGCCGAGCCATCGATCTCGGTGTCAATCTCATCGACACGGCTGATGCGTATGGCCCCTTTGTCGCAGACCTTCTCATCAAAAAGGCCCTTCATCCCTACCCGGAAGGTCTTGTAATTGCCACCAAGGTCGGGTTGACGCGTTCGGGGCCCAATGACTGGCGCCCAGTAGGACGACCCGAATATCTTCGTCAACAAGTCGAACTAAATTTACGCCATCTAGGACTCGAGCGCATTGACTTATTGCAGTTGCACCGCATTGACCCCAAGGTCCCTCTCGCCGACCAACTAGGTGAACTCACCCTCTTGCAAAAAGAGGGAAAAATACGGCACATCGGACTCAGCGAAGTGACCCTCGAGCAACTCAGTGAGGCCAGTCAGTATGCCACAATTGTCTCCGTCCAGAACTTATATAACTTGGCGAAACGCGAGGCAGAGCCGGTGTTAAAGTACTGTGAAGCCCATCATCTGGCCTTTATCCCGTGGTTTCCCCTGGCCACTGGAGCTCTTGCTGCTCCCCAAGGCCCACTGGCCGAGATGGCCAAACGGTTAGGTGCCACGCCCTCCCAACTGGCTCTCGCTTGGTTGTTAAAGCGCTCCCCAGTGATCTTGCCCATTCCCGGCACCTCAAACATACAGCACTTGGAAGAAAATGTGGCCGCTGCAGCAGTGACGCTAAGCCAAGAAGACTTCGACGCTCTTACCCATGCGGTCTAGTCGCTTCAGAACGAAGGAAACAAGCACTTTGTAGATTCGTCAAACGAGATGCCCCAATGCCACAAAAATCACATCTAGGCATTGGGGCATCTTGACGCTAAGCTGATGGAGTCTCATTCATAAAGATGCGCTGAAAATCGGCCATAGTAATGCGCACATCCCGAGCTTTTGCCCCCTCAGCAGGCCCAATATATCCGCGCTCTTCCATCGCATCGATTAAGCGCGCAGCTCTGGTATATCCCACTCGCATCCGGCGCTGCAACATCGATGTTGAGGCTTGCCCACTTTCCACGACTATTCTTACGGCATCTTGAAACAAATTATCCGTTTCTTGCGGTACCGATGCCGGAGAGTCTGGACTCTCTTGGAATTCGATAGCGTCATCTACAGATTCCGACGCCTGAGCATGCTCTACGAGATAGGTGACAATTTCCTCGATTTCCTTTTCGTGAATAAAAGCCCCTTGCAAGCGCTGGGGTTTGCTTGCACCTACCGGATGAAACAACATATCTCCGCGTCCCAAAAGCTTCTCGGCTCCGGCTCCATCGAGAATCGTGCGAGAATCCACCTGTGATGAAACGGCAAACGCAATGCGGGAGG
>PXYW01000173.1 GCA_003023695.1 Sulfobacillus benefaciens | reverse complement strand
ATGGGACCTATCACGGGCGCGGACGCGCCCGTCGCCAATTATACCTCGAAGAATTCGTCTATCGCTTTAACCGCCGCCCCATGAAGACCGGCATTGCCGCGCGGTTGTTGATGGCCTGTGTCCAATCCCCGGCCCACCCTTATGCGACATAGCCGAGCAACACGGAACAGAACACAATAGGCGACGTCACTCACCTCCGACCGCAGCGGAACGGGGTAGTTTTCCCTGGCGTGCTGCAGGTCCTCCTGCAATACATGCTATACATGATAGACATTTACCGAAAATGGGTGCGATTTTTGATGACTTTTCTGAAGCGGGTTGATGACATTGTCCCTACTCCCTGAGTTATCTGGGGATGTATGTTGCGGATTTGGCTTGCGGGACCGGCACTTTATTGACGGCAGCCTATCAGAGGATAGGATGGTTGTTCGAAGCGGCCGGTGGAGAGGCTCGGATGCTGCATAAACCCCTAATCGAGCACGGATTGATAGGACTAGACGTTCTTCCCGCTGCCGTACATTTGACGGCAACGATCCTCTCTGGTGTTTACCCTAACGAGCAATACGAACAAAGTCAGCTGTATATTGCTCGTTATGGCTTGGGAGGCAACGAATCTAGAGGGGTATCGATTGGGTCTCTAGAGTTACTAGACCCCAATCCACAGTTCGAGGCGTTCGCCAGTTTAGCGCAACGAGTGGACGCAAGATCCGCTGGTGCCGTGGCCGTGGACTTAGGGTATGAAACGCAAAACCTTGATCTGTGTATTATGAATCCTCCCTACACGCGTAATACTAATCACGAAGGAGATCGAGCCGCCGATCCGTTCCCTGCCTTCGCTGCACTTGGAGTGGCAAGATCCCAACAACGTCAAATGTCCACGCGATTAAACCGTCTTGTTCAACGAACGATGGCTCATGGAAACGCAGGGGAAGCCTCCGCTTTCTTAGCTTTGGCAGACAAATTTACGAGGCCCGGAGGAACCATTGCACTCGTTTTACCCTTGACGGCATTAATGGGAGAATCGTGGTCTCGTGCGCGGCGTGCATTGGAAAATGGTTATCATGACATTCAAATCGTCACGATCTCCGGTCGCGCCACACGCGCCCTGGGATTTTCTGCGGATACCAATATCGCCGAGTGTTTACTGGTTGCTCAAAAAGACACGAAAGAAGCGCTTTTCGATAACCGCCGGGCTTCCCCTCGGGCTCTCATGATTTCATTGGATCAACGGCCTAAGGATACGGTCGTGAGTGCGCTCTTGACCGAGGTCTTGACCGAGCTTAGGGCATCCGATTCTATTCGCCGACTAGAGGATGGCCCATTCGGGGGGACCTTGATAAAAATTGGCGATGAGGTGTGGGGCTCTGTGGCGTCGATTCCGATCAATTGGGGTCCTGGATGGACAGGTGCGCGCATTGCGGACTTTTCTCTTGCTCAATGGATTTATCGCTTGGTAGAACAAGGTCAGGTGTGGTTGCCAGGCCTGCCGGAATCCTCCGCGAGGCCGATCAGGGTAACTCGGTTTGGCGATGTGGCACAACTCGGTCCGTTGCATCGCGATATTAACGGGCCGTCACCGCGTGGGTCATTGGACATTCGCGCACGGCTATTCAATGAGGTGGCCACGTATCCGGTCTTGTGGGCGCATGATGCCCAACGGGAAACCACGCTTGTGTAGCCGAGGTGCGACCGGATGCGAGTCCAGACAAAGTGCAACGCATTGTAACGTCAGCGGCCCATCTCCATTTTAATCAAGATTGGCGATTCAATAGCCAACCGCTCAATGCGCAATGGACCCCGCGGCCCACTATTGGAGGAAGGGCTTGGCCGTCAGTAACGATGGTCACTGGGGATCAAGACCCTGATGTTCTAACCCTACGGGCCATCGCATTGTTGTTATGGCTCAACACAACCGTGGGATCAGCGGTGCGTTGGCTCTGGTCAAGTCGGCAACAAACCGGACGCGGGATCATGACGCGGGAGGTCATTAAAACACTTCCGGTGCTTGATGTGAGAACATTAACCAAGGATCAATTGATCGCCTGCGGTGGGATCTTCCATAGGTTAAAAACTGAGGCACTGCATCCTTTGCACGAATTGCCGCAAGATACGACGCGCCACACACTCGATCGGGCTTTGCTGTCAGAGGTCTTGGGTTGGCCACCTCTCTGGTTCGCTGAACATGGGCCCATGGATATACTACGGCAAAAGTTAGCGGCCGAGCCCAGTATCCACGGTCATCGAAATCACCGCTGATCTTGTTGCCCTAACCCAACGAGACAACGCCCTCATAAAGAGGGCGTTGTTGTTTAGGCGGCGGGAACCCACGGCTTTTTTGAGGCACATTGGGGCGGCGCAGCTTCCCACATCGCCGGGCCTCCGGCCCGCCAGCACATGCCGATGAATATTTGTTGGTCACCGCTTTAGTCAGAGGGATTTTTGGACTGTATGGGAACTTTAAAGGAGGCACGTTTTATGCAGTTAGCCATTGATGTGGGTCATGGATATGTCAAAGCGTTGTCGTCACGGGGGCACCGTGCGCTGTTTCCCGCGTTGCTGAATCCCGCGCCTCAGGCGATGAATCTGGGGTCGTATGCTCAGCTTCCCGTGACGGTGATTGATCGCCAATCCTTTGTGGTGGGCGAGTCCGCCCGCCGTTTTGCTGCGCCAGTCTGGGCACGCAATAAAGCCATGGACGACGATACTTTGCGGTTAATGGTCACCGCGGCCGCCCAGTGCGGCGCCTCTGGACCCGTCACTTTAGCCACAGGACTGCCTTTGGCTTGGTGGGGCTCCCAACATCAGGCGTTCAAAACGGCGCTCTTGGGTTTTGGGGCCACGGTGCGCCTGCCTGATGCGGCCCCGCAACGCCTCTGGTTTGAATCCGTTCTCGTCTTGCCCCAGGGCATTGCGGCGGCGGGGCCTGTGCTGGACGCGGCGCACTATCGTCCCGGTCCCTATCTCGTGGTGGATATCGGCTATCGCACCACCGATTTTCTGCTGGTC
>PXYW01000172.1:409-2136 GCA_003023695.1 Sulfobacillus benefaciens | reverse complement strand
GCCCGCTAAGGAACCGCCTGCATTCGTTTCCCTAGCGGGTATCTGTGTTGGTGATGATTCCACGCCTCGTTGATCTCCTTCTTTAAGAAGCGATGCATCCCAATGTCATCGGTGGCTACCAAAACTCTTCATCCGTTCCCGCACCTGTTCTATGGCAAGATCGGGCAATGGTTTTGCTCCTCCCAAGGATTCAGCCAAAATCAACATTTCTGCGGCTTCATCCAATGTCGTTAATAACTGAACTGTGCTCGACAGATCGGAAGCAAATGCCAACGCACCATGATTCGCCAACATCACGGCAAAAACTCCAGGGTGATTCACTACTTTGTCCAAAATTCCCTGTACCGATTCCTGAGAACCACGTGGCGCCCACGGCACCACTGGTACTTCTTCAGTTAGACCAAACCGCAGCAGTGGCTCGTAAACCAGCGGAATTGCACGATGCGCCAGTGCAAATGTAGTAATATGCGGGGCATGGGTGTGAATAACGGATCCAATATCGGACCGCACCCGATAAATACCTGCATGCATCTCGATTATCTCCCCCATGGTTGCTGCCATGGTTCCTTCAATCACCCTACCATCAAGCGAAACTACGGCAAAATCTCCCGGCGTTAGCGCAGCAACATTGCCACCACTGGTCATCAGCATGGAATCATTATCCAACCTTACCGAAAGATTCGCGTGTGCACCACGAAATAACATTCCAGAGTCCTTTAAGGTTCTGCTAGCCGCAATCAACTCAGCCACATGTGTATGCGCCGCACTCAAAGTCGTCGCCATTTTTACATCCATCCTTTCATCTTTGCAGATATCTTTATAGATGCCCTCAAACGATGCCTTTCAAACCTACTTAGTCAGTATACTGCGTTTTGCAGTTAAATGCAAAGTAAATCTCTCTGCGCCTGATTTTTTATCCCAACGTGAGTTAACGGCAGGGACAACAAACACTCCTGACAACCGGACGAAGCTACCGATGCCAGGAGCATAAAGTTAGTGGGTTTGTTTAACCACGATACTGTTAATGACGTTGGCAGCACCATCGGCTCGATCCGCCGCATTGCTCAGATGGCGGTACACCTCTCGCACCTTAATGATGTAGTGAATATCCGCCTCGTCCGTGAGTTGCGCAATAGCGCGTCGATATATTCCTTCCATCTTGTTTTCCATAGATTTTGTGGCCAAAGCCTCTTGGTTGGCATGATGCAGATCGCTGCTTAACTCTGTTATCGCTTCCGTTAAATGTGCCACGGCCTGTTGCATGGTGGCCACCATTTCTCGAATGGACTCATCAATTTGAATTTGATAAATGGCAATCTCCTTAATAGTGTTCTCGTTGTAATCGATAATGTCATCAATGGCACGAGACAAATCATTCAAATCTTCTCGATCAATGGGCGTGACAAATGTCTTTTCCAGACGGTCCATAAGAGCTTTGCGGCGATTGTCGCCCTCATGCTCTAACTCGGAAGCCTTCGAGGCCAACAGAGAACGCTCCGCCGGTGCAGTGGTCGAGATGTAGCGTTGCAGCACGTCAGTAATATCCTTAGCAATTTCTATTTGACTAGCAAGCAAATCATAAAATGCCTGCTGTGATGGAACAAATATGTCCTTCCAACTCATGTTTCCAACCCCTTATGCAAAAAATTAATCCAAGCCGCCTATCGAAACACTGCCACCATGGCCATACCCGTCCCGCCAATAATCATCGCGATAGGCATGGTGAG
>PXYW01000172.1:0-379 GCA_003023695.1 Sulfobacillus benefaciens | reverse complement strand
ATAATCATTGCGATAGGCATGGTGAGCAGCCACACCACTATTATTTTTCTAACCATAGGCCACCTAACATGTAAGGGATCCAAAGAAGCACCCATACCAAACAAACAACCATCTGTGGTCTGGGTGGTGCTAACCGGAAAGCCTAACATGGCCGCTACACTCACGGTTATGGCCGCTGCTGCCTGTGTGCTTAACGCGTTCATGGGGCGTAAGCGAAAGATATGGGATCCCACGGTACGAGCTATTCTCCAGCCGCCAACTACTAATCCTATTGCCCAGAATATTAAGGGAAGCACGATGGCTAACCACGTCACATGGTACTTCGTGGTGTGCCCTAGGATCATAAAGAAAATCGTCATCAATCCAATGGCTTTCTCTT
>PXYW01000171.1:1932-3586 GCA_003023695.1 Sulfobacillus benefaciens | reverse complement strand
CCAGGCTGCTTTGGGAATGGATAACCGCTGGCCAACGAGAGGCCACGCGACCTACCGGGGTATCTTGACCTAATTGACTATCTTGACGCAATAACATCTCTAACGTAATCCATCCCACGGGCTGCTGTCGCTGATTGACGACCACCAGCCAAGGTTCTTCAACACGCGCCAATAACAGAGCATACGCCTCGTGGACCGGCATCGTCTCCGATATTTGGCGTTCCTGATAAGATTCCACCGCAGCCATCACCGACACCGATTCGGTGGGACGCACATCATTGCCCCGTAAGATCCGGATGCCACGGCGAGTGAGCTTCACCGTGTACATGGAGTCACGGGTCAAAAATGAATATACTAGGTAACTTACCGAGGCGGCTGCCATCACCGGCGCAGTTAAATGATAATCGCCCGTTATCTCCAATAATATGGTAATCGCCACAAACGGGGCCTGAGCCGAGGCAGAAAACAGCGCCGCCATGCCTGCGACCGCATAAATCGCTGGGTGCGGAGCTAGGTTTGCCGAAATCCCGTGCAATACGGCGCCAAACAGTCCCCCAAACATTCCGCCGATGAACAGCGATGGCGCAAATACCCCTCCAGACCCTCCTGCTCCAATCGTCACGATGGTGGCAAAATATTTGCCAACAAACAAGAGCGCCAAAGATCCCAACACAATGCGTCCGTCCAACGCCAGATGCATAGTCGGGTAGCCTACACCCAAAATTTGTGGCATCAAGAGACCTGCCGCTCCGACAAAAAGCCCACCTAAAACTCCTTTTACCCAAAACGGTATCTTCATGCGGTCAAAAAAATCTTCGCTGGCAGTTAGTCCCCGTGTATATAAAAATCCTATTAAGGCGGTCAATATACCTAGGCCCATCATAAATAACAAGGCAAAATGATTAATGACATGATAGGGTGGTGTTGCCAAGATTGCTCCACCGCCCATAATACTGTCAAATACCGTAACCCCGGTCACAGAGGCCAGGAATACGGGCACCATTGCCCCCATCGCGTAGGTGCCTAAAACAATTTCCAAGCCAAAAAACCCACCGGCAATCGGGGCATTAAATGTTGCACCAATACCCGCCGCGGATCCGCAGGCCAACAGCAACGACGTATATTTATCACTCAGCTTAAGGGCTTGGCCCATACTGGAGCCAAATGATGCCCCAATCAGGGCAATTGGGCCCTCCCGGCCAACGGAACCCCCGGCACCGATGGTAATCGCGGGCGCAATAATGCCAAATATCCCGACCCGCGGTCGAATCTTTCCGCCACGCAGCGCTAGTGCCTCCAAAATTTGGGGTACCCCGTGCCCCTTGACTTCCCGTGCCAAGTAATGGCTGATTAAATTAACCAACACCAACCCGATGGCAGGTACTACCGCTATCAGCACTGTATTGCTCTTGGCTAAGGTGAGCCCCACATCACCGACTAAAACGGCATGAGCCCAACCAATCATCAAGCGAAATAAAATTGCCCCGAGACCGCCGACAACTCCCGTAATCATGGCCAAACCCAAAATCACGAGGGTTTCCCACTGATGTTGCCGATTCATCGGCAAATCCGGGAGCGCCTTTACCATTGACATTCGTCAACCCGCCCTTTTTTATTGAACCTCCCCGCCCTAAAGGGCGGAGATTCTGGGGGA
>PXYW01000171.1:0-1790 GCA_003023695.1 Sulfobacillus benefaciens | reverse complement strand
TGCCTTTGAACGGCACGGGACGGCGATACGTGATCCGTTGGGGGACTAATATCTCCCCGGGGCGAATCTCCCCATGCATCCCCTTGTTGAGGATGTTCACCGCACCGACGCCATCGCGGTGTGCCTGATAGTCACAGGCGCGACAATGGTAGGTGCGGCCCGCCACCTTGGTGAGATGGCCACAGTGCGGACACGTTTGGGACGTGTACGCTTCACTGATCTTGATCAGTGGGATACCGTAACGACGCAGCTTGTATTCCAAGTATTGTTCCAACCTCCCGAACTCCAAGGCCCCGATCTCTTGATTGGTGCGCCGGGATCGACGATGCCGTTTTTGATGATTGAGCGTGCCGAGATCGCCCGCGTAAAGAATGGTGATTCCGTAGGCGAGGCAAAAGGCGACTATCTGATTAGCGACATGATGCAAGGCATTGCGGGTCACGCGCTCGACGTTTTGGCTGATCCGGTGCCGAGCGCGGTTGAGGCGTTTCCGCCGCCGCGATCCGGGTTGCGTGCGACGGCGTTTTTTCTGAAGATGCGCCAGCCCTTTGGCGCGGCCCTGCTTGACAGCTCGCAGGCCCCGACCCGACACGGCGAAGGCCTCTTGGCCATCGGAGACCATGCCGAGGTGAATGACGCCGATATCGAGGCCGCCCGCCTTTTCAGACACCGTGGGTTGCGGATCGTCGAGGATGCGGGTCACCGTCAGAAAGATCTCGCCATAGCTCAGCTCCGCCTGGACCATCGTCCCGGTCGGTAACGCCTCGGGAAGCCGCACCCGAATGGGTTCGCGCCCGCGCCCGAGAGACAAACGCAGATGCGATCCCTGCATTTTGAGGGCTTGTTCCTTAAAGATGGGGTTGAAGTATCGGCGGAATCGCCACGGATAGCGTGCCTTTTTATCCCCGTTTTGGCGTTTGGTACGCACCCCGTCAATCGTGGCGGAGAACTTTTCGATGAGGGCTTGGATCGTTTGCGAATGCAGTGGCCAGCGCCGTTTGAAATGGGCTTTCAGCTGGGCCTCCGTGGGCCACGGCCAATGGCGTTTGCGGCAGAACCGATGGATCTTTACCAAACGCGTCCATAAGTCGCCCGCTGATCGCCGCGCAGCGGAGGCTTTCGCCCATTCCGTCGGGGGCAAAGACACGCGATAGGTGAAGACGGTGGTTTCTTGCATCGATCTCCTCCTGAGCTTGACGAACTCTTGGGTCTATTATACACTTGGTCTATGGCGAACACAAGCGACTATAGAACCGGCAGACACTGTGTATTTAACTTACACGTGTATTTGGTCTTTGTGGCGAAATATCGGCGGTTGGTCTTTACGAAAGAAATCCTGGAGGACTTGCGTACGATTTTTTCTGACGTGTGCCAGGACTTCGAGGCCACCTTGGAGGAATTCGACGGCGAGCGGGATCATGTGCATTTGCTCATTACCTACCCGCCCAAGGTCGCGATTTCCCGCCTAGTCAATAGCTTGAAAGGCGTCTCGTCTCGCCTCATCCGCAAGAAGCACTATCCCTCCATCGAACGAGCGCTGTGGGGCGGTAGCCTGTGGTCCCCTAGTTATTTTGCAGGTTCTGCGGGTGGGGCTCCGCTTGCGAACTTTCGCCAGTATATTGAGCAGCAGCAAACCCCGGATTGAACCCTGCGGGGTCAGCGCCTGATATCTTCGCCCTGAACGGCGAAGTTTTACGGCGCATCTGATAAATCAATAGAGGGTTTTTCATAACTCGACAAAGCACGGCTGTGGATAAGTGGCGCCCCCATGATGATGCCCTTCCCGACGT
>PXYW01000170.1 GCA_003023695.1 Sulfobacillus benefaciens | reverse complement strand
GGACGAAGCGATTCACATGGCTCAAAGAATTCTTCAGACAAGTGAGGGTATTTTCGCTAGTTTGTTGCAAAAAGAACTCCCGGAACCGACAGATTGATGTCATTCCAACAATTACCCATTAACCTACAAAAAAACCTCTGCGCGTAGTACCCCACATGAGAGAGTAAAATACTGAGAACAAAGATCTATGATAAGACTATCGTTAGAAGAAATTTTAGAGACAGCAAAACATCATGAAGTCGAAGTTGAAATGACTCCGTCTGAAACTCCTTTTGTTATCGAAACATCAACTGGACTACTTCATTTGCCTCCATTAGACATGATCCAAATTGTAGGCGACTATTCTGCCAACGAAATAATTACGCTAGAGTACGAGCGCGACAGAGTCTGGGGTGCCGATTTGACGATTCTTAACAGCATAGCGAAAAAAGTTCGCGCAAGCTATGCCTTGTATACAGTCTCCGATCTTCCGGCGGTGGTATAGTGCTGGGCCAGAATCAATTTCGAGGATACCTTGGGATGAAAGTGGACGTTACCAATAAAAAGGAAGGTATCAATTTCATGCACCATACTTCAGCCCGAAAAACCTCTATTAGTGTGCTGTCTTGGGTCGAAAATCTGCCAAATCTCGGCGCCACATAAGCCGGTAAAGATCATGTTCATACATCATACGCCCCGTGTATCTGTCGCCCAAACATGCTATGCTACGAGAGATTATCATGGAGAGAGGACGATCCCGACATGCAGCATGAGTTTCGACGGCCACGCGGAACCCAAGATCAGTTGCCGCCACAGTCACTACGCATGGAACAATTGCGCCGGACGGCCATCGATATGGCTACCCAGTATGGTTATGACTTGATTGAAACACCGATTTTTGAACAATCTCCGGTATTTTTGCGGGTCGGTGAATCTACCGATATCGTTCAGCATGAACGGTATGCTTTTACGGATGTCGGAGGCATTGATCTGACATTGCGCCCAGAAGGCACGGCAGCCATTGCGCGGGCTTATGTCGAGAATGGGTTATACAATGCGCCACAGCCAGTGCGTCTCTGCTACTATGGACCGATGTTTCGCCGCGAGAGACCGGAAGCCTTACGCTATCGGCAACATACACAATTTGGGGCAGAATTGTATGGCTCAGTGCAACCCGAAGCCGATGCCGAAATTATTGTGTTAGCCTGTGCCGTGGTTGAGGCCATGGGACTGGTGCAACCGACCGTACGGGCCAATTCCATTGGATGCCAAGTGTGCCGTCCACGATATCGAGAAGCATTGATTGCCTATTATCAAGCGCACCGTAATACCCTATGCTCTGACTGCCAAGCCCGACTAGAGACCAATCCCTTGCGATTATTGGATTGCAAAGTCGATGTCAGCATTCGGACTATGGCTCCCGATATCCAAAACTACTGGTGTGATGACTGTCGAACCCACTATCAGACCATGGTGACATTGCTGAAAGAAGTCGGGCGTCCTGTTCAACGCGATCCGTTTTTGGTTCGGGGTCTGGATTATTATACGCGCACGGTGTTTGAAATCGGTCATCCGAGTCTTGGAGATCAAACGGCATTATTTGGTGGGGGCCGTTATGATGGACTCGCGACCGCGTTGGATGGCCCGGAGTCGAGTCCTGCAGTCGGGTTTGGCATGGGCATTGAACGCGTGATGTCTGTCGTTGGACCGCAACCGCAAACGCCTGGTCGACGCATCTATGTTGCCCATCTGGCAGGGTTTACGCAAACAGCTTTTGCATTGGCTGAGCAGCTACGCCATCAAGGATTCTCTGTTGAAACGGACTTGTTAGG
>PXYW01000017.1:123157-125819 GCA_003023695.1 Sulfobacillus benefaciens | reverse complement strand
ATCTCAGACGGATGCGAGGCCGAACCAAAAGCCGGAACCTTTCCCGCGTGGTCTCGCGCCTGCGGTCCAGTCTCAGGGAACGGGCGGAGTTCCTGTCCCAAGCGGGAGGTTCCCGGTTGGAGACGGTGAACGCGGCCTATACCTCTCAGGAGTGTCCGCAGTGCGGTTCCATCCACAAGGATAACCGTCAGGGCGACCGTTTCCATTGCCCGCATTGCCATTACATCGCCCACGCCGATACGGTGGGTGCGATGAACGTGGAGCGCCGGTATACCGATCCCGCACTGCGAGAACGGATTCGGGTGTTCACACCAAAGGAGGGGGTGTTGAAAATTCTTCGGGAGATTTTCGAGCGCAAGCGGGCGTTGTCCCTCTGAATTCGTGGCGGGGATGTTCCCCGCCGGAGCAAGCCAGTTACCGGACTGCGTGACCGGCCAAGGAGAAACTGCCCTGGGAAATCCGCCGTGCATTGCACGGAGTACCAGAGTAGGTGCTCGCTTTATCCGCAAGGGGACGGGACAGGCAAGAGGGCAGCGGTTGGGGGCCGGATCCCCCCTGTCGCCGGAAGGAAGTTTCTGATGATGGGAACGGCCACGGCTACCGGCAGGACTTTCGAGGTTGCGGTTCCCACCCTGCGGAGGGATGAGGCCAGAGATGGCCGGGAGAAAAACTGCGGCCTGTGAAAGAGCGAAGAATCCCCATTGAAACCGGCTTTTGCCTTGTAGGTAAGTTTGAGCAGGTTTCAAATAGCGGTCAAGGAAAGTTGGCCAATAAGGTGGTTACCGCGATGAGTTCGGCACAAAATTCCCATGGGGGGCAAGAATCCACGATCCTGTCTTTTTATGTCACGATGTATCACTGGGGGGCTATCGTGGTGGCGCCTGGTTACACCGATCCCAGTATATTTGCTGCAGGAGGCAACCCCTATGGCACCAGTGCTTCTCAACCACAACACGGCAAGGTGGCAGAGACGGAATTAGCGGCGGCCCGCCACCAAGCCAAAAGATTAGTCGAGATTGGCCGCAAACTGGTTCAATCTTAAGTAGCAATTGGGGGGCCGATAACTTCGGTCCCCCTTATCATCCCCAAAAAATCGGGGCCAGCACGATGGACCAACGGCCGTTATCCCAATGACGCAACAACACTTGACCCGTATTGGGCACAAGTATCTTTCGTGTCGCAGGACCTTCCGCATTCATAATCACGAGGCACGCTCCTTTGACGCAATCGGCGTGCGTTGCGGCTATAGTAAGCCCCGGTGGAGACTCAGTGACAAATTTTGCTAGCGCTGCCAAGACTCTGCGACCGACCGTCAAGATGCGCTCTCCGCCAGGTGGCGGATATTGTTCAGGGTCTCGACGCCACGCCTTATACGAGTCAGAATCACGTTGCTCCAAGTCTTTCAAATGTTCTCCGTCCCACTTGCCTAAATTGACTTCTGCTAAATCGGCGATGACGATGGGAGTCAATTGATGGTCCCGTGCTATTGGGGCAATGGTTTCTTGGGCACGTGCCAAAGGACTGGTAACTACGTAACGAATAGGGGCGTTATGCAATTGTATGGCCAAAGCCTCGGCTTGTTGGAGGCCGAGACTGGTCAAATGAGGATCCCAACTGTGGGACGCAAACCGACCAGTGGCATTGGCTTCACTTTCGCCATGGCGGACTAAAAGAACATCAGCATACAAAGAAAAACCGGACCTCCCAGCAATATTGAGGGTTAGAATCTTATCATACCTAATTTGCTGCCATAAGAACAATTGACTTAACGCTGTAAACAAAAGAATTCACCTGTAAAACAGGGGTTAATTGCTTGATTTGACTCAATTTAGGAGGAAAAGGCAGTATTCATGGCGATATCATGACTTATCTGACGGCAGCAACTAGGGCAATTTGTTAGGTTGATTAGGAGATTCCTGGTAACAGTCAAGCACCAACGGAATATGTTCTGCAGCCCGAGCTTGCTCGGGATTTTTTATTCAAAAAATCGTAAATCCCAAAGCACAAGAATGTGAACACGGAAATGGCACATTCGTGTACCAAAAGCTTGGAGACAACTTTAGATCAAGATGTCGCCATGCTCAGCAGTCCGCGCCGCCCATATCGGGGATGTGTTTCCTAGTTGGTTGTTGCCAAGTCATGGAAACTGCGACTCAGTAGATAACGACCGCCATGTTTTACCACGATTGCGCGTAATAAACCAATTGTATATTTCCGGGTTTCCCATACTCGGAGAATTCGTGAAACCTACCAGGCCGGTCGTGGCATTCACAAAATGTGCCGACAAGAGCCAATAGTTCTGATGCGTCAAGTTCGCCAATGGCTTGGGAACCGACACGAGAGACCATGTGCGGCCGCTATTGGTGGTTGACCATATCGCACCCGAACCTTCCGCATTGGGGGATTGGGGCATATTGAAAATCCACCAGTCTTTGATATTACCAGCGGTAAACTGTCCCTGAGGCAGATGGGCAACCGAGCTGGTCAAAGTCCAGGTTTTGCCGCCGTTTGTCGTGTGGAAGACTTCCGTTTCATTCCGGTTCCATCGGACGGGAAGTATGCCATAGGATCCGCGGTTGAAAAATATTGGCGCCTGTAAAATGGTCATAGAGGTCGCGTCGGCACGATTCGGAGTAGGCAGAATCACGAGGTGCCAGTGCCT
>PXYW01000017.1:61261-123034 GCA_003023695.1 Sulfobacillus benefaciens | reverse complement strand
CAGTCCGACGATGCGTTTTCGTGGCCAGGTTTGCCTCTATGATCATATCGCCGGTTCGCGCATTTAACCAAGACACCGAGGATGCATCGAGAATGCCCTGCACATGGTCGACCTTTAGGCGGCTCGTGTGCCACTTGCTGCCGCCGTTGGATGTCACGGCAGTCATCACAATGGCTTTGGGCTGCTGCACCATGATCACCACCGCTTGCCTGACATTAAATGCGTGGGTAAAAACCAAACCCGAACCTAATGGTGGCAGAAAGCCTACCCGTTTCCAGCGGTCAAACCCTGATACCGTGCGAAATACACCGGGACCCGCTGTTGCGAATGCCCACCCCTGGGTTTGCGAAATCATGTCTATGGTCCAAAATGTTTCGTGGTGCCAGGCTATCCGAGAAGTTTTTATGTGAGATGGTTTGGCGGCAGAGGACCTTTTCATCCAATGAGGAGCTATCAACAACAGCGCGGTCATGGCAACGGCGGCACCTACAAACCATGGTATTTTGGTTTTTGGATTACTCTTAAGTGACGAGTTTTTTCGGGAAAGCGTGATATCATTCCAACGTTTTCGGTCAAAAGTTAATGCAAAATCTTCGGGCATGGGTAACTCCTGATACGATTTGCGCAGTTCCTGATCATCGGACATCGCTATCCACCTCCCACAATTCATGCAATCGGCGTCGGGCTCGCAATAGCCTTCCTCGGGCAGCGCCGGGGGTAATCTTAAGGTGCTGGGCAATTTGTTTTGTGCTCCAGTCCAGGTAATAAAAGAGCCAAAGGCATTCCCGATCTATCGGGGCGAGATGTTCAAGAAGATCTTGCAGTAGGACCCCGTTCCCTACTCCTGGATGTTGATGGTTGACCTGGTCATCAGTGACCATGTCCCAAGGGACTGTCTTATCATGGTGTCTCAACAGATCGAAGGCATATCGCCTGGCGACGGTAAAAAGCCACGCGGGCTGCATAACCCGGTCGGGATGCCGGATATGCGTTTGATAAAGTCTTAGGAAAGTTTCTTGCGCGACATCCTGGGCAAGATGGGAGTCACGTAACAGAACAAAGGCATAACGGGTAATCCGGTCTCCCCACCGGGCGATCCATGAATCAATCCATTCATCACCCAAATCACCATGGTTCAATGCTGTTCGCCCTCCCTACTCTAAGAGATGTAACCAGAGTTCGGGATTAAATGTTAGACCCTTTCAGAGAAAATTTTTTGAGTCGGGCCAAGAAGATGGTCATTTCGAAGGCATACAACGCAAAATTATCATGGAACACCCTATCCAGTTGCCCGGGATCTGCACGGGGTTTTTAATTTTTACCATCCATCGGTGGGCGAGGCGCAATCCGCCCGATGGGGTTGCAGATTGGCCCAAATCGTTGGGTTTGCCGCGAAAGAGTTTTCGCGAGACGGATAGGCGGAAAGACCAATCGTTCCAGCCGTTTGGGGCGCTTGATGCGCAGACGCGCAGTGAAATGCAGAGATTTTTGCTGGAACTTTGGCGCAGTTGGCACCCTACCGTCCTGTTTATTACCTATGACGTCGATGAAGCCATATTGCTTAGCGACTGCATTGTGGTGATGACTCCTCGACCTGGCACTATAGCTCTCGATATTTCTGTCTCGTTAAAACGGCCTAGACAGTGGGATGTTGCCTTGTCACAGGAGTTTCTGACCTATAAGAAGCGAATTTTATCCGTTCTGCGTCGCGAGGTTGGTTAAGCTGTGTGCTATTCTGATAGTATCACACGGGGTGGGGGCGCTATCGTGGACGATTCCGCTTTGTTTGAAGCCACTTTTGCCTTGTTGCGTTTGCTGGGAAGGAACTTTCGCCGGGAGCGAGAGCCTTTAAATATTACTCCCACGCAGTATCATGCACTGGCTTTGATGCGGGAAGCGGGCACTACAACATTAATGGCTATGGCGGGATTGCTGAAAGTTGCCGGACCGACGGCGACGAGAGCTATTGACGCCTTGGAACAGAAGGGACTTGTTGTCAAAGATCGGGACCCGCAAGATCGCCGCATAGTATGGTTGCGGCTGTCGGAGGAAGGGGAGAACTTGTTAATGCGCGAACGGCAGCAACATATTGCCTATTTGCAGCAGCTGGGTTCCAAATTAACCCCGGGAGAACAACAAGAATTGATACGGTTGTTGCAGAAACTGGTGGCGGGGGACAACTCCTAAATCCGGGTGAGAGCGAGGCTTGGGGATAACGAGACACATTGGACTGATTTTAAACCCGATGGCGGGGCGTGACATCCGTCGTTTAGTAGCATTTGCTTCTTTACAATCGACGCCGGAAAAACTCTTAGTGGTGCGTCGGATTTTGGCAGGAATTTCTGTAAACCGGGACAACGTTGATATCTTAATACCCGGGGACTATGAGGGGCTTTCATCGCTCATTGCTGACGAGGCTAAACATCAATTTGGGTTAGAGGTTGGTATTATTGGCGAACTTGCCTCTCCTTCTTCGGCAGATACCACCAAATGGTGGGCGGACCAATTGCAAGACGCAGGTGCCGACCTTATCATTGCCATTGGCGGAGACGGAACTCAGCGCAATATTGCCCAGGCTAATCCTAGGGTGCCGATATTGCCGATTGCTGGGGGAACGAATAACGTAGCGTGTTGGAATGGCGATCAGACGGCCGCCGGCTATGCCGCGGGTCTTTATGCAACAAATATGGACCGCTATCAACACATGCTGTATCCCCAAAAAATCATCCATGTGGCTACTGGCGATAGAGAAGACGTTGCCCTCATTGATGTGGCCATGGTTAGGCAAAATTTCACGGGCGCTTTGGCAGTGTGGAATCCTGAAGATGTTGTAGCGCTAGCATTGACCGTTGCGGATCCCACCAGACCGGGTCTTTCTAACGTGGGAGGCTACGTGGAACCGATTGCTCCCGAAGATGATGCGATGGCATGGATAGATTTAGGCGACAGCAAGAGCGGATCCGGTCCCTATTACGGCGTGTTAGCACCCGGATTAATGACTCCTTTCTATATTGCTGGGCATCGTAAAATTGCTCTCAATCAAGAGGTATTGCTGCCAACCCTGGCGTCGGGAGGCAGCTTGGCATTGGATGGTGAACGGACCATTGTCTTGCGTCCTGGACAAGATGCCACGCTCCAAGTACGGCGCGATGGGCCGCGCTATATTCTTCCGAATAAAATTTTAAAGTCAGGATGATTCTGGTGGCGATTGACGGAACACCTGCCATAGTTCACCGACAAATATTGTTGCCTAGATTGTCATGAATTCATAAGGCCCGTCCTATGTATGTAGGGGAGGGGATACAATGGATGGACCGATTATTGGCAACGATTTAGCGACGGCAATTAATCGTTTAGGCGGTATTCGCCGCCAGTTAAAAGAGCTGGAAACCGAGGAATCCGTACTACGCAATCAAATAATGGCGGCATTGGCCGAATGGCCCTCAAAATGGTTTCCGATTCGGGTTGGCGGTTATGAAGTGCGCAGACAAATTCGCGGCGGAAAGGTCGATCCGGAACAAGCGGCAAAAATATTGCTTGATAAAGGGCTTTTATCCCAAGTGGCATCAGTGCCTGTGATCCAGGATAACGATAGTATTTATCTTCTGCGAGCCGATTTGTCCCGTGTCGAAATGCCACGCCAGTCACGATCCGCACTCATTGCCGACTATGACGCTGCCGTAGGGGAGCGACCCATGATTAAAGGAGACGACATTCAGTCATTCTATCAAGCGGGACAATTAACCGTCGACGAATGGCGAGAATGCTTTAAAGATGGCAAACCGCTCATTGAAGTGCTGATGGTACGATGATGGGATGATCCCCAAGGTGCTCTTGATTTATGGCAATAATTTTTCGATAGAGCATAGCACTGGGACGGGGACTGCGTTTTAATGTTTCGTAGTTGACGTCGATGAGTCCAAATCGTGGACGATAGCCCTCCGCCCACTCAAAATTGTCTAACGCCGACCAATGGAAGTAGCCGCGAATATCGATCGCGTCAGCTTGCGCTTTGGCAATTTGTTTCAGATGGGAGATCAGGTAATGTTGACGATCACTGTCATCATTGGTGGCAATACCATTTTCTGTTATCAAAATTGGCTTTCGGTAGAATTTTAAGTGCTGCAGCATGTGGTACAAGCCTTCGGGGAAGACTTCCCATCCCATTTGGGTAACTGGAGCACCCGGCTTGGCCATAATCGGAATAAGCCCGCGCCGGGCGGAAACCCATTGCCGGGTGTAGTAGTTGATGCCGACGAAGTCTTGGTGGTTTTGGACCTTGTCGATGAAGCGCCAATTGAAGACTCTATCGATTACACGAGCCAGGGCACGGTCTCCTAGTGAAAAGTTGCTATAGGGCATAAAGTAAGCTAAATGGTGAGCCAGTCCGACGAGAGCATTGGGAAAGCGTTGTTTTATTTGCTCGTACGTTTTTTGATGCAGACCCATCAGGCGATTTGTTAAATGCCATCCTTTGACCAAATTTCGCTCTCCGGGCGGCCAGGATCCTTCGGCATACCCCATCACTGTATACACCATAGGCTCGTTGATGGTAATCCACAATGTGACGGCATCACCTAAGTGATCGAGGACATAAGACACGTAATCGTGAAAGTGCGCTTCGGCATCGGAAGCAAAAAATCCACCATGGTCGGCAAACCATTGAGGCAGGGTAAAGTGATGCAATGTGGCTAACGGTTCGATGCGTAAACGGCGCAGTGTATCTACGATGGCGCGATAACGTTTCATCGCGGCTATGGAAAACTCTCCTGGCTTGGGTTCGATACGGCTCCATTCAAGGGAGAATCGGTAAGCGTTCCAGCCAAGTTGGGAAAACAGTATTAAGTCTGCTTCGGGGTTGGCAAAATGGTTAGTACTGCGTCCAGACCGTTCGCGATTCACCACGTGGCCGGCGTCTTCCCATCGCGTCCAATCATTAAAGGTATTGCCTTCTATTTGATGGCTAGAGGTGGCGGCACCCCATAAGAAGCGCGGCAGTGTGCTCGGCCAGTTCATTGCCTCATCACCCACCGACACCCATGCGCACCCGGATCGCCTGCGGCAACGTACGGATGGTAATGGGAAGATGGCCGATGAGTTCACCATCGGCATGAACCCAAAGATTCGGGGGACCTTCTACGGTCAGTTCCGGCGTAGACAAGACTTTGACTTTTCTATGGCCGACGTGATGGCCCCGAAAAACACGTGCTAATAGGGGCAGAACTCCCAGGGGAGAAATCGCTCCCACCCAAACTACTTGAAAGCGGCCGTCAAAGGGAGAAGCTTCCGGGCAGATTTTCATGCCACCCGCATAATATTGCGTATTGCCGGCGGCAATCAAGAAGGTGCGTTCAGTGCGGGAAGCTTCGGTTAACGTGACTTTCATCATTTGACTACGATAGCCAATCAAGTTGTGCAAAATCCCACGAATAAACACCCAAGTGCCATTCCCTTGCTTTTTCCGCTGATTGACCCATCCCGCGACCTCGGCATCGAAACCGACGCCAGCCACGGTGAGGAAGTAATGATCGCCCACCTGCCCAATATCAAACGGCTTTGCCAGTCCATTCAATACTATGTCTAGGGCGTCTAGAGGATTTTTAGGGTAATTCAATATGCGTACTAAGTCATTGCCAGTGCCTGCCGGAATAACACCGAAAATGGCACGTCCTTCGGGCATTAGCCCATTAATCACCTCATGGTGGGTGCCGTCTCCGCCTAGCGAAATAACGGTCATGTTTTCGTCGTCAGACACTGCCCTGGCCAATTCAGTGGCGTGGCCCGGACGTTCAGTGCGCTGAACTTCAACACCTAAGGCCTCGATTTTTGGCTGCAATTCATGATAAATACGTTCTGCCTTGCCGTTTCCGGCGGCTGGATTATAGATGATTAGTGCGCGCGTATTGATAGTAACTCCCCCATTGAATTCGTCACGTTGCCGGTGAGAGAAATTCGACATCTAGGTGGGAGTTCCTGCTATCGCAACAGGTTGCGACACACGAGAATTTCCTCTTTGTATTCGTGTTCGTTGTTGACAGGAGTCTCTAAATAAAAGGGAATATTTTCGAGCCGCGCATCGTTTATGATTTGCCCCAGCATCTCTAAACCCATTGCTCCTTGACCAATTAATTCATGACGATCTTTGTGCGAGTTAAATGGAACTTTGCTATCATTGAAATGAATGGCATGCAGCCGGGTTATGTAGTCAGGGTTATTAAATCCGGGAAATTGGGTTGGGTTTTGTGGGTCCAGAATACCGGCAGCAAACGCATGCTGAGTATCAAAGCAGAATCCTACGGACTCCTTATCGAAGGGCTCTACAATGGCCAGTAGCTGATCCAGGGTTGTGCCGATTTCAGAACCTTGCCCAGCGGTGTTCTCGATCAAGATCATCACCCCTTGGGTGGTGTTCTTGTCTAGCACCAGCTGTAGTGCTTGGTGCATGCGGTCAATGCCGAAGTCTATTCCATTCCCCTTATGTTTGCCACAATGAACAACTACACCATAGGTACCGCGTGCCTCGGCAATGACTAAATCTTGCACCAAGGCATCCACAGATAAATTAAAAAGTTCCTCTTCTGGGCTCGCAAGGTTGATCAAGTAAGGAGTATGGCCTACCGCTACCAAATCGAGCTTTTCCATTAAATCCTTGCCGCGAGCCGCGTCATTGCGGTCCAGAGGTTTCGCACCACGAAATCCGCGTGGATTTTTAGTGAAATATTGAAAGCATGTAGCTCCCAACATTGGTGCCGCTTCCACCGTTTTGGTAAAGCCCTTGGCCACACTCAGATGACAACCAATGCGCATGATATTAGCTCCCTGTCGATTACACGTTGACAATATGATGCCGGAGTCTCCCAGACTCGTCAAGTTTTGCGGTTCTGCCTAGGACTGGATCATTGTGCAGCAAATGCCATGGGCATCTCAATGTTTAAGAAGGATTTTGCCTATGACAACGAGAACCTATAGGGGACAGCGTGTAGGGAAGGATGGTGGTCCAAGTGACCGCAAAATATTGGACGTATCAGGAAATGTGGGACGCACTCAATGGTTGGCAGGAAGAATTTCCTGAATTAATGACAATGGCCGTTTTGGCTACCAGCCCAAAGGGTCGCGACTTGCCGGTTGTCGCGCTTACCGACCATGGTACAGGAGACCACACGACCAAGCCGGCGCTGCTGGTTGACGCTAACATCCATGCCGGAGAAGTGGCCGGTAATGCGGCAGCCATGTTTTTTATTGAACGGCTCCTGCGAAGTTATGGACGTCAGGGCGATTTGACAGAGCTTTTAAGCACCCGCACCATTTATGTGGTGCCGCGTCTGGCTGTTGACGGGGCTGAATTGTATCTTACGACTCCGCATCGACTGCGCTCCAGTCCGCGTTTATACCCCTATTCAGAGCCGCCGCATGGTTGGGTTCCCCAGGACGTCAACGGAGACGGCTGGATATTGTCTATGCGAATTCCGGCAAAGGACGGGGCTTTTGCCATCGATGAACTGGACCCACGGGTGATGCGCCGTCGTGAGCCAGGGGAAGTGGGCGGCACCTATTACCATGTTTTTGTTGAGGGTCGTATTGATCCGACTTCCCAAATGGGGAAAATGCCAGCGTTGGCCCAAATGAAGCTGAGCCGTCGGGAAGGGATGGATTTCAACCGCAACTTTCCGATAAGGTGGGCAGGAGAAAGTGGACAGCCTGGTGCTGGGCCATTTCCGCTATCGGAGCCAGAAATCTATGGTTTGGCTAAATTTGTGGAAGCTCATCCCAATATTGCCGCTTATGTCGCACTTCACACCTCAGGCGGGGTAATCCTACGCCAACCATCGACGGGGGCTGACACGGTGTTGTCAGAATCAGACCGTGAACTCTTTACCCGGGTGGCGGAAATTGGGGAAAAAGTCAGCGGATATTTTGCCCGATCCAACTACCGGGCGTTTGCTTCCGGACACGAAAAGATTTTAATGCCAGGTGCGGCCGATGATTGGATGTATGACCATCAAGGAGTATTAGCTTTTACCGTAGAAATATGGAACCTATCCCATGCGGCGGGCGCACGTGGGTATGCGGAACATGGAGTGTCCGAATTGATGAAGCGGACATTAGAGCAAGAACATGAGGATCTGCGAAAGATCTATGCGTTTGTCGATCGGGAAGAAATCGAGGATGGGTTTTTCCCGTGGACTCCGATGGATCATCCGGATTTGGGGCCAGTGGAAATTGGGGGTCTCAACCCGAAATATTTGGTGCAAAATCCTCCTTTGCGATTTTTGCCGCGCGAATGTGAACGGGTTTCGGCGTTTTTGGAGCGATTGGGGCTGTCACTGCCGCAGTTAACCATTGGAACTGTATGGTCTACAGAAGAGGGCCCTGGAATCTATCGTGTGGTAGCCGAGGTGATTAATCAAGGGTATCTTCCAACGTCAAGCACTGCTAAGGGCAAAGAGCTTGGTGTAAGAGGCATTGCTGCCTATATTGAAGGCGCAGAGATTGTTGAGGGTCAATCGCCGACCATGGTAGGCCATCTGGACGGCTATGGGGATCAAGGGTCGTATGAACCGCCGATTAGTCAAAGAGGGTATGCTCATTGGGTCGTCAAAGCGCAATCGGGCTCGGTGTTAACTGTTGTGTTCTCGTCCCCACGGGGAGGGCGGGCTGCTACTACAGTGACCCTAGTCTAAAATTTTCGCGCAAAAAGGAGTATGCATGTGTTTGGACAGGATTTGAAGTTGCTTGTGCCAGCGGCTTTGAACCATACCTATCTCAATACCGGAACGCTTGGTCCCACGCCTACCACAGCGTTTGCGGCTGCGGCTGCCCAAGAGCTGGAGTGGGAAGAGGTAGGTCCAGGCCATGTCCCCTTTTATCTTGGTGCACGGGACGAAATGCGAAAATTTGCTTCCCGCTTAGAACAGAATTTCACCGGTGGCACGGTGACGATGACCGAAAATAACAGTGCGGGGATATTGCGAGTGTTGTGGGGGACGGACTTCAAAGCAGGCGATGAAGTGATTACCAGTGATCAAGAACATGGCGCTGTGCTCTACGCGCTGTCCTCTGTGGCCGTTTCGGGTTAGTGGTGAAAATCGCCAGTTTGACCGCCGCAAACGGCATTGTTTCGGAGGTCAGGAGCCTTTTAACAGCAAAGACTCGTCTGGTGATTATCAGCCAGGTTTCTTACCTTACCGGCTGGGAAATACCGGTGGCAGCCATTGCTGAAGAAATACGGCGTTATCCGGCGTGTAGGCTTTTGGTAGATGGTGCCCAAGCCTTGGGCAACATTGTGGTGGATCCCGGCTCGTCGGGCGCCGACTATTATGTATTTTGCGGCCATAAGTGGATGATGGCACCGGCAGGATGGGCGGGACTTTGGGTACGCAAGGGGCGTCTAGGAGATCTATTCACGGTGTGGGCTGATGAAGGAGAACTAGACGCTCATGCCTTAAGCGGTCACCCGTATCCGCCCCAGTTGCACAGGGGATCCGCCTTAGAGTTTGGCAGCCGCAGTTGGCCTAGGGTCGTGGGCTGGGCCATTACCTGGGATTATTACGAGGAGGAGGGATTTCCGCACCAAGCCGCTTATCAGAGAGATTTGGCGAATGCGGCACGTGAGCGTATTGCTTTACTGCCAGGATATCATCTTGTGGCTCCAGTGGATCCCATGATGAAAACCACGGCTTTGATGACGGTGCATAGTGAGGCGTTCGGATCCGCTGTTGCGGAGAAATTGTGGCAAAAAAACGTCTTTGTCAAACCTGTTGATGAGTATCAGGGAATGCGCATTTCCTGGGCGCTGTTTAACACGCCTGATGATTTGCACCAATTGATAGAAGCTCTAATTTCGCTATAACCGGTGCCATAAAATTCTCGATAACGGAGGGATTTAAAATGGAGAAAATCCCCGCCAGGCTGGCGGAAGTTCTGAATCAACGGCATGTTTGGCCGTATGCTGTGGAAAATTTAGATCATGTCCCTATCATGACGCGAAAAGACTATTCGCGGCGAGCCATGCCTGGCGGGGTCCGGTTGTTGCGATCACGTCGATCTGACGTGTTCCATTATTGGCCGTATGGCTCAGAAGATTTGGCAAACACGCGTCCGGTATGGGAGTGGGCAGCGACCCTAGCGGGAATTGGAGCGGATGCGCGGGTAGTGGTGGCGCTGGACAACGATGATGCACGGTCACTATGGGCTGAAGGTATGGTGACGATTGGCAGGACAGTACTGGCCGTGCGGCCCGAGAATTTATCCGCGGGGATGAAGGCACTCCAGCCGACCGTGCTCGTTACCTCACCTCTTTTGGCATATCAGGCAGTGTTAGGGCAGATGTTGGATGGCATCGATCTATTAATCCTTACTGGTTCTGTGGGCGGTGGCCCGGGGCTACGGCAAAAAATTCATCACAGGTATCCTACGATACAAATACGACAACTCTACTATATTGGTGAATTTAGTGCCCCGCTTGCGGCTGAGTGTGCCAATGGTGGGTTACACTGGACTACCGTAGGTGCCGAGATAGAATTTTTGGCAGTGGATCGTGACGAGACGGCTCATCCTGGTGCCCGGGCTCGGGTGGTGGTATCGGATTTAACCGATCGTGCTCAACCGCTTCTGCGCTATGACACTGGAGATTTGGTGCAAGTTGTGGCGTCGGATTGTTCTTGTGGAGCGGGAGGCGTTGTCACCCATCCGTTAGTTCTAGGAAAATTGGAAAATGCGCCAATGGTATTTGGAAGCCGTCTTTACCCTGGTGATTTTGTGGAAGCTATTTGGGGGGCAGATGGCACTGGGCCTCATATTGGGGCTAATGTTCGTCTGGATCGGGGCCGTTCCAAAGACCAGGTGACCGTGTGCTTTGAAGCACTGCCGGGATTTGATCTGAGTCATGTGAAACAATCCATCGCCGATAGATTTCGCAAAACCTTTGGCTTTGTGCCCGAAGTGACCACCAATTTTCCGCCCGACTTTCAACCACTGTTGTATGTCCGAGACTTTAGAACAGGAACAGGTGAGACTTCTCAGTGATCTGTTAACGTGTCCATCCGTTCTTTGAGTATCCAAGAGAAGTCGGGATCGAGCAACTCGGGATTGATAGGATGGCCGCGCCACGGATTCCAAACGTCTGACGGGTGAGTGCCGCGGCTTAGAATTTCTTCCCGCCACTGGGGATCGGTTAAAAATCGGGACATGGCCTCAAAAGATAACGGGGCTTTTGCCTCCAGTATGGCCAGTGCTAAAGCACGCAACACAGCCTGGCACGCCAACGTCGCATGCTCCGGATACAAGATGCTGACAATATTCACCACCGCTTCTGCACCCGAGGCAGCATCAGGTGTTTGTGGCCCAAAACCCATGGTATCACCTCGGCATTGAAATCAAGAGCCATTTTGGCTTTCTTCGATCCCATCGTACCATATTTGGGAAAAGCTTAGCCAGACTCTGAACGTCCCCAGAGTCTGGCTTGGCATTACGGTTAAAATGTGAAAATTTGAACCGTGACTGGCTGTTCGGTGGGAGACGGAGGTGCGGCCACGGTGTCACCTGCCTTGAGTCCAGCAGTAACAATGGCATGGTTAGTGCCAATGAGGCCAAGTGTCACTGCCTGTTTGTGTCCGTCGGCGATTACGTAGTAATTTCCAGCCGAATTGGCGTGAATGGCGGTAATAGGCACCATGAGTCCAGTTTCTTGCGAAACCGGAACAAAAACCTCCACCGACATGCCAAGCCAAGGCGTAGGAGCTCCTTTGGGAACCTTAAGGCTTAACGTCACTGGGTAGGTTACGGCGGTGCCGCTAGTAGTCGCATCTTGGTTGACTGCTTCAACTTGGCCGGAATAGGTATAGCCGGGTTCGCCGGGTATTACAAAAGTTGCTGACTGGCCCGATTGAAACCAATGCTCGTCCAATTCGCTCACCGATGCGGTTACATCCACCGCACTAGTATTGGCGATGGTGATAGATAGGGATTGGCCGACGGAAGCTACAACACTTTGCCCACCTACTGGCCCTCGAGCCGCGAACCCACCGCCACCAGAAAACTGTCCACTGCTAGTAGTCGCTGAGCTATTGGAGGACACGGATGAGGATGATGGGACGACATTTCCTGCATTAAGGTTTAGCTGAACCACCTTACCGGCAAATGGGGCCGTCAGCGTTACGCCGTTAGCCATGGTAGCCAATGTTTGCCCGCTGCTTACCGATTGACCAACGGTAACCGCAACCGACGAGACGGTGGTGGGGCGTCCGCTATAGGAAATGGAGGCTTCACTGGTGCTCGTGACAGTTCCGGCCAACGGCTCCACTCGGGTCACTGTACCTGTGGTGACCTTCACGGTGTGAGACGGTGCGGCCGCTTCCACACTTGGCCGACCGAAAACCAAAGTAGCAACGCCCAAGATTCCCGTGGCTAGAACGCCTATTGTTAATGTTGCTTTCTTCATCTGCGCTCTCCTATTCTATCCGCAATGCGTCTACCGGATGCAGGCCAGCAGCCCGACTGGCCGGCCATAGTCCAAACACTAAACCCACCGCGAGGGAAAATCCAAAGGCTAATAGAGCCGTGCCCACGGAAAATGTTGTGGTGGTTCCCAATGCGTGACCCAAAATATCTGAAATGGCGGTGCCCAGCGCAATACCGATAATGCCGCCTAATCCCGCCAACGTGAGGGATTCAACGAGAAATTGCAGCAAGATGGCGCTGTGTGACGCACCAATCGCTTTTCTGATGCCGATTTCCCGGGTTCTTTCGGTGACTGATACCAGCATAATGTTCATGATGCCGATACCGCCGACAATGAGTGAAATACCCGCGATTCCACCTAAAACATCTTGCATGGTTGTGGTAATGGAACTTAATGTCGACAAGATCTGCGACTGAGTGGTCAAGCTATAGTTATTAGCGCTTCCGAGCCAGGTTAACAACTTTAGATTGAGGCGATTAGTCAGCGAGGTCATGTTGGCGTTGGTTTTAGCAGACAAGTAAATATTGCTAATATTAGTCTGCCCTAATACACTTTCTGCTACCGTCCAGGGAATGGCGACAAAGTCGTCTTCACTTTGTCCAAATGACGAGCCTTTGGCGGCTAGCACGCCCACCACCTTAAACGGTATTCCATTGATGGTCATGATGTTGTTTACGGGGTTGGCTGCCCCAAAGAGGGTGGTAGCTTCTTGAGAACCCAGCACTGCCACGTTCGCATCACTGGAAATGTCCAATGGACTCAGAAACCGTCCTTCCGCCAACTGGTAGTTCATAATTTGCTGGTAGGTTGCATTAGTGCCCACCAGGCCTGCCGAACTTGTGGTATCGCCTACGGCGAACGTTGCCGAACCCGCCACAATAGGAGCAACATTGGCAACACCGGGAACATTGCTTAAGGACAGTGCTTCTTCGGCTGTCAACTGACCTGGGGGCAAGAGGGGTGTTGTGGCAGTTGCCGAGGTGGATAATGCGGGGGCTTGGCTGGTGGTGCTGATGGTGATCAGGTTAGAGCCCAGTCCCTCGATCTTTGAGGAAATGGATGCGGTGGCACCGCGAGCCAAACTAATCAGGGCAATGACTGCAGCTACGCCAATAATCACTCCCAGCATGGTTAACAGTGATCGCAATTTTTGCGCCCAAATTGCCTTCATGGAAACCTTTAAGGTTTGACTAAACATGAGTCACCTCCTGACTCGACACGATGTTGCCGTCCAGGATCTGGATGATACGGTTGGCATGATGAGCAACTTGGGTATCGTGAGTAATCATGATGACGGTCTGGCCGGCTTCATGAAGGCGAGAAAAAATGCCCAATACTTCTTGACCCGCATGACTATCCAAGTTTCCCGTGGGTTCGTCAGCCAAAATCACTGGGGGCTTGGTTACGATGGCCCGCGCAATCGCTACCCGTTGCTGTTGGCCACCGGATAACTGGCTCGGGCGATGGTGCAGCCGTTCTCCTAAACCCACCTGATTGAGTGCTTCGGTGGCCCGCTCGCGTTGCTCACCGGGGGAGACGCCCTGATACAGCAAGGGTAACGCAACGTTTTCCAAAGCGTTTAGTGCGGCTAATAGGTTGAAGCTTTGAAACACAAATCCAATTTGTTTGCGCCGGATGCTGGCAAGTTTGGATTCTGAAAGCCCGGCGATGTCTTGGCCGGAGAGAAAATAATGGCCGGACGATGGAACATCAAGGCAACCTAAAATGTGCATCAAGGTAGATTTTCCCGATCCCGAGGGGCCCATAATGGCCACATAGTCGCCTTGCTCTATAGTAAGCGAGATGCCTTTAAGGACCTCGAGATTTTCATCGGCCATTTTATAGGATTTACGAATTTGCTCCATTTCGATCAGGGCCATAATATTAGCGTCCCCCTCCAAATCCACCGCCAAAACCGCCCCCGCCGAATCCGCCCGTGGTGTTAGTGGCGGCTGATGGGTTGGGAATTAGGACCGTTTGACCGGAACTAATGCCGCTGGTGATTTGAGTTTCCGACAGGTTCATCAGCCCAATTTTAACGGAGACCTCAACAGGGATGGTTGAAGCGACCGAGGCACCAAACTTAGCAGCGCCACCACCGCCAAATATACTGAATAGACCTCCACCATGGTGAGCCGGGCCGGCAAAACCACCGCCGCCACCAAAGCCACCGCCTCCTCCAAAGCCGCCGCCTCCTCCAAAGCCACCACTTCCACCAAAGCTTCCCCCGCTAAAGCCGTTAAAACCGCTGGACGAGCTGGCGAGGCGTTTGGCTAGGCTGGACCCGGGCTCTAATACATAAAATTGCCCATTGAGGGTAACTAGGGCCGCGGTGGGCACATAGACGGCGTTGTCGACAGTGCCAGTGGTGATGACTGCAGCCACGCTCATTCCCACTAAAATGTGAGAGGGGTCGGAAATTTTAATGGTGGCCGGGTATTCGACCACTCCGGTACTGCCTGCCGTGCCTTGTTGACCAACTTCGGTCACGGTGCCGGAAAAAGTTTGTCCAGGTAGCGCAGGCAGCGTCAACGTCGCGGTTTGGCCGTCTGCTACTTCACGAATAAACTGTTCTGGCACTTGTACATTGGCATATAGGGTGGACGTGTCGGCTACCGTGGCTACCGTTTCCCCTGCCGTCACGTAACTGCCGGCTGCAATGGGCAGACTAATGACCGTGCCCGCAATCGGGCTGGTTAAAGTTTGGCCGTTGGATAAGGTGGCCAGAGTTGCTCCCGATGCTATAGTTTGGTTCAATTTAACGGAGAGGGTCGATATCGTGGCGGACCCGGGGCTCTGGACCACAGCCAATGCATTAGGTTCGACAGTACCGGTGGCGGAAACTTGACCAGTAAAGGTGCCTTGCTCGGCATGGCTAGTTAAATAGGCAGCGGTTGTAGTGCCAGCGGCAACGGGATGATGTCCTCGAAGCGCAGAATAGCCTACGCCCAGAACGACAATGACAATGACGACAATACCGACAATTTTGATCCACTTTTTCATCATAAGGGCTCCTCTAAAGAATAGTGTGGCATCAGGTTGGCGAATGCATATCGCGATTCTCCGATAGACAAGAGCGATCGTTCGGTATTAGGATAAGAGAAAAAAGTTTAGTTTGTAAACTAAAGTTTATCTTAAATGTCCTTCTAAAGGGGCGGGGACTTTGTGGACCGAGAAGAATTGGCGGTAGAATTGCAAAAATTAATTCGGCAAATGCAATATGGATTTCGTCCGCATCCCAAAACATTGCCGTTACGGCCGGGGGAAATGCGAGCCTTATGGATCATAGCGCGCCATGGCCCCTTAGAAAAATCGGAACTAGCAGAAATTCTAGGGATTTCTAAGCCCTTGGTTTCCTCTTTGGCGCGAACCCTTGAGGAGTTAGGCCTCATTAGCCAAACAGTCCCAGATCATGACCGTCGGCGGCGTGTGATTGCGCTGGCCGAAAATGGGCGAAAAGTATTGGACGAAATGAAGGCATTGCGGAGAGAACGCATGACCTCTCTGTTTGAACGGTTAACTACAGAAGAACAGGAATTACTTTACACTTTATTGCTAAAACTACGAGGGTCGGGCAGTGACGATATGGAGCATCCAAGAGGAACCCTTTGAAAGCATCTCCGTACATTAGGAGATAGCCGACGAAGGGAGTGTGCTCCGTTTGACAAGTCAGGAATGCTTAAACATTTGGGGAGCGGCGTGGGTACGGGCAATCGGTCATTTTGTCCATCCGCAATGGATTTATGCTTCCTATCGCAAATTGGGATTCCGGGTTTATAGTCCCAAGACTGTGGGACGGGTACCCACTTTGGTGGTGGAGGGGTTGGTGAGCGGATTAAGGAAAAAATGGCGCCGCTATTTATTTGTTGAGGCTGTAGCGGGGGTGGCGGCAGGACCTGCGGGTATTTTGGTCAATGTGACTGGCTTGTTGCAAATCTGTTTGCTGTGGGGATTGGAGATGGGATGGGCATACGGTTTGAACATGGATGATCCGGCCCTACAAACCCAGTTAAGGTTGATAGTAATTCAAGGGTTGGCCAAATGCCTGGGTTTTACGGATAGCTGGCAAGGATGGCGCTCCCTGCCGCGATTAGCGATACAAACAGCATTACTCGGATTGGGGCAAGATATGGCCTGGGCAGACCGCATTATGGCTTCGGTGCGTCATTACTGTCGCGTTCAGTCACAACGCCTCGCAGTTCACCCCAAGATCATGTCATTTCACCACAATTCCATAACAGTTCACCCGGTATCGATGGTCATTCAGGGTCATGTCGCACAAAATAGGATCAACATTAACGGATCCCCTAGGAGGTATGCGACATGAACGAAGCAAAGGGAGAAAACCTTGAGACCACCGAAGAACGTCGAGATGAATGGTTTGACGTCATGCGAGAGTGGTTTAACGAGGACGAGTAACGCATTGGAAACAAAAAATTTGTCAGCGGCTCCTATGAGGGCCGCTTTTTTCAGGAAGTGCCACATACGACCGTCCCACTATTACTCGATAAGTTAAAGTTTGTCAAACAGGCGCCAACGCACAAAGACCCTGGACTGTGGCGCCCCGCTTGCGTCACGAAGATATCTATGATCATATCCTTGATTGTTCGATTCTTGTCACCACCTTTGCCAGACAATGGTGTGAACTTTGCTTGACCAGAGTGCCCCCCAAGGATCCACTGAGGTCTCCCAGTATCCGGGCACGTCATGTAATGGCACCACCTGGCCGTTACGACGAATGAGCGCGTTTTGCTGCCGAGATCCTTGAGAAATTGATATCCAAAGACCATAGGATTCTGGGATAATGCTTTCGATCAGGGCCTTGCTCCTAATGTCCGGCCCACCCGGCCCGCTGGGAACGTTATAGAGAACCATCGGATAATTCCACTGGGAAGGAATTTTATGGTGCACCAAAGCACCGGTCTCTGGATTTAGCACCCACCAGCTCAAGGGATGTGCCCCATTGGTTTGGAGAATATAACTCACCGTAGTGCCGTTTCCGGAAATTGGGGCAGAGGGCGATACGCTGCGCGGGATTGCCAACGGAATCCAACGGGGGTGATTGAAGGGGACTCTGTACCATTGCCCTCGATTTTCCACCACGAGTCCCCAATTTCCAATGGCGACCGGTTGTGGGGGATAGTCAGGTCCTAACAGTTTTGCATTAACCATGGGACCCTTGACCTGAAGATATGGTTGATGGGCCATTAACAGAGACAAACGCGATTCTCTCCCTGTTCGTAAGTTAATAATGTCGGTGTACGGACGGCCAACTGACGTTTCGCCGAAAATGGACAGCCAATGGCCTCCAGCGACGACAGGATCTTGCGCAGGGGAAGTGGTGATAGGGGGCTCATCAGCAAGAAACTTGACTTGATGCGATCCAAATTGATATTGGTAGAGGCGGGTGGTTCCAATCCCATTAGACTTTACCGTTTGTGTCAAAATCAATCCCGATTCATAAGTGCCCGCTATTTGAAGATTGTTCGGAGTTTTCGCGATAGGATTTGGGTAGCCATCGCGGTTAAAATCATAAATATGGGTACCTTTTACAGCTAGGGGGCCTAAGGGGGTCATGGCTAGAGAAGTAGCGACCCCGTCTTGGGGAGCCGACCAACTTATTGTGCCATGGGCTAACGGTTGAACGGCATGGCTTAGTGAGGTTGAGCGGGACATGGCCAAGGTTACAGCGCCCAGGGCTAAGACGCCAGCTAGGGAAATGCCCCAAGCCGTGGAACCGACCGGTCTATGTTTATTAGGCAACTTGTTGATGATAGCCTGCCCGTCGACCTTCCAATGTGTGGGTGCGGCATCCGTCAAATGCCGAATCTGCGACTCCCAATGGTCCATTTTAGTCCTCCTTCAACCAGCGATTAAGCCGAGTGCGCGCTCGAGACAAACGGGATCGAAGTGTATTGGGCTTAAGGCCAGTAATGTGGGCGGCTGAGTCTAGGTCCAGTCCTAAAACCCAAACAGCGGTTGCGGCAGTGCGTTCCGCCAGAGGCAATCGGGCAATGGCATCGCGCACGGCAATATCGCTTCCGACATCCGAGATTTTTTCAACTTGGGCAACCAAAATATGACGTCGATTGTGCCGATACCACGATTTTAGGTTATTCATTAAGGCACGGTACAAATATGCCCGACTAGGAGGCTGGCGAGTGTGCCGAAGGCGTTGCCAGTAACGAAAGTATGTCTCTTGCACCACATCTTCGGCGTCGCGCGATCCTTGAGTAAAGGCGTACGCAATGCGCAGAGCCCAAGGCGATGTCTCCTCGACAAAATTCACAAATGCTACTTCCGTTGGATCCGTATTAACCCACCTCATTAAATACACTCGCCATTATGTTCTTTTGTTGCATTGGGTGCCTTGGGAGGATAAATTTTTTCGATGAGGGTTGGTTTCTATGGCAGGATCCGATGGCCATCGACTAGGTAAAGAGTTTCCCCCAGGACACTTAGGCATCATTTTGTCTCCAAGTATTGAACGAAAGGCTACTTTAGTGGGTGTCCTGGCAATACATATGCGTGTATAAGCTTGTTCGCCAATTGTAGGCCTTGAGTCTGCGTCTGGGCTGGTGCGGCGATGACCAGTCCATTGGCGCTGCTCCAGCCTGAATGTTGCCATTCTTGCACTGCGAATTCGGTGAAACCACGGTTGGGATAGATCGCACCGTAGTCCACGAGTTGGTGTAACCTCGTATAATATACGATTAATCCCCCAAAGTGGGAATTGAGGGGGATGGTCTGATATGTCCCGTTGGCGAGGTAGGGCAGGGTGGCCCCAGTTATGTCAATAGTTCCAAAAAATGTTTCTGGCCCAAAAAGAGGCTGTTCGCGGAAGCCATGCAAGGCGACAGTCACTGGGGTGACGCCTGGGGTGCTTCCTAGGTGGTACTGGATACCGTCGAGGGTAATGTTGACGGATCTTGGGTAGGTGCGCCAAACGTACGATCCAATTAACACCAAGGCGGTTCCTGCGACAACCATCCAACGTTTCTTCACTTTCACACCTGCCCATGCTCCTCATATTTATGCCCTGACTCGTTGCCCTACTGCAATGCACATCTGACCGTGGCGGTCGTTCACCCTATGAGTGCCGACACTGACACTTTTATTCTAGGGTGTTCCATAAAAATTGCCAACGCCTGATGGGGAGAACCTCCGTTTCCGGCAACACTTCGACGGTCCGGATCTTGGTTGGTGGGGAAGTCATCTTTGATATCGCCGTGTGCTTCTGATCCGAACAGAATAATCCCTAATGGCTGTTTTACGGAAAGTGCCTAGTGATGATCCTGCGAAACTATCCCCGCGTTTATTGGGCCGTTCTTCTTTCGGCGGGACTTCCGCACGGACCGTCACCCACTCGTCCTGCCAAAATCGGGCCATCATGATATGTTCGGGCATCCGAATGATGCCATCTGTGACAGTACTGGGCATATTTAAGGCTTTAGCCGCGGCTTCTGCGCGGGATCGCTCCATTTTTAAGAAGGCTTTCAGTGGTGTCGTAACCCATAACCCGGCACCCGCAGGGGTGGTCCACAACGGATCGGGCGTGTTCGTGGCAAAATACAAAATGCCATTCCATGTCCGAGTGGTCGATGCGAGATCGACCACGGATGATCCCAAAATCGGCTGATACAGTACCCGTTGCCCTTCATCGACTATGACGGCGGTCCATTGATGGTCTTGCCGACACAATCGAAGCCATTCCCAAATCGTATGAAAGACCATTAATGCTGACAGCTATTGCCACTGTCCAGACCCGGGCATAGCAGTCCAGGCTTGTTCGACAGCTTGAAAATGAATCCATGCCGGATCGCGTTGGGCACGGGCCCACCCCATGTGCACTGTCACTAGACTGATGACCTGCGCGGTCCCAGCGTTTGAATCCACCACTGCCATCGGGTTTGGATAGTCGGATTCTCGACAGTCTCTGTCAGAACAATGTCCGATCCCGGCAGTTGCATAGACCGAATATCAATCAAAATGCCATGCGCCATCGCCACCCGCAATGCCTGTGCTAATCGCTGATGCCATGCAGTCAGGACATCAGGTTCTAATAAGGTCGTCGGCGGGAGTGTCAATAGGGCTATGGCCCATGTTGTCCCATGGCTCGCCCAGAGGGGATCAGCTTCTTGGCCTGTACTAAATGGCATGGGCAGTCCGGGCAAAATTGCATGGATTTGATGGCGTTGCTTCCATCGATAGGTGCGAATCGCATGGGCTGAGCCATCCGCGATAATCCAGATGCTCCACGCAATGGCGACAAGGATACTGATCCCCAGACTCCAGACGATGCCAATGATCAGTGACCAATGAGCATCCCGACTAAAACAATGATGGTCGCGCCTACTAAGAGCAAGAGAAACCCCGGTAAGTTGCCAATGATATGGGCATACGTTCGGGGATCGAGATCCGGTAAAATAGGGTGATCAGCCATTTATCCCATTTGCGCGAAAAGTTCCGGCCTCATTGTCAGAGAGGACTCGTATGGTAAGTACTGTCCGTTTCCTTTCCGCTTCTCCTTTCGTATCTAGAACTATTTTGGTTGACGAATAGCTATCTATCCGTTAAACGGGGCTAGAGTAGTACCAGGGATTATTGACGGAAATTTGTCAGAGTTCTATACCATCCGTGCTATCATGTAATTTAGGGCTTATATATTCGTTCAGGGAGGAGTAGAATTCTATTTGGGATATTTAATTTTCTGTGAAGAATCTGGCGATAAGGGGCTTGTCCTCAAAAAAGGAACATCTCGATACTATGTCGTATCTGCTGTAATTGCGCGTGATACGACAGCACAACATTTAAGAGATCAAATAAACGAAGCACGCAAGAACATCTTGAAACATAGAAAACCGCTAGAATGGAAAGCTCTTGAAAGTAAGACAAAAAATGATGATGCCAAAATAAGTGCATTCATGGACTTTTTATTGCCTCAAAACCTTAGTACTCCCCGTGATTTTATTATTTCACAAATAATAGCTGACAAGGCATATATCACTGGATCTAGTAATTCCAATAGGTTTATGAACTATCTTTATGGCCTTATATTTAAGCGAATTAATCCGATGCTTAATAAGTTGAATGTAACTGCTGATGTATTCATTGATAGAAATACAGATAAGGATGTACAAGATTCGTTATCGGACTACCTTAATTTGATCCCCTTAATATCCAGAAACAACTTTTCAGGAAGGCAAGGATATAGCCGCCCAATCTTTATGGAACCAAAAAATGATCCAGTATTACAATTAGCAGATTTTGTAAGCGGACTGACTCTGAGAATTTTTGAGGACTATAAGGACAAATTGTTACGAGCGATAACTTGCCAAACGTGTATAATCCCTAATTGCGCCCTGTCATGTAATCATATTGCACTAAAATATCCTGAGTCATGGAAACGCGTAGTGAATTGGAATTATGGGACAGTGTCACAAAATGGAACACAGATGTGGATTTGGAATGGACTTTTATGGCATCCGTATGGCAAAAATCCTGTTCATATGATCAATACAAAATAAAGAAGCGGGAGGATCCCACACTCGATACGAGTGCTGCCACACCAAATGGGTGTGACCTGCCGCTTTGCAATGTAATTATTTACGTAAATAGGTAATATGTCAAGCATTATTGTAGGGCTACTGGGCACGAACCTGATATCCCTATCGCTAAAGCGAAAGGCTTTATTTTTTAAGGGCACCAAGTGAGGATCTCCCATGTAATCGACACGGTGCCACACTATGGCGAGTGTGACCTGACTTGATGCCCTTATATTATATGTCCATAATAATAGCCTTTATGCACTTCCCTTTGTAGATTATTGGTGGGAAGGTTCGGAAGGTTCAGTGCCAGCGATAAGAGTGTGAATGTTATCTGATGAAGGCGTCACCCAGTTGTCATGAGCCTCCGGGTCAGGAAACTCCGGGGGCGGAGGCGAAGGCACGGATGATCGTTTGACTTGGGCTTTGGGCATCTGGGTAGAGGGTTGAACGACCCAAACGCCTTGTTTCAAGACTTCCCGCCATCCGAGCCGTTGGCGTTCTAGTGGTGTTTCATGGGTTGTGGGCTGTTGCAATGTGCCAGCCTACTGACGGTGGTAGCCGCGTTCCTGCCCGGAGTTGGAATATGGGCCGTTAATCCGTGTGTTGGAAGGCATCACGGCTAGGGTCGCGCGCCGACGATGCATGTACAGAACGCGATGGTAATTTGACAGCACAGCTTACTGCACGCAGGCCGTATCATTGTGTGACGTCCTGGCGTCATCTCAGTGCTGAGCCTGGCGAGGTTCCGTCCGTCACGAGGGCGAGTGCCGTATCAAAAGTGACGATCCGGGTCTACTTAATCCGCGTTGCGAAGGCGGTGCTTCCCCGTGGCTGCTCTTCCCGCCAGTTCCATATCACGGACCCAGTGTACTTTATTCTCAATCGTCCGATGTGAGCGTATGGCGTTCAAAAGCTCTTATCGAACGATTGCCCACTTTCAGTAATCAAAAATAGTCAGGTATTCCGCTTAGGTTGGTTGACAGGCTATACTCACCTAGGAGACATGTGGAGGTGAGCTAACCCATGCAAGCGCTAGAAGACTTAGTAGTGATCGACTTGACCCGAATTTTGACGGGACCGTTTTGCACGATGATGTTAGCTGATTTTGGCGCAGAGGTCATTAAGGTGGAGCCACCGCAAGGTGACGATACCCGAAAATGGGGTCCACCATTTGTTCACGGGGAAAGCGCCTATTTCCTTTCAGTGAATCGCAATAAGCGCAGTATTGTCCTAGATTTAAAAACGGATACGGATCAAAACATTTTTAGAAAGATGGTGGCTCAGGCAGACGTTGTTGTGGAGAACTTTCGGCCCGGAACCCTGGACAAATGGGGCTTAGGCTATAACGAATTATCACGCATTAATTCCAAAATTATTATGGCGTCTATTTCAGGATTTGGCGCTACCGGACCCGAGCGGCATTTGCCGGGATATGATGTGATTGCCCAGGCTATGTCGGGACTAATGTCTGTGACTGGCGATGGGACTCATCCCACTAAAGCCGGATTTTCAGTGGGGGATATCGGGGCAGGCATGTGGGCTGCTTACGGGATTATGGCGGCGCTATGGGCGCGGGAACGAACGGGCCGGGGACAGTGGGTCGACACGTCATTATTTGAGGCATTGGTGTCGTGGCAAACTTATCAGGCAGGAAACTATTTCGCTAGCGGGAAAGAGCCGGTGGCTTTAGGATCGGCTCACCCCAATATTGCCCCATATCAAGCGGTTAAAGCTCAAGATGGATATTTTGTCTTGGCCTGCGGCAATGATGGACTGTGGGAGAAAATGGTGGAAGTCTGTCCAATTCCTTTTGGCCATGACAGGGAATATCGTACCAATCCGGACCGGGTCATCCACCGTGAAGAGCTAATCCGGCGGTTGGAAGAAGAAGTATTCGCCGCCAAGCCGGTTGTTCAATGGGTGGATATTTTGCGATCTGTCGGGGTCCCGGCGGCACCCATTCAAAGTTTCTCCGAAGTGTTTCACGACCCGCAAATAAAGGCTCGAGAAATGGTACAAGTGCTCCATCATCCCATTGCTGGTGATATCCAGGTGCTTGGGATTCCGGTAAAATTGAGCAACACCCCAGGGGTGGTGGCGTTGCCACCGCCGACGTTGGACCAACATCGAAACGAGATTTTAGCGCGCTTTGGTATAACGGAATCATCGTAAAGCATTCAGATTTGTCGGGAGTTTTCCAAATCCGCCAGTAACTGTTGCAGCTGAACTTTGGGCAGCAAAACTTGGACAAAGGTGCCTTTGCCAATTAGACCTCGAGAATTCTGGGCGGTCACATTAGTGATAATACGGTTGCCCTCCATTCGAATCAACTCTGCTGTAGCGGAAAACTCTTCGCCCACCAGAGTCGGGCGGAGGTGCACTATATCAACTTGGTAGCCAACGGCATCTTCGTCTTCATCAAGGTAGGGCAAAATTAATTTACGACCAGCCCATTCCATCCATTCAATCATACGGGCTGTGGCGAGCACCGGATGAATTTTTTGGCCGCCTAAGGTTGCTACCATATCATGGGTGACCACGGTGGCGACCGTTTCAGATAACGGGGGTGAAAAGTCAGGGTGCATTGATGTATCCTTCTTTCGGAGAGATAATATCGCACGAATTATAGCATACATGGTTATCTTGCCCGTAGCATGATACCATGGGAAAGGATATGGGCAGACTACCAGAATCTGTTAAATCCAAGGCAAGGGGATAGGAAGAAACCACCGAACCCAACGTTCGAGCCATAAGGCAAAGGGGAGCGAAACATAGTGGAAGCCTGGCCGATTTATCGGGTAATGGGCGACGAGGCCAATGCGCCCAATGAAGTATCTGATGACTTAGCATTGCGGATCTACAAAGACATGGTGCTCCTAAGAACCTTTGACGAAAAAACCCTGAATTTGCAACACCAAGGAAGGGTGGGTACATTTGCGCCCTCTTTGGGACAAGAAGCTACTGAAATTGGATCGGCCTACGCTTTGTCCAAGCAAGATTGGCTGGTGCCGTCGTATCGAGATCATGGCGCATTATATGTCCATGGGGTACCGTTTGAAAATGTGATTTTGTTTGCCATGGGAAGGGCCGGGAGCCTGGCGGGGGATGTGCGAGCTTTGCCGTCATCGATTCCTATCGCTACCCATCTACCGCACGCAGTGGGATTAGCGATGGCGATGCAGATGCAGGGAGAGCAAGCGATAGCCATTGCCTACTTCGGCGATGGGGGCACCTCCGAAGGCGACTTTCACGAAGCGTTGAATTTTGCTGGGGTATTTAAAGCGCCGGTCGTCTTTCTCTGCCAAAATAACGGCTGGGCCATCTCGGTACCGGTGTCGCGGCAAACCGGCAGTCCAACGTTAGCGCAAAAAGCTGTGGCTTATGGCATTTCAGGGATCCGTGTGGACGGAAACGACGCCTTGGCAGTCTATCAAGCTGTTAAACAGGCGCGGGAGCGGGCGCTTAGTGGTGGGGGAGCTACCCTTATTGAAGCCATCACCTACCGCATTGGGCCACACACTACCGCAGATGATCCGACCCGTTATCGCAGTTCCGAGGACTTGGTTCCCTGGAAAGGTGAACAGGATCCGATTACTCGCCTTGGCCGATATTTAGAAAAGCAAGGAATCCTGGCGGAAAGCGATCTGGACCAACTGCGGCAGGAGGCTCGAGACTGGATCAATCAGGCGGTGGAAGCCACGGAAGCATTGCCTCCAGCCAATGCTGCAGAAATGTTTGAGCATGTTTACTCAGTGATGCCGCCTCGCTTAGCACAGCAACTAGCCGAATTAGAGGGAGGGGCAGACCCATGGCACAGTTGAACATGGTGCAGGCGCTAAACACCGCCCTGCATGAGTTGTTTGCCGCGGATCCGCGAGTGCTTTTGATGGGGGAGGATGTGGGCAAAAACGGCGGAGTGTTTCGAGTCTCCGAAGGTCTCTTTGACCAGTTTGGCGGGACACGAGTGATTGATACCCCGCTGGCAGAATCAGGGATCATTGGTACCGCAATTGGGCTTGCAGTCGGCGGCATGCGGCCGATTGCAGAAATTCAATTTATGGGATTTTTGTACCCGGGACTGGACCAGTTATTTTCCCATGCAGGCCGACTTCGAGCGCGGTCCATGGAACGGGTTACTGTACCGTTGGTGGTGCGGATGCCCTACGGGGGAGGGATTAGAGCCCCTGAACAGCATGCGGATTCGGCAGAAGCCTATTTGACCCATACCCCAGGGCTAAAAGTCGTGGTGCCAAGCACTCCATACGACGCCAAGGGACTTTTGTATGCTGCTGTGGAAGATCCGGATCCGGTGATTTTTCTTGAACCCATTCGAATGTACCGACTAGGACGGATGGAAGTACCGGAGGGACGGTTTACGGTGCCGATTGGCCAAGCACGCATTGCCCGAGAAGGCCAGGATCTTACGTTGATTTCCTGGGGGGCCATGACGCACTTGGCGCTTACGGTGGCAGAGGATTGGGCTTCCCGCGGGATCTCCATCGAGGTTTTGGATATGCGCACATTGGCGCCGCTGGATCGGGAAGCGATTGGCCGTTCGGTCGCAAAAACGGGCCGCTGTGTGATAGTGCACGAGGCACCACGAACGGGAGGATTGGCGGGGGAAATTACGGCTTTGATTATGGAGACGGCATTTTGGTCCCTCAAAGCGCCAGTTGCCCGAGTAACCGGGTTCGATGTTCCTTATCCGGCTTATGCATGGGAAGACTTTTACATGCCCAATGCGGAGCGGTTGACGAAAGCCATTGTGGACACGCTAAAGGATTGAGGTGAATTATGGCATTGGAGTTTAAACTGCCCGATGTCGGGGAGGGCACAACGGAAGGCGAAATTGTGCGATGGCTAGTAAACGTTGGGGATACGGTCCAGTTGGACCAGCCAATGATAGAAGTGGAAACGGACAAGGCGGTTGTGGAACTTCCTGCACCAAAAGCCGGCGTCATTTTGGCACGGTTTGGAGAAGAAGGGCAAATCGTGCCAGTGGGCACTACGCTAGTCATTATTGGCAATCCCAACGAAAAACCCCCGACGGCCCGTGCCGAAGAGGTGCTGCTACCCACCGCCTCCACGGCGCCAGAAGACAAAGTAGGGGGGACTGGCCCCGCCGACGGAGTACAGGCAGCGCCTGCTACGCGTCGATTGGCTCGGGAGGCAGGATTGGATCTCAGTAAAATTATTGGCTCTGGTCCTCGGGGACGGATCGTGCCCGAGGATGTACGGCGCGCGATGGCTGTGGAAACCGCATCTCCAGCGGCGAATACTCCGGTCGCCACGTCAGAGCCAGACCGTATTCCTGTGGTTTTTAAAGGAATTCGTAAACGGACCGCCGAACATATGGCGTTATCATGGCAAAAGATTCCGCATGTCACTGTGGTCGAAAAACTGGATGCGAGCCGTTTGGTGGCGTTTCGCAGTGATCTGAAGAGGGTAGCGGTAGCCAAAGGCTTAGCCAATCTGACGTATTTGCCGATTCTCACTAAAATCGTTGCCGTGGCTCTTAAAGAGTACCCGATGTTTAATGCGCGATGGGATGACGATCAATTGTTTCAATATCGCGCCGTTCATACGGGCATTGCTGTGGATACCCCAGAGGGACTAGTGGTACCTGTACTACGGGATGCGCATGACAGAGGAATTCTCGATCTTGCCAGGCAATTGTCAGAATTGGTGGGCCGGGCTCGAGAACGTAAACTGGTTCCAGAAGAGCTCACCGGCTCGACCATTACTATTACCGGCGGCGGGTCACTGGGCGGCCTTTTCGCCACCCCGATCATTAATTATCCGGAAGTGGCGATTATCGGGATGTATCCCATGGTTACTGAGGGTGTGCGGGTCCATGACGGCTGGGAGGAACACCCCATGCTGCACATCAGTCTCACATTTGATCATCGCATTGCAGACGGAGTGCTGGCATCACGATTTCTAGGCGCGATCAAAGCGCTGCTCTTGGATCCGATCGGAATGCTGGCGCATCTGCGATAGGCTGATGGCAGACACGCCCATGCCATAGACGACCCACATCACGTTAAAGCCAATCATGACACTGGAAGGAGACAGCGATCCCAGAATAAATCCAAAGAGGGCAGGTACTCCGGCTGTGGTTACAAATCGAATCACGGGGTCTGGATGATTGACACGGCGAAACAGGCCTATGAGTACCCAAAAATAAAACACAGCATACAGGGCTAATCCAGCCCAGCCAAAATCTATGGCGTTTTCGAGCCACATATTGTGGGCGTCGATGACGCCGTAGGTGTTATAAGGGCTCGGGTGGTGAAGCCAATAGGAGTAATATCGCTCAGCGCCGCGGGGACCCAAGCCCAGTGGATGTAGCGCCAAGGCGTGAAGGCCGCTTTTAAGAAGGGCTAACCGAATCATTACCGAGCCCGGGCCTCTATGGGCGGTCACTTTGTGCGGCGAGAAGTTTAGCAAATCCGCCATGTGTTTGAGCTTTACCAGGGCAAACGGCAAATGCGCACTGTTGGGCAAGGTCTGCAGGCTGACAATGGCTGCCGCCATAACGATTACCGCAAGGCCTAAAATGCCTACAGCAATAGTGCGGCTTCGCCCGCGAAGAACCAATGGGAGGGCGGCCATGTCGAGTACCAGCGCTAATTCCCCACCCCTGCTGCCAGTTTTGTAAAGCACAAACAGACCGATGAAGGTCAAGACCCCCGACAACCAATAAACCCAGCGCCTTCGCCATAGGATGCCGAGAAATACGATAAATGGCAGCATGAGGGCTAAAGCTGTTCCAAGATTGTTGGGATCGAAGTAGAATGCCGTGGGAATATGCGTGGGGTGCAATCCATTTTCCCGCGACTGTGATAGATGGTGGGCAGTCTTGATTTCCCATAAACTTAGCACCATGGTGGCAGAAAAGTAGACTGGAATCGCTAATCGTAAAGTCCATCGCAGCCAGTCGGGATACAGGGCTAGGTACCAAAAGCTTAGCACCAGCAAATAGCCCCCTACTTGGGACCAAACGTAATAAAAGTAATAATAGGTGTGGGGACTATCTGCGATAAATGTGACGCCCACCAATAAAAGCCAAAGGGTAAGACTCACCAGTGGCACGATAAGACGACGATCACCGCGGATGACCAAGTAGAGGACGACGAAAGGCAGCGTAAACACTAAAATTCTTTGAATTAAACTGAACACCGAATGGGGTCCCAGTCCTGGAATGGTAAGGTATCCCTCATATAGCGAGGTGCCAATGTATAGGGCGAGCAATATACGCCAAAAAACGCCTAAGTATTGTGTTTTCACCCTAACCTCCTGCTAAATGGCATCGGGACTCTTCCCACCATCTTAATAGCTAGCGGGTAAAATAGAAACCATAGACCAAAAGTTATGAGAGATCGATATCTGCAATAGAAACGTTATCGTGTTTCCCTGCCCTGCCCGGACTGGCAATAATTATCCGTCTGGATAATAGGATTTATGGCCGTTTTTTTGCACGCGCTTTTTCCCTTGGCAAACGCTGCTCAAAATACCATAGTGTAAAACGTGCTGGAAGATTATCGAGAGCACCCTCTTGACATGGGGTACACCCCATGATTTGTCATGTGAGGAGGAGGTATTGCTATGCAAATGGGAGAGTTTTGCCTAACTATTGGTGCGACGTCCGATGCCGTGAGGCACTACATGTCTTTAGGACTTTTGTGTCCCGACAAAAACGGTTTGCGGTACACGTTTGGCGAGAAGGATATGAGCGATTTCTATGCGATTAAGGAGTTGCAAGATTTAGGATTGACGCTTCCGGAAATCCGGAAAATTTTTATCCTTAAAGAACAACATGGTTGCGGTGCTCCTGAACTGATCGAGACCATCTCGCAAAGGCTGCGCACTTTATCTGATGAACTCGTCGCTAAGCGTCAACGGCTGAACCAAAAAATTGAAGCCGTTGAGAGCATATTAGCGGCATTGGAGCGACGCGGCGATGATTAGCGGCGTAATATGGACTCTCTACAGTCTCATCAGCATTATGGCAGGAATCGTCATGATGTGGCAAGACGCCCCACCATCGTCTTCAAAGAAAACCCTGGTCTTGCTGGCGTTCTTGGCCGTGCATGGAGGGATCTTGGCCTTAGGCATAATCAACCTAATGCACCCGATTTCTCTGCGATGGTTTTTTGTCGCCTCCCTGTTAGCGGTGGTCACCCGGATACTGAATGGCCGCCTCGTCTTTGGTAAGAACCACGCATCGCATTACCTCATTTGGATAGCGATCTTTTTCTTGGCAGCTATGACGCAGAACATCAAGATTTGAGAACAATGGGTGGCCCATGGGACAGCCACTGACAGACCGAGTTCGCATGTCGGAGAACACACCGCCGTGAGTGCCTGTCAACACGCTCGTCGGCCCGGGAGCAGGTTAGCTCCGAAAAACACCGCATGGGATGGCGGTGCTTTTCGGCGCCATGGGGGGGTGGCCATGCACATTTTCAGATCACGCTAACCATTCCCAGTGGGCTAAGCCTGTATCTGATGTGGCGTTTTCTGCGTCGCCGGATAACACGGCATTTGTGAACCCCGCAGAATTACGGCAGCGGTTTGCGCTGACGGTGGCGTGCCAGCGTCACACGAGACCATAGCCCAGGCCAGTCGTGAATTCGTATTGTCCATGGGTGATAAGGGGCTTAACAGTGAAAGACCACTCGGCGAGTATGGAGTTCCACATCGCGTGCACGGGCTAATCATTGCGCCCTCGTTCGCGGGCGTTGTCTAGGAGGCGCATCAACGGTTCATCGGGAAGGGGGTCGAGCACCCACTGTAGGCGCTCAAATCACCCAGCCGTTGACCCGATTCCCAGGAAAACAACGGCATCTGTGGTATAATCGCCATGCGGGCTCGCTCCTTCGAAATTGATGGGGTTGTTGCCTCAATTTTACCAGAGCAGGCCAGTCTGTTGGATTCCCGATCCATCTCGCGGGGGTCAAATGCGACCATCGAAGCCAAACAGCCTCTCGCACGGCGCAGGATTCCGTGCAAAATTGGGGTAAAGTTTTTTCAGTCCACGCTTCAATCCCAATCACCATGCGATCTCTAGCACAACGCAAAAAGCTCAAAAGGAGAGGCTTCTTATGCGCATTTTGTTTGTTGGTTTGGGTCAAATGGGTCGGCGCATGGCGCGTCGGCTTGGACCCCAAGACCTTACGGTATGGAATCGCAGCCCAGAAATTTTGCAATCGTTCACGATGGAGGGATATTCGGTGGCGGCGGACTTGAATGCAGCAACCGCCCACAGTGATCTGGTGATTACCATGTTGCGCGACGATGTGGCTGTAGAAGAACTGGGCACCCGTGGCTTTTTCGAGTCTTTGGCCCCCGGTTCGGTATGGATAGATATGACCACCGGGAATCCATCTAGCACTAGACGCTACCTAGAGATTGCCCGGTGGCGAAAATCTTCGTTTATCGCCGCGCCTGTCTCCGGAAGCCTTCGTCCTGCAGAAACCGGAAACTTGTTAATCTTAGCAGGAGGTGATCCAGATGTGATTGCCAAAGTAAATCCGGTGCTGTCCAGGTTTGGAAAAGTGGCACAGATTGGGGATCCAGAGCAAGCATTAGCCTTGAAACTGGCCTTTAATACACTGCTGGCATTTTACATTGACGGTGTCGCGGAGGCTTTGCAACTGACTGATAAGGCAGGCCTGCCCCGCGAGCGGGTATTAACACTATTGGCGTCTTCCTCTTTAGCGGCAGCGGTATTGCAAGCCAAATTTGACCGTTGGGCGCAACAACAATATGAACCTGAATTTCCGATTGAAATGCTCAGCAAAGATCTCAATTTGGCGGCCGATTGGGGAAAAAGTTTAGGTGCGGTGATTAAAGGTACCGACGCCCTGCGTGAGGTCTATCGTGAGGCATCCCATACATCAATGGCTGGTTTGGACATGTCGGCAGTAGCCGATGCACTGGCCCAAGAAAACGATAGGTTCCCTACTTGAGAGGCCCAGCCAAAGCGGGCCTCCTTATTTCCGTTAAGACTTTTTCGTTCGGGGAATCATGGCGCTGATATGGTCCCAATCTTCTGCGGTTAACTTTGCCAAGCCGTTGAACTCACCTGCACCGTTAAGCCACTCGCCACCGTCAATGGTGACAACTTCGCCGGTGATAAATGAGGCGTAATCTGAAATAAGGTAAGCGGCTAGGTTGGCTAACTCGGATGGATCTCCGGTGCGGCCTAAAGGTACTCGTCCTTCGAAGCTTGCAGCGAGTTCTGGAGTAGGAACTAGTCGAGACCATGCACCCTCTGTGGGGAAAGGCCCGGGAGCAATTGCAACTTGGCGTATGTGGTATTTGGCCCACTCTACCGCGAGGGATCGGGTCATTGCCAATACCCCGGCTTTGGCTACTGCTGAAGGGACAACGTAACCAGATCCAGTCCAGGCATACGAGGCGACGATGTTGAGCACAGTACCCCCTGTACCTGCTTCAATCCACCGTTTGCCTGCTTCCAGGGTGCAATACATTGAGCCATGCAGCACAATGTTGATTACGGCATCGACCGCGCGATGGGAGAGGCGTTCAGTGGGGCTGATAAAATTCCCCGCTGCATTATTGATCAGCACATCCATATGACCGTAATGCCCATAGACTTGGTCCATTGCGGCCGCTACTTGTTCAGGATCGCGAATGTCGCAGGAACGAAATATTACTTGGGCACCCGCCGCTTCTAGTTCCTCTGCGGTGTTCTTTAGTACGTCGGTTCGCCGTCCAATGATAGCCAAGTCCGCACCTAGCTGGCCAAAGCGGCCTGCCATCGCTTTACCCAAACCGGTACCGCCCCCGGTGATTAGTATGACTTTGCCTTTCAACAAATCTTGTTGAAACATAACCATTCTCCTCTAAAGTGATATGTGGACGGGGTGGGATATTTCTATAATTCAGGCGAAGAAACTGGTATGTATGGTATACCGATTACTGGATAATGTTAGTAAAATTTAGACATGAGCTCCCACCGAGTCTCTTTGTATTATATCTGGTCCCGATGATTGATGCATCGGCGTATTTCGAGACCAAACCATTGGCATCGCCTACTTTCATGACGAAGATATCGTGTAGGTGATACAATCCCAGGTGTTTTGGTCAAGTCGAATGAAGAGGAGGATGCGGAAGACGGCTGCGGTTTCTTGTGGACGCAGAAAATCTGGACTTCTTAGCACCTAAAGATGAATACGAATAATTCCTTAGTTATTGCGATTCGGGATTTGAAGATGGCATATGGGACACAAAGGGTACTAAAGGGCATTAATTTGGATGTGGCAAAGGGCCAAGTTATCGGGTACATCGGACCCAATGGCGCAGGAAAGAGCACCACCATCAAGGCCATGTTGGGACTTGTGGCGGGATATTCTGGAACGATTCACATCTTCGGTCAGAACATCGCTGACGGGGATGGAGGATATAAACGACGCATCGGATACGTTCCAGAAACAGCGGAAGTTTACGAATCTCTGACGGCTGAGGAGTATTTGGGGTTTGTCGGAAGTCTTTACGGGATTTCAGAACAGCGGGTTCAGGATAAGGCGTTGGCGCTTGCTACCCTTTTAGGGTTGAAGGATGCGTACTATGCACGCATTGCTTCATATTCCAAGGGAATGCGGCAAAAGGTGCTGCTGATTGCCAGCGTTTTGCATAATCCGGATATCCTGTTCTTAGATGAGCCGCTCAGTGGGTTAGATGCCAATAGTGTTATGGTGGTCAAAGACTTATTGGCTCAGTTGGCTCAACACGGCAAAACGATATTTTACTCTTCACATCTGATGGATGTGGTAGAAAAAATAAGCAACCGCATCGTGCTGCTGAATGATGGCACTATTGTGGCTGATGGTACTTTTGACGAACTTAAAAACTTGGCTCAGGAAAAGTCTTTGGAAGAAATTTTCGGTCATATTACTGGATTTTTGGAACATCAAGAAATTGCCGAGAAATGTTTGGCTATCATTCAAGGAGATTGACCCATGAAGGACTTTATCTCCCTGCGGGTGTTGGATCGACTGCGTCCGGGATTAGAGATCATAGGATTAGACTACCCGACACTGCGAAAAATTTTACAAGTCAAGTTGATCATGGATAGTCGCCGCACCCCCACTGTGTTCAATCGCAATACCCGCCAATCAGGAGACAAGAATGGGTTTATACGGTCTCTTTGGCTTTATGTTTTGATGGGATTGATTTTGATTCCATTGGTTGTGGCCGGAGACAATTATTTATTTCAGATGAGCCTGACTTTTGCAATGCTGATGTTTTTCGTGATGACCTCGATGATCTCCGACTTTTCGACAGTCTTGCTTGATATTCGGGATCGAGTCATTTTGCTGACCAAACCAATAGACCGTCGTACGGTGGGATTAGCTCGGGCTATCCACATCACGATGTATTTAATCCTGTTGACCATGTCCTTAGCGGGGCCCTCTTTGGTTGCCAGTTTTGTAGTCCGTGGACTCTGGTTTGGAATGGCATTTCTATTAGGTTTAGGGTTGATGGACTTGTTGATTATCGCCTTAACTGCTCTGCTGTACTTATTGTTCTTGAACTTTTTTGATGGAGAACGTTTGAAAGATCTGATCAACTACGTGCAAATCGGTCTCTCTATTGCTATTCTTTTGGCCTATCAGTTGATGGGGCGAATATTTGAGGTGTTGAAACTACGGGTCGTGTTTCATGCTGCCTGGTGGCAGGCGGTATTGCCGCCAGTGTGGTTTGGGTCGGTGTTTGCCTGGGGATTTGGGCATAACCCAGAGGGCCCAATATTAGGGCTTGCGCTCATGGCCGTGGTGGTTCCGGTGATCCTGTTTGTGGGTTATGTATGGGCCATGCCATTGTTTGAGTCTCGGTTGCAAAGGCTGGCTATGGGTAAAGGGGCGTCCAAGCCGCAAAATCGCGGTGGGCGTCGACTAGCCCGGATGTTTTGCCGAAATCCGGAAGAGCGTTCTTTTTTCGAATTTGCGGGATTAATGATGGCACGGGAACGCGATTTTAAACTGAAGGTCTATCCTTCTTTGGGATTTGCCATTGCGTTGCCGCTTTTAGTGATGTTCAATCCGGCATGGTCTCACCAAAGTCATCAACTCAATTCAGGTCATTGGTATCTTGCCATTTACATGATGGGCTTTATGATTCCCACCGTCATGATGATGCTGCGTTATTCTTCTCAATTTAAGGCGGCTTGGATTTATCAAGCGGCCCCAATTCAACATCGGGAAAATATCTATAGAGGGACGGTTAAAGCAGTGCTGGTACGGCTGTTTCTCCCCATCTTTGCAATTGAAAGCGTTATCTTTGTCCTGTTGTTCGGGACCGGGGTCATTCTGGATTTGCTGGCGGCGCTATTCGCTCTGCTGATTTACGCCGTGCTGTCCTTTAGATGGCTTGGACTGGGATTGCCTTTTTCGGAACCATTTCAAATGGCGCAGCAAAGAAAGCGTTGGGTCATTTGGCTATTGCTCTTAATGTTAGGGGTGTTGGCTGGACTGCATTTTATGTTTACCCTCTTGCCGATGGGCCTGTATCTTTATTTGACCCTTTTGCTTTTGGTTAACGGGATGGCTTGGACATGGGGATTTCGCCAGAATAAGCCAAAATTTCTGGCGGCTGAGGATTCTGTGAGTTAGATGGGGGGACTTACGGCCCCCCCATCGTGTAGAGTCTTGGGTTTATGATTCGATTGCAGTCCGCCGCCTGACCTCGTTGACTACTTGGTCAGCAGTTAATCCCGTTGCATTGATGACGGGGGCCTTGGTTAGCGGATCTTCGATTCCCAGAAAATTATCGTCACTTCCTTGAACCACCACTGCTTGCGCGTTTTTCAGGGTGAGGTCCGTTAAAGGGACCACACGATAACCGGCATCGCTCAAGGCTTGAGAATATGGTGTCAATTGCTGTTCGATGGCAATCGTGGCACGAGTCATAACCCTCACCTCCGGTGGTAGTGTCTCACGTCGGTCAAGGAGTCATTCTTTGTGGTCGGCAACAAACACGAAACCCACCACAAACGACATAAGCAGTGCAATTCCGCCCAATACCCACATCACCATGGTATACCTCGCTTGCAAAATATTTGGGTCGAAGTGTAATCTGTCCGATTAAATTCGTCTATATGCTACCTTCCGAGGGAAACAATGAAGACTCCGCCCTCGCATAGTCGCGAGGGCGGAGTCTGGCGTATATGCAGGGATCGGCGTTATTGGGCGATTTTTTCTGCAGGCTCCGTGACGTAATCGACGGCGCTTGTGTGATCTTTGCCGTTTGAGATTTTCAGCGCGTTAAATATCAAGGTTAGCACGACAACCACCACAATATTGGCTAGTATGGCCCAGACTCCGGCGTAGCCCAAAATGGCCGAGTGACCAATAGCCAAGGGATAAATAGAGGTTTTGAACGATTCTGCCACCGCCATCAAGGTTCCGATGACCATCCCCACTAACCAGCCGATTAATAGTGCCCAACGGTGGAACCAGCGGGTGTAGAGTCCGAACATGACCGTAGGCAAGGTTTGCAAGATCCACAAACCGCCCAGCGTTTGGAAATAGATCGAGAATTTCAGCGGTATGGCTACGATAAACACTAAGGACCCCAAGATTACGATGAGGCCGACGATCTTGGCTACTTGGGCTTCGTTGCGCGGAGTTTCGTTAGTAGCAAAGTATTCCCGCACGATGTTGCGTGTAAAGAGGTTGGCGGCTGCGATGGCCATAATTGCAGCTGGAACCAATGCTCCAATAGCGATCGCGCCAAATGCAAATCCGGCAAACCAGGTAGGCAAGGTTTTCAAGAATAACAGTGGCACCACCAGACTGGTGTCTTTGGTGTGGATGCCAGCGGCAATCGCCATATAGCCAAATAACGCGATGAACGTCAAAGCTAGTGAATATAACGGCAGCAAAGCAGCGTTGCGTTGTATGGTTCGTCCGCTTTTGGCGCCTAAAGTTCCGGTAACCGCATGCGGGTATAACAGCAAAGCGAACGCGGAGCCCAACGCCAAGGTGGCGAATGCGCTATACAGTTTTGGCGAGAGAATTAAAGAGCCTTTGGTCGCGGGCAACGCGGTTTCCGCTACGTGAAAAATATGACCGTATCCGCCAAGTGCCGCGGGGATAGCGATACATGCCACGATCACCGTAATATAGATTAAAATATCTTTCAGAATTGCGGTGAGTGCTGGAGCTCGCAGCCCACTGGTGTAGGTGTAGGCGGCTAAAATAATGAACGCGATGATTAGCGGCAGATCCTTTAAGATGCCGGTTCCAGCCAATCCCATGGCTTGCAGCACGGCTTGGATACCTGTCAGCTGCAATGCAATATATGGCATGGTAGCCAAAATTCCGGTAATGGCTACGGCCAGAGCTAGTAAAGAACTATCAAAACGCCCCCGGACAAAATCGGCGGCCGTAACGTAACTGTGTTGTTTAGACACTCGCCATAAGCGCGGCATCACAACATACATAATGGGAAACACGACAATTGTGTATGGCACTGCAAAAAACCCAAAGGCGCCAGCGCCATAGACTAATGCCGGCACAGCGATGAAGGTATAGGCGGTATACAAATCGCCCCCTAATAAAAACCAGGTCACAAAAGTGCCAAAACGACGCCCTGCCAAGCCCCATTCTTCAATCAAATTAAGGTCTCCGCGATGCCATCGGGACGCCGTAAATCCCATCACGGTGACCAGTGCAAACAGGATAAGAAAGACGATAAAGGCCGACCAATAGATTGGAATCCACTCCTTTCGCTCGAATTAGTTGTGTAAGTCGATCCAGTACACGATTCCGCTAATTAACGCAACCAAAAAGATCCACAAGATAAGATACCAGTACATAAAGGGGAATCCTGCTACCGTTGGGCGATAGGATGCGTAAAACGGCGGCCACAGGGTGGCTACAAAAGGAATTAAGAACAGCCAGTACCACCGTTTTCCGGCATGATTAGACACGTGCTTCACCTCCTGAGTTATGAAATGATTGAAAATTAAGATGTAAAAATATTATGATGAGGCAACTAAAATTTAACTTGTTTAGCAGCCGGTATGCAAGTAATTTGTTTGGGCTGCGAGCAATCCGGTGTCCGTTATCCTGCAGGTTGGAATGTTTGGGGCCAAACCGCCTACATGGCGCGAGCAAACCCCACTGCGCTTATGTGGCAGACCTAGTCGGTGGTCTCCGGAATGCCCTTCGTTGTTACAGTGAAAGAAATACAGACAATTAAACACTGAACGGCGTCAATGGAAATGGAGGGGATCCTGGTATACTTACACTAACACTTCCTGGTTTGACCCCCGGTTGTTTTTGCCCCAATGAGGTCAGCGATGACGACTTAGGTGGAGTATTCTCTACGGCCAGGATGACAACACTGTCATAGACCCCACGGCTGAAGGCAGGGGCTTCCCGCGGGTTTTTGATGAAAAATAAGGAGTTCATTCATGCCATCGTTGTTTTCGCGAATTGTTCAAAAAGAACTGCCCAGCTATGGAATTTTGGAAGACGAACAATTTTATGCATTTTTAGACATTCGCCCGGTCAAAGATGGGCATACGTTGGTGGTGCCCAAAGTTGAAGTGGATCAGTTCTTTGACCTGGACCCTGCCCATTTGTCTGCTATTTTGCAATTTGCTAAACCGATAGCCGATGCTCTCAAGATTGTCACGCATTGTGACCGGGTGGGATTGGTGGTCGCGGGATTTGAAGTGCCTCATGCACATCTGCACCTAATCCCAGCCAATGAGATGGAAGACTTGGATTTCGGCCGCGCTCATTTGGCCCCCGAAGCGGCACTAAGGGATATGGCACAACGGTTACGGGAGGTACTGTCATGATATGGGATACGGCTTTGACGAGACTTTTTCACCTTCGCTATCCGATTATTCAAGGCGGGTTGGCCTATTTGGCACGTGCCGAGCTTGCGGCGGCCGTCACCGAATCTGGAGGGTTAGGGCAAATTACCGCGACCACTTTAGATGGGCCACTTGCGTTGGAAAAAGAAATCCGCAGGTTTCGCGAACTGAGTTCGGGGCCGTTTGCTGTCAACTGCGCCATTGGGCATCGACCCATAGAAGAATTGATAGATGTGGCAGTGGCAGAAGATGTGCCTGCTATTTCATTGACCGGTGGAAATCCTGCACCTTACGTGGACCGGGTAAAAAAACGAGGAGCAAAACTGTTGGTGTTGGTGGCGGGAGTGAGGGCCGCTCAAAAGGCGGAAAGTTTGGGCGCTGACGCGGTGATTGCCGTAGGGCAAGAAGGTGGTGGACACATTGGCCGCGATGATGTAGGCACCATGGTACTGACTCCGCGGGTGGTAGACAGCGTGAAGATACCAGTGGTTGCATCGGGAGGCATTGCCGACGGTAGAGGACTGGTGGCAGCATTGGCGTTGGGGGCAAGCGGCATTGAAATGGGTACTCGCTTTGTGGCTACGGTAGAGAGCCCAGCCCATCCAAATTACAAGGCAGCCTTGGTTTCGGCAGCTGAACAAAATACCCGCATTATCGAGCGATCGCTGGGACGCCCAGGCCGGGTACTGCCATCGTCCTATGTCGAACAGCTAGAGATAGACGAACAGTCTGGGTTGTCCCGCGATCAGTTGCTGGCTCGTGTTGCCGGGGAATTAAACCGCAAGGCCGCCATTGACGGGGATTTGGATCACGGGTTTGTCTGGGGTGGTCAAGCCGTTGGGCTCATTCATGATATCCCAACGGTTCAACAGCTTATCCGCAAGATGGTCGCCGAGGCTCGTGATATTGTGGCGTATCTAGAAGCCACTACAAATCACGACGCGGCATTTTAATCCTATGACATCGTCGACAAAAGCGTCGGAAACCAGTTCGGCATCTCGCCCGTATATCATGGTGGGATTGATGTTGACGATGGGTTTGGCAGCGATGGATGGCACCATTGTGGCTACTGCGATTCCATCCATAGTACATGATTTGGGAGGATTTTCGCTTTTTCCCTGGGTGTTTTCGGTCTATTTGCTAGTACAGGCGGCATTGGTTCCGATTTATGGCAAGTTAGCTGATGTCTATGGGCGTAAGCCTATGTTGCTGGTTGGCACTCTGATATTTTTATTGGGGTCCATGCTGTCCGGGCTGTCTTGGAGCATGGTCTCCTTAATTGCGTTTCGCGGCTTGCAAGGAGTGGGCGCGGCAGCAATTATTCCCATTGCCACCACAGTCGTGGGCGACCTTTTTAGTATAGAAGAACGGGCTAAGATGCAAGGATATCTTTCCAGCGTTTGGGGAATTTCTGCGGTGATTGGACCGGCAATCGGAGGGTTCTTAGTCCAATATGCTTCGTGGCGATGGGTATTTTACATCAACGTGCCTATTGGCATCGCTGCTGTGCTGGTGATTTGGCTCTTCCTTCACGAGCAGGTAACCGCTCATCGCCACACCATCGATTATTGGGGCTCGCTCCTATTAATGATTTCCATGGCAAGTATCATTTTAGGATTGCTGGAAGGAGGCGTTGGCTGGCCATGGGTATCATGGCAAAGCGGGACGGCTATTGGCGGGGGACTGATTTTGGTAGGGGTGTTCATTGGGGTAGAGTCACATGCACCGGAACCGGTGATTCCTCTATGGGTCTTTGGTCGCCGAGCATTGGCTATTGCCAATATTGGAAGCCTAGTGGTCGGTGTGCTGTCAATAGGGCTTAGCTCATTTTTACCGACGTTTGTGCAAGGCGTATTGGGACGAACCCCGCTGGTTGCCGGGTTTGCTTTGGCAACCATGTCCATAGGGTGGCCCTTGGCCTCCGCGTATTCTGGCAAGCTTTATTTAAAATTTGGCTTTCGTACTACCGCGTTAATTGGTGCAGTATTATGCTCCCTAGCCGGCGCGGGATTTTCCGAATTACCTTACCATGCGACCGCCTGGATGGTCGCTATTATGAGCTTTGTCATGGGAGCTGGCTTGGGCCTATTGTCGACATCGTTAATAGTGGCAGTGCAGTCATTGGTGGGATGGAACCGGCGCGGAGTCGTTACAGGCAGCAATATGTTTACCCGTATGGTTGGCAGTACTCTCGGCGTGGCAGTGTTTGGAAGCATGGTAAATGAGACGCTGGTGAACTGGTTTCGTCATACGCCCCCATCCATTGCTGGCAAATTGCCGAAAGGACTTAACGCTTCTTCGATGATTGCCGGGACTTCTACGGCAAAAGTTGCGCCCCAAGCATTGCACTATGTGCAACAAGGCTTATATCTGGGTATTCATCGGGTATTTTTGGGACTGTTGGTATCGGGGGTAGTGGCATTGCTCGTGGAATTGATTTTTCCGAGAAAGCCTCTACCTTTGGAGAACTTACCCTAATTAGCGGAAATAGGATAAAATATGTGCATGCGAAGTGATACGGCTAAAGAGCCCATATTATTTGTGTTTACAGGGCCATCAGGCGCGGGAAAGGGCTCAGTGATGAAGGCGCTGTTGGCTCAAGATGCCCATTTGTCGAAAGTCGTCACCTATACCACTAGAGCTCCTCGAGAAGGTGAAGTGGATGGCTACGATTATCGGTTTGTCAGTGTCGAACAGTTTAAAGGGTTGATTGAATCTGGTGCCGTGTTCGAGTATGAACAGGTCTATCAAGATCACTTTTATGGATCACCGCGTGAACTCTTTGTGCCCGACCATGATGGCATCATTGAACTCGACTACAAAGGGCGGCTTAAATATCAGGAAAGACACCGCAGAGTGGTCTCGATCTTTTTGTTGCCGCCATCGCTTGATGAATTGCAGAAACGCATTTTATCGCGATCCCAAGTAAGCAATTTGGATGCGCGTCTAAAAAATGCGGTAGAGCAGCTCCGCCACGCAAAAACCTATGATTATATCGTCAAAAACGATCGGTTAGAGGATTGCGTAAAGACCGTATCGATGGTAATTGCAGCGGAACGGGCGCGCCGAGCGGGACAAACGGCGTTATCTGAGATGACTCATCAATTGCTGGATGCCCAGTCCCAATGAGGGTGGCAATAGTGGCGGATGCTGGCAGTGTTCACACTCAGCGGTGGGTAATCGCGTTGGTGGCGCATGGCGTTGAGGTGGAAGTGTTTAGCGAACGCCGCTGGGATGGGTCGCCAGTCCCCATTCACTATCTGCCCAAAAGCCGTCGAGGCCGATTACAGATACCTTGGGCAGTGTCGTTATTGCAACGCCGTTTTACGAGTTTACGCCCAGATATTGTTCACGCGCATTATGCATCTCATTTTGGATTGTATGGTGCATTGTCTAAGGCTCAACCTCTTGTGGTTTCGGTGTGGGGGGCCGACGTTGAGGTCTTTGGCGAACGTCATCGCTGGGTTAATGCGCGCGTTCTCCGCTATATCTTTAACCAAGCTCAGGCCATCACTGCATCATCGCATTATTTAGCGTCGGTAACGCAGCGCTATACGTCAAAACCGATTACAGTGATTCCTTTTGGCATTGATGTCCAGAAATTCCGCCCATATCCGGAAAACCGGGTTGCCGAATTTCGATGGATCGTCAACAAGGCGCTAGATCCCGTGTACGGAATCGACATTATCTTGAAGGCTTTCAGTGTTTTGGATGCTCGCGGACTTACTACCTGGCGCGGACGAATTTTGGGGACGGGGCGGGACCATGACCGGCTGGTGAAACAAAGTGTGGCTCTTGGGGTTTCAGATCGGGTGGATTTCTTAGGTCACATCGCCTCTCCATCACTGCCGGAGAATTTAGCTTGGGCCGACGTAGGACTCTATGCCTCCCATCGCGAATCCTTTGGCGTGGCCCCGCTAGAAATGATGGCGTTAGGAAGGGCGGTAGTGGCGCATAGTATTGGGGGATTGAGAGAGGTGGTATTGGAAGGCCGCACCGGGATATTGGTCACTAATAATGTGCCATTGGGTTGGGCCGACACCTTGGCGCCGTTGGTAGACAATCCGGAAAAAATCCGGAAATTGGGCACCAACGGCCCTCAGTGGGTCGCTTCACGATATAATTTTCACGACAATGTTGAGCAAATGCTCGCGATCTATCGGCAGTATGTAGGGAAAGGAGACGTCTAAATGGATATCGTGGTGATTAGTGTTGACCGGTCGGATCCCGAGAAGGTCATCGCCAATACCTCAGTGGATTTAATTCATTGTCGTATTACCATGCCTAAAGCTGTACTAAAAAAGCTTAACTATTACGTATTTCGTCCCCAGGCATTAAAGCCTATCATTTATGCGCTTATTGAACGGCAAGCCCAACGCCACGGGGGAACAATCCCTATTGGGGGCATTACTTTGAGCGCTGATGACCTGGAGGGATTGCCAGAGAACCCAGATGATGACTAAGGGGCCAGCCGATGGTAATCACTGGCAAAAAAGATGAGCGGCGGTTTGTTGGGGGCCAGCACCTGCAAGTCTACTACTTTGGCTACCACGATTTGGTGATCACCGCCTGGATAAAATGCCTCAATCTCACAATCAAGGTATGCCAGTGCCTCACTTAAAACAGGCATACCCGATGGGGCATAGAAAATGGGAAGTTGGAGAAAGGGATCCCGAGGCTGGTGAGGATTAGCATAACGTTGGCTGATATCACGATGGTCTTCAGACAAAATGCTTACCGAAAATTTTCCGGACGATTTCAAACCAGCAAGGGTATGTGCTTTGAGATCGACCGCCACGAGCACCAACGGAGGGACCAAGGACACCGAGGTCAGGGAATTGGCTGTCATGGCATACCATTGTTGGGTATCGCGGGTCGTAATTACGGTCACGCCAGTGGCGAACCGACTCATTACGGCGCGAAAGATATCTTGGTCCAAAAAGGTACCTCGCTTCCTAGTGCTTGTAGTGTAGCATGAGGAGGGTAGCCATGAAAAGATATGGCGTCTTTACCCCTCTTCCGTCTATGGTCTTTCGGGGCAATTGGTGATATGGTGAGGACAACTCAACATGGGGGACACGGCGGAAAGGCAGGTTACAAATTACGCAACAATCAGTACGTATGCCTAAGATATTGCGGCGCTGGTGGATTATTGGCGGACTTGCCATCGTATTGGCCATGGCAGCAGGTTGGCTGTTTAGTCGCAGTATTAAAACCGGAGGGGTGCGGCCGCAGTCGTCATATGGGATTCCTGCAGCCAAGCCGATGCGCTACTTTGGCGACGCGGCTCGGCATCACGACTATCAAATCACGGCACAGACCTTGCACCAATGGCTAGCTTCAGGAAGGCCGGTCACCATGATAGACGTGCGACAGCCGTCGGGGACCGAGGGATTTGACTTCGGACACATTCCGGGGGCTCATAACATTCCTTTGCAATGGTTTGGCACTGAACTGACAGCTACTCATAGCTACACCAAAATTGTTGCGGTCGATGGGGGGGTGATGGCGCCGGTTCACTTTTTTCCACTGCCGCGCCATACTCCCATTGTGGTCATGTGCTACGATGGTGACGGTGGTGAAATGACGCCAGCCATCTTGCGTTTGCTCGGCTATCAGGCGTATGGCTTGAAAGATGGCGTGTCCTCATGGAGTCCGCTATTAAATGTGTGGCCGGCGCCATCTCAGGTCACGAACTTGCCATTGACTCAGGGATCAGGGGATTCTCCTCACTTGAATGCGCCCGTCACAGGCAATGACGTGCTGGGATTTAGCTGGGCATCAAAGGTAAAAAATTACTGGACTAATCTCAACCGCACCTATCCAGCCGGTTATTCCCGTCCCTGGACGATTTCTCCCCAAGCATTGCTTGCGGCATTGAGCGGCAGCAATCCGCCTCAAGTTATTGATCTGCGATCACGCGCGAATTTTGCTCAGGGACATATCGCGGACAGTATCAATATTCCATTTGCTGACTTAGGCGCCAATTTGAGTCTATTATCATCTACGCGTCAAGTGGTTCTGGTCTCACGTACCCTCCAGGATTCAGCTCAAGCCTGTGCAGTGCTGCGCCTCTTGGGATACCATGCTTATGTGCTGCAACGGGGCATTGTGACCTGGAGCAGTATACTGGGGACCATTCCTGCCCCTCATCACTATCCCGTGGTTGCTGGCCCTTAATGATTGGCTTCGAGTACATAGATGGTGGAACTCAATCCTTGAGGTGTTTGTCCTCCCAAAATCCAGACGGCGTTGCCAAAATATGCGGTAGCAAATCCGGCTAGGGGCACCGGAAGAGATTGGGTGGGAATCAGGGTGTGATGGTCTATAACCCAGACTGCATTAGACAAATGAGAACCTGTCGACCCGCCAAGGAGCCACAAGTGATGGTCTAACAACACCAGGGCACCGTCTGTTAGTCCCAGGGGCATTTTTGCCCATGGCTCCGGTCGGCCATTGGTTAAGGGAATTCGATAAATGGTTGAGGAAATGGCCCCTGATGCGGTTGTTCCGCCGGCGACATAAAGAGCCCCCTGGAACACTTCGGCCATGGGATGGACTAGTGCTATAGGCAGTTGGCTCCACAGAGATGCCTGGCCCTGTTCCGATATCCGGTAAATGTCTGGTGAAGCTCCAGCCAATCCTTCGCCACCCACCAGGTATGTGGTCCGTCCGTTGTAAGCTATGGCAAATCGGGATAACCCTTGGGGCAACACGCTTAGGGTTTTTCCTCCGCTTAGAAATTCTTCAGAAGCCTGGCTAATGTTTTGAGAATCGACCCCACCAATATAGACAGGATTAGCCCCGAGGTCTATCAATCCGCCATTTTGCCGGGGTTGAGCAAGATTGCCGTCCATTACGGCGCCATTTTCGGTAAGAGTATAAACGGTTCCGTTGAGACCCGTGGTAGTACGACCGCCAGCTACAGCAAAGACGCCTGGCCCGATGCCGATTAGCCCAAAGTTTTTTAACGGTTGGGGTAACCCAAAGGGAGTTAGGGTATAGAAAGCATGGGGATGTGGGACGCTCTTGACGGATAGTTGGGATGGAGCGGGATCCCGAGATGCTGTTGCGGGCATTCTGGGGCGCAATAGAAAACTGACGATGGAGACTATCAATATGGTGCCCAATGCCACAAACAGGAAAAACCGAGGACGAACACGACGTCGCGTTTTCATTGGGCAATCGGCTCCACTAGAACGACTTTATGGAGAGGGATGGCAAAGGCTTTTTGGTTGATATCCACGCCTTGCAGTTTTCCTTGGGAGATATACCCCGATATCATGGTAATGGTTTTTGCTTTCGTCTCCTGCGGTTCTTTGAAATATACGGTAATTATCTGCTGATTGGCCAGGGCGTTGTGCAATACCCTTTGCACCGTGTAAACATCCATAGTGGCTAATAGCAGTGCCTCCGGCACTGTGACCGCCAAGAGCGGCGGGTCAACGGGAGTAAGGGCAGGGTGACCGGTGGCGTATAGCCCGATGGGTGCCGCCTTAGATATCGTGGCTTCTCCAGGAGCGTAAATCGAGGGCAGCATTGCGATTCCCGCACGGTCCAGTGTTTTTTGCACAGCCTCCAGACGAGTGTCTTCAATAATCAGATCCTGTGGAGACAGTCGTTCGAGGAAGGGCTCTGATTTCCCCAAAATTTGTTCGACTTGTTGGGATTCCACGGCATCTACACTGTGAATCAATGTTGCCCGAACCACCCGATGCCGGCCCAAAGCACGGTACCAATCCCTGATGTTGGCCTCCACATTGCCGGGGATATGAGTTCGCGATATATGTGTCCATTGACTAATGTAGTCGTCGACAGAAATACCGCGCTGAATGGCATCTGCCACACTCTCCCGATCAATGCGGTAAACAGCCATGCGGTCCCATTTTACTGGACTGGCATGTTGATCGACAATCCAGCGGTCATGATATGAAGCATTAGGCGGCACTAAAACCTCGCCGGTAGGCTGAATCACCACGACTTGTGGTTCAGGGGGTTCATAGTGCTGGTGCCAGGCCCAATAGGCAGGATCGGACAGCCGAAACGAGGCGCCGTCTTTTTCGGTCAGTCCGAGTTCGGTGGTGAAGTGCACGAAATTGTCAATATTATACACTCTCATTCCCGTCGCTTTTTGGTCTTGCACCCAGGACTTCACCTTTGACAAGTCAAGCCACTGGTCGGGTTCTAACAGAGCGGCCAAATTCCAAAGCAATTTTTGCAGCACCATGCCGTAATAAGTGGCTAAGTATTGTTCCATGAGACCGAATATCCTCTGCCCGTCAAGCTGCCAAAATTGTCCGGCTGTGGGAGACGCGGAAAGAAATTTTTGATTCGCGTCGGCAAGCAGCAAACCTAATGCATTAGCCGCGTAAATGGTGGATTCTACCGAGGAGAGATGGCCTTTGTGCCAACATTTCTGTCCTAGCTTGGAGACCACACGACGATAAACTTGTCCCTCTTGGGTCAATTGCAAGGGATCCCGGCGGGCGTGGCTCAGCACCATGAACAAATCGTGAATTAGTGACCACCATACCGGCGATTCAGACGATTCCCTTGGGCTTAACTTGCTATGCGCGATGGCTTTTAAAGCATTGCTTGGTTGGATGACCAGGACTTGCAACAAGGGTCCGACCAGTTCGTGGGGAATCACATAGGTCCATGACTGAGGATGGGTCTGTACCTGGTAGACCAAGCCCCACTGCCCCAACTTGGTTATTAACTCATGGCGCGATGGCCCTACCATCGATACTGGAATCAGCATATCTTCCCGGCCTTGCAATATCCATCGCAACAACTGTTGTTGTTCTTGGCGGGTTAGTGCTTTGAGCGTTTCAGCAATATAATCCGGGCTGGCCAATCTAGCCGTCACTTGTGATAGATCGGCTGGTGGTGTGATATGGGTCACTTGATAAATATGGTCCAGGTCAGATTCTTTAAGTGTTGAAACCACGGGGAACAACGAATAAATCACGACGGGACCTCCCTGGCAGGAAATGGTATCACACGACCGCTAGTCATGGGTGAGCCCTTAGAATCAGCGTGGGCGATCTCATACCGGTAGCCTTGCTCACACAAGAAGAGTTGACGTTTTTGCGCAAAGTCTTGTTCTTTGGTGTCTTCAGACACCACCGAGTAAAAGGTGGCTTGGCCGCCATCGCTTTTGGGGCGAAGGATGCGCCCTAGCCGCTGAGCCTCTTCCTGTCGGGAGCCAAAGGTTCCGCTGATTTGGATTGCAACGTTGGCGTCGGGCAAATCAATGGCAAAATTGGCCACTTTGGATACGATCAGCACCGGAATGTGTCCGTCGCGAAATGCCTGGTAAAGACGCTCACGTTCCGCAGCCGGGGTTTCTCCAGTGAGTAGGGGAGCTCCAATATCTTCGTGCAAAGCTTTTAGCTGCGATAAATATTGACCGATAATCAGCACATGATCCTGGGCATGGTGGGCCAGCAGCTCACGTACGGTACCTAATTTTCCTGGATTTTCCGCGGCAATTCGCGCCCGTTCAGTATCCTCCGCCAGTGCATAGTGCTCTCGCCAGGCATCGGATAGAGCTACCCGGATTTCTTTGCATTCGGCACTGGCAATCCAGCCCTGTTGTTCTAAATCTTTCCACGGCATGTCGAAGCGCTTGGGCCCGATCAAAGAAAATACATCATCAGCGCGGCCATCTTCACGAATCAAGGTCGCCGTCAAGCCCAGCCGGCGACGTGATTGCAAGCTCGCGGTCAATCGGAAAACCGGCGCTGGTAGAAGGTGGACTTCATCATAAATGATGAGGCCCCAATCATGTTGGTTTAAGGTGTCGAAGTGCGGATACCCACTGCCTTTTTTGTGACTGAGCAGCTGGTAGGTAGTCAGGGTGACTGGGCGCAAATCCTTAACCCGGGCGCTGTATTCACCGATAGCATCTGGATTCAGGGTGGTCTTGTCTAGGATCTCGTCACGCCATTGATGAAGAGCAGCGACGGATGTCGTCAGGATCAGGGTATCACGGCCGACATCGGCCATAGCCCCTAGCCCTACCATGGTTTTCCCGGCTCCGCAAGGAAGCACGATGACCCCATTTCCCGATCCGGAAAATGCTTTAATCGCATGTTGTTGATAATCGCGCATATGAAAGGGCATGCCGTGACGGGTGGTGTTTGACAAAGAGATGTCGAGTGGTATGCCATCTGCATAGCCTGCCAGATCATTGGCTGGCCAGCCGATTTTGGCCAACGCTTGCTTAATGAGTCCACGATGTTCAGGGAGAATTTTAAAACCCGGTGACAGGGCTGGGCCTAAATACGGGGAAATGGCTTTGTGTTTGGAAATTTGCAGCAAAAGCTGGCCGTCAACACTCGTAAGCCAAAATCCGTCGCCATCAGGAGACTTGCGGATCTCTAGAGGCCCAAAGCGACGTCCTTGGTCTCTAATATAGAAACTCACCGTGTCAGGCACAGGATATTGCGAATAGGTGGCCAAACGCTGAATCATTTCATCAGGAGAAATGCCTGCGGCTACCGCATTCCAGATCGACAAGGGAGTGAGACGATAAGTATGAATATGTTCGGGACTCTTAACAAGCTCGGTAAATCCCACTAGCGATTGCCGCGCCTCTTCAAACTTGGAGTTGTCAACTTCTAGCAGTAGGGTTAGGTCGCTTTGAACAATTAAAGGCAAGCGTTCCACAGGAACCTCCTAATGAGACGAACTGTACTGTGTAAATTGTATCGTAAACTCCCCGCGATTTTCGAGGTTTAGGCTATTCGTGTGGTAAAATGTCACCGAAAATAGGCACATGGGGGAGGTGGCATATCTCGTGGAGATGGCAAACTCATGGACAGCCGATCTGACTTCCGCAGATGTGCTCCAATTCGCCGAGGGGATTCTCTCAGGGGAATCCAATTGCATTGCCAATCTATCTAATTTGGCTGCGCTTTTGGGGCAGGCTTTTAGGAGAATTAATTGGGCCGGGTTTTATCTCAGGGAAGACGCCACGCAGGATTTGGTCCTCGGCCCCTTTTTCGGTCGTCCTGCGTGTACGCGCATCACACCGCCAAAAGGGGTTATCGGTCAGGCAGTGCAAATGGCACAGACTCTGGTGGTGGACAACGTCTTGGATTTTCCCGGACACATTGCCTGTGATGCGGCATCGCGGTCGGAAATTGTGGTGCCGGTGATTGTGAACGGTAAAATTGTTTTGGTGATTGATGTCGACAGTCCAGAGTATGGACGGTTTAGGTCGGACGATCAAATGGTATTGGAAATGCTGGCGGATAAAATTAGCCAAGCGTGGCCTTCCATGACTTGGTATCAATAGAGAAACGGAGCGGCCACGATGCGAGTGTTAATATCAGTGGATATGGAAGGAATTGCGGGAGTCACAGGCCGTTCGGAGGTGTCTCGAGGAACCGATGAATACCAGAGGTTTCGTAAGCTTATGACAGAAGAAACCAATGCTGCCATTCGCGGTGCCTTTAATGCGGGTGCCGATTCGGTGGTGGTCAATGACTCTCATGGCAGCATGCGCAATATCCTTTATGACCTGTTGGATGATCGTGCCGAATTAATTAGCGGGGCAAATAAACCGTTGTGTATGGTGCAAGGGGTGGAGGACGCAGATGTTGCGGCGTTCATTGGATACCATGCAATGGCGGGTTCATTTCATGGCGTCATGGATCACACGATTTCCAGCGCCAGCATCTATCACTGGAAAATCAACGGCAATCGTGTTGCAGAAGCGGATATTAACGCAGCGCTATGCGGCTTTTACCAGGTGCCAGTCGCATTGGTGGCCGGGGATGACGCCTTAATGCAACATCTGGCTAAAACATTGCCGGAAACTCGGTTGCTTTCGGTCAAGTTTGGCATTGATCAGTATAGCGCCCGCTCACTGTCCCGATCCACGGTTCTGACCTCGCTAGAAAAAGAAATGCGTTTAGCTATAGAAAATCGGCACATGATCGCCCCGGTACACATCGAGGGACCTGTCACCTGTCAGATAGATTTTTCTCACAGCACATTTGCTGAAACCGCCTGCCTGTTACCTTTGGTGCGCCGGGTTGATGCCCGGACCGTTGAAGTGGCGGGTAAAGATATAATCGAGGCTTGGCGCTTGGCTTATGCAACAGTGCGGCTTGCTTCCACCACCGATATGTAATCGGATGCCAGGAAAAATATTTTGATCTGTGGTGACCTTACTGCTAATCCTGCTCTCTAATGGGGTGGGAGGATGACGCACGACATGACCCAAGGCGATGAATCCCTGCTCATCGACGCTGTCTTAAACGGAAATCGCGAAGCATTTCAAGACTTAGTGCGGCCATATCTTACAATGTGGTTGAAAATGGCAACCGCCTATTTATCTAATGCCAGCGACGTCGAAGATGCTGTGCAAAATGGGCTGGTGCATTGTTACCAACACCTGGGATCGTTTCAAGCTCGCTCCCGATTTTCCACCTGGGCAACAAAAATTATTATCCGCGAATGTCACCGCCTGCAACAGCAGGAAAATTGCCGCCGGGTCCGAGAGACGCCTCTTGATACGGTGCAACCGCCAGCCGAGGCGGTGGAAGGATTGGTATTGCTGTCTCACTTGTTGCATCAAACCTTGACTGAAAGTGATCGACAACTGCTGGAGGCAGCTGTGGTGGAAGGCGCATCATTGCAGGAACTGTCGGCGAGACTCTCTGCCTCGCCGGGTTCGCTAAAGACAAGGCTTTGGCGTATTCGAAAGCGTCTTAAGCAAATTTTGATCGCCGCCGAGGGGGATATCAATGGACCAGGATTCTGAACCAATCGTTGAACGGGTGTTGTTAAATGTTATGCAGATTGTGCGAACAATGCCGACACCTCGTCGTGCCGGAAGATATGGGCTTTGGCTAGCAGTGGGATTTTTAGGGCTGGCGGAAATTGCCATGATCGTATGGTCCCATCAAGTTATGATGTTGTGGTCAAAAATTTTAGGCTTGTGGATTTCGTGGATAATTGGCGCCCTAGTGCATCACGGCGGTGCAGCGACTTTGAAAGTGTTGGCAGTGGTGGGAGCACTATGGATCTGGAACACAATGACCATTAAGAGGGGAAAACGCTATGAAAACCATGCGTAGTTTTGTAGCCAGCCTGGTTTTTAGTATCTTGTGCCTGACATGGTTTGCCAGCCCGGTTTTTGCTGCCAATGTTCAGCAGGCGATGGGGACGTATGTCGTAGCCAAAGGCCAGACGGTTAAAGGCAGTATTTCGTTGGGAATGGGTACCGTCGATGTGCTTGGACGGGTCGATGGCAATATCAAACTGGGTACTGGTACTGTCGATGTTTCGGGAATTGTGACGGGCAATGTTGAAGTGGGCATGGGTACCATTGACACTAACGGTTCCGGACGCATTCTCGGGCAGACCCAAATTGGGGTAGGAAGTATGAGTGGAAAGGGCGGTTCCATCAATGTAGGCAATTTTAATATGTTTCCAATCCGGATGACAGCACCTTTCAGTTGGCTGGGCGAAGGACTTGGATGGATTGGCAACGGGATATTGCGACTCCTGGGCAACGTCATGATTAGCGGCTTATTGGTAACCGTATTTCCCGCAATGATGGGCAGCATTTCTCGGGACATTGACCGAGAAACCCTTAGCGCGGCCGGTATAGGCTGTCTGGGAAGCGTCGGTTTGTTTGTGGCTATGGCAGGTCTCGTGGTGATCATTATCGGGATCCCGGTTGCCTTGTTGCTGGCTTTAGCCTGGATTGGGGCTATTTTAGTGGGAAATGGGGCACTGGTGTGGTGGCTGGGCCAACGCGTGGATCGCGTGCTGTGGCCTGAATTGGCGAGGCATCCATATCGTGAGATATTTGAAGGTGGGTTAGTGTTAACCATCGGTGAAATGATTCCCGGGATTGGATGGCTGGTGGCGCTCAGTCTAGGAATGGTAGCATTTGGGTCAGTGCTGCGGACGAGATTTGGTACCCATCGACCGTGGTGGCCGCTTTACGGACATAACGACAGGACTTAATAGACGGGTGGCTGCACCAGGCTGGGAATGCTCTCCCCAATTGTGACGGATATTTCTTTTCGGAAACGAATTGGTTCAGCGAGATTTGGCCTAGTGTGGTGGCACGAAGGGGCATTATTTTGGGCGACGTTGGGTAACGTTCCTCCTAAACTTGGCGTTATAGATCCAAGGGAAAGCGGTAATTTAAGGAGTTGCCCTATGAGGCATATTCGATGGCTTATCTTTCTAATGAGTATGATTATGATAACTTTAACTCTTGCTAGTTGCGGAGTCTGGTATCCTGGGGGCTTTGGCAGTCCTCGTACACCGATGCCAGCGGCCTCTGGACCAATTCCTGTCCTACCTTCTAGACTGGGGCCAATATTGGGTAATCGCCCCTACAATGCTCATTTGTATGAGGGACTGCAGTACTTTACGGGCCGGCCTATCAATGGGTTTTATTTTGCGATTCGTGAACAGCCTAATGCCATCGTGCCCGTTTGGGGGGCACGATCGGCGGGAAACGCAAAGGCACTGGGCACGATACATACAGGCGTAGGAGGATGGGTGGTGCCGCCATATCGTTGCGGTTGGACACTTGGCTTGGGATCTGTGGGAACTTGGGACACGGTCAAAACCATTAAACTGATGCTCGGACATGATGCCATGTATTGGATTTGGCAGTATCGTCCTCGTGGGCATCGAGCGCTAATTGCCTCGGGGCGTCTTGCCGACGGGTTGCTCATGGTTCCTCGAGCGCCGGGACGCTGCATAGAGATTCAATACGTCCACGAGATATCAGTAGCTAACAATGGAATGCCAGGTAATCTCTACGAATTCTCTAGCATATGGGTATACGAACCAGCGAAACCCATCGTTGTTTTAGGGCAATTCAAGGAAGCGGGGAGACTCTAATTCCCCGCCGCTTCCCTATGGCTATTCCAGAGTGGCTAAGATTTGATTCCAGGTATGAGGGTCGACATGCAAGTCTTGATGTACTAAAGGAGTGTCTTTGAATCCGGGTATGAGATCCTCATACGGTGTCGACTCTTCTTGGTAGATCAACCCGGTCACCAACTCATCTGTCTCATGCAGCCGGGCTAGGGCCTTGGTGCGATCATTGGGTACGTAGTCCGGGTCATTATCCAGGTTCTGCAACGATTGTTTATACCAGTCGTACGTGTTGACCTTGTTATAGGTAACGCATGGAGAAATTACGTTGATCAAAGAAAACCCGGGATGTTCGATGCCTTTTTGAATCAGCGCAGCTAACTGAGGCTGCCAACTAGAAAATCCTTGAGCGACAAAGGTTGCCCCTGCTGATACAGCAAGCATCAAAGGATGAATGGGACGCTCCAAACTACCTTTGGGGGATGTTTTGGTTTTAAATCCCTCTTGTGAAGTGGGGGAGGTTTGACCCTTGGTCAACCCATAGATGTGATTGTCCATCACAACATACGTGACGTTGACGTTGCGACGCAGGGCATGCATAAAGTGTCCCATACCAATGGCATATGCGTCGCCATCGCCCCCAGCCGCTAGCACCATGAGGTCGCGGTTCGCGAGCTTAAGTCCTAAGGCAGCGGGCAAGGCTCGGCCATGGGTCACATGAATGTTGTAGGAGTTAATGTAATTCCCGATTTTTCCTGAGCATCCAATGCCTGCCACAATGGCGGTGGTTGCAGGATCGGCACCCACGGCCACTAAAGCTTTTTGCATTGCAGCCAATACCCCAAAGTCACCGCAACCTGGGCACCACCACGATTTTTCATTGGTGCGGAATTCTTGTAGTGTTGCCATATTAGTGCACCTCCACTGGGGTTAACAGGGCCGCTGCCCGGGTAACCACCTCTTCGGGCAAAAAGGGTACCCCATTGTATTTCAACAAACTGTCATATCGGTGATCTGTGGTTTCGTGGGCTGTCATCAACTGCCGCAACTGGCCCAACGCATTTTGCTCCACAACGAGAACATGACGAGCGGACGCCAATACCGACAGTACCCTTTCTTTAGGAAATGGTGACAACGTTCGAAACCACGCTACCCCCACTTTTGAGCCCAACTGTTTCGCCGCCTCTTTTAATACGCCGACCGTGGAACCAATACCCACTAAAATTAGGTCGGGGTCCTCCGGCCCTTCATATTTAAAGCCATCACGGACCTGGGTTACGCCTTGCAACTTCATCAGCCGTTTATCCATCATTTTTGTCCGATTGCTCGGATCTTCGGAGACCTTTCCGTTGGTTGAATGTTCAACGCCGGTGGCTAAATATTGTCCGTAAGCTTCTCCAGGCAACGACCGTGGAGAAATGCCATCAGCACTAAATTGATATCGTTGGAACACATTGGCTCCTAGAGCTAGAAGATCTTCCTGGGAAAATGTGGCACCACGTCGGATGGGTTGTGCCGGGCCATTTAGCCGAGACCGGTCAACGCTTTGTTGCCACAAGGATAAAGACAAGTCCGTGGCAATAATTACGGGTGTCTGAAATTGTTCGGCCAGGTTGAATGCTTCCACTGCATCCTCGAATGATTCTTCAATAGACCCCGGCGTCAGCACTACGCGCAAGGTGTCTCCATGTCCGCCTTGCAACAAGGCTAAGAGATCGGATTGTTCTTGCTTAGTTGGCATTCCGGTACTCGGCCCGCCGCGTTGAGTGTCAACAATCACTGCTGGAATTTCCGCGACGGAAGCCAATCCGATGGCTTCCTGCATTAAAGAAATTCCGGGACCAGAACTGGCGGTCATGGCGCGCGCTCCTCCAAATCCGGCACCGATAACTGCAGTAATGGAACCCAGTTCGTCTTCCATTTGCACTACTGCACCACCCACCAATGGAAACCACTTAACCAGAGACTCCATAATATCGGTGGCTGGAGTGATGGGATAGCCACACATGAGTCGGCATCCTCCAGCAATCGCGCCTAAGGCAATGGCGTCATTGCCATTGATTACCAAACGATCACCGGGGTCTGGCTCACCAAGATGATAAGTCAATAGATGGCCATACTCTTCTTTAACCCGTTGATAACCGACTTCTACGGCCTGGCGGTTAGATTCCACCACGGCTTGGCCCTTGCGTTCAAATTTTGCTGTCACGTACTCAACAAACGGCTCGACAGGCAATTGCAACAGAGCCGCTGAAGCCCCAACGGCAACCATGTTGCGCATGACTACAGAGCCTAGATCTTTAGCAATCGCTGTTAGCGGCAATGTCAGCAATTGAGCCTTGGCATTGTCAGGCAGCACCGGATTAAAGACACTGTCGGCCAATAGCAGACCGTTGTCCAACTCCGAGAAATTTTTGTCGATAGTTTCTTGATTTAATGCAACCAGTATATCCGTGCGTTTGGTAGTGGCTTCAACCCTAGTCGTGGAGATGCGCACCTTGTAGTTGGTGTGCCCCCCCTTAATCCGAGAAGAGAAATTCTTGTAACCATAGACAAAGTATCCCATACGGTTAGCGACTGTCGCTAAGACATCCCCTGTGGAGTCAATACCTTCTCCTTGATCACCACCAATTTTCCACGCGATCATTGCTGTGCCTCCCTTGGTGCCCAAATAAAAATCAGGCGCGACGCCGGAGCCGTCGCCCCGAACTTTTTCGATTCTTGAATATACTGTAGTCCTGTTGGCGCCGGAATCCCAATAAACCTTTTTTATTTGATCCATAACTGCCGGGAATATTCTAGTACAATTAGAGAGGGAAAAACGGTGAGAAATTTGCCCAATTACCGGAGGCATGCTCATGTTGTTGGCTCATCTTAAGACGTTCATCCGTATCGTTGAATCCGGCAGCTTAACTAGAGCGGCAGAACAGTTGAATTTAACCCAGCCAGCTGTGACCAAGCAGTTGGCGCAGTTGGAAGAAGAATTTCATACGCAGCTGTTGGTGCGTCAAGGGCGGAAGTTCTATATGACGCCGACTGGTGAAGTATTTTATCATTATGCCAGACGGATTTTATTAGCTGTGGATCAGACCTACGAAGCGATAGAAGAAATGGAGCGCCCGGGTCAAGGCGAAATCCATATCGCTGCGGTGGCCACCGTGGCAGTGTTTAGTTTGCCCCAAGTGCTCTCGGGTTTTACGCGAAACTTTCCCCACTTGCGGGTGCGGGTAAAGATCGGAGAAATTCAGGAAAACCTGGACGGAGTCATCAAAGGCGAGCAAGCCGTCGCGTTGGTCACGGTTCCCATTATCCACGAACAAATTGACTCGATACCTTTGTTTTCAGATCCGGTGCGACTAGTGGTAAATCCTCAACGGGCGCGTGAGTTGCCAAAGACGGTGACCCTGCAAGACGTGGCCCAAATGGAGTTTATCTCCTATCAAACGCCGTCGCGATTTCGCTCGTATGTCGACGGGGTTTTGGAGCAGCATGGGGTCATTCCAAAAGTGCTCATGGAGTTTAACAGCCATGATGTGATTAAGAGCATGGTTAAGGTGGGCTTAGGAGCGGCAATGGTACCAGATTCCGTTGTTCGCGACGACATTTTACGCGGTGAGCTTCATGCCTTGCACGTAGAAAATCTGCCGCCCATAATGCGTACCACCTCACTGATTGTGTTGAAGGACCCACCGCGTACCGCTGCGCTGCGAGCCCTCCTGGAAACATTTGTCACGCATTATCAAGTTCCGCGCCATTTGTGGCCTGGGTGGCTAGAGGAAGAGCTTTAGGATTATGCGCCGACTGTCTTGGGAATTTTAACGATGGCGCGGTATAAAGGACTTAAGTGGGTTATCGCATTATAGCTCCTAGTAACCAACGCAGCACCTGCGACGATAGGGTCCGTACGTGGTATAGTTACCCCCACCGTGAATCCATGACTCTTCACTTTGGTTTTCTGCACGATTTCCCTCATTTTGCTTTGATCGATGGCCTCGATGGGATAGGGATCGACGCCATGGTCGTCGCGATACCAATAGATGGGTGAAGGGTCACGTAAATCGAAAGCCTGTAGCCCGCGGGACTCCAGATATTGCTCGAGCATGGGCTTGTCGTCTTCGCCTTCGGGTTTGACCACAAACCGCACAAAGACATAATCCAGGCAGATGCCCACTTCAAAGTGGGCGTAACGCTTATAGCCGCGTTCAGACCGAGAAAAGGCGACCCAAGTATCCTCCGGAGGATTTACCCTTCGTCGAGCGTGAGATGCGGTGTGAGGGAAGAGGGGATGACCCGCCAGAGGTTCTAATTTAGGCGCAAGGTCGTCTCCTAGCTTTGCTAGTTTAGGCCGGATTTCCCGGCGGAGATGTGACATCCGTTCATGGAATTCGGGAATCAAAAATACGTCGAAATCTGCTTGAGAAAAACCTGGGAATTGATTCATTCGGAGCTCCTTGTTTTCCTAAATTCTGGATCCTTAAATATTCCTTATGGTACCATACTTGACGTGTCGAACCAAGTACTATACCCGGAATAGCTGACGTTTTTCCTTCAAACACTAAAATCATGTAGATGCCCTGATGCGGAGTCAAATTCTGAGGGTGCGGTTGGTCATCGGGTATATACGGGATATAATGGGAGATGTGTTACTATTTGCTGCCGACGACGTAGCAGCGCCAACGAGATGATTAATGCAAGAGAGGAATAGCAGATCCTGCCGTAACCTTATCTGCCTAAGGAAGATCGGTTTCAACCAAAAAAAGGATTGCTACAGTACGACTATGACAGTGAATTACTAGGGGTGGGCGGCGTGACAGCATGGCAGGACCTGGCATGGAATGCGTGGAGGGACGAGCGGGCAGGACATCTTTCGGCTTCATTGCGGAAAATGTATGGGCAATTAGCACCCGATATGGTGGATGTTTGGCTAAAACGCATGGATTCCGGAAGTCGACCAACGGGTGCATCCGCGATTAAGCGGTGGTTGAGCCAATTAAGCGGTGGTTTGGTAGTTTTTCTGGGGGATCTCCAATGGGATATTGCCGAGACTGCCGCCGGTGTGGTCATTGCCTATCCAGAGCCCCTAGGGGGAGATCCGCTGGCAATGTGTGGAGCAATATTGCTATGGGTTGGGAACGATGTCGGCCGGATGGGGATGGCGGTAAATCTCATTGGCGCCGCCTTGGTTCCCGCGCTATTTTCCGCAAAGTGGGAAGGTCCGCTCAATGGCGCGCTATGGGAAAGTTGGATCCGTGGGTACCATAATCATTTGACTCTGCTTCGAAGGGATGCCATGGCGTCATGGTTTGAAAGTCGTTCGGTGGTCAATGCCAAATGGCAATGGCCGACCTTGCCGGATTTCATGGAATACACGGAGCAGTTGCGTTACGGAGTGGTGCCCCACGATAGAGATGGACAAAGTCCACGGGATCCCGTAGCCGTGTTGCTGGCGTTACACCAGTTTGAGGGAGAGGAACGGCTCAAGATTGCCGGATTGGCCCATAAGGCAATCGAAGGGCGTCTTTTGGCTGACCTTTGGCAGCAAGCCGATGATCAAGGAGGAAATCGTCAATGGTAATCGGGGAAGAGACACTATGGAAAAGAATGTCCGACCCTTTAACCAGCCGACTTATTGTGACTCCGTTGTTGAGTCGGGAGCAGATTCGCGGCGGATCGGTTGATGTACGGTTAGGAACCGAGTTCATTTTAATGAAACGATCGGCTCGAGGACCTATTGACCCGATGGCTATGGAGGAACCTTTACAAGATTATCAAGAGCGGGTGCAGGTTGAGGTTGGCGACAAGATGATTTTGCACCCAAACCAGCTGGTCCTTGGAGTGACCCTGGAGTTTCTTCAAGTTCCTCCTGATTTATTGGCATACGTAATCGGGCGATCATCCTGGGGAAGGCTCGGCTTAATTGTCGCTACGGCGGTAATGGTATCGCCAGGCTATAGGGGCAGCTTGACGCTGGAGCTGGCTAATTTGGGCGATACGCCAGTCTATCTTTATCCCGGGACCCGGGTTGCCCAATTGGTATTTCATACGCTGGATGACTCCACTGCGGCCTATTCACAACGTGGAGGAAAATATACTGGCCCAGTAGGGCCTGAGTTTTCGAAATTGGCATTAGATCGAGATTGGCAGGCCATTCGCTTATTATCACAAAAAAGTTAAGGAAAAGCCAGCCGGGTCTCGACTGGCCTCTATCGGTTAGTCGTGAATCTCCATTGGCTCATAAACCGCATTGACCATGTCGTCCATGTCTTCTTCCTTATCACGGCGTTCGTCAATCGTGATGGTCGTGACGACACGCGCAATGCCGCGAGAAAACGGCGACTCATGCATAGATTCGACGATTGGCAACAATGTTTCCAAATCACCTTCCAAGATAGTGGACGTAGGAGTAACAACGATATCGACGGCATCATTCTGTTCGGCAACTAGGTAACACTCACGGATATAACTCGAGATGCTGGGATCTTGGGTCCCTACGGGCAAGACTTTAACCTCGACAATGGCCATTTCAGCTTCCTCCTTTGACGGGTTCTATTGCGTCCGTCGCAAGCTAGGTTGCCCAATGCCGGGCTAGTTTATCAATTGCTGGCAGTAAACCGGGGCGGTTCTTTGGTAATCACTTGGTTAATCCGATTGTGATTATCTACTAGCACGATTCGTGGCCGAAGGTGCGTAATTTCTTCGGGTGTGTAATAGCCATAGGCCATAATAATGACGGGGTCGCCAGGATGGAAGTTTCGAGCCGCGGTTCCGTTGAGACAGACCGTGTCGCCCTGATCAGAGTCGACAATCACATAAGTGACCCAGTGGATCCCGGTATTGATGTTGGTTATGTGGACAAACTCTGAATCCAAGATGTCGGCGGCCTCAGCCAATGTGTGCCCCAAGGTCAGACTGCCTATATAATCCAATTTCGCTTCGGTGACCACTGCCCGGTGAATTTTGGATTTTAGCATTTGACGTTGCATCTTAATGACCTCCCGTTATGTTTTAGTGCTTTGTCGATGAACCCATAATCCTATGATATGTTGTTTACCCAAAAGCTTTCATGTATACCCCGCAAAGAAAGAACACACGCTAATTTTCATAGAAGGTAAGGGAGGCAATACGCAACATGGGACAGGAGCGCGAATCTAAGGCACCACCGGTAAGGCCGCATCCGAAACCGGAGTGGGGATCCGTTAATAGTCTGAATGATACGATTTTGCGGGAATTGTGGTATTTAGATACGGTGGTTTCGAGCCCTTTTCGAGCACTCAGAAGATCGTTGTCGGAAAAGACTTCGCCCTGGAGCCAAAGCGCTGATGAGTTGATTTGGGCAATTGAGGGGATGGCTCGGTTGCCGGTAAAAGTTTTGCAGAGTGCATTTGGTGAGCAAATGAACCCTAAACCTGCGCCAAAAGAGAATTCTTGATTGGTCTAGCCTAAGAATTGCCGGCGTACCGTAAGAGGACAAGAATTTCGTCCGGAGGTGGGCCGTGCGTTTATCCAAACTCGGAATGACACCAGATTTGTGGTGGATGACGCTGTCAATGGGGCTTTGGGGATTAGGCTTCGGACTATATGGGATTTTGTGGCCGCTTTATGTTGAACATCTGGGGGGCAGTGCCGTCGTGGTGGGATTGCTGTCCACCACTGCAGGGTTTGCTACCGCATTTGTGGTGTTTCCTGGAGGATGGCTGGCAGATAGGGTGGACCGAAGAAAAATACTTATCTGGGGGGCGGCGGTTGCCGTTCCGGTGCCGTTTATGTTTGCCTGGGCTCCTCACTGGCAATGGCTCCTCCCGGGGGTGTTGCTGTATTTTGGCTCAGCGTTTTCTACCCCTGCGATGCAAGCCATTATTATGACGGAGGCCACCAGCGATCATCTATTTACCGCCTATAACGTCGTGATGAGCGTGTTTGGCGCCGGTATGGTGATTGGCCCCACAATTGGGGGCTATTTGGCAACCCATTTCTCCTATACTTTGGTTTTTGTGATAAGTGGCTCCCTCTATGCTATCTCTACTCTGGCAATTTTCCCCATA
>PXYW01000017.1:43974-61185 GCA_003023695.1 Sulfobacillus benefaciens | reverse complement strand
GTGCCTTATTGGAAGAGTGTTGGCCATCTTTCCATGCAAACCATTGGCTTTTTGGGCAGTGCGGGAATATTATTTGGCACCTTAAGTGGACCGGTGTGGGGGAAAATAGGGCAAAAAGTGGGTATTCCACGCTCCTTGGGATACGGGATGGGATTGGTCACCATGGGATTTATGGCCTTGATTTGGGCACCGTCCAGTGTGGGCTGGGGGTTATGCGCAGGGATCTTGCGGGGCGCAGGAGAAGGTTCCCGGGGTTTGGCAGGGGTAGCTGTGGGGAGGACAATCAGGAGGCAGGAAGCGGGTATGGCCTACGGTTTGTTTAACTTTGTCACGGAATTGGCGGGCGCGGTGGCACCGTTGCCTGGGGGCTTGCTTTATGCCCACTGGCCTTATGCCCCATTAGTCGTGGCGGCGTTCTTTACGGGCATTATCGCGTGGTGGTTGGTTAATGGATTACCCGGACGACCGCGACCTGCTCCGCCTGTGTCCACATAGTAGATCCACGAAAAAACAAGGATTTTTACTGGCACGGTGCCTCATGATAAAATGGGATGGCCGATTGGGGCTCTATTGGCTTCACTTGCTGGGATGTCCAGGGTGTGACCTTAAGCCGTGCTCAGACGTTAATCCGAAGTGAAGGTTTGTCGAAAGGGGACATCTGAGATATTGGCAAAGCGGCGACAATGGTTAGGCGGACTCGTCCTCACTGGCTGGATGATCTGGGCTTACGTCAGGTTATTACCACGTGCGCCCGTGCTCACCGCCGCGGGACGGTTACGTAATTATCATGACTGGGCGTATGCCCATATCGCCTATGCAGACATACTCGCTTTGTATCATACGCGGCATTTGTACATGCATTTAGTGCCTTACTTGCAAAACCGCATTGAATATCCCGTGTTAATGGGGCTTTTCATGTGGCTTGCGTCTTTTGCTCCAGGGGTCATTGGCTACTTTACTGTCACAGCAATCGTTCTGTGGCTGTGCGCTATCGGAACCTACCTGCTTTTGGAACGCGAAGTCCCCAAATATGCGATGCTGTTTGCCGTTTCCCCGATGCTTTTGGTCTATGGACTGCTGAATTGGGACTTAGGCGGAATATTTCTCATGGTGGCCGGTTGGCGCCTTTATCGCAAGCAACATTGGACCGCTTCGGGTGTGGTGTTTGCTTTGGGTGTTTTTTTTAAATTGTTTCCGGTATTTTATTTGCCTTTTATTACGGTGGAACTTATTCGACAACGACGTCTCAGCCAGTGGATAAAAATGCTGGTCTCGTTTGTGGCTACCTCAGCGGTGGTTAATGTTCCTTTTATGATTGGCAACTTCAAAAATTGGGCGTATTTTTTTACCTTTAATGCGGGGCGTGGGCTGGGAGCAGATATTTGGGCGAATCGATGGGTCCATATTCATTCGATTACATTGGTCAACGACGTCTCCCTGATGATCGTGACGATTATGGTGTTATTGATGGCATGGTGGGTATGGCGGGGTGGGAACGTCGCGATGGCGGCTGCGGTGACCTTTGGCACGTTTCTGTTTGTGAATAAGGTGTTTTCTCCGCAATATATGATGTGGTTCTTGGTTTTTGCGATTTTAGCCCAATGGCCGGTGTGGACTTATTGGACCATGGCGGTGGCCGGGCTCTTGGATTATGTGAACTCCATGACCATTTTGCATTTCATGTACCCCCATTCTCCCGCATTATCGTGGTATGCCTACCGTCTGTTTCCGTTAGGGTTGGTGGTGCGCTACTTAACTTTAGCGGGAACCACGGGCCAGGCTTTAATCCAGTGGTGGACGCAAATTTTCGGTAAATCTTCCCCCTATATAGCAAAACAGTCATTGACAGGCTAACTTGAGAAATTTGGCCCAAGGGAGCACAATAAAATGGATGCTCTGTAGAGAAGGTGATGTCTTGTTAAAGCGCCTGTTGCTGATTTTTGCCATTGTGCCTTTGGTTGAATTGGGATTGCTGTTCGTGATAGCGCACTACTTGGGGTGGGGATGGACCATTGGCATCACCTTGGCTTCCTCTTTGCTCGGAGCTTATTTAGCTAAACGCAGCGGGCAAAAGTGGTGGGCGACCGTTCGCGATGAATGGGCCCGCGAAGGATTTCCCGTGCACCGATTAGGTGAAGGTGCCTTGCTGCTGGTGGCACTGGCGTTTATGATTACGCCAGGTCCCCTGACAGGGGTTATCGGCCTCTTGTTTTTGATTCCTAGGGTACGGGTCACAGTGTCTCGGGTGATCGTCCGCTGGATTTCCAGTCGCTTTATGGATCGTTTCTGGAGCTAACATTGCGATTCCTTCCATGCTATCCAAAAGAAAAGCCCAGCCATAAAACAGGAAAATGGGAACATATTGTAGAAAACTGTCATGTCGACGCGCAAAAGGCGGAGTCAGCCAAGCACAAATAATTAGCAAAGGGAGCACCCGCATTAATCTGGAAGAGTTTTTTCACGCAAAGTTTGTCAATCCTGCGGGACGGATATTTCCATGGCGCACAATACGGCAAGTGATCTTACTGTTGTTATCGAAACCTGGCCATATGATAGAGACTTGATTGAAAGGGCGGTGCTCTCGGCAGCAAGTAGTGCCGACCGCATATTATTGCTGGGGATTGAAGGACCTACGGTGCCTTTGGCATCCTTGCCCCCGGGGCTCGTGAGCTGGGCGGTCATTCCCTGGCAAGGAGACTTTGCGGCGTGGCGCAATCGGCTGCTGTCCACGGTGGATACCACCTGGATTTTGTGGATGTACGGAAATGAACAGTTGGTCCGCATGGACGTTGGACTGCTCCGTGAGGCTACGACGAAATATCGGCGTTGCGGCTATCGCCTAAAAATTGACGGCATAGAATCATGGAAGCAGGCTGGCAACGATACCATTCGGCTCATTCCACGATCTCAAGTGGTTCGGTTTGCCGGTCATCTGGTGCCCAATGTTACGGCGTCTTTGGCGGAATTTGGCTATGGCCTGGAAGACCTTGCGGTCAGCTTGGCCTGCGGGGAAGGTCTCGGGGTGCGCGGACGGCCTAAAGAGTGGGTGCAGTTGGTGTCCAATACCCTGCTAGGGCAAATTGCCCTGCAACCGGAAAACCGCATCAAGCTGGCTATGCTGCATTATGGCTTGCAGCAATGGGATGTGGCTCTGGATTGGCTGAATAAGATGCCAATGGGCAAAGACGACGATTTGCCGGAGATTTGGCAGATGGAATCTATTTATTTGACCGCATCGATAGCCATGATCCAAGGCCGTTTTGAGACAGCGCGAAAGACGTTGGAGAAAGCCGTCAGAGTGTATCCCTATTCTACCGATTTCCTGTTTTTATTGGGTAGAGTAATGGTGCAAATCCAAGATTACGATAACGCCTATGACGTGATGCAGATGGCTTTGCAGCAAGGCGAGGACCAGGTGGTGTATGGTGAGCCAGGCAGCGGAAGTTACGTGTGCCGTATGGAACTTGGCGGCATTGAAATCAAGCGGAAGCACTATAAAGAGGCAGTGAAAGAATACATGAGCCTCTTGGAGCAGTATCCTTACTATCGCAGCGCATGGAGAGCTTTGCTGGAATTGGTGGATGACCACAGTCCTCGTGATATTGTCGATCTCTTGGGGATGGTGCTGTCGAAGACCCAAATGCGCAATTACTTGACCAGACAATCGTTCCTGTCGCCAACAGAGACTAAACTTCGCGACTGGCTTGAAGCTAACTAGCCATGAAGGCCAATGGCATTGCGGTTACGGTAATTTCCTAGGCCATCCTCTAATTTCGATTTCCTTGGTATTTATGGTCAATAAAAGCAGGAACTGGGAGGAATGTGTCGAACCCTGAATATTAGTATTTGGTACAAGGGTTTCCACCGGGGGGATGGAAATGTCAACGAAAACATTAGCGTTTTTTGAAGGCGGACAAGTGATCGAAATGGCTACGCCAATATTTGGGTGGCCAAAATCGCGACGCCGTGGTCGACGGAGTGAAACGGATCGGTGTTTCCCCAATGGGATGTTAAAACCGACCCGTGACGAGCTTATACATTTCATACTTAATAATGTGTTGTACCAGGTGGACCCATCATTAGGAGGACCAATTTTTTGCAAACATATCATCAAACCTAATCGGGAGCGCAACCGGGACAGCATGTACCACGTCGTATTGGGCCCGCATCCTTGGTCCGGGGTGTGGGAAGTGGTTGGCAACCGTCGCATGTTTGACATTCAAGCGCTCTTTCTGCACAGCGCCAATACCTGGGTGCCTCAAATAGTCTTATCGCCAGGAAATTACATTGGTGTAGATAACTTAAATGGCATAGAGTTAGACCCCATTCGCCTCCGCCGCGAAATGATTTGCCGGGAGTTTGTCAGCGCAGCAGAATATGACCATTACGCCAATCCCTCGCTGTCTGTACGATACACAGCCATAAAGTCGGCGGTGCCGGGGATTTGGATGTAAAGAAACCGGGAGGGGTCCCTATGCGGATTGACGGCAGTGCACTAGGGGGCATTATTTTCGGTGTCCTAGCCCTGATTTCCGGCTTTGTGCTGGAAGGCGGGAGGGCTGGCGCCCTGCTGCAGGGAACTGCAGCGCTCATTGTAATAGGGGGTACGATAGGAGCCACCGCGATCTCATACTCGATGGACGAGCTCAAACAAGTGCCCAGGCTTATGCGTATGGCGTTTACCCGTTCGTCATTTGATCCTGTTCAGTTGATTGATCAATTGGCGCGTTATTCGGATATCGCAAGGAAGCAGCAAGTTTTGGCCTTAGAATCCGAAATTCCCTTGGCGCATGATGAATTTCTGGAAAAGGGCTTGCAACTGATTGTTGATAACGCGGACCCGGCTTTGTTAAAGCAAATGCTGGAAGCCGACATTTATGCACGCTCTGCTCAGCAGAAAACCGGAGCCAGCATCTTTGAAAGCGCTGGGGGCTATGCCCCTACCATGGGCATTATCGGCACCGTAATGGGGTTAGTGCATGTATTGGGGGAACTGAGCGGCAACCCTAACTCGCTGGCATCAGCAATTGGCCTGGCCTTTATCGCAACGTTGTATGGGGTCAGCACGGCAAATTTGTTGTGGTTGCCTATGGCCCACAACTTGAAGAACAAAGCAAAACATGATTTGCTAATGCGCCAGATTGCCTTGGAGGGCTTGCTGTCAATTCAGCAGGGTATGCCGCCAAGTTTGCTCAAAGACAAATTGATGAGTTTTATTCGCCCGTCTGGGGCGCCACAGGTGGCGGACGCCCCGGCGGCATCTAGTAAAGAGGCGCAAGCAGTATGATGGATCCTTGGGAATCAGAAGAAGAAGGCGGGGGCGAAGGCGGCGGCATGATGCGTTGGCTTATCACCTATGCCGACTTAATTACTCTGTTGTTGGCATTCTTTATCGTGCTGTATGCCATGAACCGTACCGAACAGGTGAAGTTTTCCCTGGTAGCCCAAGCTTTGGCACAAAACTTTGATTCCAATAGCATTATCGGGCAATCGCCGGGACCCTCGATTGTCACCGGAATGAGCGGAGTGGCAGCCACCAATGTTGCTGAGCTTAAGAGCTTGAATCAACTGCAAAATCGGATTGAAGCGGCGTTAGCGAAAGCGGGAGTGGCAAATCAAGTCTCGGTGACCAGCAACGAACGGGGGGTAGAAGTAAGCCTTAATGCCACATTGCTGTTTGCCCCAGCATCGGCCGTATTGTCGCCGGCGGCAGTGAGCTTGCTGCAGTCCATTGGCCAGGCATTGAAAACTGTGCCTAACGATGTCGAGATTGTGGGATATACCGACTCCACTCCGATCCGGACGGCGCTTTACCCTAGCAATTGGCAATTGTCTGCGATGAGGGCTGCCAATGTTGTATATGTGTTGTCACGGGTCCCTGGCATTAATCCAAGTCGGCTATCTTTGGCAGGATTTGGACGTTATCATCCGGTAGCCACTAATGCTACGCCACAGGGACGAAAACTGAACCGACGCGTGAATATTTTGGTATTGCGTTCGGCGGTGGCAGAGGTTGCCATCGGCAACGGGCCTTAAGCCAACTGGCGAATGGAGGATTCAACATGGGCTTATTTAACAATTTGACCAGCCAAGCAATCTTGACGACGCTAGCCTTAAGTCGTCAGCAAGAGACAATGATAGCCAACAATTTGGCGAATTATGACACACCTGGGTTTAAAGCATCTGCGCTATCGTTTCAGTCGCAATTGGCCACCGCCTTGCAACAGGGACCAGGTGCCGTGGCACAGGTCACGGGCACGGTGTCCGTTAATACCGGAGCAATGCGAAGTGATGGCAATTCGGTGGATCTTACGGCCCAGGAAGTCGCCCTGGCTCAAGCGCAGCTGACTTATCAAACTGCGGTGCAGGCCTTTAACGCCAAAGTGACCGATATCAAAATTGTGACAGAAGGGAAGCCGCAATAATGTTCGATGCCATGCAGATTTCAGCCAGTGGGCTTACGGCAGAATCTTTAAGACTGGATGTGATAGCCAACAACTTAGCCAATGCGGATACCACGCAAACCCCGCAAGGTGGTCCCTACCGCAGTGAGTTTGTGGTGTTTTCGTCGATTCCGGCACCCTCCTCGGGTCCCAATGCCAACATCGGCCAAGGGGTAGAGGTGTCTGCCATCTTGCCCGACCAGAGCCCTTTTCAGGTAGTTTATGATCCTACCAATCCGCAAGCTAATGCCCAGGGTAATGTCTTATACCCAAACGTCAATTTGGCAACTCAAATGGTGGACATGGTGGAGGCGTCCCAAGCTTACCAAGCAAATTCCAGTGCGTTTACCGCCAGTAAGGACACGGTGTTGCAGGCGTTAAATCTAGGAGGTTAAGTATGACACCCATTACATTACAAATGTTGAATCCGATTCAGTTCAGTACTTCTGGCACTTCAGGGCCAACCCAGGGATCGTCATTTAGCCAGTTGGTGGCCAATGCGGTCAATGCGGTAGGACAGAGTCAGAACAGTGCCAATGTGGCAATTCAACAAGCTATGAGTGGACAAGGTACTGTAACTGGGGCTATGGTCGCCATGGTTGAGGCGCAATCCACGTTGGATGTGGCCACGGCCGTCAACAACAACGTGATTTCGGCCTATCAGACCATCATGAATATGCCACTGAGTTAAGGCGAGGGAACAGGGAATGAACGAGCGGATAGAGCAGACTCGACAATGGGCGATCAAGTGGTGGAAGACCTCCACAACCAGCCAGAAGTTGAAGATTGGTGTCGTGCTGGCGCTATTTCTCGCGGTTTTAGGCGTGGCTTGGGGATTGATTAGCAATCCTGATTACCAACCTTTATATACCAATCTGGATCCGCGCACCGCTGGCCAGATTACGGCGCAACTGACCCAAATGAAGGTGCCCTATCAGTTGGCTGATCAAGGACGCACCGTATTGGTGCCTAATCGTGATGTCAACCAGGTGCGGGTGACTTTAGCAGACCAAAACATTCCTTCATCGGGCACGGCGAGTCTGCCGTCGCCATTGACGTTTTCTTTGGGCGAAACCGACCAGGAGCTGCAATTGACTCAACTGGTAGATACTGAGGCAGCGTTGGAAGAAACCATTGACACGATTAACGGCATTCATGATTCGCGGGTACTGATTAATCAACCTTCACCGACATTATTTGGCGAGAGCCAGACGAATGCATCGGCATCCGTTTTTGTCGAATTGACACCGGGCGACACCTTAAGCCCGGGCCAAGTGCGCGGAATTATGAATTTGGTGGCCCATTCGGTCTCTGGTCTTTCGGTAAGCCAGGTCACGGTGGTCGATCAATCGGGCAATGTACTGTCTGCTGGGCTATCGCCAAATTCGGCGGCAGGTCAGTTGAGTGGAGTGAGCAGCGCGGAGTTGGCGGATCAAACGGCTGTAGACAATCAAATTGGCAACAACGTGAGTTCCATGCTGGAACAGGTATTAGGGCCTGGCGCTGCCGTAGTGCGGGTCAATGCGACCCTCAATTTTGATCAGTCCACCGTAAATTCTACCCAATATGGGAAAAGTGCTCTCTCGTCGCAACAAGTGCAAACCCAAAAAAGCTCTCAGACGACATCGACGGTGACGCAGACCGGTACTGGAGGCAATGTTCCCGTATATCCTAGTACATCTGCGGGGGGACCTTCAACGTCAAGCAGTTCCACGACGATTAGCCATTATTTAGTGGATACAACAAGCACCCATCAGACCATTCCTGCGGGGTCCATCACACGACTTTCAGTGGCCGTGGTCGTGAATAAGACTCTGAGCGCTGCTCAAACCGCATCACTCAAAAAATTAGTCGCGGCAGCGGCTGGAGTGAGCCCGCTGCAGGCCAACCAGGTGATTGTCGTTGGAGAGCCGTTTAACCATAGCGCGGTCAATTCCGCGTTAGCGGCGATGAATAAGGCGGAACACGCGCAAATGCTTCGCCGCTACATTGTTTTGGGACTAACAATATTGGCGGGGTTGCTGCTATTGCTATGGATTCGCCGGTTGGCCAAACGCATCACCTTTAGTCCCAGGCTGGTTCCAGCGGGAGCAGCTTTGCCAGCGTCCGAAGACAATGCGCGACTATCTGTGGCGGAATTACTGGACGAGATGCGGCAATCCAAAGAACCTAGTCGCGCCGAAGTGGCCAAACAGCATTTGGACCAAATGATTAAATCGGATCCCGATAGTGTGGCTCGGCTTATTCGGGCCTGGATGCAAGAGGAGCAAGACTGATGCCACGATTGCCCGGCAGTAAAAAGGCGGCGATTTTGCTGATGAGCCTCGGTGCTCAAGAAGCCGCCGATTTAATGCGTCATTTAAGACATTCGGAAGTCGAACAAATTACCTTGGAAATTGCCAATTTGCGGCGTGTTGATCGTGAACAGCAGCAAGAAGTGCTCAACGAGTTTTATCAAATGTCGCGTGCTGAAGTAGAAATAACCGAAGGGGGAATTGACATGGCGCGTGATATGTTGGAGCGCGCCTTCGATTCCAACCGGGCTAGCGAAATTTTGCGGCGTTTGACAACCTATTTGCAGAGAAGACCCTTTGATGTATTGCGAAAGGCAGATCCCAATCAGATTATGTCTTTGATTCTTAACGAGCATCCGCAAACAATTGCAGTAATGTTGGCGTATATGGATCCAACCCAGGCATCCCAAGTTTTATCAGGATTGCCAGCAGAGGTACAGAGCGATGTCGCACGGAGAATAGCGCTGATGGGCAGAGCAGCGCCCGAGGTCATTAAAGAAGTCGAGGCTTTGTTGGAGGCGAAGCTGTCCAACATGGCTGCTGAAGAGGTATCAGGCGCCGGAGGGATCAACGCCATCGTTCCCATTCTTAATAACACGGACCGCAGCTCCGAACGGCAAATTCTTGAACGGCTAGAGGAGTTTGATCCCGAATTGGCGGATGAAATTCGCAATCGGATGTTCGTGTTTGAAAACATTGTGCAAATTGAGGATAAATCTGTCCAGAAGGTATTGCGCCGGGTGGACAATAAGACCTTAGCGATGGCACTGAAAGGTACGGCGCCGGAAGTGTCCCAGAAGGTGATGCGCAATTTGTCGCAAAAAGCCGCCGAATTGTTGAAAGATGACATTGAAGTATTGGGCCCGGTCAGAATCCGGGATGTTGAACAGGCGCAACGCGAAATCGTCAATATTATTCGACAGTTGGAGGATCAGGGCGAATTAGTCATTTCGCGAGGGGAGCGCGATGATTTTGTCGTCTAGAGTGGTGAAAGCCAATCGATTGGCAATGGGACAAAACCCATTGAAAATTGTGGCCAAAGCAAACCAAGATTCAGCATGGGATGTCGAAGTTGCCACCAAGGTGAATCAAATGGTGGCCCGCGCACAACGTGAGGCGGAGGCCATTATTGAAGAAGCTCAAGAACAGGCCAAATTAATTCTCGAGAGTACTCGCGCCCGCGGATACCAAGAAGGTATGGAAAAAGGATTGGCTCAAAGTCGTGGGCAGTGGCAAACGATGGTAGCGCCTATTCAAGCATTGCTGGAAAAGATGGGAATGTTGGGCCGTCTGGCCGATACCTTGCATCAAGAAGAAACTTTAAGCGTGGCAGGCGCCATTGCCGTTCGCCTTTTTCCCTTGTTGGCGGATCGCGATCCTGGAGTAGTGACGGGATATATTCGTGATGCCATTAATGTCTTGGATGAAAATAGCGTGCGCATCTTTGTCTCCAAAAAATGGGAGGGCTATGTGACGAAACTGGTGGATCATCTCCAGACCGAATTCAGTGCAGTGACCATCGCCGTGGATCATATGCTGGAAGCGGATGAATGGCGTATTGAAGGAGATCGCGGGGGAGTATTGGCCGGACCGGTTTCCTCGGTGGACGCGATAATCAGTGAGGTGATGCATGGATTGGGAGAACATCCTTTCGCAAATCGCTAAAGCGAGAAAATTTTCTTCGATGGGACGGATTGAATCGATTCGGGGAACTACTGTCGTCTCGCGTGGACCTAAGGGTCCAGTGGGCGAACTTTGTTGGATCGATCAAGAGGCGGGACGGATTGCCTGCGAAATAGTGGGATTTGAAGCCCAAGGCCGCGTGCTGCTGACACCATATCAAGAACTTTTAGGCGTGCAATCGGGGCAAATAGTGCGGGCCACAGGCCATCCCTTGGATATTCCCGGGGGCCCGCAGCTACTAGGCCGCCTCATCGATGGAATGGGACGCGCTCTGGACGACAAGCCGAATCCCACGGGTCCTCGTTTGCCGGTGGTCTCTGAACCTATTGCTCCGTTATTGCGCCATCCGATTGCGAACCCCTTATGGACTGGAATCCGGGTAATCGACACCCTGCTGACGTTGGGGATTGGGCAGCGGGTGGGTATTTTCGCAGGGGCGGGATTAGGCAAGACCACACTGCTTCGACAGCTGTTGCGGGGAGTGCAGGCGGATGTGGCTGTCGTGGCATTGGTAGGCGAACGGGGCCGTGAAGTGGCTGAATTCTATCAAAGTCTGCCCCAAGAGTCGTTAGACCGAACGGTGATAGTGGCTGCCACTTCCGACATGCCGGCAATTATGCGGCTACGCGCCGTGCATAGTGCCAATTTCATCGCTGAGATGTTCCGCAGTCAAGGGCTCAATGTCTTGTTAGTGGTGGATTCGTTGACCCGAGTGGCGATGGCTCAGCGAGAGGTGGGGCTGGAGGCGGGAGAATTGCCGTCCACCCGCGGTTATACGCCTTCGGTGTTTCATTTATTGCCGCGAATTTTGGAACGAGCAGGGAGGGTTGGATCAGGGTCCGTCACCGGGGTGTACACTGTGCTGCTTGACGGCGACGATCCCACAGATCCCATAGGGGATGCAGTTCGTGGCATTTTGGACGGAAACTTGTATTTATCGCGTTCTTTAGCCGAACGCCACCAATTCCCCGCTATTGATGTGCTAAAAAGTTTAAGCCGGGTAATGCCCATGGTGGTGGATGCTGACCGCCAGCAGCTCGCAGCAGCCACTCGTCAAATTTTGAGCCGCTTGGAACGATCTCGGGACATGGTGGAAATTGGGATGTACCAAGCGGGAGGAGATCCAGAGTTGGACCGTTGTTTGGCATTAGAACCCCGACTAAACGAGTGGATGAGCCAGTCCGAAGAGACATGGGAAGAGCCAGGAGCAGCATTATCAGCTTTGCAGCAGATAGTGGGCGTTGTTGAAAGGGCGACCGATGCAACTTTATAGTTGGATGAACTACTTGCAAAGCCAGGAAGAGATTTGGCGCAGAGAATTGGATAAATTGCTTTTGGATAGAGAAGAATTGCAAAAAAATCGCCGCATTTGGCTGGAGCGGCTGTCTGCTGTTAAAACGGCGCAAATGCAGACGGTAAGCGACATAGAACAATATTTTCGTTTCCCGCAAAAGATTTGGCGCGAAAATTCCCGGATTTTGGAGCAGGAATCCGAGATCCAAGAGCGAATTGATTGGTGTCGGAGTAATATTGTGGAAATTAGGCGAAAACTGCAGGCCATCTCCAGCATTTTGGCTAGCCGTGAAGCTAAACTCCGAAAAATCGCGTTACGGCGGGAAGAACGGTCCTTGGCCGAAATGATCCCCCCTCACGAGGAGGGCAACACACAGTGACCTTGCTGGAAGCCAACCAGACCGTCCAATTGGTGGTGCGTGATCGGGCGCTCGGTTCCCGAGTACTGAGACGCGTGCGCCAAGAAATTTATATTGATGCGTTGCAGGACATGGAAGTGGAATGGACTCCCATGCCTGGCCAGGCAGTACAGTTGCGCTGGGTTAGTGATGATACGGTGTGGGCCCAGGCAGCAGAGGTATTGGACGTTTTGGATCCGGTTCCTATTATTGTGGTACGTCTTTCGGGCAGTGCGGTGGCAATTGAGTTTCGGGGATCGTTACGCATCAAAGTGGGGGTTCCCGTGGAATACAGTTTGCCCCGTCCAGGCTCGGAAACATTCTTAACTACGACTTATGATTTGTCTGCAACCGGGCTCAAGTTTCCCTGTGCCGTCCAAGTGTGGACGGGATTGCAATTGCGGCTCAGTCTTAGGGTGGACGGACAAGAAATAAGAGCTTTAGGGAAGGTGGTTTGGGTTTCCCAGAAGTCTCGCGAAGTACGAGGGCGCAAAAGCTGGGAAACCGCGGTGCAGTTTTTACAAATCGCCACCAAAGAACGCCGAGCCATTGACGCGTTTGTGACAAAAATTCATGAACAACGTCAATTGGCTCACGATGAAAGGAGGTGATAAGAATGTCGACTATGATTGCTCCAGGCGCACCGGGAAAACCGTTAGATCTCGCATCGCCTCGAGCTAAGGCGGGATCGGCTGTGGGTAAGGGTCGGCCTGAGGGCGGGTTTCGAAAAGTTCTCAAGTCCGAGTCTGTCCCCAGCAATACGGCGGCCATCGCGCTATTGGCACCTGCGGATAAGAAGTATGCCCATCGGATAGGCACCTCCATAGCGAGTGTGTCGCAAAGAAAACCTGTTACGTTGAAACAGAAAAAACTGTTGAAACCGAAACCGCATAAGGAGGCACTGCCAGCACCGTCGGAGGTGCCCCAGTTAATCGCCGATCGTCGTGTCAAGCCTACGACGGTCGGAGATATCGTAGCCCGCAAGAAGACAGCGGTGCCTACGCCAAAGGCGGCGGCCACGCCTTTGGCGCAGTTGCCACGTCTTTCAGTCCCAGTCAAATTGGATGCGCCAGAAGATGTGTCTCTGTCGTCGCCAAAGAAGACTCAAGAAGCTCATCTTGCGTCCGAGGAATCCCGTACTTTGATTGTTTCACGGCGATTCTCCCCTGTATTGGTGCCCAAAGAGGCGGGAGCGGATAAGAATCGCGTGGCTACCAAAGCCACAGCCCCAAGTGCTGTGGGGAATACGGCTGCCGTAGGCAAGGCCGCTTCGCCACCTTTAATACCGGTGGAGTTGGCACCGCCAGACAACAAATTGAGAGAGCTCTCGGGTTTGAAACCGATGCCGACAACGTTTGGTGCCGAGCCCCTTTCCAAAGCCAGCGCTACCACAGTTCAAGGTTGGCAGGTGCATCCGGTTAGTATCCGGGGACAGGTGGACTTGCATGCCACGCGGTGGAAGGTGTCACCCCCTGGACGTTTGCATGCCACCATCGAATTGGGCTTGTCCAATTCGACAAAAGGGTGGACCGTGCAGATTGCCGCGTCTCACGGTGAGACGTCGTGGCTGACTGGGGCTGTGGCCAATGTGACGCAATTGGGCCAAAACTTCGCCAAACATGGCTGGAATTTGTCGGAAGTGTCTTTGTGGAACACATCAGCGGGGAATCCCATGGGGAACAATCCGTCCTATTCCGCGTTTGGCCAATCTGGCCAGGGTGCGAGTAGGCAAATGGATCGAGGTTTTGCAAGCGGTATCGGCCCAACTGTAGGCAAAGAAACTCTCCGGTTGTCCGAGAGTTCGCAAGGGGTGGATTATACCGCCTAAACCAGGAAAGGAGAAATATCATGAGTGTGCCACCAAGTGCCTTGCCGGGAGCTCAATCGGCATCCCTAGGAAACAATAGCAACGGATCAACCACCATGGCCAATGGGCTTAGCGAGTCGTCGTTTTTGACCCTGTTAAGCGCGGAACTGCAATATCAAAACCCGTTACAGCCGATGGACAACACCAATTTTATTGCTCAACTGGCCCAGTTTTCCACTTTGGCGGCGACCAACAGTGAGGAAAGCACCCTACAGTCAATTTTGGGTGCAGTGCAAGGACAGAACCCGTTGGTGGCAGCCGCGCAACTCATTGGCAAAACGGTGACAACCACCGCGGGTCAGGGTCAGGTGACTGCGGTAACGTCCAATGCCCAGGGAATTCAACTAGATGTGAGCGGACTGGGGACGGTGGATATTCAGTCAATTACCGGCGTGGCGTCATGAACGGTCCGGAAATTCACTCAATAGGCAGCGGGACACCGAACCTTGGTATTGAGGGCGGGAAAAACCAGCGTTTCGGCGGAGTGCTGCAGCAGAAGTTGACGCTAAGCCGTCATGCCGCGGCCCGAATTCAACAACGCCGTACAAACCTGGCACCGCAAGAATGGCAGCAACTGTTATCAGCCACCGAAGCCGCCAGCAAATCAGGGGCTAAGCAGGCTGCCGTCGTAATGCCCGGAGCGATTTATATCGTGGCTCCCCAAAGTGGCACCGTAATTACCACGATTGACCGAACCAATCAAGCCATGCAAGTCATTTCCAATGTGGATGCCTTGGTATTAGTGGGCCGGACCGAAAATATCCCGGAAGCCCCTTCCTCCCGAATGACTGACGGAGGAACTGCCACACATCCCGTGCATTGGAGTTTGTTAGACGATCAAAACACCTAAAAATTCGGGGGGGACTAAGATGTCAAGCAGCATGTACGCGGCGATTTCGGGATTAAACGCTGATCAGACAATGCTTTCCACTGTGTCGGAAAACATTGCCAATGTGAATACAGTGGGGTATAAGGCGAGCTCAGTGGTGTTTGCCCAAGCACTGCAGCAAACCCTGGCCGGGGCGTCGGCTCCGACCGCAAGCTTAGGCGGGATCAATCCGGAGCAGGAAGCAGCCGGCAGTGCCGTCAACGTGGGAGCCATTGCTGTCAATATGGGGCAAGGCAGTTTGCAAACGACGGGCATCAATACTAATTTGGCAATACAGGGCAACGGCATGTTTGTCTTAAATGGTCCCCAAGGCACGAGCTATAGCCGGGCCGGAGATTTCTCACTCGATGCCAATGGGGACCTGGTAAATCCCTTAGGAGAATTTGTTCAAGGGTGGAATGCCACAACGCCTGGGACTATGCCGACCCTAAATCCTACGACTATGCAGAATGTGTCAATTCCTCAAGGGGAAACAATAGCCCCCGTAGAGACCAGCAACATGACTCTTAACGGAAATCTTGACAGCCAAACGCCGACTGGGGCCGCCAACGCTGTGACAGTGCCGGTAACCTCGTATGATTCCTTGGGCAACGGCGATACGGTAGTGTTCACATTTACCCCGCAAGGATCTACCGGGACGGCGACCTCCTCATGGACACTTTCTTATACTGTGACCAATGGTTCCGGAACCACCAGCAGTTCGACATCGGTAGGTACTGTGACTTTTGGCGCCAATGGGCAGTTGACCTCTCCTAGCGCACCGCCCACCTACACCATTACCTTGCCCGCACCTGCGGGATCTACCGCCACACAGTCAGTGACGCTGAATTTAGCCGGCCTTACGGGATATGCTGGCCAAAGTCAGCTTCAGGGAACTGGAAACGGATCTGCTGCGGGTGTGCTGGAGAATTTTTCAATCGGGGCCAGTGGTGCAATTGTCGGCACTTTCAGTAATGGACTAACGGCTCAGATTGGGCAAATTGCCTTGGCGGACTTTAGCAATCCGGCCGGCTTATTGAATATTGGCAATGGGGAATGGCAACAGTCTCCTAATTCAGGAGTTGCGCAAATTGGAGCTCCCGCCACCGGAAGTTTAGGATCCTTGCAAGCGGGTTCGCTGGAAGGGTCAAACGTTAACTTGGCGAACGAATTTGTCAATATGATCATTGCCCAGCAAGGATATCAGGCCAATGCCAAAGTGATTTCCGTGGCCCAGCAAGACCGTTCTACTTTAGTAAATATGATTCAATAGTGATTTCCGATTTCCCATCTAGCAAGAGGGGGCTAAAGAGGCAAGACTGATGCGCGGTCTTGCCTTTTTCATTGTCTATAAGAAACCTTGGCCAAGGTTTGCGGGAATTCGCGCAGGGCAGTCGGAAATTCGGTAAAATAGGGTTCGGACTACGGAACAAGGGGGAAGCGTTGGTGCGGCAAGTGGTGCGAATTATACTATCGACTGTGGTAGGACTACTAGGAGTTGCCGTGTTTTACGAAGTAGTGTCGCACTTGTTGCCACCTGTTTTGCCTTCTGCTGCTTCCGCAGCGCATGTTATTTCCAGCCCCCGTGTCAAGTCTCGGGCGAAAAACCATAAGGTCCAAAAAGCGGTTTCACCCCCTACTGTGTTTCCTGGAGGATTGGCGCCAGTATCCTATCTCCCGGTTCAAGAGCAAAATATATTGGCGTTGGCAAAACCACGGCAATTAAATCCATTACTGCCTAAACTCTCTTTTCCCGGGACTGCTCTTGAGGAAAGCTACGCGAGCGGACCAGAACTCGATTTGGAGTTCAATAACATGGTGGCGGTAGAATCCAAATCCCCTATTGGTTCCTATTATCGGCCAGCCGCATCGACGGCGCTGACATTACCCGACGGAATGCCCGCAGATTGGCTGTTGGTCTATGGCGTTGGCGGACCAATGTACAGACTAATGTTCCAAGAAGATGGCATCTATGTGCGTCTAGAGTTATTTGGTGCTTATGTGCCGAGTACCATGGCCGACGCCGCCAAGATTGCAGCCCAGTTCGTGCCCTTGCAAAATGTGTTCGCCCCAACTGCAGATAGTGGATCATAACAAGTATGGTGCCAGGCTTTCCATGATCATCGAGCAGGTGCGTTCTTGAGCTGCATCGGTGAGCCCTGCGACGTGCGGGGTGAGCCATACCCGGTCAGAGAATTCGGATAACGGATCGGGCTGCCGAGGCGGCTCAATTTCTCTGACATCTAATACTACTCGGGAAAATCGCCCGTGTTGGAGTTGCTCTACTAAGGCGTTTTCATCAATGAGCTGCCCTCTGGCGGTATTCACCAACATGGCATGATCTGGCATTAACGGCAACGTTTGG
>PXYW01000017.1:0-43905 GCA_003023695.1 Sulfobacillus benefaciens | reverse complement strand
ATCAAGAGGGTTTCTAGGTCAAGAACGCGTCGCACCTTATGGCTGCTTACTGCGGGATCATAGGGACCCAAGCGGGGGTCATATACCCAAAGTGTGGCACCTAGCATCCACAACACGTCAGCAATCCGCCGGCCAATATCGCCAAACCCTACGACACCAATATGTTGCTGATGAAGTTCTGCTCCCCCTGGGTGTCGTTGCCACTGTCCCATCTCCAGGGGCAAAGGGCGGCTGTGGCGCAAAAGTGCACCCAATACATATTCCACCACTGCTGGCGCATTGGCCCCACGAGCAGTAAGCACAGGAATGCCGCGCTCTTGGCATGCCTTAAGATTGATGTTGTCGAGACCGACGCCCAGTCTCCCAATAGCCTTTAAGCTAGGCGCTTGGGCCAGCAGCTCCGAGGTTACCGGAGTTTGATTGCGGACAACCAAAGCCACCGCGCTCTTCAATGGTTCTGACAGGGTTTCCAGGTGCCGGTGCCCTTCGGGGGCGTAGTGGTAGACAATCCCCTGGCGATCCAACCATTTCAAGCTAGATTCCGTCGTCCATTCTGTAATGAGCAGCACAAAATACCTTCTTTCCTGTTAAATCGGGCTTGTTGTTTCATACTGATGCCTGGCTCTCTTTATAATTACGAAGAGATGAAAAGAGGTATGTTTATGGGTTCTGCAGGACTTTTCCTAAATTTTTTATGGGCCATGCTATTGGTGGTGGCATTGGCTTATGTTGCCGCACGGATGCTCAAGAAAATTGGCATCGGCAAGACTAGCGCATCGCATTACTTGGAACAAATAGATTATTTGCCATTAGGTCCTAAACGCGGAATTGCCATTGTGCAGGTTGTGGACAAAACCGTATGCCTTGGTGTTACTGACGAGAGCATCACCTTGTTAATGGAGCTGGATTCCACGTCGGTGACGCAAAAAGCCCGGGAAGCAGGCTCATTGGGCCATGAACCAGTAACGTTATCGCAATTTGCCGATGAGATGCGCAAGCGGTTTTTTCCCTCAGGTGGGGATCAGTGATGAAACCACGGGTACTTTCCATAGGGTTGTTTGCGATAGGTATTGCATTGCTATGGAGCCCAGTGACCTATGCCCAATCGTTACCCTCCATTACCATTAACGGGGGTCATGGGACGCCGAGCCAAACGCTCAGCATTTTGGCCTTGCTCACCGTGATCTCCTTTCTTCCAGCCATTTTGCTTACGATGACGGCGTTTACTCGGGTGGTTACCGTGTTATCGTTTACCCGCAGCGCGTTGGGATTGCAGCAAACGCCGCCGAATCAGGTAATTATCGGATTATCGCTGTTTCTCACGTTTTTTATTATGGAACCGACATTGTCCGCGATAAATCATCAAGCGCTGACCCCCTATCTAGCGGGGCACCTGACATTGTTGCAAGCGGGGAAAAAGGCGTTAATTCCGTTGCGACTCTTTATGTACCAACAAACCCGTCAGTCGGATTTGGCTCTTTTTCTCAAAATGGGGCATATACCGCCGCCGCATCATTTATCGCAGGTTCCGACGTTGACTTTGATTCCGGCATTTATCATTTCGGAGTTGAAAACAGCGTTCGAGATTGGCGTGTACATTTTCATCCCCTTCATTATTGTGGACCTCGTGGTGTCCACGGTATTAATGTCCATGGGTATGATGATGGTGCCGCCGACATTAATCTCTTTGCCATTGAAACTCTTGCTGTTCGTCCTGGCCAACGGCTGGAGCTTGGTAGTGCAGTCCCTGTTTTTGTCTTTTCATGGAGGGGGCTAGATGCTGGATCATATTCTCGCCTTAAGTCAGTCCGCCGTTGTAACCGCCGGGATTATTCTGTTGCCGATTTTGACAGCAGCCTTGGTTGTGGGATTGCTTGTGGGAATTTTTCAAGCGACGACCCAAATTCAGGAAATGACGCTATCATTTCTGCCCAAATTGGTAGCCATTGGCCTCATTTTCTATTTGGCGGGACCGTGGTTCTTAAGAGTACTGATTGGGTTTACGACCCAGGACTTAAGCAGCTTGTGGCATTTGGCCAATCTCCCGTGAAATTGGCCGTTATTTTTGACGATGACAGGATCCGACACGTTACAATGGAGACAGGACGGGAGACATACCAGAAATGACCATAGGGCTGTCATTATCCAACCTGACCATGGGTTTCTTTTTGGTTGCCGCACGAGTCGCGGGCATCGTAGTCTCAGCGCCTATGATTAGCGCTCAGTACATTCCCAAGATGTTGCGGGTGGCACTAGTGCCGATGCTGGCTATTGTTGTGGCACCCACTTTGCCATCTCTCACCGTGGCCGAAACTCGGACAGTCGAATTCTTGCTGACGATGGTGGTGCAATTTGCCATCGGGGTTTTAATTGGGTTGGTTTTGACACTGTTTTACTCAGCGTTTGCCATTGCGGGACAAGCAGTGACCTATCAGTTGGGGGTGGGACTGGCGGTCACCGCAAGTCCATGGCTGTTATCCGCCAATTCGTTTTTGGCCGAGTGGGAGACCTTATTAGCGTTGTTTGTGTTTGTTGTGGCCGGTGGCCCGGAATTATTGGTGATTGCCTTGCACAGCAGCTTTCAAGCCATTCCACTCAATGCCCTGTCCTTGCCAATGGGGGCTGTCGGCTTTGTAATAGGTCTCTTGGACACAGTGTTTACCATAGGGATTTTAGTGGCGGCGCCATTGCTTTTGTCGGGGTTGGTTATTAATTTGGCGGTCGGCGTGCTAAGTCGCGCATTTCCGCAGATGAATGCCTATTTTGTGGCATTGCCAGTGAATTTTGGGGTGGCTTTGGTGGTCTTTTTGGCGATGCTGCCATTGCTTTTTGCCATCATCCCGCAGGTGTGGAACATGGCATGGACAGACGTTAGTCGGCTTTTAGTGATTTTGGAGGGACGGGCCGGATGACGGTAACTGCGATTGGACTGTGGCCAGAAATTTATGCGCTAAACGGGGAGAAGTCGCAGGCCCCCACCCCCCAAAAACGGCAAAAGGCAAGACAACAAGGCCAAGGGTGGCATAGCCCTGACTTTCAGTCCGGGCTCGGACTGTTGGTGGGCTTTGTTCTTTTGCGTCTGTATTTGCCGTGGGCTGGCCAATTAATGGGGGGCGTTGAATCCCAAATATTGGCGATGGCGAGCAGTGCCGGTCCTTTTGCTCAAAACTTAGGATCGGTGGTCGAAGTGGGGGGGCATGTGGCCCTGGAAATTTTGGTGCCCTTAGTCTTGCCGATTCTCGTGGCGGGACTGTTGGTAGGGTTGCTGCAAAGCGGGTTTCGCTTTTCCTTGGTGCCATTAGCGCCGGATTTCAACCGACTCAATCCGATCAACGGATTGCAGCATATGTTTTCCAAAGACGGTTTGTGGCTGCTAATCAAGGGACTGCTTAAACTGCTCATTATCGGCATGGTTGCTGGTTTTTTAATTTGGCACCAGGTTCTATCTTATCCAGCGCTGCTTAGCCAACCGCTTGGGGTTGCTGTCCACCAAGGATTTTTGCTATTGACGGCCGTGTTGTGGCGCGCAGCGTTAGCGTACATTTTAATTGGGATTGCTGACATTGGTTACCAATATTGGGCATTCCAAAGTTCCTTAAAGATGAGCACGCAAGAGGTGCGTGATGAATTCAAAGAAGTCGAAGGGGATCCGCGGATCAAAGGGAAGCGCCGAGACATGGCTCGAAAGTTGGCGCGTACCGGATTGCGCCAAGTCAAAGAGGCACAGGTGGTGATAACCAATCCGACGCATTATGCAGTCGCGTTGAAGTGGGATGATAAAACCATGGCCGCTCCCACAGTGGTTGCGAAAGGCACCGATGAAGCGGCTCTGGCGATTCGGGAATTGGCGTATGAACATCAGGTTCCAGTGATTGATAACCCTCCGTTAGCGCGAGCCCTATATTTGGTCCCATTGGGACAAGCCATATTTGAAGAGCATTACCAGGCCGTTGCGGAAATTTTAGCTTTTCTTATCCGCCGCAAGGGGAGGACGCCATAATGGTGCAAGCACGAGCCATTCTTAGAGATGCTTTTGTGCCAATGGCTGCGGTGGTCGCCATTCTTATGCTGGTGATTCCGATTCCTCCTTGGGTTCTTGACATTTTCTTGTTGATCAACATCGCCTTAGCCATTGCCGTATTAGTGAGCACTATGTTTATTAACCAAGTACTGGATCTTTCGGTATTTCCATCGCTGTTGCTGCTGACCACGTTGTTTCGTTTGGCATTGGAAGTCACCGCTACCCGGCTTATCTTGCTGCAAGCCGACCCGGGCTCAGTGATTGAAACCTTTGGCAGATTGGTTGTGGGCAACAATGTGGTCGTGGGAATTATCATTTTCATTATTCTTATCGTGATCCAGTTTATGGTCATCACCAGAGGAGCGGAACGAGTATCAGAAGTGGCCGCGCGCTTTACTTTGGATGCCATGCCTGGCAAACAAATGGCAGTGGATGCAGAACTAAACGCAGGCTTGATTAAGGAAGCCGAAGCCAGACAAAGACGCCAGGATATCGAACGTGAAGCCGATTTTTATGGTGCAATGGATGGAGCCTCAAAATTCGTTCGCGGCGATGCTATTGCTGGCATTATCATTGTCGTGATTAATATCGTCGGAGGCCTAATCATCGGTATTGCGGAGCAGCACATGGCAGTGGGGACGGCAACTAAAACTTATACCATATTAACCGTGGGAGAAGGACTGACCACGCAAATCCCGGCATTGCTGTTGTCTACCGCAACTGGGATCTTGGTCACCCGATCCGGCACCGCAGGTACCTTGAATCGCGATTTGATAACCCAGTTAACCGCTCTGCCCCGGGTAATGTACATTGTCGCCATTGTGCTGTTCTTGTTGGCCTTTTTGGGTTTGCCGCCGTTGGTGCCGTTGATATTAGGCAGCCTTGCATTCTGGGCCGGGTGGCAGATTGAATCCCGGCAAAAGGCCGAAAAGTCGGAATCAGCACGGAAGCAAAAGGCGCAAGCCGAGGATCTCAACAAACGGCCAGAAGCGGCGTTGAATCTTATTGGCATGGATTCTATTGAATTAGAGGTGGGGGTAGGGTTAGTGCCCTTGGTGGGAGGGCAGGCAGGCCACGACTTGCGCGAGCGGATAGCTGCCTTGCGCCGCCAAATTACCGCCGAACTTGGACTGGTGATCCCGCCGGTTCGGGTCCGGGATAACCTGGAGTTGTCGCTCAATCAATACCGGATTCGCATTCGGGGTGCAGAGCTGGTAACCGCTGAGGTCCGTCCCGACCGGTTTCTAGCCATGGGTGGCCGGGACTTGGGGATTGAAACCGCGGTGCCGACGACCGATCCTGTGTTTGGCTTGCCTGCATTTTGGATTCGCGAGGATTCACGGGATCGGGCGGAGTTAGCAGGGGCGACGGTGATTGACGCCGGATCCGTCATGGTGACACATTTAGCTGAAGTCGTACGCAAACACGCCTATGAAATCATCGGCCGTCAAGACGTCAAAGCTCTGGTTGACCATATTCGCCAAACCCATCCGGTTGTCGTGCAAGAATTAATCCCGGATTTGCTCAGCTTAGGTGAATTGCAGCGGGTACTGTCGAATCTCTTGCGGGAGCGGGTTTCGATCCGCGACCTGCCGACCATTCTCGAAGCCTTAGCTGATAAAGCGCGAACCACACGCGACATCGAGGTGCTGACAGAAAGTGTACGGCAAGCATTAGGGCGCCATATTACCAGACCTCTTTTAAAACAAGGCACTTTGTATGCCGTGGTGTTGTCGCCGGAAGTAGAGGCAGAAATTCGTTCTTCAATCGAGCAGTCGGACACCGGCAGTTATTTGAATCTAGATCCGATGGTGGCGCAAAAAATCCTAGCGAATTTGCGCGAAGCCGTTCGGGCAGTACCAGCCGGGGTCACCCCGACGGTGATTGCCTCCCCTTTTATTCGCCTGTATTTTAAGCGTTTAACAGAGCGGATTTTGCGTGATTTGGCAGTAGTGTCTTATGCGGAGTTGAGCCCGGAAATTTCGGTAAAAACCTTGGGAGTGGTGCAGTTGTGATTGTTAAACGGTACACAGGAAAAACCGCCGAGGAAGCTTTGGTGCTGGCCAAGTGGGAGTTAGGCGAAGATGCCATCATTCTTTCATCCGGTAAGGCCAGAGACCGCTGGTGGAAGTTTTGGGAGCAAGGATTTCAGGTGCTGGTCGCAACCGATTATCCAAAAAAAGCTTCGCCCGACGTAGTTGCCGAATCGTCTGCCAAACCGCTAGTGGGGCATCGGGAAGCAGCGGCCACCGAGACACTGGAATCTTTGGGGACGGATGTGGCAGGGGAACGGCTGGCTCAAGTGTTAGATCTATTGCAGGGATTGGATCGTCGGCTAGACCGCATTGAAGGGATCCCGTCGGGGGCCGGGGAAGCCGTGTATCAACGTCTGTTGGAGCAGGAGGTCACGGAATCCTGGGCTCGGCGATTAGCCCATGAGGCAGCGGAGGATGTGCTCAGCGAAGGAGATGACGTCGGGGTGGATCCGGTGATCACCCGCGTGATCCAAAGGCATTTGCCACGACCCAGTCCCATTTCGGTGGCTGAATCCACGGTGGTCGTGGTAATGGGGCCGACAGGATCTGGCAAGACCACGACCATCGCCAAATTAGCGGCTTACTTTCACTTAGAACAAAAGAAATCGGTGCTCCTTATTACCACTGATACCTTCCGTGTGGCGGCAGTGGAACAAATCAAGACGTATGCCGAAATTTTGGGGATTCCGCTCGCGGTTTCCTTGAGGCCTCAAGATATCCCAGACCTGATCCGGGCTACGCCAGCCGATGTCGTCCTCGTGGATACCGCAGGGCATAGTGTCAACCACGCGCTGTCAATGGCGGAACTGCAAAGCATCGTGCAATATGCGCAAGCACGTGAAGTGATGGTGACTTTGCCGGCTACCATGATGCCTACAGCGATGGTGGAGACTGCCCATCGATTTGCTGGAGAACTCCCAGTAAAGCTGTGTCTTACCAAAGTGGACGAGGCGCGCCATGGCGGGCCAGCCTTAAGTGCTTTATTATCGCTGGGTTGGCCGGTCGCCTACCTAACGGATGGTCAAGGGGTGCCTGATGATATTCGGGTGGCTTTTCCGGAAATAATGGCCCAATGGATTGTCAAGGGGGCGCTGTAATGGCCAAGCAAGCAGATCTCTTGCGCAACTGGATTGCTGAAAAAACGGGGGAGGCGACCCGCGAGATGCTTAAACACCGGATAGAAGGATCTCGAGTGATGGCGGTCACGTCAGGCAAAGGGGGTGTAGGCAAGTCCAATTTGACGTTGAATTTGGCTCTGGCGCTTGCAGAACGGCAACAGCGGGTGGTGGTGTTGGATGCCGATTTAGGACTCGCCAACATCAATATCATGTTAGGATATGAACCGCAGTACACCTTGTGGGATGTGGTGCAAGAGAAAATCCCTCTGCGCCATTCCATACAGCCTGGCCCTCGGGGTATTCGCATTATTCCCGGGGGATCCGGCATCGCGGCTTTGGCAGCATTGGAGGCTGTCGAAATTTCACGGATCATAGAAGGATTTCAGGAACTAGAAGGCGAATGTGATTGGTTAATGATTGATACCAGTGCTGGCATCTCTGCGAATGTTTTAGCTTTTGTCTTGGCCGCAGATGAGGCCTTGGTAGTGACCAATCCGGAACCTACGGCGCTTGCCGATGCCTACGGTTTGATCAAAGCTGTGTGGGAGGCGGGGGGACGGGTGTCCTTAAAGCTGGTAATGAACCGCGTGTCGAATAAGGAGGGGGCACTGCAAATGGGAGAGCGGTTAACGACCTTAAGCCAACGAGTTTTGGAACGACCCGTAGAATTTCTTGGCATGGTTACTGAGGATGCTAATGTAGGACGTGCGGTTTTGCGCCAAGAACCCTTTTGGTCCCTTTATCCCCGGACTGCAGCTAGTCAGGACATTGGAGCGATTGCGGATCGGCTGCTGGATCGCATTCCGCCCCCTCGTCGCGGCGGGTGGGGTGCGTTTGTCCGCAGGTTAACCACCACCTGGTCCCATCTGGAAGTTTCCGAACACGATACCCTGGGCATGGGAGGAAAGTAGCCATGGACGCACTATATATCGCAGCTTCAGGAATGATTGCGCAAAACCAGTCGATGGCAGCTATTGGTGCCAATTTGGCTAACGCGGATTCGCCAGGCTATTTGACCCAAGTGGGGTCCATGGCGGAGTTCCCTTCAGCTATGGTTACGCGAGTCGGGGGAGGGTCGATCCCGCAGACAGTGGGCGCCAGTGGCCAGGGCGTGGCATTCTTGGCAGGATTAGAGTTAGCACCCAGCGCACAACAAACCACAGGGTTGATGACCGATCTGGCCATTGGTGGTTCGGGATTTTTTGCGGTGAGGAATAGTGGCGGCGGAGTGTTGTATACGCGCGACGGTCATTTTACCGTGGATTCTACCGGCACGTTAGTGACCTCTGGCGGCGACCGAGTGTTAATGACCAACGGGCAACCAGTGGTGGTGGGTGAGGCGCCATTTACCGTCAGTGCGAATGGCACCATTACCCAGCAGGGAAAAGTGTTGGGACAGTTAGCCCTGTTCACCCTTCCGGCGCGAGGACCGATCACCACATTGCCCGGCAACCTCTATCAAACTGCAGGAGCCGTTGCTGCCAAGAGTATTGTGACACAGGGGGCTCTGAACACCTCTAATGTCAATTTAGCAACCCAATCGGTCGACTTAATAACGGCCGAATCAAGCTACCAGTCATTGACCGAGGTGGTCAATGAAGAGAGCAATCGTCTAAAAACTGCCGCTTCACTGGGCGTGTTGGCATAAGGTGTCTTTGGGCCGGAAAGGAGGACCTTTGTGTTTACAGTAATGAATATTGGAGCCAATGGGTTAAACGTGCAAAGTCAAGTGTTAAATGCGGTAAGCAGTAACATTGCCAACGCCAATACCCCAGGCTATGGCGAGGAGGTTGTAACAACGGGCAGCATGGCGAGTACCCCCGTGCGGGCTGCCAATGTGACTTTGGCAAACCAGGTATTGGCTTCTCCGCTGAATTTGGTGTCTGGGGCAACCATGGCCAGTGACGTCCCGGAATTTAACCAAGGCATAGTCTCTAGCAATATTGCCAGCAATCTGGCCATTGATGGCAATGGGTTTTTTGCGGTTTCTCTGCCGGGCGGTCAACTAGCGTATACCCGGGCGGGAAACTTTACGCTGGATGCCAATGGGGAGTTGGTGCTGCCAACTGGTGCCAGGCTATACCCGCCAATAAATATTCCCGTGGGTGACAGCTATACCATAGAATCCAACGGAGCCGTGATGGTTAGTCGGCCAGGCGGTACACCTGTCAAAGCAGGACAAATACAGTTGGCCTTGGTTCCCAATCCGCAAGGGATGTTGGCTATAGGCAATACTTTGTTTACGTTGTCCAAAGCTTCAGGAGCAGCTTCCCTGGTCAATCCCGGGACGACCAATGCAGGGACCTTGGTTAGTGGAGCTCTTAATCAATCCAGCACTAACATGACGGATAGCCTAGTGAATTTAGTGCAGGCGGAAACCTTATATGGCCTCAATGCCCGAGTGGTCTCGGTGGGAGAAACGGTGGCCAAGGCCACCACTAATATTCAGGTTTAAAGCGTAGGCGGGGTGGCATTAAGTTGCTGGTAGACTGCCAGAACCTTTTGCACATACTGTTGCGTCTGGGTAAACGGAGGAATGCCGCCATATTGCTCTACCGCTCCAGGGCCCGCATTGTAGGCGGCTAAGGCCAGGGGCAGATTTCCGTGAAAAGTGGTTAGCAAACTTTGTAAATACTCGGCACCACCTTCAATGTTTTGCTGAACGTTGTCAGGGTTGACGCCCAGGCTGGCGGCGGTTTGGGGCATTAACTGCATCACGCCGATGGCACCAGCGGAACTAATGGCATTGGGGTTGAGGTCTGATTCTACAGTAGCCACCGCTCGGAGCAGGTTGGCGGACAAACCGGTATTTTGGGCAGCAGTGGCAATGGATTGCGTTACGGAGGCGTTGTCGGAATTTGTGGGCGGGTTGAAAGAGGTTGTGGCAGGCACCGAAGTGGCCAGCATATCAGAAAACCCCGTGGCAACAGCAGGAGTCTCCCAGTCCAATAACAATGTTTCCAATGCCCAAAGTAAATAGGGTTCCATTACAAGGTCCTCCTTTCTTCCTAGTGTGCAAGGGAAACGAGGCAGAATGCAAAAAATAAGGCGGAGATTTCAGGGGGTTTTTCGGTGAAAAAGATTCTGGGGTATGTGTTGGTTTTAGTGTTGGGATTAGCCATGGGTGCTGGCGGCATCATCTTTTTGGAACCTTCCTTGTTGTCGAAGGCACCAGCTCCGGTAGTAGAATCATTGCCTTTTAACCCAAAGACGGCGGTGTCCGTTACCGAGTCAGATATTGAAAGCAATCTTTCGGTTCCCAATCATTACATCTCTTTTGAATTGGAGTTTTCAGTTGCACCCCAAGCATTGCTGGCCCAAGGCGGCAGCGCGACGGCAGCCAGTGGCGGAACTGGCACCGGATCCGCCAATTTAGATGCCAAAATTCGCAATGCGATGATAAATTTAGCGCGCAGTACATCATATGGCCAACTGACCAGCTCTGGCGGGCTTGCCACATTTAAGGCGGAAATCAAAGAGATTTTAGAAGGGATTTTTGGACCCGGAACCATTGGCCAGGTATACTTTCCATCGTTAATGACCCAATGATGGAGCAGGATTTGCGTAAGAGAGCATCGAAATATGTTAGGCCAAGAATTGCTGAAGGAAGAGGGTTGCAATGGGACTAGTACGGGATATGGGCGAAGTGCGGCCCTACGATTTTCAACGGCCACACCAATTAAGTCGGTTGCAGTTGGATGCGATTACCTTGATTACCGAATCGTATTTACGGGTGGCGTCCAATTTTTTATCTAGTTATCTGCGCACCCCGGTGCAAGTGCAGCATCTGGCTACCGATCAGATGCCTTACGAGCGATATGCGGATAATGTAAAGACGCCCACTGTGCTGACCGTGTATACCCTTAACCCCTATCCGGGCAGTGCCTTGGTGGAATGCGATCCAGTGTTGGCTCTAGCGATTATTGACCGCGCTTTAGGGGGACCGGGGCTGGGGAAGTACCCGGGGCGCGAGCTCACAGAAATCGAACAGACCATATTTCGCCGTGTGATGGACCGCCTTTTGGAGTTGATGCGCCAAAGCTGGGGGACCATGGTTAATTTTGAGCCTCGGGTGGAAAGTGTGGAGTATAGCCCTGCCTTTGCGCAAATTGCCGGGGAGAACGATCTGGTGATGGTATTGCGCCAACAGATGGTGATAGATGGACATCGCGGACATCTGATTTGGGTATGGCCGTATACGAGTATTCAGCCATTTGCGGTCGCGGTGAGCCGACACGGCTGGGGCCGGGATGATGGTGCAGAGATGGTGCATCCCAAGCAAAAAGAGATGATGCGTCATGTGGCGCGGGCGTCTATCTCTGCTCGGGTCATATTGGGCCGTACTGAAATCACATTGGGAGAATTCAGCCAACTAAAGGTTGGAGATGCGATAGTATTTAAGAATCGTTATGATCAGCCTATGACGTTGTCCTTATCTAATGCCGACAAGTTTCAATGCGTGGCGGGGAAAACAGGGGGACACCTGGCAGTGAGAGTAGTGGGCAAACTGGAGGGAGAAGTCGATGGCTAAAAAAGCGACACATTTGACGGCAGAAGAAATCCAGGCGTTAATGGGGGACAATGCCACCCCAGAAGGAACCAGCAATGAAGACTTGGTTGAGGCAAAAAGAGTCGAATTTGCAGAATTGGATCGGGACACGGCGATATCCGAAGCACATAACTCAGTCAACTTTCTTTATGATGTGCCGATGACGGTAGAGGCCATTTTAGGCAGTACCGAAGTGTCGATTAAGGATGTCCTAGAAATTGCTCCGGGATCTGTGGTGGAACTGGATAAAGCGTATGGGGAACCCGTGGACATTTATCTCAATGGCCGACTGGTGGCACGCGGGGATGTGGTCATTGTCGGTGAGCAGTTTGGTGTAAAAATCACCGAGATTTTGGTTTCGGCCGAGGAGATGGGGGCAGTTCCGCCGGAGGAGTGAAAGACGATAAGTCATCGGGAGATAAGGAGTCAGCAGCCTTTTGGTTTTCGTGAGTAGCCAAAAATATTTCTTCCCGCATCACGGCAATGTGCCGGGGAGCATCTATCCCCAGCTTCACTTGATCGCCCTGAACCGAAAGTACTACGATCCGGATTTCGCCGTCCTGAATCACTAAGGCCTCATTGGTTTTTCGACTAAGTACGAGCATGGGTCACTTCCTTGAATAAGGGGTGTTGATGCGAATAGGGCAAGGATAGCACAAATTGCCCTCCGCGGCGCGTCTCCCGATTGATGATTAAGGGACTGCGCAAATTGACCGTGGCGGGAGTGCCTCGGCCTATCGAGCACAAGCATAAAATGGCCCACAGAGAGGGATCGCCCAGATCAGGCAACTCTTCTAAGGGAAGCCGATAATCTGGCATGACCAGCAACGGATCGATCACCACAAAGGCCAGCGAGGCATTTGTTATCGACTGGAAATAGAGAAATGGACTATCAACCCGATGGGGCAACAAGAGAAACTGGCGTTGGTCGGGAAATCCCAGAATCTCATAATCCAATGTAATGATGTCTTCCGGGCGCACCGTCAGTGGCCCGTGAAACCGCGTTTCTACAATCATAGCCTTCACCCATCTTTCCAAGTCCTTAAGGCTTAATGAAGTTCAGCAGGGATAGTGGCAAAATTTGCGCGCCGCTCTGCAGGGTTGCTTGATAGGCTTGCTCTTCTTGCGCTAATTGTACGGTGACCGATGCCATATTGGCCGACGAGTATTGGGCAATGCTTTGGTTGAGATTCACCGACAAGGTATTGAGCGCACTTTGAGCATTTTGCACCCGCTGCAACCGCGCCCCCACAATGCTTTGCAATGTCGTCATCGTGGTCAAATCACCGGATAACTGCGATTCCGATTGTTGGATGGCGGCGATGTTGGGAAGTCCAGAACTGTTCGGCGTCAATGCAGTTTGAAGTCCTTGCAGGTCTTGGTACAGTTGGAGAAAGGCATTGACGGGACTGGTTTGGGTCGGGGAGGTGGGACCATTCGGGGTACTGGTTAACTCCCACCCAGTGATGTTGTCGGTGACCCATTGGTCCGACCCAATTTGCACCACTTGCCCTTGATTGCCGCTGGCCCCGGGATTCCACTCCCAGGTGCCCGACACGTTTTGCAAGGGCGGTTGGGTGTTGTTAGTGCCACCCAGCAAATATCCGCCTTGGTATTGCGTATTGAGGAGCTGTCCTAAAGAGGCCAGATCGGATTTCACGGTTTCGGCCATGGCGGTCAAATCCGCGCTGTTTAACGTGCTGTTGGAAGCCTCCGTTGACAATGCATACGCGCCTTGCGTCAACTGGATAATGCTTTGTAAAACACCGTTGGTTTGGTTTAATTGACTCTCGGCCGAGCTTGCCGAGTTTAAATAAGCATTGACGGACGACAAGGTATCGTTCAGGGCCATCGTGTTGGTCACAGCGGAGGGGTTGTCCGCAGGGACTTGAAAGGATTGCCCGGTCGACACCTCTTCTTGTAATTGCGCAATTTGCTGCTCTTGATTTTGCACATTGGATAGCAGGGTGTTCATTAACACGATAGGAGTAATTTGCATGGCACGTGTCCTCCTCAGGGATTTAGCCTACCGCCTGCAGCAAGCTTTGCATGGTGCTCTGTTCCACGGACACCATGGTCGCCGCCGCTGTGTAACTTTGCTGTTCTTGAATCAATGTGGCCGATTGTTGGTTCAGATCGACACCCGTTGCAGACTGCAAGGCATTTTGCAACGAGGTCAGGGTGGTGTTGGCGGTGTTAGACTGATTGAGGGCATTTTGCCCATCGACGCCCACTTGTCCCACTAAGGTAGTATATTGCGGGTCGATGACGGTGCCCAATTGGGAGACCGCTAGTGCTGCGCTGCCATTTCCGGGATTCGTGGCATCTTCCAGGGAACCCGGAGTAAGCGTGGACACCACGGACAGCATGGTGGCGGCACTGGATTGTTCGGCACTGGTCAGCGGCGTAAAAAATGTCGTAGGCGATTGGCTGTTGACCGCATTGGCGAAGGTGTACGCCAGAGTATTTAGTTGGTTCAGATAGGACGGAAGGCTGGTATTGAGCACGCTGAGAGTGCCCAACAATTGTCCGCTAGTCAGACCGGTTAACGGAACTCCAGGTGCCGTGGGTGATCCCAGCCAGGTGACGGCATAGGGCAAGGGGGCGTTGGTAGGGTAATTGACAGGGGCTTGAGTGGCTTGGGTGAGTGCCAGCGAATAGCTATCGCCGTTGACCACCAAAGCATTCGAACCCAAATAGACGTTGACTTCTTGGTTCGCCGACACCGTGTAGCTCACATTGGTTAACGCAGACAAATTGTCTAGCAACTGCCCCCGTTGGTCCAGGAGATCGTTGGCGGTGCCGCCGCTGCTGGTCACGGAGGCAATTTGGGTATTGAGTTGGGCGATCTGTTGGCTTAACGTATTAATTTGGCTAATCTGATTTTGGGCTGTGTGGGCTAAGTTCTGCATTTCTCCGGTAATGGAAGTGGCCATGGTGTTGAATTGGCTCGCGATGTTCTTGCCCTGCTCGATGACTTGTTCTTGGGACGCCTGGTTTTCCGGATCATTAGATAGGGTTTGCCAACTAGCAAAGAACTGGTTGAGACCTTCTTGCAGGCCACTGGGTGACGGTTCCTGAAACAATGACTGAATTTGGGAGAGAGCTTGATTGATCGACGACCAATATCCTTGGTTTCCTAACTGAGTGCGCACGCTGCGCGAGAGAAAAGGATTACTGGCCCGACTAATGGAAGAGACCACTACGCCCGTGCCGAGTTCCGAATTTTGCAACGCAACAATCGGTTGTGGCGGGGCTTCGGTTAAGTTGGCCGTTTCCGCCTGATAGCCAGGGGTGGTCGCATTGGCCATATTATTGCCCGTCACATCCAAGGCCAGCTGTTGGGCAGCTAAAGCCCTTGCCGCGATATTGAGCATCATAAAACTCATACAATCACGTCCCCCTTAGTTCCCCCATTGTGTCTACAAATTACAAGCCTAAATTGATGGTAGACGTTGTGTCGATTCCCAGTAAGGTGCGCATGAAGTCTAAATACCCTAACTGAGTTTGCAACAGTTCCCCAAGATACTGGGTACGCTCAGCCCACAATTGGCAGGTATAGGCGATGGTCTCTTTTTCCGACGGAGAGAAACTCCAAATTTCTACCATCGTGCTATTCAGTGTACGCAAGGGATCGAGTTCCTCTTGAAGCAGTTGCATTAACTCCTTGGGTTGTCTCAGCAATACCGCGTTAATTTTCTTTTCGGTGAGATCCCGGAGGAGATCAATATTTTGTTTTACCGTATTATAGTCTGCCACGTACGTTCCCGCCTTATAGCCATAAATCCACCAGTATTCCTCGGATCGCATCGAGACGTTTCATAAGATCAGACCCTGGGCGCCCATCACGAACCTCTCGATGCAAGATGGCCAGTTCCTCGTTAAGCTGACGTACAAATACCATTTGTCGGAATCGACCACGAGGAGACATATAAAGGCTGACCTCGGCGGCCTGTTTGGTGAGTGCCTTAGACAGCATATCACGTACTGCCGATACGTAATGATCCAGTGCATCCAACGTCGTCGACTTTACGAGATGGGCTTCGGCTGCTCTTAAAGGTTCCCACGCTGGTTGGGATACCGTCGACTTGCCAACGACACTGGTGGTAAAGCGTTCAGCCCTTATAGTCGTCCGAGGCTTAATTTTTACCGGTTGCATGGATTTATTGTACTCTGTGGTTTGTTGAAACAGGAAACAATAGGGGGAATATAGGCAAATTTTGTAGATGAGGAAGATAAATTTGGCAGGAACTATGACGTTGAGAAGCGAATCACCAAAAAGGTATCTGGAGGCGAAGTGATTGGATGCGAGAATGGCCCGAATTTTAAACAGGATAAGGGAACTTCGGTGTGAAATGGAGAGGATTTATGCCGTCACCAACCAGATGTCCCATCCCGACTTATTGCGAGTCAGCCAAGAGTTGGACTCTCTATTAGTCGAATACATCGAATGGGAGAAAGGAAAACCTGGCGCCAATCTCGAAAGCGACACCAGTTCATAAGGACTATCCGGTGCGGCCGTCTCGGGTGTATTGCCAGTATCTCTGAATGGACACAATATAGTCGTCAATTTGCTGGCTGACGGCAATGACTTCTGGGTGAAGGTTCCCCTTTAGATGTGCCAAATCGTGTAATTTAGCTTGCAACCGACGAATCTGATCCATTGTTCGGGTGTAATCTGCATGACTTAATATTGCTCCAATAGCCATGTCTTGTCCCTCCCGTCGTAATGGATGGATTCTAACATGTATTGCTTATGAAATCAATAAATGGAAAAAATGTCAATTATTGCCTCTTGCTCCATCCTTTAAGGCCACTACGGGCCCAATATGCCATTAATTCGGCATCGGAGACTCCGGCTCTTCGAGCTGCAATACGTACTTGGTCCAGCATATCAAAAACTTCTTTTTGAGCTTGGCGGCGCTCTGGGTCGGTTTTAATCGACAGATGAATGCCTTCTTCATCCCGTTTCAGCGCAAAATCAATGCCAGCTAACCGTGTTCTCCGGTCCATGTATTGTCACCCTCCTTTTTAGCTTATATCATAGTGTATCACAGACAGCGAAAAACGTTCGGCAAAATTTTGGCAACACAATGCCAAGGCTACCGGCAGAAAGCCTTTTGCAACGGGCCGCAAGCATATTGACAGACCAAGCTTTGCCGAGTACAATGAGCGATGTTCGTTAAGTAAGTGTCGTTCGCGGGGTAGAGCAGCCAGGTAGCTCGTCGGGCTCATAACCCGGAGGTCGCAGGTTCAAATCCTGTCCCCGCAACCAATGGCGGCGTAGCTCAGCTGGTTAGAGCACACGGTTCATACCCGTGATGTCGGTGGTTCGAGTCCACCCGCCGCTACCATATTGCGGGCGAGTAGCTCAGTTGGTAGAGCAGCTGACTCTTAATCAGCGGGTCCACGGTTCGAGCCCGTGCTCGCCCACCACTCCAAACCCTTACACCGCAAGCGATTGCGGGTTTTTTATTGTCCGCCATGTCCTCTGAAAGTGCCCTGCATCCCCACTTCCATCTCCACGCACGGAGCATGCCGGGGGTTCGTCCTAGCCTATCAGGGCATCCCCGACACGACCATCCCCACGGACCATCCCTAGTCGCCAACAAAAAACCGACTCCCGGGAGTCGGATGGGAGAGACCATATTCCCGTCAAATCCGTCAATGCCCGGCGTCGGACGCCGCTTGCATCAGCACCCGCCGTGCCCAGTTCGCCAGCGCCTTGTCATTTGCGCAGCGGCGGAAAATAAACGCGCATATTCCTCTTGAGTCAGTCGAATGAGCACCTGTTTGTCACGGGTTGCCTGTCTTGACCGTCCCGGTCGGGCGCCACCGACGCGTGGATTTGGAGCATGGGGGAGTTTCACGGTGACGTTCGGCATGCACAGCGTGTCCATTCGGTCTCAGAAAAAATTATCGGAAGGCGGGTGATGAGAGCCCACGACAACTAACAGGAAATCTCTCTCCTGGGTTTAACCGACAAAGGAGACTATGATGAATACGACGCCACAAGCCATAAGCATCAAAGAATTCGCGCAAGTGATGGATATTCATACGGCCAGCGTACGGCGGATGATCGAACGCGGTCAACTGAAATCCATAAAAATTCCCGGGCTCACCAGCGTCAGGATCTCGGTGAGCGAAGTGAATCGGCTGTTGGGTAAGGGTGAGAGTGATTCAGGGGAACAAAAAGAACCGTCGGCGGCCACCGCCGATCCTCATGATGTAGCTGGTATCAAGGTGACACCATGATAGCACAGATCACCCCATCCACGAAACAGTTGCCGATGCCAACCGGGGGTCATCCTCGGTTGGATGCGTCGGCCAAGATTCCCGATACGGTAGAGTGAGTGCAGGGTGGCAATCAGGTGCATCGGCGCTTGCAAGATGGCGTCGGCCAGATTTTTCAAGCGATCTTAACGCGGATCCCTGGCTACCGTGAGATACCGTTATTGCAACAGGCATTAAAAGCCACGTGTCCAAAAAAACCGGCACCAAAAACCGAGCAAATCGGTTAAATCATGAGAAAGGATACGCTAGCGAAATTCCACGAAGCTTTGGACAACCTCAGCTATAGGGCAAAATCGCCGACGGACCATGATCCGCTATAATGCGCTGAAGACGCGCGGCAATCTCTCCCATCGCGTCATCCCAAGCCATCCGCTCAAAACGCCCCGATCCCTTGACTCCGATGCGCTGCAATGGGTACAACACCCGCTGTTCACGACTGGCCATCATGGCGCGTGCGAATCATTCTAACCGTCACTATCACTGTGCAGAGCGCCATCACCGTGATGAGGCTCGTAAGAAATCCGCCCCAAAATCCATGGAGACCTTCACGGTTCAAGAAAAACAGCAGTTGTGCCAGCAACGCCAGCAACAGGGACAGTGCGCCCATCTGTCTTGCTTTGGGCAACTCCTGCCACGCGGCGTGTCTGTGCCTCTTCCACTGCAACAACCGAAGAAACATCCACCGATCACTCCCTCTGGCATTTTTCATTGGCGTAGCCCCATTGTACGTGAACCACGCCCACTTGTCTTCCATGGGCCAACAGAGCAAATGCGGAGAACCGGCAGAAGGAATTTGGCGACAAAGAACGAAATCAACAGAGAACTCCTTAGTCGGTTCAAGCCACAGACCGGACTCTCACAAGGGCGGAGCATCATGTGCCAAAACATAAGAAAGTAGGCTGGATTGATGGATACCCACACACCACCATGGTCAAACGACTCGGTAGACGACGCTATTTCCGCCATCGTGACCGACAACGACCCATCTACTCGGGAGTTTGAGCATCGACTGACAACGATTGCCACACACCTGACACTCAACGATGTCAATGCCCTAGAAGAACGACTGCTTAAAGAGTCGGCTAGTCCCACCATGCGCTACATCTTGTTTTACTTGCTTCACATCTATTATAGACGCACCCACAACTATGCTCCCTTAAAATCGCTCATGGATCGATATTCCCAAGAGTTCCAGCAGCAACCAAGCTTTCCTCACCTATTAAGCCTGTTTTATCGCCAGACCGATAGTGTCCAGGCGAATGAACAGGCCCTCGAAGAAGCCCAGTTGGCGAGTCAAAACTGTCCTCGTCATGCCGGGGTCTTAAACAATTTTGCCGAAATCGTCGCCACATTAGGCGAGCGCGATCAGGAAATTTCTTCCCACACCTTGGAGGAAGCCATGACGGCTATTCAAGAAGCGATAGTCCTCGACCGAAGTTATCCCAAGTTCTATTGCACCAAAGGACGGTTAATGGCTCTCAGTGGAGACTATGACGCCGCACGCAGCCTGATTCAGCAAGCCATCAACCTGGAAGATGCCACAGAGTCCGATTATGCCGTTCGACTAGGCGACTATCAGTCCTATCTTTTGGCGGTGCTCATCATGAAATTCAAACGGGACTTGCATGCTGAGGTGACGCAGGCGCATCAAGATATCGCCAGTCATCGTCACAGCATTGACGAGACCCTCACTAAGCAACAAGCGGCGTTGGACTCCACTCTTTCGTCAGCCCAGTCGTCCAACTTGCAGTTTTTAGGATTCTTTACGGCATTGCTGAGTTTTGTGGTCGGTTCCACCCAAATTCTGAGCCACGAGCCCCTAGCAGTGGCCGAACACCTTATAATGACCTTGGGTGGAGTGATGCTCATGGTACTCGTGGGCTTCACGATGGTTATGCGTCCGGCTGGTCAGTCATGGCCCAAGTCGTATTGGGCAGGACTGGCCGTAGGCGTCATGTTAACGCTAGGAGGTCTTGTCCATTAATCCGCATCGCATTCAGTGGAGCATACGTTCCCAAAGCTGCTCGGTTGCAGGCAGTTCCGCAACGAATAACCAAGACCGCGCGGGCACGACCGCCCACATGGCATGGGTGATTGACGGCGCCACCAATCTTGATGCCGTGGCCGTCACACCTCTGCACGACGACGCTGCATGGCTGGCAGAGCAACTGGACACCGCGTTGCACCGCCCGGAATTTCATAGCACCGTGCCCTTGGCAGATCTTTTGCGCGACGTTTGCGTGCGTATTGCTGCACAATATCATCGGTTTGAAACCGATCGTGGACTGTCAGTCCCTATGATGCCATCCGCTGGACTGGCCGTCATCCGATGGGATGCCTTCGGCGTTGACTATTTGCTGTTGGGGGACTGCTCACTGAGTGTTGTCTCGCTGGACAAAAGAGAGTGCAAAACGATACACGAGACACAGCTAGGGCGTCTGGACCGCATCGCCCTAGGTCGCCTAGCAGCATTTCGCGAACAAGGTTTATCCCTTGAAGCAGCGCAAAAAGCGATCGTCCCCCTCTTGCGTCAACACCGCCAGATGATGAATCAAGACCACGGCTACTGGGTCTTTAGTCTGGATCCCGAAGCCCTGGACCATGCGATAACGGGACACATAGACTTGGCCTCATCCACCGCTTTTTTGCTGGCCTCCGACGGTTTTTCGAGGCTATGGGATACCCTCGAGGTTTATCCATCGTGTTGGGAGGTCTACGAGGACATTGAGCACAGAGGACTCACAGCCGTCGTGGAGACTTTGCGCACCGTGGAAAATAGCGATCTCGAATTAGTGCGGTGGCCGCGCTTCAAAAAGTCTGACGACGCGTCCGCCACGGTGGTCACCTTCGAAAAGTCCGCTCCGCCATAAACATCTTAGTCCGAGTCGACTAAGATGTCGGCCATATAAGATATTCGTCCACATAAGTGCTGTCCTGATAGCGGATAGATTGGTGGTGCGCCCCTTCAACAATGCACCCCATTTTATGGTACAGAGCGATAGCGCGCCGATTGGGCAGCATCACCGTCAATTCCAGCCGTGTCATTGCAAATAATTTCCAAGAATCGAGTGCCAATTGGAATTTCACACGCTGAAAGTGAGGAATTTCAATAATGAAACTGTCCATTTCTATTTGACTACATACACGATCACCCAAGCCGCCAAAGTGTTCGAACACACGATCTACGACTGTCGTGAGGACGCCACCCAGGCCGTGCACCAGTGGCAAGCCCGCCGCGAAACACAGTGGTTTGCGGTCGAGACCGCCATCCACGAGGAAGAGCAGCGTCTCTCCCGCGGTCAACGCGGCCGCCCGCGCAAAGCAGAGGAGCCTCTTACCAAAAACGGGGTGGCGTGTGACTGCCACCATCGGGGCGGTGGACACCGCCCAACGGCAACGCGCATGGGAACGTGAAGCCACCTTCGTGTTGATCACCCCGATGAACACAAAAATGTCCCGGCTGAAAGTTGTACCCACCCATCCTTTCAACTTTTCTCGAAGGCACCGTTTTAGTATGATAGCAGACAGGTGGACACGAGGGTGCAAGGGGTGGCCGATGCGCGTTTTAATGATAAGTAAAGCTTGTGTTACTGCATCCTATCGATCAAAAATTGCGTATTTGGCAGACGTAGAGGATTTGGACATTGGCCTTGTGGTACCAGACCATTGGGCCAATCTCTCGTTTGAGCCTGATGTGAGCGATGACCGATACCCCATCTATCGGCGCGCAATTCCGTTCAATGGGCGGAACCATTTTCACTGGTATCCGGGTCTGGGGGATATCATACGAACATTTCGGCCGGATCTTCTCCATGTTGACGAAGAGCACTATAGTGTGGTCACGGGGCAAGGTATTACGCTCGCGAAAACTTTGGGCGTCCCGAGTATTTTCTTCACCTGGCAGAACATCTATAAGCGGTATCCATGGCCCTTTTCTGCGATTGAACAGCGGGTGTTTCGGGGATCGGCAGGGGCTATTGCAGGTAATCAAGAGGCGCTTGAGGTACTCCGGCAAAAAGGATTTCAAAAACCAGCCGTGGTGATTCCCCAATTTGGCACGGATCTCTCGTTATTTGGACCTAAAGAGAAACCCCGAATCAAAGCCGAATGGGAAATAGGTGAAGCAACCACGGTAGGGTATGTTGGGCGGCTTATCGAAGACAAAGGGCTCGACGAGTTGATGGAGGCGATGAGTCCGTTGTTGCGCCAAGATCGCGACTTAGGTTTGCTCTTTGTCGGCAGTGGTCCCTACGAGACCTTGATTGAGCGGTGGATGAGGACTCAAGGTGTAGAGCAACAAGTTCATCTTATTCCCTGGGTGGCGTCTGAGGCCATGCCCGATGTGATGAATTTAATTGACATTTTGGTGCTGCCGTCGCGCACCACGCCGCGTTGGAAGGAACAATTTGGCCGCGTATTAACGGAGGCGATGGCCTGCGGCGACATTGTCATTGGCTCGAACAGTGGGGAAATTCCTCATGTTATCGGGGAAGCTGGATTGGTATTTCCTGAGCGTGATGCTGAAGCATTGAAACGTGCGATAATAAGGGTGGTCGAGAACTCGGATCTCCAACGTACTTTGCGAAACCGGGGATTTGAAAGGGTAGCTGCGCATTTTACCCAGAAAGCGGTTGCGGACAAGACGTATCAATTTTATCGGCAAATACTGGAGGACGTGCAACGATGAATGTTGCGATATTTGGAGCGGGATATGTGGGCTTGGTCACAGGTGCGGCTTTGGCCGACCTAGGGCACAAGGTCACTCTCATTGAAGTTTCTGAGGAAAAAATCGCCTTAATTCGTCAAGGCATTTCACCCATTTATGAAATCGGGCTAAATAATCTGCTTGCGCGGGTGCTGGAAACGGGACATCTACAGGTGACTGACCGTCCCGAGGACACTATATCGTCTGCCGAAGTTGTGTTTATCGCGGTAGGCACTCCTCCGCTGCCTAGTGGGGAAGCTGACTTGCGTTATGTGCGGCAGGCGGCATTAGCCATTGGTGCCAATATGACCGGGCAAATCCGCCAGGTCATCGTAAACAAGGCCACGGTTCCCATAGGGTCGGCAAATTTGGTAGAAATTTGGATTCAAGACGGTTATCGAGAAGTTCACGGCAGCGTGCCCGCTGATGAGTGGTATACCGTTGCCTCTAATCCCGAATTTCTTCGGGAAGGTACTGCGATTTACGATACTCTTTATCCGGATCGCATTGTGATTGGTGCGGACCAGCAGTGGGCTCTGGAGCGATTGCGTGATCTTTATGCGCCGATTGTGGAGCAATCGTTCGAGCCGCCGCCGGAAGCTGAACGCCCGCCGACCTTGCAGCGAATACCATTGGTGACCACCGATCGTATTACGTCAGAAATGATCAAGTATGCTGCCAATGCATTTTTAGCCACAAAAATATCATTTGCAAACGAGCTGGCCAATATCTCACAACGGGTAGGCGCCGATGTCGTGCAAGTGATGCACGGTATAGGGCTAGACCAAAGAATTGGACCGCGATTTCTCAACGCAGGCATCGGCTGGGGCGGCAGCTGCCTAGGGAAAGATTTGTCGGCGTTAACGGTGACGGCCGAAGAATATGGGTATCATCCTCGGCTGTTGCATGCTACCGCAGACGTCAATCGGGATCAGCGACAAACCGTGGTTAAACGCCTACAGGAAGAATTAAAGACTGTCAAAGGACGGCGGGTAGCCCTTTGGGGACTGTCATTCAAGCCTGGGACCGATGACTTGCGAGATTCTCCGGCCATCACCATCATTGAGGAATTGTTGCGACTCGGTGTTCGGATTCAAGCATACGATCCTGTTGCCATGGACCATTTGCGACAACAACGTCCTGATCTCGACATCGGCTATGCAAAAACCGCGGAAGCGGCTCTTGAAGGAGCCGATGCTCTAATCTTGGCAACCGAATGGCCTCAGTTTGCTGATGTGCCAGTGGCTGTTATTGCGGAGAAGTTATCCCGCGCCATTGTCATCGACGGGCGAAATTTTTGGGACCCCGGAGCAATTGCCGCGGCAGGGTTAATTTATCGTGGCGTGGGACGATAACAAGGAGGACATCAATTGAAGACAGCTATCGTAACTGGGGGCGCAGGCTTCATCGGCAGCCACTTGGTCGATCGACTCGTATCCGAGGGAATTTTCGTGGTGGTGTTAGACAACCTTTGTACTGGAAGTTGGGACAACCTTGCGCACCATTCTGAACAACTTGTCAAACGTGTTCTATGTAATGTCTCAGATGTCTGGCCCAGCGAGTACTTGCCAACCTCTGCGGACTTGGTAGTACACCTGGCATCTCCGGCATCCCCGATTCATTATCGGAGACTAGCCATAGAGACGCTGTTGGTGAATTCGGAAGGGACGAAAAATGCCTTGGATGCCGCCCGTCGTTATGGGGCACGGTTTATCCTAGCCTCAACATCGGAAGCCTATGGCGATCCGGCGGTATCGCCGCAACCGGAAACGTACTGGGGCCATGTTAATCCAATAGGGCCTCGATCCTGTTATGATGAAAGTAAACGATTCGGGGAAGCCCTGACGATGGAATATATCCGGCAATATGATATCGATGCCCGGATTTTGCGATTTTTCAACTGTTACGGTCCACGGATGCAATCTGAAGATGGGCGTGTAGTTCCCAATTTTGTCCGGCAAGCTCTTTCCGGAAAGCCCTTGACCATTTATGGTAATGGCCAGCAAACCCGTAGCTTTTGTTATGTGTCGGATGAAGTGGAAGCCATTTGGCGAGCGGCGACCATCGATGGCTTGCAAGGCGAAGTGATTAATGTGGGTAACCCACAAGAGCGTACCATACTCAACTTTGCCGAAGTAGTGGCAGACGTAGGAGGAGTGCCATTGGAGATCGAATCGCATCCCTTGCCCCCTGACGACCCCACCAACCGTTGTCCCGACATCACTAAGGCTCGAAAATTGTTGGATTGGGAGCCCAAAGTCGGCTTGCGAGAAGGCTTGGAAGAGACGTTTGCCTTCTTTAGACAAAAAGCTCAATGATTCCCCAAGCGGACTCTAGGGGCCGATTTTTCATCATCGGCCCCGCTGATATACTCAAGAAATCATGCCCCTCTTGCCAAACGGTTTTCTATACGGCAATACAAACGTCATAGAAAATGGTGAAATTCCGTGAATGGTCTCAAACAGCAATGCCACTGCGTCCAACAATGGTCAGGCTATAACAGAGAAGTCAATTAGATTCCTGATGTCATGTAGTCATAATAGGATTTCATAAGGTGGCGGAGAAACCATGTTAACGATTCGGAACACCCCACGGACCGCGGGAATTGAAATATTAGGGGACCATAAGGATTTATTGGGTTTATACTTGGCGTTACATACGGTGGTGGGAGACGATGACGAATTCCATTTGGAAGATGCGCGGATTCGAGTGCTTGGCGTATGTTATGATTTGCGTCATGCTATGATGGGAGACCGGAACATTGAATTTGTCGACAACGGCATGGATTACGACAAGATTAAACGGCTAGGAGTAGTGTCCTCAGATAAGAATGTGTATTATACCGTGACGGTCCTATGGCCAGAAATTCTCTATGTCTTCCTGGCATTAAATAACTTTGTGCAATTATATGCAAAGAGCCGTTCCAAAACGTCGCCAACCCCGATTTTGGATGCTTCTAATCTATGGGACAGCAATATTGCCCAGGTGCGGTTGTTTCAGTCGCTGGTGGTTGCTTGCTTGAACGAGATTGTCAGTGAAGCCGCATTTCGTCGAATCGCGAAACTCATGGCCTTACCGGGCACTGTTCTTGATGCAACCCAATACGTCGACTTATTAAACATGAAATTTGTCAATATGGATCCCGACAAACGGAAAAAGAGTTTGCTGACAATGGTAAAAAGATTGGTGGAACAAGGCCCAGAGTACCAACAACTGCGCCAAAAGGTAGAACATGTGGCGACAAAGAGTCACTGCGAATTTAGCGATATTGATTTTTCTTGGTCATATCCCGAAGACATTAACTGGTAGGTGACGTGGTGGGGCCTGAACCGGATGGCAGTACACTTTGGAGAGTAGACCGGGAATCTCTATTGACAGATTTGGCCGCACTCATTGAGAGGGATCCGTGTAACATTTCGTTGCGGTTTCACTACGCAAATGTGCTAGCTGAGTTGGGCCGTACCGACGAAGCGATTGCGGCATATTGGGATCTGTTGACCCGGGATCCCAGCCACCGCGGTAGTTTGAATAATCTCGGTGTGCTTCTATATTCTGCTAACCGTTGGCAAGCTGCGCGTACCTGTTTTGCCGAGGCTGTATCGATCTATCCGGAAGATCCTGTTGGTCATCTCAACTTGGGCAATGTGCTTCGAGAATCAGGGGATCTGCATGCAGCTCTGGAGCAATATGTGAAATGTCTGGCTTTGGACGCCGACAACCGGCAAGCTCACCGGGGGTTGGCCATGGTATTCGATGAACTGGGAGACGAAACGAAAGCCTGGTTTCACCGGGACGCAGGATTTAAAGGCGCAGCAATCCAGTTCTTGCCTTATTACGGTCGAGGGCCTGGGGTGCCGTTGTTAGTGCTGTCTACAGCAGGTCGAGGCAATACCCCTTTGGGGCCGTTGTTGAACACCCAGATATTTCGGACATCCGTGGCTGTGGTGGAGTATGTGGAACAGGCTCATTCATTGTCACCGTATCAACTGATTGTCAATGGGATTAGTGATGCCGATGGGTCTCAAGACGCCCTAATGACTGCTGAGGATCTACTAAGGGGTATGGCTTTGCCGGTGATCAATCGTCCGGATCAGGTCGGTCGAACGGGACGCGCTGCGGTAGCACGTATCTTGGCTGGAATTCCTGGGGTCATCACCCCACGCATTTCCCCGATTGCGCGCGATGAGATTACTCGTAATAAGACCCAAGCCATTGTGGAAAAGTACAGGTTAGATTTTCCGTTGTTGCTTCGAACCCCAGGGTTTCACACAGGTCGCCATTTTTTACGAATCGATGACGAGAGCAGACTGAAAGAAGGCGCCTTGTCATTGCCAGGAGAGTATTTGCTGGCTATCCAATACTTGGACACCCGTGAAACCGATGGCTATTTCCGAAAGTATCGGGTAATGATGATTGACGGCATTCTCTATCCTTATCATTTAGCGCTGTCAAGGCACTGGAAGGTTCATTATTTTACTTCGGATATGGCGAGTCGTTCCGATCATCGCAAAGAAGAGGCCAGATTTCTTGATGACATGGCAGGATCGTTGGGCGAGCGAGTGATGAACATTCTGCATCGAATTTCAACACTATTGAACTTGGATTATGCGGGTATCGACTTTGGTATCAATGCCAAGGGAGACCTGGTTCTATTTGAAGCTAATGCTACCATGGTCGTGAATCCACCTGAGACAGGAGAGAAATGGGATTATAAGCGTCAAGCATTTGCGCAAATATCTTCTGCTTTTGAGCGCATGCTGATAAATCGGGCTGGCGAGGCATGAGGACATTTTGTCCGGGCACGATCGGTCATGGAATTCGTGATTATATTTGGCAAAATATGCCGCGTCGCAAGAGTCCCCCGTTGCCTGGTTGTATCCGCTCTAACATTTTGACATACTAACATCAGTGAATCGTGGGAGAGGCATCTGCGGGAACTCGCATTGATCGCCATTCTCTACCCGCATTCCACCCCGGAGCATGGCCTATTGTTCGCAGGGCCCCCGGCCTGCCGCCAAGGGTGAAATTACGCGGCAGGGATTGTCGACACGACTTATTGCCTCCACCAAGGCACGTGACCCTGATGTGCTCCCTCCCTAAGGAAGAAGAGAGCATCATAGATTGACAGCAAGCAGGGGGGACGGCTTTTGCCATGGGATCTCCAAGTAGCGGGTTGGTTTTGACCGCGTCTGGAAGCGTGGTCCAGTCTTGGGCTACTAATAGCAAGGGCAGCACTTGGATGGGCAATCGACTGCCTAATTGGGCAAGCAATTAGGACGTAACAGGCTGTTCTTCAGTTTGACTTAAGCCTGTCCTCAGGTTAACTCCAACTTCTTTTAATAGTCTAAATGGGTGGAACGAATTCGCCGGCTATATGGCCAAGAAGCTTGAGAGGTGAACCATCCAATGACCCATCTTGAGGCAATGGCGGCTAGAGAAGAAAACTGGTCCCTGAACGGATGGGGGACGACGCAGGCTTCTCAGAACACACCCAACGTATCCGATTTAGCGGACGAGTGGGTACCCAAAGCCCGGCATGTGCTAGAACAATGGTTGCGTTACCGGTCTTTGCCACATGGGCTGGATGTAGAAGACGTGGTGCAAGAAAGTTTAGTACGTGGCTGGCAATGGTCCTGTGTTCACAGCGAGGCACCGTCTCTGCCTCTCCTGCGAACCATCTGCCATAATTATTTGGTCAGTGCCTATCGTAAAGCTTCGGTGCGTTCTGAGCATATGGTTTCCCTAGATGTAGTAGTACCGTATGCTGGGGGCAATGACTCAGAGCTCATGGCTGTTGAGTGGCGGTTAACCTTGGAAAAACTGTTGCCGATTCGGGATCGTCAATGGATGTGGCAGCACTATGTAGGAGGGGAAAGTCTTGCCACAATCGGCAACCGTGAACATGTGACATCGTCTGCGGTGAAAATGCGGTTGTTCCGCGCACGACGCCGACTGCGGAAAAATATGCTGTAGCTATTCATCGAGACTGGCCCAAAGCCATTCAAAGAATTGGGAGACATCTACTGCAGTAGCGGTTTTTACTGGCGCACGCTTTGAGGCGTATGGCGCGATTACGACCGTTCCTCTCAGGGGACCTTCCCGCACCACCGTTAACGGCATCTCTTCCCATTGGAACATCTCGGGGGCGTCGGTAGCGGCTACCACCATGGCATCATCCAATGGCATTGCGGAAGGATCGCCCCCTTCGCCTCGTGCATGCTTGGCGTAAAAACTTAACAAATCATAAAGCATATGGCCAACCCGGCCATATTTTTTGAAACGTTCAAGCTCTGATAAAGGAAACAAGGCACTGTGTGCGACATTGATCCCAATAAGGTGGACATCCTGTCCATAGCGGAACACCACATCTGCGGCATGCGGGTCGACATATACGTTAAATTCAAAGGCTTTATCCATTTTCGTTCCTGGCAAGGCGCCAGCCATGCAGGAGATAGAGGCCAATTGATTTTGCACTTCGGGATGTGACCACAGAAGCATGGCAACATTGGTTAAGGGGCCGGTGGAAATCAGATGGCAGGGGTGAGACAAAGCCGTCAAGCGCCGAGCCATCCAATTCCATGCTAGCTCATCACTAGGACTAACATCTGGAGCTTCCCAGGTATAGGCTCCCATGCCTGAAAATCCATGAATATCTTCCGCAGTCAACAAAGGATAAAATAAAGGGCGGTCAGCGCCAGAAACCACCGGGACCGTGGAGTGTCTGGTAAATTGCAGGATCCTGTGGGCATTTTGGAAGGTTTGTTCTTGTGTGGCATTGCCAGCTACGGTGGATACCCCAAGAACCTCGAGTCGGTTAAGCGCAGCGACCAATGCCAACGCATCATCAATACCGGGATCCATGTCCATAATGACTTGCTTTTTCTTCATGCATCGGCACCTTTCTTTAGCGTTCCACTATGCAGGGAAGCTTGATCATTTCATGGGCAATATGTTCGCTAGTATGGACAGAATAGCTGAAGGTTATGCAAAATACGCCCTTAGTCCGACATCGGCTGAAATGCTAGGTCAACGCAATGTGCTAGTATTTATTGACAACATATTTTGTGCAAGGTACCATGTAAAGCATGGTAGATGAAAAGCACGACGGCCTATGGCTGGGACAATTGCGGCGTGGGGTGGCTGATCGGTGTGTGCTGGCTCTCTTAGCCCATCGAGAGTGGTATGGCTATGATTTAGCCAAAGCTCTCGCTCAGGCGCGCCTCATTGCCGGGGAGGGTACCATTTACCCACTATTGGCGCGCCTACGCCGGGAACAATTGGTCACCACAGTGTGGCGAGAGTCCAGTGAAGGGCCGCCTAGACGCTATTATGCGCTGACTCCTGAAGGGAGAGCAGAACTCGTACAGTTTCGTGAACTATGGCGTCAATTCACCAGTTCGGTGGAGACGCTACTAGGGGGAGAATGAAGCTGATGTCAGAATCCCATGAACATCTCATCAACCGCTACCTAAAGCAGTTAGACAATGCGCTGCGAGATTTGCCAACCGCCCGCCGTAAACAAATTGTTAAAGATATTGCCGACCATATTCACACTGCACGAGACGCATTCCCAGAAGCAAATGAAGCACAAATCCGACAAATTTTAGAGGAAGTCGGGGATGTTGAGAGCATTAGGCAGGAAGCTGGGCTCCCGCCACAAAACGATACTCAGTGGGGCACTAGGTGGGCGCCATGGCTGTTATTATTAGGCGGATTTTTCTTCTTGTTCGGCTGGATTTTGGGGGTCATCTTGTTATGGCAATCACGTGTCTGGAAGCTGGGCGATAAGATATTGGCAACATTAGTGTGGCCGGGAGGATTGGCGACAGTCGTGGCGATTGGAGGGATGGGAGGGACAGTGAGCTCTGCCTCGCCCAGTGTGTGCAATGCAGGGGCAAATGGCTCTGTCCACTGTATGAGTTCGGCGGTTGTTTCTCCTCATTCGCCTCCAGTTTTTATGGTGACTCTTGCTATTATCGCTGTGGCGGCACCCTTGTTTGTGACCTGGCGTCTGGTTCATGTGGCATCATGGGAATCAAAAACGTAGATTCCAGTGTATTTGTTTGGGATCAACGATCTGGAGATCTTAAGAGACTTTTAAGAGTTCCCAGCCAACCGAGTTAACGATGCCAACAATATGGTGTTTGACGGGATTGGAACTGCTGTACCGACGCTCTCTGGGCACAATTGACTTTAGTAAGCTCCATTATCCGATTGCCTAAAGAAATTCCTAGTATCGCAAAACCAAGAAAAGCATAGTCTCCGGCATTATGTCCTGGAATGGGCTGAAGAATGCGGAGCGACTTTGGGTATTCTTAGAACGTCAGATTTTGATCATTCGTGGAAAAACGCAAGTGGCCCCATGCTGGCGGCCACATCACTTACATAAAGAAGGGAGTCTTTTACTGAACGGCGCTATATGGCTCATATGCAGTCGATTCGAACTCCACATTGAGCCCTTGGTGTTCCTCATATTCTGGAACCCGCAGCCCGATAGTGCTGCGCACTAATAGTCCGATGAGGTAGGTCATAATGAGAGTAAATGCTATCACTACGGCGACGGCAATGATCTCGTCACCGAAAAATCCCGCCTGTCCAAATATGAGTCCGTTAAGGGGGACTCCGGTTGGCCCTGTGAGGCCGCTAGGGTTTATGGTGTAGTGCGCAAAGACTCCCAGCAGTAACATACCCAAGGTACCCCCCACCCCATGACAGGCAATTACGCCAAAGGCGTCATCGAGTTTTTTAATGCGCAATACGGCTCTGGTAGCCAGATAACAGACTAGTCCAGCTGCGGCTCCAATAAATAGGGCGGGCATGGGTCCTACAAATCCAGAACCTGGGGTGATTGTCGCAAGTCCAACGATGGCTCCCGTGGCGGCACCGACCACCGTGATTTTACCGGTATGGACCCGCTCTGTGATTACCCACACAATTGAGCCGGCGGCAGCAGCAATCTGGGTGACGGTAAAGGCACTTGCTGCCAATTGTCCAGATCCTAGTGCCGAACCTGCGTTAAACCCAAACCAACCAAACCATAAGATGCCGGCCCCTAACAATACCAGTGGTACAGAGTGCGGTTCATAGGAGGCAGCAGCTTTTTTAGAGCGCGCTCCAATGAGAAGTGCCATGACCAAGGCGGCGGACCCGGCGCTCGCGTGCACTACGGCGCCACCGGCGAAGTCTCTGGCTCCTAGCTGGTAAAGCCATCCTGCAGGGTCAAACAGCCAGTGGGCAATGGCAGGGTAGACCAACAGGCTCCACGCGACACAAAATGCAATCCACGCCTCAAATTTGAGCCGACCGGCGACGGCGCCAGTAATCAATGCAGGGGTAATAATCGCAAACATCAATTGAAACACCATGAATGCTAATTTGGGAATGTGAGTTCCTGGCCAAACCCCGCCCATATTGCGAAGCGCCGCATAGTGCAAGTTTCCGATAATCCCGCCCCCGGCATCCGGGCCGAAGGCCAGCGTAAAGCCAATAAGTACCCATACTACGGTCACAATGGCAATGGTGAAAAAATTCATTATCAACATATTAAGCACATTGCGCTGTGGTTCGAGACCACCGTAAAAGAATGCAAGGCCTACTGTCATAAACAAGACCAATGCAGCGCTAGCTAGAAGCCAAGCTGTGTCTCCTGCGTTTATCATGGAAAGTCCCTCCTTAGTAGAACGGTATTTGTGAGTGCGGGCCTACACAGCCGTGCCGGAGTTTTCACGGCTGTATGCTAAATGCCCCGCGATATAAGTCGCCGCTACCGTTCGATCGTCGCCCATAATAGCGAGTAAAAATAGTTGTTCGGTAGTGGAAGTGATGTGGTTGTCCCGGTATGCTAAAAGCGGTGTCGCTTGCAGATCCAGCACAACCAGATCTGCCTCCTTGCCGACATCTACCGAGCCAACCTTGTCGGCGATGCCCAAAACCTCTGCGCCACCTAACGTGGCCAAATAAAACAGCTTTGCCCCATCAAGCGGATATGACGTTAATTCGCCAACTTTGTATGTTTCGCCCATAGTTTCCAGCAAGGAAAACCGGGTACCTCCACCGATGTCAGTACCTAGACCCACGCGAATTGGGTGCTTTGGGTTCTTTGCCAGGCGCATGTGGAACAAACCGCTGCCCAGAAAGAGGTTGGACGTGGGGCAATGCGCCACCGAGGTTTTCGTCTCGGCACAACGTTCTCGTTCACTTTCGGTAAGATGAATTCCATGCGCAAGAACAGTCCTGAGCCCGAGCAATCCTGCATGGTCATAGACATCTAAGTAATCTTTTCTCTCAGGGAAAAGAGAGCGAACCCAACTAACCTCGGAAACATTTTCAGAAATATGGGTTTGGATTAGCGTGCTGGGATGCTCCCGATGCAGGGCTGCTGCAGCCAGAAGTTGCTCTTCAGTGCTGGTGGGCGCGAAACGAGGCGTAATGGCATAGCCATTGCGCCCCCGCCCGTGCCATTTCTTGATAAGCGCCTTGGAATCGTCGTAACCGGACTGTGCTGTGTCAAGTACTGCCGATGGTGCATTGCGGTCCATCAGCACTTTTCCGCCAATCATCCGCATATTGCGGCGCAAAGCTTCATTGAAGAAGGCATCTACTGACTGCGGAAACACCGAACAGAAGACCAAGGCACTGGTAGTCCCGTTGCGCAGCAGTTCATCGAAGAAGATCCGCGCAACGGCTGCTGCGTAGTCAGGATCTGCGAACCGCCCTTCTTCAGGAAAGGTGTATTTATTTAGCCAGTCAATAAGGTGTTCACCAAATGAAGCAATAATAGGCGTCTGAACATAGTGAACGTGCGTATCAACAAATCCTGCGGTAATGATGCAATCGGAGTAATCGATGACATCTGCCATATTATCGACATGATCAATAAGGTCACTATACGCGCCGACTTCTTGAATGATGCCGTCACGAATAATAACGAGGCCATCATTAATGTCTACCAGCACTTTGTCGTTCGGCGCAAAGAACGGATCCCCTTTAAAACTTACGATGTGTCCCCGCAATGCCACTGGTCTATCCATATCTTCAACCCCGCTTCACTTTAGCGATATTTAAGCCATTACGCCGAATGCCAGAGTTAGGAACATTCCTTTGCGTTTTGCGCAATGCGGTCAATATCGGCTAAGTGTTTTGCCTTCTCCGCGTCGGAAAGAAAAGAACTAAGAAACGAATTGCGCACCAATCCCACTATCTGCTCGCAACTTAAGGAGAATGCTTGTGCCACAGCTAAAAGATTGTCCGCCACATATCCTCCAAAATATGCTGGATCGTCAGAATTGATGGTTACCCGCAGGTCTCTTTCCAACAACGCAGGCAGATTTGACTCTGCAAGTGAGGGGAACACGTGCAATTTGACATTGGATAGGGGACACACAGTCAACGGTACCGATTCAGTCGCTAATCGATCCACGAGCCTTTCATCTTCCAGGCAGCGAACGCCATGATCAATTCTGGATGCCTGCAGCATATCGAGAGCCTCCCAGATGTATTCGGGGGGGCCTTCTTCACCCGCATGAGCTACGGCCAGCAAGCCCAGATTGCGTGCTTGTTCATACACTTTGGCAAACTTCGAGGGGGGATTTCCCACTTCTGAGGAGTCTAGTCCGACCGCAGCGATCCATGCCAGAAAGGGTTCAGCCGCTTTCAAGGTGGCAATTGCATCAGATTCGCTGAGATGGCGTAGGAAGGACAATATCAAACGGGACGTCACGCCGTGGGTAGTCTCATAATCGATCAGCGCACGGTGGATACCGCTTATCACCGTCTCAAAAGGGATGCCTCGAGCCGTGTGGGATTGCGGATCGAAAAACACTTCTACATGCCGGACACCCTGAGATACAGCGCGCTCCAAGTAGGCGGCGGTGAGCTCGTAAAAGTCCCTCTCCGTCACGAGAACTGAACATCCAGCGTAGTAGACATCAAGAAACGACTGCAGGTCTGTAAATACATAGGCCTTGCGAATGGCGTCGACGTCTGGATAGCTGATGGTCACGTGATTGCGTTTGGCTAGGGCCATCATCATTTCCGGTTCCAGGGTTCCCTCCAGGTGGAGATGAAGTTCTGCTTTGGGTAATGACCAAATGAAGTCTTTGCTGACCGTAGGTTTTCCGCTCATGGGGTGGTCACTCCTATCACTTCCAGATTGTCAATACAGGATCATTTCCTAGGTCCTTGTTGTCGCAGCGGTTCCGTTGGTTAAAGCCGCATCGTTATCCAATGAGGCGATCTCTTTAGGAACACTGCGAGCGGATAGCAAGTAATATACGGCACCGCCAACGATGATTCCCATAATCCAACTGAAGTCTGCACCGCCGGTCGCTTTCGATATCGGACCGATAAAGGATGGTACGTAGTACTCTCCGTTTATCCACAACAATGCAGCCAACATGCCCAGTCCTAGGGAAACCAGGGCCTTCACATTGAATCCGCCGTTGCGCCAGTAGACCCCGCCTTTCTCAGCTACCAAGCCATCCACATCGTAACGTCCCCGCCGCAACAGATAGTCGACAATATAGACGGCAAACCAAGGAGCCAGCCACACCAGGGTGTAATCCAAAAACCCGGAAAGGTCGGTGTAGAGGTTACCTTTGGTAATGACGATAAATGTCACGATGCCCGCAACCAAAATGTTTAGAATAACCGAGTAGGTTCGCTTAATGGCTAACCCCAGGGATTCGAGGGTGACTCCTGCTGAATAAAGATCGATGGTGCCAATGCTAAATAATTGGGGAAGCGCTAAGATGGCAAAAGGCCAGAAAAACCATCCTGCAAATGCTGAGGGAACACCAGTGACTGCAGTGACTTGAGGGCTCACCGTGTACGCAAGTGCGCCCAAAATCTCTAGCAATATGGATGGGATCATTCCCCCTAGGGCCGCTGAAAAAACTACCCGACTCTTAGAAGCTGTGCTTGGAATATATCGGGAATAGTCATTAGCATTCTCAGTCCAGCCCAGACCGCCAGCAGACACGATTAGGACTAAAGCCGAAGTGAGGAGCTGCCAAGAGGCATGTTGATGCATTTTGCCCAGATCGACGTGAGGAACCACCAAGAAGGCCATTACCGTGAATACTACAATGAAGATATACGAGAGGTAGCGTAATGTCTTCTCGATAGCGGCATGTCCAAGGAATGGCAAAATGAATTGCACAACAACGGCCACTGCCAAGATCCCTAGCTTTAATCCATCATGGACATGAACTCCGGACCTTGTGAACATGGATGATACCAGCAATACCACCAGTACTAATCCGAGCACTTCATATCCTTCCTGGGTAATCCAGTTAAAGAAGGAAGGCACATGATTGCCGCGTCGTCCAAACACTCCCCGTCCCACCATCATTGCGGTGGTGCCCGTCAGGGGGCCTTGGATGCTCATAACACCGACCGCGAAATAGGCAAGGTTTCCCAACAATATGATGACGAGTGCTTGACCAAAAGAAAGGCCAAAAGACACAATGAGGGCGCCATATACGAGAAATTCCACGTTAAAGATGGCACCTGCCCATAACCAAAACAGCGCGATAGGCTTCATTTTTTGTTCACTGGCTGGAATCAGTTCAATTCCTCGCTCTTCAGGCTTAAAAAACTTAGAGCGCCGATTAGCGTCTTGCGCAGATGATGCGTCATTTTCCGACACTATTACCGAACCTCCTTGGCATATGGTCTTATCAAGATTTCCACGCAAAAAGCCAGGCGCTCTCCCGGGATAAATACCCGTACAGCACGCCTGGCTGCAAAATAGTTGATTCCAATCGTTCACTGAGGAAATTGCTAGAATATTACACGAGTCTTTTGTATTTTAGGTTCTTTTGATATCTCTGTCAACTCATGAACCGACACAAAATTTACGATATTAAGCAACGGTCATCTATAACAATATCGGAATTCTATCCCCTTGATTCTCTGACTTTATGGTTGCGAGGACGGGGGATATGAGATACAATACGAAACTGCACACGAAGTACAATGAAGTTTATGGATCCGTTGTCCCAATCATTGGTGATAGGGACCACACGACGAGGTCAAGGACGCTCTCGAGGCAGATAAATGGAGATCTATCTGCACGAGGGCTTTTTTGTGTTTACAGAACTATTTCTAATGGGAAATTGTCGGGTGCACACGGCAGTGAAACGCCGGAGGCTGTACCAGCCGAATAACTTTGCGCAGAAGAGGGGGGTGCACATGAAGACAACGCCGATTACCGAGTGGCATCAAAATCATGGGGGGAAACTTGTCGAGTTTGGCGGATTCTACATGCCCATTGATTACGGGTCGATTAAGGACGAACACATCGCAGTACGGGAACGTGTGGGAATTTTCGATGTCTCCCATATGGGAGAATTTCTTGTGCGGGGCCCGGAAGCAGCGGAATATCTGGACTATTTGGTGACCAATATTCCTTCGGGACTTGAGCCAGGGCAAGCCCTGTACTCCCCGATGTGTTATCCCGACGGTGGCACCGTCGATGATTTGCTAATATACCGGATTTCAGATACTGAATTTATGATGGTCGTCAATGCGTCGAATATTGACAAAGACTGGGCCTGGGTAATGGATCACAAGTCTGACTGGTCATCGCTGGAACTGACAAATGTCTCGGATACAATGGGTTTGCTAGCCATACAGGGGCCGAAGGCACAAGAACTGCTGCAGCCTTTGACAACAATTAACTTGTCGGGACTGGGCTACTATCATTTTGTCCCTGGGACCGTGATTACCGACGTTTCGGTGCTGTTATCCCGTACCGGGTATACCGGTGAAGACGGTTTTGAACTTTACGTAGCAGCACCGGAAGCATTGGCGTTGTGGGAGCAGTTGGTGGATCGAGGAGCTCTGCCCATAGGATTAGGGGCGCGGGATACCTTGCGTTTGGAGGCCCGACTGCCACTATACGGACATGAACTGTCGGAATCAATTACCCCGCTGGAAGCAGGCTTAGGCCCATTTGTGCGCTTAAAGAACAAGACGAATTTTATTGGCCGCGATGCTCTCGAAAGACAGAAGAGCCAAGGATTGACACGTAAAATTGTCGGTCTAGAAATTCACGGAGGCATTGCCAGAGCCGGCTACCAGGTGAGTGATTCAACCGGACAAGTTGTAGGTGTGGTCACTTCCGGAACCTATTCGCCAACATTGAAGACGGCTATTGCCTTGGCTTTGGTACCCTTGGAACTGGCGTCTATAGGTACCGGTTTAGCAGTGAATATTCGCGGCCGAGAGGTGCTGGCTACGGTAGTAAAAACTCCATTTTATCGACGGACTTAGCGCTAGCGTTGTCGGTAAGTTGCAGGCCTTGGGAAATGAAGGAGCCAATTTGTTGTCTTAAGGAGGATCTTGATGAATTTACCTAAAAATCTTCGGTACACGACAGATCATGAGTGGATTGACGAAGAAGGACGCGTTGGAATAACCGAATATGCCCAGGAAGCACTTGGTGATGTGGTATTTGTCGAACTTCCCCAAGTTGGCAGATCGTTGAAAGCAGGCGAAGCCTTTGGTGTGGTGGAATCGGTGAAGTCGGTTTCTGATTTGTATAGTCCGGTTGCCGGTGTCGTAGTGGCAGTGAACATAGAGCTTTCCAGCCAACCCGAACTGGTGAATTTGGATCCCTATGGGGCGGGATGGATCATCAAGTTGGATCCAGAGATGGATTCCGCTGAGTTGCTGCTGGCGGATGCTTATAGAAGTCAAATTGAAGGAGCCTAAGATTGCGTTATATACCTCACACCCCAAATGATCGGGACCTCATGCTGAAGAGGTTGCAAATCTCATCAATTGATGACCTATTTAGCGATATCCCTGAATCGGCACGGCTTAACCGCCCGTTGAATTTGCCGTCGGCTCTCAGTGAACTTGAACTTCGCCGGCACCTTATGGATTTGTCCCGGAAGAACCGGAGTGCTGAAGATTTAGTTATGTTTTTGGGCGGGGGGTTTTACGACAGATTTATTCCGTCTACCGTTAGTGCCATTGCTAGCCGGGGAGAATTTGCCACCGCCTATACCCCTTACCAGGCTGAGCTATCGCAAGGGACGTTGGCTGCCATTTATGAATTTCAAACCATGATTGCCGGACTAACTGGTACTGCCGCGGCCCAAGCGTCCATGTATGATGGAGCGTCATCAGTGGGGGAAGCGGCATTGCTTGCGCTTGCACATACCAAGCGCGGTCGAATAGTGGTTCACCAGGCCTTGCATCCTGATAGTCTTGCTGTGGTTAGAACTTATGTGGGGGCGCGTGGGGGCACGGTAGAAGTGGTGCGAAGTGTTGCTGAACTGGAAGCTGTACTTGCTAGCGGTGACCCAGCAGCTGCGGTTATCTGGCAGTACCCTGACATGTTGGGAAGGATTTTAGGGTTGGAGTCCGTGATCGAAATTGCCCATCGCCATCAATCCTTAGCGATTGTGTCGTCAGACCCGATAGCATTGGCGTTGTTAACCCCGCCGGGGGAACTGGGTGCCGATGTGGTGGTGGGCGAAGGGCAGCCGCTTGGCAACCCTTTGAATTATGGCGGTCCAACATTTGGATATTTTGCGGTGCAAGCATCGCTAGTGCGTAAAATGCCGGGACGGTTAGTTGGCGCTACAGTGGATGCCAAGGGTTCCCGGGGGTTTGTATTAACCCTGCAGGCACGGGAACAACATATCCGACGGGATAAAGCTACGTCCAATATTTGTTCCAATCACTCGCTCAATGCCTTGATGGCAACGGTGTACATGGCTTCACTGGGACCTCAAGGAATTCGGGAGGTGGCATTGCTCTCTACTGCCAAAGCCCATTATTTGGCTCAACAACTGACAAATTGCGGGCTCAATCTAGCTTTTCCTGATGAGCCCTATCTTTATGAGTTCGCGGTAAAGGTGCCTGGTTCGGTGCTCGAGTTGAACCAATTTCTGTTGGAGCGAGGGTATCTGGGCGGTTTTGATCTCGGGCGATGGGACCCTGAATGGGCGGGGTTTTGGCAATTGGCAACAACCGAAAAGCGCACCAAGGAAGAATGCGACGGATTTTGTGAGGAGGTATCGCGATGGATGTCCCGGTGATTTTTGAGAAATCGGTCGAGGGAAGGAGCGGAGTCACATTGCCATCCAGTGACGTCCCCTTGCCTGACTTGAAAGAAATATTGCCTCCCAACTGCATCCGGCAAAGCCCAACCAATTTGCCGGAGGTGTCGGAGCTAGATGTGGTAAGGCACTATACTTATTTGTCGACTTTAAATTACGGGGTAGACACGGGGTTTTATCCTCTAGGATCGTGCACCATGAAATACAACCCGAAAATTCATGAATGGGCTCTAAGTCTCCCCGGTTTCGCTGCGCTACACCCATTGCAACCAGAGAGTACAGTGCAAGGGATCTTGGAATTGCTGCACAATCTTGAAGTTGCGCTAGCGGAGATTGCGGGAATGGACCGGGTCACACTCCAACCTGCTGCTGGAGCGCATGGTGAATTAACGGGGATTTTGATGATTAAGAAATATCTCGAACAGAGAGGAGACCATCGTACCACGGTATTGGTGCCAGATTCCGCACACGGAACCAATCCTGCCACGGCGGCCATGGCAGGATTCCTGGTGAAAGAAGTGCCTTCCAATAGGCAGGGTGGAGTGGATGTTCAGGCCCTGAAAAATATGGTCAGTGAAGATACGGCGGCATTGATGCTGACCAATCCTAACACCCTAGGGCTCTTTGAAGAAGATATTGCAGAAATCGCATCGATTGTGCATGCGGCAGGAGGGCTCTTGTATTACGATGGTGCCAACGCAAACGCCATCATGGGCAAAGTGCGTCCGGGAGATATGGGATTTGACGTGGTGCATTTGAACCTTCATAAAACATTTTCCACCCCGCATGGTGGTGGCGGTCCTGGAGCTGGCCCAGTAGGTGTCAAGGCTGAATTAATCCCGTTTCTGCCAAGCCCCACGATTCATTGGAACAATGGCCAGTGGTGCTTGTCGGATGAAAGTCCGGACAGCATCGGAAAAGTCCGCTCCTACTACGGAAATATTGGGATATTGGTGAGGGCTTACGCATATTTGCGCAGTCATGGCGGGGAAGGATTAAAACAGGTATCCGAAACCGCGGTATTGAATGCCAATTATTTGTTGGCGCTGATCCAGGACCGGTATTCCTCGCCGTACCCACGTCGCGTTAAGCATGAATTTGTCATCTCTTTGACCGATCAAAAACGTCGTGGCGCCAGGGCTCTTGACGTTGCCAAGAGGCTCATTGATTTTGGGTTTTATCCCCCAACCGTCTATTTTCCGCTGGTCGTAGATGAAGCCCTGATGGTCGAACCCACAGAAACCGAATCCAAAGAAATATTGGATCGCTTTGCTGACACCCTTCTTCGTATTGACCAAGAAATCGACACGAATCCGGACCTATTGCATCACGCGCCTCACAACACCGTGGTTGGTCGACTGGACGAGGCTTTGGCTGCACGTCAACCAAATCTAAAGTATGTCAAACCCTTAGCAGATGACCAGTGATGATCTCGTGGGGGCGGGAAATTAAGTTTTTTGGGGAGGGCTTTATGATCGAGAGTATGTTGCAATATGCAGACCCTTTAATTTATCAAGCGATTCGCAACGAGGAATTGCGACAGGCTCAGCATTTGGAATTAATCGCCTCAGAGAATTGGACGTCTTTAGCTGTACGTGAGGCTGTGGGTTCGGTAATGACGGATAAGTATGCCGAAGGGTATCCTGAGCATCGATATTATGGGGGATGCGACTATGTGGATGTGGTGGAAAACTTAGCTCTCCAGCGCGTTCAAGAACTTTACCATGCGGAGCATGCCAATGTGCAGCCGCATTCCGGTGCGTCTGCCAACTTGGCAGTTTATTTTACAGCGTTGAAGCCCAATGATCGCATATTGGGTATGAATTTGAGCCATGGTGGCCATCTCACCCACGGGAGTCCGGTTAACTTGTCGGGTCAACTGTATCAAGTGCGAAGTTATGGAGTGGATAAGGAAACCGAACGGATAGACATGGATCAGGTGCGGGACATTGCCCGAGAGTTCCAACCACAAATGATTGTGGCCGGAGCTTCGGCCTACCCTCGACAACTGGATTTTTCGGCGTTTTCTCAGATCGCTCGCGAAGTGGGCGCACTGTTGATGGTCGATATGGCACATATTGCTGGTTTGGTCGCTGCCGATTTGCATCCTAGCCCCGTAGGATTTGCCGATTTTGTGACTTCAACGACTCACAAAACCCTTAGAGGACCTCGCGGCGGATTTGTCTTAACTAAGAATACCTGGGCCAAGAAGGTCGACAAGGTAATCTTTCCTGGCCTGCAAGGTGGACCGTTAATGCACGTGATTGCCGGAAAGGCGGTAGCCTTTGGGCAAGCAATGACACCAGATTTCCGAGAATATCAAAAACGGGTGGTAGCCAATGCTAAACGATTGGCACAGCAACTTCAGTCCCGTGGGATGCGAATCGTATCGGGAGGAACGGATAATCATTTGATGTTGGTCGATGTGAAATTTAGCGGACTGACCGGTGCTGAGGCACAGCAACGACTTCAGGCAATTGGAATTACCGTTAATAAGAACACGATTCCCTATGAGACTGAAAAACCCACCGTGACGTCTGGGATTCGAATTGGCACCCCGCAAGTGACGACTCGTGGTCTAGGTCTGGCTGAGATGGATAAATTGGCACAAATTATTGCTGATGCTATATGGGGATCGAAAGATGTTGGGGCACTGGAAGCACAGGTAAAACAGTTGGCCAAAGCGTTTCCCTTACCGGGCGTGGCAATGCCAAACGACTGAAATGTGGATTTTCTTCGCCGAGGGGACAAAAATCGTTTGTGCAATGGGTTAACAGCAGGCATCGGGGGCGTATGTCTTTGGGGGTCAATTGCTATTCATTCCTACTGAAAGGGACGAATGGCTCTATTGACCTCTTGGGATCGTTTTGCTCTGGGGCAGCCATATTTTCTTAGCATCGGGATGCCTCTTTGCATCCTAGAAGGAACCAGATTGAAATCTTGCCAAAAATTACAACGGGGGCGCATGGTGGGCGTCAAAGCCTGGCAGGTTATAAGGTGTCGTCGTCCAATTGATACTGAAAGGCGTCGGTACTCGTAACATTTTGCAGCAAAGTCAACCGTGCAAACATCGAAAGGTCATGAAGGCCAGACTCATGCATTTCTTCCGTTTGCGATTGGCAACAATCAGTGACTACCGTTACACGGTAAAACTGGTAAAATGCATCAGACGCCGTGTTGCGCACTGCCACATTAGTCCAAACTCCTGTGAGGACAACCTCTTCAATATGCTCTTCGCGAAGGTAGAGATCTAAATCGGTATAAGAGAATCCACTGTGGCGCCGCTTGAACACTTCATAGTCGGATTTTTGCTTTAAGCCAGCAAGCTCATCGATTAATTCTGCACCCCAGGTGCCACGAATCGCATGAACGGGTCGTATTGTAAAATCTTTATCGCCTATGCGGTGAGCATCTTGAACAAAGACCACTTTCCATTGGTTTTTGTGAGCAAAGTCAATCAAGGTGGCGATATTCTCTACGGTTTGTGTTGTTTGTGGACAATATAGGGCATTGCTGGGATTCTTGATAAGATCATTAATCATGTCAATGACTAATAACGCACGGTTATTCATCGCTGTTCCTCCATATTACCTAGGATCTAGTGACATTGTATCCTCGTCGAATTCAAAACGCAATTTTCTCAATAAGCTTTGCTTCGAGTTTTGGGCGAGCATTAAACGGGGTAAGACGTTAGCGAACCCTATAACCACCCTAATTTTTGAGGTTGCCGGATTGTTGGGAACTGCCGGATTTATATTGACAACAAGAATGAAACCCACTACACTGCCCATAGACGCACAACGATGTGCGGCAGTAATTTTATGGAGCAAGGTCTTATAGAAGGCAGCAAAGAACGCTGTTGGGATGAGGAACACCTCATGCCGCCAGTGTTTTTTTTATGGAGATAGGCCAGTGTGCGGGGAAAGGGTGGACAGCAGTGGACGTCATTTTAAAGCAGGCGCAAATTCCCCAAGGGAATCGGCGCGTCCGGGCGGACATCTTGGTGGCGGACGGCAAAATTGCCGGGTATGTGAATGATAGTACCGGGGTGGTGGCGAAGACCACCATCGATTGTCAGGGGTACTTGGTGCTTCCCGGGGCGATTGA
>PXYW01000169.1 GCA_003023695.1 Sulfobacillus benefaciens | reverse complement strand
ACGAGGAGAGGATACGTGGATGTTCTCTCCTCGGTGGGGAATTTTTGTCCAAGGAGTGATGATGCTATGAGACTGTTATCAGTGACACAGTGCCGTCCAGGTGATGTGGTAGCAGACACGATTCGACAAGCGGACGGACGCGTCGTGTTGCGTCATGGGGTAGCATTAACCCAAGACATGCTGGATTCCCTGGCACGATGGCAAATTGGGGTCGTGCCGATCGAATGGCCTGGATTTGAAACCATTGATACCGAGACGTGGTTTCCCGTGAATCTCATTGCCCCGATGACCAATTGGGTAGGCCAAGGTTTAAAAATGCTGGAAGGAGACGGACTGGTGACCGCTCGGCGCCTGGTTAAAGAGTTGGTCGAGTACGAGCCGCGGCCACGCCACCGCGCATTGGAATTTCTCTCGGTGTATCATGGGGGAAATCCTGGCGTGGTCGCCTGGTTGAATACCGTGGCTCTAGTGATGAAACTCGCGAAAGAGACTGCGTGGAAGTGGGTGGAAAACTACACCCTGGCTGCGGTGCTGCTCGGTTTGACCTTGCCGATTAACGCCGGGACCGTGGGGGAGCCCGCACCTGATCATGCTCATGAGATGGTGGAACGCCTGCACTCGCATTCAGCGGTGCCGTCTACCACCATCGCCTGCTTAGCGCAGCATCATGCACGCTGGGATGGGTCGGGGGTCCCTTCGTTGTCCGGCGACGAGATTTATCATGGCGCCCTGATTCTGGGGTTGGCTGAACAATTGGCGGTATTGACTTTTCGTACTAACGAGCCTGCAGTGCCGGTTCATGAGGCGTTAGAGTGGATTATTGGGGGAGCTGACATTGAATTTCCGTTGCCGTTAATTCAAAGTTTACAGCGCGTGTTTGCTCCGTATCCGCGTGGATCGGTCGTCACACTGGGTGGAGGAGAAGTGGCGGTCGTGCTGGATAACGTGACTGATTGGCCTACACGCCCGCACATTCGGCTGCTTAATGGATCGGAGGCGGGACGCGATGTCGAATTGAAGGCCCCTGATCAACAGACCCGCGTGATCATGGGATTTTACGAAGGACGGGATTGGCCCGCCTAAATGGGCTTAGAGCAAAGGGACGATGAGTTGAGGAGGATGGTCTGGGGTGAATGCACAACAGATTTTAACGGTATGGGAAAAGGCATCGGTGCCCGCATTAGCGCAGGCGAGCCGCGCCTTGCGGGAATTTAGCGGGTTGGACTTTGCCGTGCAGGAAACCGCTGTGACGAGCATTGCCTGGAACACCATGGCGGAGCGATTGCAGCGCAAAGTCACCAACCCGTTGTATGTTATCCACTTAGGGGCTCAAGGACTCTTTCGGGCGCACATTTTGTTGCTGTTTTCGGATACCAATAGCCAACGTCTGGTGGGGGCCATGGTAGGTGAGGAGGTGTCGTTGCCTCTCGATGAGTTGGGGGAATCGGCCTTGGCCGAGGTGGGCAACGTGGTTGGCACGGCCTTTCTGAACGTATTTTCCGACATTTTTCGGGTTGTCTGGGAACCAACACCCCCGCAAGTCCGTCTGACGACGGCGACGGCTTTGACGGAGGACATTGCTCCGGGGACCACGGTGCTGCTCACGGAAGCCATGTTCCAAGTCACCGGCGAGGCGGTCTTTGGGGAAATTGTCGTCATTCCGACGTTGGAGACGGTAGGGATGTCTCGACCGTGAGCCAGAAAGAGAGTGCGGGGCTTCGGGCCGTCATCGTGGATGATTCCGCCTATGTCCGGTACGTCTTAAAAACGCGGTTAGAATCCTTAGGCGTTGACGTGGTGGGTACATTTGCACGGGGAGAGCCCGCCATTGATCAAGTGCCGATGCTGAATCC
>PXYW01000168.1 GCA_003023695.1 Sulfobacillus benefaciens | reverse complement strand
AGGTGATCGCGGGCAGATTGGAGCTGATCATAAGTGTTAGGAGACCGTTGGGCTTCGTATAAGGCATCAGCGCGGCGATAAGCGGCCAGTGCTTCGCGGTACCAGCGCAAAAGGAAGGAAGACACAAACGGGTCCTCAGGCTCATGGCCTAAATTTGGAGACGAAGGAGACACAAACACCATGGGATACCCTCCGTTTTTTGTCATAGGGTAAAGGGACTAATGAAAATCTTCAGCCGAAAGCCTATCGCGTAATCGTTGTCGAAACTGTGACGGAGAGACAGCCAGTAAAAAGCCGCCGGATGTCACGGAAAGGGAAGATCGCAACCATTGAGCCATCTTGCTGGGAGGCATCAGTATGGCACGGGCTAAGCGATTGGTGCGGCATTCTACGCAAGATGCTCGATCATCAGAAAAGTTGTGGGAATGTGTGAATCTGTCATACGACTCGACCAGGCTATAATTGTCCGGTATCTGTTGTCCGTGTAAGACACAGTGGGCCAGGGCATGCGCGATGAGAAAGCGCTGATGGGCAGCTGAAGCCGCCTGGTCAACGAAGATCGTAGGCAACCCGTGATAGGGGATCACTACGATGGCCACGTCGGGAGTGGCAAACGTGGTGCGCCGCACGGTCAAACCCTGTGTGTGGCAGAGTGTGATCAGCGGAACGGGGGAAAGCGTTCCGTGTGTGTCAAGCAAATCCTTAGCCATTGAGGCTTCACTCGGGGGGCTATACGGACGCATCGGTTGCAAGCGCCGTATGACTTTGTGCGCTATAGGTACGAATGGCCGTTGCAAGGGCATTGATGGCTGTAGTCCATGTGGAGAATCGTCCGCATGTTGGCCAACGGTCGTTGTAAATCACGGTGTGATGGCTATCTATGATGATCAGTTGTGCTGTACCATCATCAAAAGGTCGGGAAAATAAATAGGGAGCATTAGGAACCAAAAGTGTTGGGAGAGGGATTCCCTGTTTTTGCATCACGCGCCAAGTCGCAATGGCCAATCCTTCTACTAAAGCCATTTGTTCCCAAACGTCTCCGGGAACGTGTAAGAGCGTCACAAGATCATGGGGCGAATCTCCGGATTCCTGGCTGTGCTGATAAAGGACAGCAGCGGCTAATCGTAAATGAGCAGACATGGATCAGACCTCTTTTCTTCGAGAGATAGACAGGCGGTGAGCCCTGCCAGCGGCAGGGCGTGAACACCCCCGAAGGACGACAGACCGTGCCGGATTACAGCGTGTGGCGCACCGTATAAAGCAGGAATTGCCATTCCCTCACCACGATGCGCGACCGCAAAACCGTGGTGCTCACGCGGTGCCCTGCATGCACCACGGACTGTGCCGCAATAGCCGCCCGCACGGACGGAGAAACCGCAGCCGGTTGAGCGAGGAAAAAGACGACAAAAGCCAGTCCGGCAATCACCAAAATCCCCCGAACCAGGCCTTTCAGGAAAGCGAAGACAATCCAGAGCGCCACGAGCACCAAGACCACCGTGATCATCACCATCACCTCTTTTGTTCGAGATTTTCAGGAATCCGGGCAATGTCTCCGGAGGGTCCTTCTTGAGAGATATCGCGGGCGGCTTTTCGTTCGGCAATGCGGGCGGCGAAGGCGGCCTCGCGCTCGGCCCGGGTGCTGACCCGCCGGCCATAGCGCAAGAGCGCTTTCGGCCAAATGCCAGAATAGCGCCCTTTGGGCCGCCGTTTCCAGGCGATGAACACCCGCAGGGGCTGGGAGTGTGCCGAGAGATAGCGCCGCTGGCGGGTAATCGTCCCGATCTCTTTGCGCTTTTTTCGCTGGCCAGGGAGCTGATACTCCCAAATGTCACCACGACGCGGAATGATCATGGCGGTGTTCTGCTACTAAAAACATAGACAAATGTTTCTATGC
>PXYW01000167.1 GCA_003023695.1 Sulfobacillus benefaciens | reverse complement strand
CATCCGTTGCTCAGGGAGGCCGATGACGGGGAAACAAAGTTCGCTTAAGAGATCCGGTCCGTGTGTCAAAACCGCTTCGAGGAAATAGCGTCGATCGAATCGGCCAAACTCCGTTGGGGGTAGAAACCGACGAAAACTATTTGACGTGCCCGTGGCCCATCCCACTAGACCGTCCTCCAAAATCACAACACGGCCTACCAGATAGAGATTTCCAGAATTCGATTTAAATGCTTTACGCAGAGAGTGCGCTTCTAGACGAGGAATGAGGATATGAGCTCGAGGCATGATATGCTCTCGATAGATGCGGTGCTCTTCGGCTTCAGAGGGCCAGCCATTAGAATCAGAGGGAATGATAAATTCCTCATGGTCAATGTGATGGACGCTATGAATCCTGCGAAGCAAATCTAAGGTGGCGACATGGTCCACCCAACTCTGGGGATCCTGTGCTTTCCAACGCGAAAAATAAGCATCATCCGGACAATAGTAACGTAGTGTATACATAGGTCTCTCCTTTTTTTCATTTCAGGTCTATCAAAACTACTGCCCATTAAAAGGAACCTCCGCTATTCGCCATAGTTCGCCAATATTAACGACTTTTCCTGCTAACACGGGAATCCTAGCAGGGATTCGTCAAAGTCAGGTTGACTGAAATGATAGAGCAGACGACTAACCATTGACGACCGCCGTGGGACATTAGGCCATCCCGAAAGGGAAATGGCAACGCAGAGCGAACCGACATCGGTTCGTCTTGCCCTTTTTCGCGCGATATTATATGTGGTGACCGGCGCCGGGCCGTCTCAGGCGCCAACCACCCGAAGGGCCTGATCTCGGTCTGCGTTATATTGACGCGTCGCCTGAGCCAAATTGGGATGGCCGTGGAGGCGGAGTAAGCTCACAACCAAATTGCGCAGGGTCGCCATCACACGCGGACCGTGACGGGTCCGAATTTGGGATCGATCTTCGAGACAACCAGCGGATACTGAAACGCCACCTCACCCAGATGAACTGGGATTTCCCCCCCTCAGGTCCAGACAATCCAGAAAGGTCATGGCCGGATTGAACAGCGACAGATATGGGTCAGCACGGCATTGCGCGGCGACCGGTGGTTTCCTCGCGTCGAACAGTGTTTTCGGATCGAACGCACGACGACCGACCTGGCCGGCCAGCCTGTCCGACACGAGTACGCCTATGGCATCACGAGTTGTTTGCCGGAAGAAGCCCCGCCGGGCGATCTCTTGCACTTCGTGCAAGGGCATTGGGGCATCGAAAACAAAGTCCATTGGGTTCGCGATGTGGTGTTCGACGTGGTACCGATGGTAATTGGTCGCGGAGGCGTGCAGGCGGTGTACAATTTGGTACCAGCGCTACTCTGCTAATGGTGGCGGCAACTACGTTGGTGTCATTTTTGGCTATTAGTGGGGTTCTGACACTAGCCCAACGGATGCGCACTTCGACAGTGACGTTTGGCGTTGGAGGCATTACCTTACTGGTGGCTGTTTTAGCCGTGTGGCGTTTATAGTACCGGGGCATGAAGCTGGCGGCGGGGTTGTGGAGAAAATTGTTCTTTTCGGCGATGGGGACATGATTAAGTGGGAGAAGAAGTCGTAGTCGGAGCGCGATAATCACTGCCTACGGTAATTTTGATGTCCCATGGGGTCGTATGATAAGAGGTAAAGGACTGCACTGCGGGGCCCGTCATTGCAGCAATCCGATTCCCCAACCAATGATCGCCCGTCGTGTTTAAAATTACAGTGCGATGATGATTATGGTGATTAGCCCAGCCGATGCCGGCCACTGTGTATCCATCGGTGACGAGTTGATGGGCCAGGGCTTGGGCAGGTTGTAACGAATCGGTGCCACTGGCGATATAAAAGGACAGGCTCTTCTTTTGAGTGGCCGTTAATGGGCT
>PXYW01000166.1 GCA_003023695.1 Sulfobacillus benefaciens | reverse complement strand
CAAATGGGCGGCTTTACTCCCCAATCCGTTTTGTACAAGAATGCTGACGGCACCTGGCTTTCCACAGCCACAGTCGGCCTTTTGCAAGGTCCCAGCAATATTGCCTTAATGCCCCATCAGCAGGCGCTTTTAATCTCCGGTAGTTCTTCGTATCCTGTGCAATTTAGCACAACAGACGGTGCAGCCTGGCAGAACCTCACCATCCCCACTCCCCCCAATGCCACTACCCAGCAAAGTCCGTATCAAACGCTGCTAATATTGCCTAATGGGTCGCTTCTAGCGTTGGTGAGTCAAAACACAGGAAGTGCCTGGTTCCTTTTGCCGCCCCAAGCCACCGGGTGGCAGGCAGTGCCCAACTCAGTGTTGCCTACGGGAATTGGCACGTTAACGATAACGAACAATGGTGTATGGTGGAACACCAGTAACCCTGAGGATGAAAGCGAGCCGCCAAACATTCACCATGTACTTGATAGCCAACTATAGACAAAACCCGGAAGGCAACGTCACGAATCGCGTTGCCTCCGGATTTCTTCTAACACCCATATTCGGCGCACTTGTGCATAGCAACAGTGTTTTAAAACCCCGAATACACGGACGCGTCGGATGATACAGCTTCAAATCCATAACGGCGATATATGTCCTGTGCTGTCGGCGTTTGAATAAAATCCAAAAATGCGTCACGTGCTTTCGAATGACGCGATGCAGTTAGCCCTGCGATCCAGTATTGACCCATCGGATTGGCCCCTTTGGGCAAATCCACCACGGTGATCGCCTGGCCTTGTTTTTGGGCCCAGAAAGCTTCGCTTTGCCATACAACACCCACGTCACATTGCCCTTCAACGACCCATGGAATGGTTTCCCTATGGTGGACAGTCGTAAAGCGAGTTTCTCCGACTAATGCTTTTTCCTCAAACACCTTTTTGGCCAACATTTCTCCACCTTCTAACACCAAGGCTTGACGGGCCAAGCGTGCAATTCCTTCGGTCTGGGGATTAGGCATCGCAACCCGTATTTGGGGTTTCCCCAAATCTTGCAGTCCCTGAATGCGCATGGGATTTTGATTCGAAACCACTAGACTTAGCCGATTTTGTGCATAAGGCAATGCTGGGCCAAGTCGATCCCCTAATCGCGCCATCTCTCCTCGACCAGCCGTGTAAATGTCCGCCTGCACCTCAAAATCTAGAGTCCCGACCTGAATCCTGCCGCTCGCCTCGATTTGCTGAGCTAATAGCCCAGGAGGCAAAGTTTCATAAAAAATTCGGTGATAGGAAGGATACTTGCGGCGAAATCCGTCGAGAAGCTCAGGCATCACCATAAATTGGTTGCCATTCAAAAAAAGTACTAGATCCGCCATGAACGGATCTCCGACAAAATCGACCAGTGTATCGTATGGGATGTCCAATGCTGGCCGTGCTTTTGAGCTTGACATGAGACAAATCGACCTCCTCGCAGCAGACTACTTTTCTGAAAATAACCCAAGTATTTTGTCGTCTGTGGCAATGGTCACTGTGAGTAATTGCACGAGCTGCATTTATGGCAACGATAACTTACTCATTTTTTATCATAGCAGAGTCTGCTATTCAGCGCGTTTCGTACCGCCCGGATACTGCCACGCTGATTGACACAAACCAACGGTTCGCCTGGCGCCATACGGTGGCGCCCATGATGGTTCCGCCAAAACCCTTTGTCTACCCAACCGGTCTTGGGCATTTTGATCCGTTTATTTTGGAGGCATTTTTATATCAGCGTTACCATTCCCAGTCATCCCATCATGGCACAAATTTTCTGTCAGCAATACTACGCGTTTGCTTCAGTAAGCCTGTGTCCATCATATGTTGAGCACCCTGTGCCGCAGTATAACATAGGGTTTCACCACTTCACATGCTTTTTGGAAAAAGTACTTTTGGTGAATCGCACTGGAACCGATTCTCGTGCGGTAAAGACAATATTTTCGTAGCTCCCGTTGAATTTCACGCTCGTCGCTTTGGTACACTGCGAGAGGAGGTGATTTTTCTGCTATGAAT
>PXYW01000165.1 GCA_003023695.1 Sulfobacillus benefaciens | reverse complement strand
TCACGTGGGTTCGTTAACCGCCATTTCGTCACCTGGTCACACGCCTGGCCATTTAGCATATGCAGGTCCGGGATTTATCGCAGTAGGCGATGCCTTAGTGACCAAGAAAGGTCGAATAAAGCCTTCACCACGAATCTTATCGTGGGATTTCGGCGAAACCAGGCAGTCTGCGCGCAAACTTCTGGAACGTGGTCAAGGCCTTTGGATACTGCCGGCACATGGTGAACCAGTGCATCTATAGCCAAACGGCGGGCTATACCATGTGTTGACAGTGGTGTCGAACGTCGTGTAATATCCAAGCAATAACCATAAGCAAAAACGATGATCGGGAAGGGAATGGCGCAGCGGGTTTTCAGAGAGTCGGCGGTCGGTGCAAGTCGATATCCCCAGTGTCAATCGTTCACCCGTGAGTGAGCATCGAACATCGGCTTTTCCGATTAGTAGAGTATCCGGCGTCCTGCCGTTACCGGGAGCGGCTGTGTTGGCAGTCGACAAAGCGATGGCGATTTGATGCCGTCAATAGGGTGGTACCGCGGAGTTGACCTTCGTCCCTGATGGGGAGGAAGGTCTTTTGTCGTCTTCGGGTCCGTCGCCAACCGATAATACCCCCCCAATATCACGGCTAAGATGGGGGCACCAGAGAGGATGATATGAATGAGTTCGGTTGCGCCATCGGAACGGCGGCCATACAAATTGGTCAGCCGGGAGTTCCATCCTGACGACAGCATTATTAGGGTGGGTTCCGTGGAGTTCGGAGGCCCGCGGGTTGTGGTCATTGCAGGTCCTTGTGCCGTAGAGAGCCAAACCCAGCTACTTCAGGTAGCTTCCTCGGTGCACGAGGTCGGAGGGTTAGTATTGCGGGGTGGTGCCTATAAGCCGAGAACTTCGCCCTATAGCTTTCAGGGGCTGGGAATGGAAGGCCTACGGATATTGCATCAAGCGCGGCAACAACTAGGCCTCATGGTTGTGACTGAGGCAGTTGACCAAGAAAGTTTGCAGCTTGTGGCCGAATGGGCGGATATGGTGCAGATTGGCGCGCGAAATATGCAAAATTTCTCGTTGCTTAAGGCGGTGGGTTCCACGAAAAAACCGGTTCTGCTCAAACGGGGCGTGGCGGCTACGATTGATGAATGGTTAATGGCGGCGGAATATATCGCGGCTCACGGTAATCCACACATTGTTTTATGCGAACGGGGGATACGCACTTATGAAGGCAAAACGCGCAATACCTTGGATTTAAGCGCAATCCCAGTGGTTAAGCAATTGTCGCATCTGCCGATTATCGTGGATCCCTCCCACGCCACCGGGCATTGGAGTTGGGTGGCACCAATGGCCCGTGCTGGTATCGCCGCCGGTGCTGATGGGCTCATTGTTGAGGTGCATCCCAATCCTCAAGAGGCGTTGTCGGATGGACCGCAAAGTCTTACTTTGCCCCACTTTCGCGAGTTAATAGAGTCGTTAAAAGCGGTGGCCCATGCTGTCGGACGCCAAGTATGAAACGACTTACCACGAAATTCGCGTAACATGCGTGATGCACATGGTGCCTGCGGTTGCCATATCGTATCGCATGGGGGTGTGGAACTGTGGGATTGCGGCCATTAAAGGAAGAAGATTATGCGGATTTAGTAAAACTGTGGAAAAATGCAGGACTATCCTGGGATTGGGGTGATGACCAAGGAAGCTATGTGGAGGCAGTCAGGCGATTCGGTCAACATTATTGGGGCTACCAATGGAATGATCGTCTTATAGGTTGTGTGCTGGGAGCGTTTGATGGACGCCGGGGTTGGATCTACCACCTGGCAGTGGCAGATCCATTCCGTCGACGAGGTATCGGGCGACTTTTAATGCAAGCTGCCGAACGTTCGCTACGACAGCACGGGTGCCAAAAAATCAATCTGTTGATTGAGCCGCATAACTTAGAGGTGGCCGCGTTTTATCAGGCTTTGGGATACCAGGCAGTGGCCAATCAGTTCATGGAAAAGCCTTTGTTAACACTTACCCCGCCAGATGGTGCATCTGGAGAAATTGTTTGAGC
>PXYW01000164.1 GCA_003023695.1 Sulfobacillus benefaciens | reverse complement strand
TAACATCCTCTCCTTTATGGGGCAATTAGAAACATATGCACAAGACAGGGCCGGCGGGACGCCGGCAATCCGGAAGAACAGAGGCCCGACAGGCCAAACTGTCCAGAGCGGGCTCAGAATGTCTTGCCTGGACTGCTAAAGATGCATCAGAGGAGCACTTTCTGCTAGGGATGTTCGGTGGCAAACGCCATCGTCATGACAGCATAGGCCACGATATCACGTGACAACGCAGCCCTCCCGGACATAGCGGCGAATGCTGTCGGATTTTGTCGGTTTATCCTGACATGGGCATAACATTGGTACAGATTGCCGCCCTACCATAAGGATTTCCTCGCAAAACGATTACCCAAATTTGAATTGAAACCCTCCCCCAACAAGAGCATTGTGCTGAAGAATGCATACATCCTGGGATTGAATCCCATTGATGTTAAAAATTTTTTGACCACAAACCTAACGCACACATTTGACGTTGTTAATAGTGAATATAGGAGGGCGATTCGGTGGCGGATGTCAGCAAGGTGGACCTCTGGGTCAAGGCATGGGGCGATAAACTCGTAAAATTTGCTGCGCTCTACACCAATGATTCGCATTTGGCGCAAGATATCGCACAGGAAACATTTATCGAATTATATCGTCTGGCCTTGCAACGGCCGACCCTCGATATCCATCCGGGTTGGCTCTACCGTGTAGCCCGCAATAAGATTCGTGACTATGCACGGCGGAAAATGCTGTCAGGCAATGCGGTAGAGCCTGGCGAAGGTACCGCGGTATCGCAGGATTGGACTATTCGCGTGCTGGTTCAAGATACTCTGGTCAGACTTTCGCGGAGTGACCAAGAATGTCTGTGGCTTTTCTATTACCTCGACCTCCCTGTCGATGAGATTAGTATTGTGCTCGGAATACCGCCAGCATCGGTTCGCGGCCGTCTCTATCGAGCACGACGGCGCTTCAAGGCCATATGGGGGGATGATCAATGAACCTAAGCGACAAGGAACTTAGAGACTGGTTTGATAAAAAAGGATTGCTCCCACTTCAAGCTCCTGTTATGTTTGATTATGAGCGGTGGCATCAGTTGCGTAACGAGATCGATAGGGAAACATCCACACCTCACCGCCGCGCTGGATGGTGGGCATTAGGAGTCGCTGTTTTAGCGGGGCTCATCGTCTGGGCTCCTCAGCATCATGTTGCTTCCAAAACCGCATTCCCGGTGAATTCGGCACGCAAGCCAAGGCTTCCAGCGCTCACATTACATCTCGCAAAAGCATCCGAGTTTGGTGATTTTGCATTTGCTAATGCTGAGGGACTCTGGATGACAACTCCAGTCGGTTCCTTGGTGCACGTCTCGTCCAATACGTCTACGACAAATCCGTTATGGTCATATAATGGACAATATTTAGCCTATCAAACCTCGGGGCTCTATGGCGCGAACCCTATGCTCCATATTTATAACCGGATCACAAAAGCTACGGTTCTCAGCATTTCAGCCGTGAGCTATCAATGGCAGCCAGGGCATGATGTCATCGCCGTCGTACAAAACTCTGCTCTACGGTTAATTACCCTGCAAGGTAATGTTGCGGCTACTTCGAAAATCTTTCCCGGGACCGTGGATGGTTCTGTGATTTGGTCATCTAACGGAACCTATCTGGCCTATAGCCTTACCGAAGGCACTTTAGGCGGGCGTCACGACGTGGCTACCGAGGTGATGGCCACAACTGCCGGGTTTAGTACACCCAAAACCCTCTTTATTGCGCCGAAAGGGGATGGAATATGGCTTGCAGCGTTCATTCCCCATTCTCACAATATCTTATACTGGATTGATGAACAGTATTCACTTTCGTTTATGGCTGACGGTGCTCCGCTAGATCTTTGGAACGCCACCACAGGACGGGTTATAAAATTTCCATTTATGCTTCCCTATAGAAACTACCTCACCCTTGGCGGAGGACAACCTTGGGGATTTATGGCCGGTGGACCCCGCGTTATTTCTGGTGGCAAGTCGGTAGTCCTAATAAATCATCAACAGGTTAGGCGGCTTACAACCCCAAAAGGGATGGAAGCTATTGAGCCGACAATAAATCCGCACACTCAAGAAGTGGCTGCTGTTTTGGCCCAGAACAATGAAAATGCGGCATGGAATCTTTTAACCGCCTATCAT
>PXYW01000163.1 GCA_003023695.1 Sulfobacillus benefaciens | reverse complement strand
GACCTTGCAGCAAAAAATTCAAGGTGCCGGTAGCATTGCACCATTGGCCATTGTGATGCGTTTCCCAACGACGGTGGCCAATCAAGCAACTTGGGTCGCAGTAAACCGAGTAACAAAAGCCCTAACAACACTGCCCGAAGTGAAGCAGGTCGCCTCTCCAACCCAACTGGGCCTATCTCCAGAGTCGCTGTCCCTGATGATCCGACATCCCCAAATAGCGCCCGCCGCCGTGTCTCAAGCCCTCCAAAATTTTATTATCCCCCAGCGAGACCGCCATCTTGTGGTCCTATTCGTCACCGCCAAATCCGGCCCTGACACGTCGGCCAGCGCGCAGTTATCCGAGACGATAAACCATCATCTGGCTCTTTGGCTACCAGCCCATACACGCGCTGCAACCGGTGGTTTGGTGCCAATGCTCCAGAGTTTTAACCAGCTAACCTCCTCACGGCTTCCCTGGATTTTAATATCCGTCGCAATGGTAGCTCTCATTGTTTTGGCAATCGCCACCGGTTCTCTCTTGCAAGCGCTGCTGGGCGTAATACTGGACGGACTCGTGGCCTTAGCCACCGCCGGATTTTTATATTTTGTCGTGCAAACCGGCCATCTGGGGTTTAGTCCTAGCCCCCCCGATAGCTCTATCACTCCCTTAATTTTTGTATTGCTGTTTGGCCTATCGATGGATTACGAAGTCATTTTGTTGCACCGTATTCAAGAACCCTTTAAAGCAGGGAAACCCATACAGGAAGCCGTGCGTTTAGGTGTAGGCACCACAGGATCCATGATTACCGGAGCCGGAATGATTATGGTCATCGTTTTTTTGGCTTTGTTGGTGAGCCCATTGGAAGTGATGAAAACCATTTCCATCGGACTCACCTTTGCCGTGTTGATGGACACTTGGGTGGTGCGGACGCTATTGGTCCCCAGCATCACGGTGTTGTTGGGTCGCCACGCCTATTGGCCATGGGGCGACCGTATCCGCCCATAGACTTTTTTCACCGTCGTGATAATCTAATAAGCAATGACGCACATTGGAGGTGCCTCCGTGAAACAGCTCGACTGCCGCGGCTTTTCTTGGCGTCCCAAAGTCGTGGATATCGCTCACATTATGCAAACATTGGAGGCAGGAGAACAGCTGGAGATCATTGCCGACCAGGAATCCATGGTTCGCGAAGTGGAGTCTTATGTGCATATGGTAGAGCACGATCTGGCAACGGTCGTGTTTCATCCTGCCGGCTTCCAATGCCACCTCAACGCTGATGATTCCGGCGTGTTCCGATTATCGGCAATTCAACCGGCCACTGCGGATTGGAGCATTATTTTAACCAAAAATCCGACCCATTGAATCGTTTAACTTTTGGGCATATTTCCCACTGGCCTTGGCTACAGAGCAATCATCTATAGGCCAAGGTGCTCCCTTTTTTAAAAAGATGAGCCGAAACCTGCAAGTATTCCTATACCCGCCAACAATTGTTATAAGATTTGATTCTATGCTGCCTTACGATAGAATGTCAGTAAGACCATTGTATTTAAAGGAGCCCTTCCGTTATGTCGAAGCCTCTTATCATTCAAGCAGCCATGGTTACGCCGATTACCCCTGAATTTACCATTGATTACCACACTCTAGACCAATTGATTGAACGACTGATAGCCCATCACGGTCTGGATTTGTCCATCTTGGGATCAACTGGAGAGGGAGCCTTGGCCCCTCGGAAATTTCGCGCTGACTTTCGTCAGGCCGTCATGGACCGAGTGCAGAGCCGATGCACTGTCTATAGTGGCGTGCTCAATGCGGTGCCGTCGGAAACTCTAGAGGAGTTGCGTTCATTGAAGGGACTAGGAATTGCCGGCGCTTTAGTGCCCCCGCCTTTTTATTATCTACTAAATGACGCCGAGATTCAGAGCTACTTTGAGATGTTGGCAGACCACTCTCCGGTGCCTCTAATGTTGTACAACATTCCTCCCTATACCAAACTATCGCTGTCTCCCCACATTGTATCTAAATTAGCGGATCATCCCAACATTATGGGCATCAAGGACTCCAGTAAAAATTTCGAGTATTTTTTGGAATTGCGCTATGTCGTAGGGGACCGCGATGACTTCCACCTACTCGTGGGAACGGATACTTTGATCGCGAGTTCAATACAAGCCGGCGGCGATGGCACAGTATGTGCCATCGCGAACTTGGCTCCTGAATGGGTTGGGCTCACCTGCCTTGCTGCTTTAGATGGCGATCCTCACGGATTAGCAAAAGAGCGCGCCAGGCTGGCCGA
>PXYW01000162.1 GCA_003023695.1 Sulfobacillus benefaciens | reverse complement strand
TGGTTTCTTGTGGCCTGTTGACCGGTTGGGATTTTCGGGGCAGAGGAATGCGGCTTTGGAAAACCCGACGTGCGGATTTACGCCAAGGCATTGCAGGAGTTAGACGCCCATCCCCATGAGGTGTGGATGATCGGGGACAACTTGGAATGGGAGGTTCTTGTGCCGCAGCAGCTCGGCATCCAGGGTGTCTGGGTCGACTATCGCGGCTCCGGCCTGCCGCGTCAACATGCCGCCTGGCCATTCCGCGTTATCCGAACCTTTTCCGATATTCTGACGCTCCTGGCGCGCGAATTTCCCGAGATGATGGCCGACCGGGCGAACGCCCCTAACGCCGAGTGACGGCCCTCTGCGGGACGACATGAGGGGTGGCATGTCGTTTAAAATCTCATGAAAAAGAGAGAAAGAAGATGGTCGAATCGATTCAGTGTGTGTCCTTGATCCCCGAGCGTTGGCCGGATTTAGTTTCCCTATTTGGACCCGGGGGCGCGGAGGACGGATGTTGGTGCATGTGGCATCGAGAGACGAACCAAGAATTTGTCGCAGGATCCCGCAGGGCTGGGGCTGCCAACCACGACGCGTTTGAAGCTCTGGTGCATGGGGCGGTAGTACCCCATATGCGCTAACTTTGCAAAACATATTGAAAGCCTAAAGGATTTTAAAGGGCATATAGCGGAGTAGTTCGCCTCCAGACGGACATCCAGCGCCGTCTGGCGTATATCCCAAATGATTTGGTAGGATCTTCAGATAATCTTCCGGGGATTCGTCCATCTAAACGATTGGCGCCCTCAGTTGCGCACATGGACCAAAGCCCTCCATGAGCGACCACGCAAACGACGACTGGCACACGATTCGACCGGATTAGGTTAGCGCACATGCGGATATATCCCCCATCGGCATTCTTGTCAAAAATGGTATAATAAAACGGTTTTAGAGAGCGGGGGATTCAAACGGAGAGTCGGTTTATTCGGGCATGTCGGGGGCTGTCTGTCGATACGATTCCGGTGTGGTTTATGCGACAAGCGGGTCGGTATCAGGAGGAGTATCGGGCGCTGCGGCAGAGATTCGGGTTTATGGAGTTGGCTACAAACCCGGAACTTTGTACAGAAGTGACGTGTCGTCCTGTGGAGGAACTTGGTGTCGATGCGGCGATACTATTTTCGGATATTATGGTGCCGTTAGCCCCGATGGGAGTTGAGTTCCAGATTAAGGAATCTGTCGGTCCCATCATTGCACATCCGATTCGTACAGCGAAAGACGTTGAAGGTCTTCAATCCATGGATCCCATGGAAGATCTGCCTTTTGTGATTGATGCCATTGGACGAATTACCACACGACTAGGGGGGACTCCACTTATAGGGTTTGCCGGAGGTCCATTTACTTTAGCCAGCTATCTTGTTGAAGGTGGTTCCAGTCGCAACTATGCTCATACCAAACGCCTAATGTGGACGGAGCCCAAGGCATGGGATGCCCTAATGAATAAACTAACGGATATGGTTATCCAATACCTGTCGGCGCAGATTGATGCAGGTGCTCAAGCGGTACAGATATTTGACAGCTGGGTGGGGGCTTTGGCACCGCAAGACTATCGAGACTACGTGCTACCTTATATGAGTCGACTATTTTCTTCCCTTAAATCACTATTGGCCCCACGCATCTATTTCGGTGTCGGAACCGGATCGCTTTTGGAATTAATGGCCGAAGCAGGACCCGATGTGTTGAGCATTGATTGGCGGGTTCCTCTACCATCGGCACGCCAACGGCTAGGGGGCAAAATCGCCCTTCAGGGCAACTTGGATCCAGTACGGGTGACCGCGGGATTTGCTGCCGTGGCGGAACCGATTAAAGACATGGTATTGGCAATGAAAACACAGCCTGGATACATATTCAATTTAGGACATGGAGTATTGCCTGAAACTAGTCCCGAGGTGTTGCGGCAAATTGTCCAATGGGTCCATCAAACGGGGGGAACCGAATGATTGGCGTGTTAGTGATGGCGTACGGGGCGGCACAAGATCTAGACGATCTACCGCGGTATTATACCCATATCCGACATGGGAGGCCTCCTTCGCCAACCCAATTGGAAGACTTAAGGGCAAGGTACTTGGCCATTGGTGGGGGCTCGCCTTTGTACCGCATTACCAAAGCCCAGGCCGAGATCCTGGAACAGGTATTAAATGCCGAAGAACCCGACACTTACCGGGTTTACTTAGGATTGAAACATGCGCCTCCATTTATTGATGAAGGGGTGAGGCGCATGATAGAGGATGGCGTGGATCA
>PXYW01000161.1 GCA_003023695.1 Sulfobacillus benefaciens | reverse complement strand
GCCTCACCCAGGTCTTTGGGGACGATGCGATCCGGGCGCGTTCCCGCGAATTTCTCGGCAATGCCATCCTGGCCGTCAAAGAAGTCCATGGCGATCAGGCCGACTTTTCCATGGTGTACAAAATGCTCACCGATACCACGTTTCGCCAACAGGTGATTGATCGGGTGCGGGATCCCCACCAGCGCGATTACTGGCAAGTGACCTTTACCCAAACGGTGGCCAATAATCCGCGGTTTGTCGAAGAAGGCTTAGCGGCGCCGCGCAACAAGTTGGACGAAGTTTTGCGCGGGCAAGCGGTGCGCGCCGCCCTCACCACCGGTCACGATCGTCAGCAGCTCAATCTGCGCGATGTGGTCACTGGGCGCAAGGTGCTGGTAGCCAACTTGGACAAAGCCCGCTTGGGCAAGGCCGGGGCCCGGTTGTTGGGGGTCTTTCTCATTACCATGCTGTGGCATGCGTTGGAAACGCAAAGTGATCTCCCAGAAGACCAACGCGTCCCCACGGCGCTGGTCATTGATGAAGCGCAGAATTTTATCAGTGAAGGGTTTCTGGACATTTTGGCCGAAGGCCGGGCGTATGGCGCCCAAACGACACTCGCGGTCCGGTTCTTGGGGGAAATTCTGTCCGAGCGGGCCATCTTAGGGGTGCGCAGTTTGGTGCAAAATCTGGTGATTTATCAGTTTGAACTGCGCGAAGAAGCGGAAGACTTCATGAAACGCTTTATGCGCACGTACTCGAATATGATTAGTCCGAGCGATGAAGCCCAGGACAACATCAACTTTGGCGCGGACGACTTCATGCGGCTGCCCAAGCATCATGTGGTCTGTCGCTGGATGGTCAATGGCTCTCCGCAACAAGCGTTTCTGGCCGAAACGGTCCCCTGGGAATCGGCGTATCACGAGGAGTGGAAGCAGGCGCATCTGGCCCGTCAACCCCGCAGCACACCGCCCGTCGAAACGCCCCCGGCCTGGGCGGATGCCGAGGCGGTCGCGTCAGAGGACGGTTTGGTGGCCCCACCCGTTCCCGAGGATGCGGCGGTGCTGGCACCGTGGGATCTCGCCGGGTCCCCAACAGCTTTTGCAGCGCCGGACGGAACGGACGCACAGGGCCAAACCGCGGCAGAGAATCCCGCCCAGGCGGATGATCTGGCCTTACTGCCTGCAACGCCCCCGGCCTGGATGCAATGGCTGATGGCTCCGGCGGAGGCCGCCACCTGGTGGGATGCGGTCTCCGGCGCCGGAACCGCGGCGCTGTGGCACCGGATGCAGGCCTTGCCGGGTGTGCCCTGGCGATGGGCGTTGGACGGGGTGGACACCTTGCCGCGGGAATGGACCATCGCGGTGCGGCAACGCGCCGTCCTGGTGGCCCGGTCCCTGGCGGGTCCCGATGCGGTGTACGCGTGGGTGACGGACACGTGCCTCGGGATCTGGGTGGCGGCAGATCGCGCTCTGGATCGGGCGGCATGGGAATCGGCGGGATCGGCCCGCAATGTGCGGTGGCATTGGCTGGACGCCGATCCGGGAACGTCGACAACGACGGTGCCGTCGATTGCGCCGGAAGTCCCCACGGGTTTGGAGGCGGACGTCATGGCAGAGTCCTACGAGGATCCTTCCTCACCGGATGCCGATGGGTCTGCTCCCGCGGCTTCCTCTTCTCCCGCGCCTGCGGTGGACGCCCCGGTGGTGTCGACGCGCCCAAAAAAGACCCCCAAGCCATCCGGCGAGAGCGTGGAGATCCCCTTGGACCGCGCCCTCTGGACCCGGTTTACCGCCAACACGCATCTGACCGAAGCCCAAGTCCGGCAGTGGCAGCAGGAGGCCAAGGCGTCCGACGCCGAAATTGCGGGCACGGTGCGGTGGATGCTGAAACATCATATTGATGCCACCACAGCGACCGCGACGTTTCATAAGGTCTTGCGGCAAAAGCTGGATGACCGGTGGCTGGATCCGCTCTGTGAACAAGTGCATGCCACGCAAAAGGCGGTGCGCGATCTGTTCATGGGCCGCAACGTGTCGCCGAAAGCCTGGGCGCACTGGGTACGGGAGCACCCGGACATTACGACGCTGGCGCAACTGCAAGAGGCGTTGGATCGGGCCGAACAGGTGTCGTAACCGTCTCGTCTGCCCACATAAGCCGGCCTGGCGCTGTCGACTGCCGGTGGCCGCAACCACCGGACGGAAAGGAGTTCAATGATGAACACCATGACCAATACGCCAACGCACTCATGGAGCACCCGCTTGCTGAGGGCTCTCGCTCAACAGGAGGCCGAGCGCCGCGACCGGGTGTTTCTCCGCCTAGGCCTGGCTCTCACGCTGGCGGCGGCCATC
>PXYW01000160.1 GCA_003023695.1 Sulfobacillus benefaciens | reverse complement strand
CATGCGGGCTTTGCCAAAAGCATAGGCCTCGCGGCTCCAGTTGTTTATTTTCTTTATCGCCGTCACTGTGTGACCACTCCTTAGAAATATTATGGTAAGATGGATGACTGCCCAAGGGCATATTTTCCAATTTCCACATTACACGGTTTGACATAACAATGCAAACATACAATGGATGTTTGGATAAATTTTAATGGGATTAAGGATCAATTAGTCGAATGATGTCGGTTTCCGCATGGGCATACGGACAAATATCATAGGAAACTGAGTACGAGTTCCTTAGACGATCTCAGTTTTGGGAAAGCGTGAATTTAAAATTAATACTATTCAAAGTAATCTGCTTTTTCCCTATACCTCCGACTAAGATTCAGGAATTTTGTTAGCGATTTGGTGGATGTGACTACCGGTCACATGACCAATGAGCCCTAAAGCAAGAATCCCCACTATCGAGACCAAAACCAAAATCAACGTATATTCCACCAGAGATTGACCGGATCTGTCGCGAATGAGGCGCGGTATAAGTCTATATCGCCATCCAGCAGAGTCAATAATGTTCATGACAGTCATGTCCTTTTTGTAGTAGTTTTAGGCATTTTCGATAAATCATCCACTTGTTCTTGACAGTTTTGTTTCAATTCATGTTATTCGACAATTTACCGGGAAAACCTTTATTTTTCTAAATCAATTACTAAAGTACAGGTCAATGGAGTCAGAACCTAAGTCCCCTTATCGACCATGTATAACGATCGGTATTCGCTTTCATCTCGCCGGGGTGGAAAACGGGACCCAGCGATCAATGAGTTGTCTAACATTAGGAGGTTAGACCGCAACCTATCGAGATCCTGTCCCCATCGATTTTTGGGCCAATTTAGGGGAAGCCATTAAATTCTTGGAAATTTGAGAGACGTGAACAGATCCAACTGTCTTAACCCCAGATCCTAGTTTGGCAAGCAATCGATAGCCCGTAAAAGTAATGCCAGTCGCTATAACGACCCCGACGATCTTACCAACCAAAGCGCCTCCGTGACCAAAATGTACGGTACCGAAACCACTTAGAAACATTTGAATTGCAACTCCGATGGCGGTTACCCCGTAAAATCCCACAACAGGAAGACGGGTGCGAAATGTAAATCGCGAGTGCATGAAATATCCTCCGAGACTCGCAACGCCCCACGCAATAAGTGATTCAAAAGCTGCCACAAGGCCACTGTGATCCGGGGACCATAAATGGAGTAGAACCCAAAATACCGTAACATCGACCATAGTGTTGATTGCACCGACTGAGGAAAACTTTATTAATTCATGATGTTTGCCAATAAAATTAGTCATAGACCCCACTTATCCTAAACAGTTTGCTTATGGTAAATCCCGATAAGCTTTGTCTACATGTTAGCATTAACTTCGTGCCATAGCAGTTTCGACTGGGGTTTCATATTCCGTCTCGGAAAATCTACAAACACCTCCTGTAAAAATATGTGATGGGGTCGAGGTCTGCCTAATGCCCCAGGTATGACACTCATATTGAGACCGCCTTAATCAATAGAATACGTATACTAAGAAAAGCACAATTCCAAAGTAGAGCTTTACAGTGGCCAAATTGCATAAAGCAACTCAAAATGACACCCAATTTTGCTGGTTGCTGACATGTATATCTAAAAAGGGGTTCACATCTATGGCTTTCAATAATATTGCGGAATGGAACTATGACAACTTATTGGTTCAAGCCCAACTTATTGACTGGACGCCACAAGACGCGAGAAATGTTGCGAAAGTATCATGGAATAAGGTAGCAAATAGTGTCGTTCCTATTTTTTATCAAAGGATCGTAAAAATCGTCAAGCAAGACAGTGTGATTCAATTCTGTCCACCGTACGATCGTCTGGAGGAAACTCTGAAAGATCATATTGAACATCTAACAGACGATCCGCTGGCAGAAGCCACCGTGGCAAGATTACGGAAAGCCAGCGCCAATCATTGCGGTTTAGGCACCGAATGGTTTCTTAGCGCCTATGTGAAAGTCTTGCATTCCATAATTCATGAGACAGTGATCGAGTGTTTCGGTGAAGAACGTGGACTCGGTTCCGGCATTATAGACAGCGTAATAAAACGATTATCATTAGATATCCTAATTATGAGTACTACTCGGGGCACTTACTATACCTTTAATGATATTCTCACCCAGACACCGAATCGATTGGCGACTCAAATGCATCTGGATGCCCTTATTCGTTCCGAACAACCGTTTATGTTGCTATTTGCTGACCTTAATGGATTTAAATTGGTGAATGATACCTTCGGGCATCACGCTGGCGACCAAGTGTTATCCATCGTCGCCGAGCGATGGCGCTCCGTATTACGGCGAAAGGATTGGATTGGCCGCTG
>PXYW01000016.1:79222-90700 GCA_003023695.1 Sulfobacillus benefaciens | reverse complement strand
ATAAGTTGCCGGAGTCTTCCCCACAAAAGCTGGCATAACCGATCGCTAGGAAACCGACGTATTACACCACTTGACAGGACATCATCCAATTAAAATACGCTGATAATGCTACTTAAAGAATAGCCCCATGTAGTCCTATATAACGTGAAGTCGGACAAAATACGCCGGCAAACCATAGCTCATGCTTGTGTAATGACCATAATACCCCCGATGATCAAGCCTAATCCCAGCCACATTCTCCAAGATACCTGCTCATGAAGTAACGTAGTTCCCGCTAAGGCCACCAAAATGAAATTGAGGCTCACTAAAGGATAGGCCACAACGAGAGGAAGACGTGATAGAACTTGTAGCCATATAACAGCACTGATTCCATAAGCTAAAAACCCTGCATAAAAGAGGGGCTGGGTCATTAATTGCAGGCCCACAGTTTGATGGCGCATCAATAACTTAAACAAAATTTGCCCCGCACTACTTAGCAAAATCGATATCAACGCCTCTGCATAAGGCAACCAAATTCCCATAGAAATCTTAGAGGGCATCCGTCGCACTCCTTCGGTCAATAATTAGGTATGTGTTCTCGAGTAATCTCTCAGCGTCACGGCATCGTGCAACTGTCACCACCACAGATCTTCAGCCTTCTTCTCCCCTAATTCGTTAGTCCCCCACCAACGGCATAATGCGGCAAATAAAGAGAGGAGTCCAGATGCGCATTTAGAGACTCCATCCACTATATACCTATTTTACGCATATCGTAGGGAGTGAGGCTGGATCCAGCCTGGTATGTCGCTTTATGTCATGTGGGTTAATGCCGGGTTAACCCCAACCATAAACCGCGTGCGAGCAATCCGCGACTTGTGAAGAATGCGACAAGCCGACTCCTTGCAATGTAGATGTTGGGTACAAGACGCGACTGAGTTGACGTTTCGAGTAATTGGCCTACGGAGCAGAGAAAACAGGCGATCAACCTATTCCGGTCTTCGGCATGCAATCGCCTTACGTATCACGTACATGAGGGATATCTGGGGATGAAACCGGTCCCATAATCCATTCACGTTGAGATGTTGAGAAACATTTTCACGAAGCACACCGGTGGCCGCTGGTCTCTCGGCGCGGCCAAATGGGCCCGTGGTCCGATGAGCAATTTCTGACATCGGCACACTATGATTTCTATTTTCTCACAGACATTGTACGATCAGAGAAGGATTTGCTCATAAAGTGAGGCGAAGACATTGTCGTCTGCATTAGGTGATACGGTAGCAAAGTTTCGAGCGGAGCGTGCCATGTCGCAGGCTGTATTGGCCGACCTGGCTGGATGCTCCCGTCAGTATATTGCACAATTGGAGTCGGGACAGCGCCGAGCGCCATCGCCCCGGATCGTCACGGCCATTGCCAATGCACTTCAGTTGCGCGGCCCGAACCGCGCGCATCTTTACCACGTGGCGGGAATGTCCCATTTGTCGGAACGTCCGGACAATTGGCCAGAATTGTTGGAAATGGCCCGGGTGGTGGTCACCCACGTTTGCTACCCAGCTTATGTTCATGACAGCATGTGGCGTGTCTGGGGCTTCAACAGGACGGCCGAAGAGGTTTTTGAAATCTCGTCAGAAGCCGTTCAAATTGGAGCGACCACACTACTGGACCTAATTTTTCACCCATCGTATCGACACCACTTCGTCGATTGGGATCACTGGGTTAAAGTGTTGTTAGCCGAGTTTCGACGGGACTGCCGGGCGGTCATGGCTTTGCGCGAAAATCGGGAAACTTTGCGCAGACTACGCCGGCAACCCGATTTTCGTCGATTTTGGCAAAGCGCAGACCCAGCTCCTGACAGCGCGGCAACGATGGCGCTGACATTTCAGAGCGGGAGCGGAGCGATCAGTCGATTGCGAGTCGTGCGCATGCTGTACCCAGGGCCGGCGGATATCTGGATTAATGTAGTGGTGCCTGCCGAAGACGCCATTGTGGACTGATTCATTGTAATCCTCTTAGTCTTAAGATAACAACAAAAATACCAACAACCACGCAAATATGAAAATTGCAAACTAGTTGCGTGGCGGCGATGCCGCCGCATTCTCTAGACTAGTTTCTAGCGGGATAAATGCCACCCACAAAAAGCAGACGTGTTGCCCAATGGGTTAGGAGGGCCTATGACAGACACAACCCCAAGCGAGATGCCCAAAGGCATGAGAGTTATTGAGGAGTTTTCTTCCCTGCGCGCCGTCATGCCGGCTGGCGAACGGCTACATCTACTCGTGCAGCTAGCAGAGCAATGGCGGCGCCAATTTGTCGGGGAAGGCACGGTGATCGCAGTGCGAACAATCAACCGCATTGACTTTCCCTATCCGACGCAATATGGCTTATGGCAATTTGCGCGACATTTTTATCCTTTCTTGATGCTGCGCCATCGTGCCAACCTAATCCAATATCACGATTGGAATGGGGCATTACGAACACTCCTATTCAATCCGACCGATGTGGAGCGGGCGCGGGATTTCGTGCCGTATTTTCAAACACTGCAAAAGATGTATGGCAAAAATTTATCGATAAAGTTAATGAGCCATAGCTATCCTCCCATGGAACAGGCATTGTCACAGTGGGGTCTGCAAGGAGGAGACATTGATTATATTAGTCACGACCATTTGCATGTGCAGGACCTGCGCCGCCAGCTAGGAACCCACACCGTCACAGGACAATTTCCACGAGCGCTGCTGCTGGTGCAAGAGCGGGAGTGGCTCAACCATCAGCATTTGCATCCATTGCAGTCGCAGTGGTTCGTAGCAGATGGACTACAGGGAGTGCCCGAGAATCGCCAGTGCCTTCTACCCGGTGATGTTTCGTTAGGGCCAGGTATTGCGCTGCTGCATACACCGGGTCATACCCAAGGGAACCAAACATTGGTCGTAAACACTGCACACGGGGTATGGGCCATTTCGGAAAATGGCGTTTCCTGCGACAATTATAATCCTCACGCGAGCCATCTACGGGGTCTGCGTCAGCACGCTCAAGAGACACGGCAAGAGGTAGTGCTTAATGGCAACACCCTGGAAGGCGCCCTCGATCAATATACGTCAATGCTGATAGAACGCACGATTGCGGGACCATGCGCCCGCAATGGCAACTTCTTTAACGTATATCAGTCGTCGGAGATGGTACCTTGGTGGATGACTCCAGGACTTTATCCGACGTTTAGTCACGGGGATTTAACGGTGGGTGACCTTGTCATCTCGCAGGGTCTGGAAGGCGTGGCGGGAGCATGAAGGGTGTTGTATATGACTTTAAGCCCGATCGATGGCTGGCGGCGCATGTGGCCGGCCGACACATTCCAGCTCTTTATGACGGTCCCCTGTCATGCCTATCGCTGCGCACTATGCCATCAAAACCGTTGCCTGGGCCCAAGTGGGTACGACTGCGACCGCTATTGTCTGGCGTGTGTGGAAGCGATTTGGCCACTATTACCACCCATGCCAGTCCGGTGCTCAGCGCCTTTACTGCTTTTCCCATCGTTTTAGGCCACGAAATGGTGGCTGAGGTGCTGGAAGTCGGACCGGCAGTTCAACGGGTGGCCGTGGGGCAGCGGATTGTGGTGCAGCCCTTCTTTGGCTGCGAGGTGAGAGAAATTGTGCCTCCATGCCTCCCTTGTAGCCAAGGCTATCCCGCGTTATGCCAAAACGCCGCAGAAGGCCGCTTAGCGCCCGGCATGCTATTAGGATTTTGTCCGGATGAACCGGGAGGTTGGAGCGATGAATCTGTCTGTCATGAGTCCCAATGCTATCTCGTGCCGGATGAGTTGTCGTTGGAGCAGGCGGTGTTGATCGAGCCGCTCGCAGTAGGACTCCATGCGGTTTTACTTCATCCTCCACATTCTTCTGATAAGGTGTTAGTCATTGGAGGCGGGATGATTGCCTTTGCGGTGCTGGCCGCCTTAGCTTGGCTCAATACAGGAGCGTCTGTTGTGCATAGTTTTTGGGAACCATTTCAGGCGGATCTTTCCCGCCAATTTGGTGCGCAATTTCAAGCAATTCGTGAGAACTCGGACGAACTGATTGAGCGTGTGGGCGGCCGCTCATACCGACCGCGGTTCGGACCCTCGGTGTCTGTGGGCGGATACGATATAGTGGTGGATTGCGTGGGCTCTTCTGCATCAATGGGCACGGCGATCCGCACAGTACGTCCTCAGGGAACTGTGGTTTTAGTTGGCGCAGCGGCTCATTTGCCAGGAGTAGACTGGACATTTGTATGGAATCGGGAGATTCAGTTGCTCGGTGCTCTAGCGTATGGTCCTGAGGCGAATTATGGTCATTTGCACACGTTTGAAGCGACCATGAGATATCTCAAATCCTCCTTGCTGCCGGTTGAAAAGCTCATTACTCACCGGATGCCCCTTCATGACTATCGAACCGCGATCCGCGCGAACTTGAATCGCAATCAATATCATGCCATCAAAACCGTTTTTGATTTCTCAATACAGCACGCTTGACCGATTCAGGATCGTTGCTTCGGAACCCCACTGGTCTACTTTGCCCCGGCGTGACAAAGAATCCGTCAAAGAAAGGTCAAGGCGAGATTGCAGCAATTGTTCAGCCCAAGGGTCATATCCGCCAATATCCGAATGCCCCTAAGACAAAGAAAAGCCGGCGATTTGTGCTGTACGTATAATATAGGCGCGGGGAGACCATCCCAAAAGGGTAAGCGAATTGCCAAGCACGAAAGCACTAGAGAGCACCATAGCCCCTGCAGCTACGACAGGCTCTACAAGTCCTACTGCAGCTGCGGGAATGGCGATCACATTATAACCCAAGGCCCAAAACAAGTTTTGCCGAATGACCCGTGAGGTCTTTTTTGCCAAAGCCAAAGCCTCGGGAAGTGTCGTAAGATTCGATCGCGAGAGAGTTAGGTGGCCAGCCTCTACAGCAATGTCGGCACCTTGCGCTAATGCAATGGCTAAATTCGATTGAATGAGCGTGGTCGCGTCATTAATCCCGTCACCGACAAAGGCCACTCGATGCCCTGCCTGTTGCATTTTATGGACGGTTTCTGCCTTTTCTAGTGGGCTTTGCCGAGCAAACCAGGCATCACAACCCGTTTCTCGAGCCACTAATTCGGCTACCGAAGGCTGATCCCCGGTGACTAAAAACACTTGATACCCTGCTTTTTTCAAACGGTCTACTGTAGCCGGGGCTTCGGGGCGCAGTTGGTCTCGAAGTGCTATCCATCCTTGCTGTACCCCGTCGACCTCAATGACCGCAATGGTCATCCCCGAAGGAAAACCCACCATATCGGCAGCTATCGGCGTTCGTACCCGTATCCGACGGTCGGCAACGAGTCCTTCCACCCCCCATCCCGGCTCGGCATGAAAGTCCCTTATAGGTAGCAATGACAACTGCGTCTTTCGGCCTCACGAATGATCGCCGCACCAATTGGATGCTCTGATGCTGCCTCTAAAGAGGCAGCCCAGATAAGCACATCGGGGGTATCAATGGTTAGGGAAACGACATCAAGCTCTCCTCGAGTCAAAGTTCCTGTCTTGTCAAACATCACGGTGTCCAAGGTTGACGCTCGATCCAGCGCCTCGTCGCTGCGAATTAAAAATCCTAATTGGCTTAAGCGCTGAGCACCAGCCAATACTGAGACCGGTGTAGCCACGCTCAAAGCACACGGACAGGCAATCACCAACACGGCAATCGTTCGCAAAATAGCCGCCGTAGACGAGAGATGGCCCACCCACAAAGCACTCGTCAAGGTAACCAGAGCGACAACAATAACGCCCGGCACAAAATATTGCAATATCTGGTTTGCTAGGCGCCGCCGAGGGCCTTGGGCAGATTGGGCGGCGCGCACGTACTCGGTGGTTTAGGCCAATAGTGACTCGCGGTATACACGGGTGGTTTGAATCAAGAGCCTGCCAGTCACATTGGTAGTACCAGCGTATACGGGGTCGCCTGTTGTCTTATCCACCGGCACTGCTTCCCCGGTAAGAAAAGTTTCTTTAATACTGGCAGATCCTTCAGCAATTAAGCCATCAATAGGAATTTGCTGGCCTGGCCGCACAACGACGAAGTCTCCTACTTCTAGCTGATCTACGGATACCTCTAGTCAGATAAAAACTGGAGATGGGTGTTATATATGTCCCTGGGTGGCTTAGCGCAAAAGAAATATCTCACGCTTTTTCGACATGTCTGTAGATAGAACTATGCGCCCATAAATGCAAGGGACCTAGGTATTATGTACATGCCGCGCGAGATAGATAGTTGACGATAACGTTAACTAATGCAACACTGAATTACGGACGCGTCGACAGTCTAAAATAGTTGAAAAACGCTTTTAACATGCCGAAATTTTTGCCGACCGCCGTATTATTGCTATCTAAAAATGACTTGTGAGGGATGCCGATGGCTGATGAAGTACTCTACCAACAGGAAGGTCATCTCGTGACCATCTGGTTAAATCGTCCTCAAGTACATAACGCCATCAATGGGGAAACGGCTGCACAACTGCATACGGCTTGGGAGCGGTTTCGCGATGACGATAGCGCTTGGGTGGCCATTTTGGCAAGTGTTGGCCCGTCATTCAGCGCCGGCGCTGACTTAAAATCCGTCGACTCCCTCAGACGTCCGGAAAATCCCTTTGATCCCGATTTCATTTACCGGGGCACGGGATATTTAGGATTTACCCGGATGACTGATATTTTTAAGCCCACGATTGCTGCAATCCAAGGACATTGTGTGGCTGGTGGACTAGAAATGGCACTATGGTGCGACATCCGAATTGCGGCCCAGGACGCCCGTTTTGGTTGCTTGGAACGTCGCTGGAACGTGCCGCTGATCGACGGTGGCACCCAGCGATTGCCACGCGTCATTGGTTGGGGTCGTGCCATGGACCTCATCATCACCGGGCGAGAAATTGATGCCCAAACCGCTCTGAATTGGGGACTCGTCAGCGAAGTCACGGAAACTGCTACAGTATATGATAGAGCCATAGCATGGGCCCAAGACATCATGAAAAATCCCCAATCGGCTCTCCGCACCGACAAGCAAGCCGCAGTCCGGGGATGGGGTCTCAATATCGAAGAAGCGCTTCGTGTCGAAGCACAGCTGGGTATGACTCAGTTATTTGGCCATGATATGCAAGAAGGCCTGGAGAAATTTCAACAACGTTCCCGTAGAAAAACAGATGACAAGGAAGGAAGCGAGTAACGATGGAGATTCGAGGCAAAACCTTTTTGATTACTGGTGGCGCATCAGGACTTGGAGCTGCAACCGCACGGATTTTGTCACAAGCCGGGGGACATGCCGTCATTGCCGATGTCGACGCTGAACACGGACAAGCCGTGGCCAAAGAATTAGATGGTCAATTTGTCAAAGTGGATGTTACCAAATCCGACGACGTAAAAGCAGCGTTAACCGTGGCACAAGATACCTTCGGCGGTCTGCACGGCGTGGTCAACTGTGCTGGCATTGGAGTTGCCAGCCGCGTGCTGGGAAAGAGTGGTCCCCATCCCTTGGATTTGTTTGAGCGAGTCATTGACGTTAACCTTATCGGCACCTTTAATGTCATACGGCTGAGTGCCGAGATGATGGCAGCGCAACCGGCATGGGAAGATGGCGAACGCGGTGCCATCGTCATGTCGGCATCCGTTGCCGCGTTTGAGGGCCAGATCGGCCAAGCGGCATATTCCGCATCCAAGGGTGGAATCGTCGGGCTGGTATTGCCCTTGGCTCGAGAATTTGCTCGATTTGGCATTCGTGTTATGGCTATTGCCCCCGGAATTTTTGACACGCCAATGCTGGGACTGCTGCCCGAAGAAGCTCGTGCTTCCTTAGGTGCCCAAATGCCGTTTCCGTCACGACTGGGCAAACCGTCCGAGTTTGGTCAATTGGTCAGGCACATCATGGAAAACACCATGTTAAACGGCGAGGTCATCCGCATCGATGGCGCTATCCGCATGCAGCCGCATTAATCATTCGGGGAGGATACCCATGATTGAGAGCACCATGATGGATTTTCCACTGGTACTGCCCCATATTCTGGAGCGGACCCGACACTTATTTGGTGAGGTTGAAGTGGTTTCGGTCTTGCCGGACCACTCCCATCACCGATACCACTACCGAGATTTTTATGATCGCACTTTAAGACTGGCTAATGCTCTTTCGGCATTAGGGCTGCACTCTGGCGATCGGGTGGCTACGTTGATGTGGAACCACTATGTCCACCTCGAAAGTTACTTTGCCATTCCGAGTGCGGGTTTCGTCTTGCACACGCTGAACTTGCGGCTCCACCCCGAGGACATCGCTTATCTCATTCACCACGCTGACGACCAAGTCGTCATTGTTGATGATATCTTATTGCCGTTATGGCAAAAAGTCGCTCCTTTGGTTTCGATCAAGACCGTCGTGGTGGTGTCATGGACTGGATCTCCAATACCCGATGGAGCTATCAATTACGAAACCTGGATACATGGCTATGGCACCGACTTTTCCTATCCGGCTATTTTAGAGACGGCAGCAGCGGGCATGTGCTACACATCGGGAACCACCGGCAAGCCTAAGGGAGTCGTATACTCCCACCGTGCCTTGATTTTGCAAGCCCTATCGGTGGGTTTAGGCGCAGTGTTGTCCATTACCCCGCAGGACACCGTATGCCCCATTGTTCCGATGTTTCATATCAACGCGTGGGGTATCCCGGTTCTGTCGGCCATGGTGGGCGCACGTCTAGTGTTTCCCGGACCATATCTAGGTCCGGCTCAGCTATTGCAGTTGTTTAGCGAAGAACAGGTTACCAAAGCGGAAGGCATCCCCACTATTTGGATGAGTGTATTGCAAGAATATGAAAAGTCTCCTGAGGCTTGGGATCTGTCTTTGCTTAAAGAAATTGGTTCTGGCGGAGCCCCGGTACCGGAATCATTAATTCAGTCCTATGATGCCCATGACATACGCCTGCTGCAAGGATTCGGCATGACCGAAACGGCAGGTGTGGCAACGTTTTCGGTATTACAAAACACCCTCACCAGCGAATCCCTGGCCACCCAATATGCTTACCGGGCCAAAGCAGGAATGCCCATCCCTTTAGCGGAAACCCGCATTGTTTCGCTGGACGGTGATCAGGCGGTGTTGCCCCAAGATAACCAGGCCATTGGTGAGCTTCAAGTCCGTGGTCCCTTTGTCGCCCGTTCCTATTACAACCGACCTGACACCCAAGGCAATTGGACCGAAGATGGCTGGTTCCGTACCGGAGACGTGGCCGCTATAGACAGCAAAGGGTATGTCCGGATTGTTGATCGTACCAAAGATTTGATAAAGTCAGGCGGAGAGTGGATTAGTTCGGTTGACTTGGAAAATGCGTTGATGGCGCATCCTGGGGTGAAGGAAGCGGCCGTGATAGGGGTGCCGCATCCTAAGTGGCAAGAACGCCCAATAGCGGCCGTAGTGCTTAAAGACAATGCCCATGTCGCTGAGTCTGAATTGGTGCGGTTTATCTCAGATCGTTTCCCTAAGTGGTGGCTGCCCGACCGTATCATATTCTTACCCGAGCTGCCTAAAACCAGCACCGGCAAGTTTCTCAAGACGGCCTTGCGCGAGCAATTCGCCGTTAATCAGGAAGGTAGCCAGCCCAAATAATCGGATGGTTTTTATGGGGATAGCCTGGGGCTATCCCCATTTTAGTTGCTGCTTTTACTGTTGCTCCGCCTGCAATGTTTTAGCAATCATGTCGCGCAAAACGCCTTTTTGAATTTTCCCTCCTGGTCCCAGCGGCATTGACTCCAACACCTCTACCCGCTCCGGCCATTTAAACTTTGCCACCCCGCGATCATCGAGATATTGTTGGAAATCCGCTACCGTGGGATGTTTGCCTTCTTGGGGAACCACAAAGGCACAAACCCGATCTCCCAAGACCGGATCCGGCATCCCCACGACTGCCACGTCGCGCACCGCCGGATGGGAACTCAAATGGTCTTCGACTTCCTTGGGGAAGATGTTTTGTCCGCCGCGGAGAATCATATCTTTCTTTCGTCCTACGACACGAAGGTAGCCCTCGTTGTCATAGACGCCTAGATCGCCAGTGCGTTGGTACCCATCCCATTTTCCGCCGGTCTCTGAATCGGTGTAGGTCGCTTGGCTTTCTTCCGGAGCCCCGAAATATCCATGATGGATGTTCCAAATGAGGATCTCCCCGACCTCTCCTGGCGGCAGTCGGTTTCCTTGAATATCCACCACTGGCACATCAAACCCCTCAAATGGCACCCCAGCTGCCCCCAAAAGATGCTCTCGGCTAATGCCAGGCAGAATTGGCCCCATACAGCCACCCACTTCGGAGGTGCCATAGACGTTAAACGACGGGACTCCCCTGCGGTACAATTTTTCCAACACTTCTCCCGACATCGGAGCCCCCGAATAACTTACCAAACGCAAGCTCGACAAATCGAAAGCATCAAAATGAGGACTAGTCACGACGCGGGTAATTAACGCTGGATTCCACACCCAAATTGTAATGTGTTCTTGTTCCGTCAGTCGACAGACCGTTTCTTCGTCAAAATCGACTAGATAGAAGCTCTTGCCGCCAGTGTACAGCGGGGTATGGACCCCCCACAGTCTTCCTGACCCGCCAGACAGGGGACCGATCAACAATCGTGAGTCATAAAGGTTGTGGCCTGCCCGTTCAGCGATACAAACGCTGTGAACATGAAACCAGTCTATCGTAGTGCGTCGAGAAATTTTCGGCACCCCTGTGGTGCCGGCTGTCGGCAACAATTCATGTACGGCTAACGGATCCCCTTTAAGATAGTCCAAATCTGATTCCCGAAAATAATCCCAGACTGCTTCGTTGAGCAGTTCGGAAAAGTCATGGGTACCGGCGGGAATCTGTTCTCCGGGTCGCACAAGCACATAAATGGTCATCCCCGGCAGATTTTCAGCGGCCTCCCGGTACCAGTCGGCAAAGGTGCGCCCATGCCATTCCGATACAATGACGGCGACATCGGGTTGAAGCTTTTGTATAACGCCCAGAGTTTCCGCACGGCCTAGATCTACATTGAGTCCCGCATGCATCGCGCCAATTTTTGATGTGACCAAGTCCAGATAAGTGCTCTCGATAGCATTCGGCAGATGGGACACTACCATAGCCCCCTTACGCAGCCCCCGGTTCAGTAAGTTGAAAATAATGGTATTGACGTCATAATAGGCATCATTCCATGTCTTTCGCCGCCAAAGCGATGACTCGATTCCATAAAAACTATCGACAAATGCCTCGCGTGTTCCATACAGCGTGGCATTTCTCTTGAGCAAGTCCCATTGAACCCAGTCAAAATGGCGACCTCCCAGTTCCCGCGATCGTTGCACCTGGTCAAACGTGAAAAGACTGTCTCCTAACATGGCCAACCCCCCTCATTTTCCCTCGGTTGAAAAAGGTCCTGTCTTCTTCTCCAGGGGACATCAAGATTCCTGCCAATCCCATTACAAATCACTAGTTCGTTATGAGGAGGCA
>PXYW01000016.1:56140-79116 GCA_003023695.1 Sulfobacillus benefaciens | reverse complement strand
GAATAATGAGGCAATCATGGATGGCGTCTACTGCAGCACGCGGTGCCCGCCATTTGCAAATAGCGGATTCCGCTGCATGTGGCAATCCTTGATCTTGAAGCCACAATGCGCGATAACAATACCATCGCAACAGCTCTAGATCCGCATAGCGTTCGGCCAAAGTAAACCCCACCCCCTGAAATTCAGCCAAGGTCTTCCCGAACGCTTCACGCTCTTTGACGTAAGTTATGGTTTCCTCCAATGACTCTAATGCCGCCCCAATGCTTTGCAAACCAATTAAGACACGGCTTAAATCGAATCCCGTGAGCACTGATCGTAGTCCTTGATCGGGTGATCCCACTCTGTCTTCTTCCGTTATCATGATGTCGTCAAAATATAAGGAGCCCCGTCCGATAGGCCGGGTGCCCATATCGTCAAATAATTTCCGAGACACCCCCGGTTGCCGAAGCGTAACAGCAAATAGCGAAATACCGTCCGATTCCTTGGCTGCTACCACGGCGCCGTCGGCCACTGTGGCCAAACTAATCCCGGATTTTTCCCCTCGCAAACGCAAATGGCCATTGCGATCTCGCAGTACTTCGGAGCGAATCCCACGAACGTCGGAACCGGCTTCCGGTTCTGTTACCGCAATGGCCATGAGTTTCTCGCCTTTAAGCATGGGAATCAAAAATTCTTGACGCACCTTAGCTGTTGCGCCTCTAGACAAAATATCCCCGACCAAACTTCCGAGGATTACCCCATAGCCCATATTGAAGTCGCCTCGGGAGATTTCTTCGGCAGCAATGCCTGCTGCCACTGCGGTGGAGCCAGATCCCCCGTCTTTCTCCGGCAAAGCCACACCCAGTACACCCAATTCGCCCATTTTTCGCCAGTATTCACGGGGAAACTCGTGGGTGCGATCCCAATGCTGGTATTGTGGCTTGAGCGTATTTTTCGCAAATCCCCGCAACATTTCCCGCAGTGCTTCCTCTTCTTTTGAGAAGGAAAACTCCATCGCAAACTACCCCTCCCGAGCCTAGGCCATGGTAAGACCGCCACTAACGCTTAAGGTCTGCCCTGTCACATACGATGCTTCGTCAGAAGCCAAATACACCACAGCTCCCGCAATGTCCCGCGGCTCTGCTAATCTGCGCAACGGAATGGCTCGTGTCAAACTCTCCACTAACTTGGGATGGTCTTTCCCTATCTCCTCCAGCAACGGCGTGTCGGCCGGGCCAGGACTAACGCAATTGACCCGGATTCCATATCGTGCGGTTTCCCGGGCCAAGGTCTTGGTGAAAGCAATTACTCCACCCTTGGTAGCAGAGTATACCGCTTCTCCAGAAGATCCGACGCGTCCGGCATCCGACGCGATGTTAATGATGGTGCCCGACTTTTGGGTTACCATCAGTGGCAATACCGCTTTGGCACCATAAAGTGTTCCGTAAAGGTTAATCCTAATCACCGGATCCCACTCGTCAATATCCATCTCTAGAAACGGTTTCACCTTATCCCATCCCGCATTACTTACATAGACATCTACTTTCCCCCAACGGTCTCCCACAGTGTGAACCAACCGCTCCACTGAGCTCCACTCGGTTACGTCGCACAACACGCCGTCCGCTTTCCACCCTTGTTGGTTTAATTGCTTTGCCGCACGCTGTGCTGCTTCCAAGTGAAGATCTGCCAATATGACCTGTGCTCCCTCTCGGGCGCACGCCTCCCCGATACCAAATCCCAACCCCCGTGCCCCACCAGTCACAATGACCACTTTATTCAGTAACCGTTCCATGGAATTTCTCCTTCCCCACCAATGTAAACTCTAGCGAAATCTGGTAAATTGGGGCCGACGACGGGCCAAGAAAGCCTCTTTCCCTTCAAGTGCCTCATCGGTACGATAATAAAGCGCCAGCGCGCTCATAGCCATGTCATCAATGCCCTTTACAACAGCCGAATCGGCATTGAATGATGCCTTTAATACCCGAAGAGCATAGGGGCTGCGATCCAACAATTCATTGGCCCACCGTCGGGATTCGGCCATCAACTCAGAAGGTTCCACGACCTTGTTGACTAATCCCATTTGAAAGGCCTCTTCCGCCGTATATTGATGGCACAGGTACCACATTTCCCGAGCCCGTTTTTCCCCGACCACCCGCGCCAAATAGGCTGACCCATAGCCTGCATCAAAACTCCCAACTTTTGGTCCCACTTGACCGAATTTAGCGGTATTGGAAGCAATCGACAAATCGCATAAGACATGAAGCACATGGCCTCCGCCAATGGCATAGCCATTGACCGCCGCAATGACTGGCTTGGGAATATTGCGAATAACCTCATGCAAATCTTGAATCCGCAGCCCAATACCCATGTCCCGACCGCGTTGACCGCCATATCCTTCTTCCGTGCGAATTTTTTGATCTCCCCCGACACAAAACGCCCGATCCCCAGCGCCGGTTAGGATGACTACGCCCACGTTTTTATCATCCCAGGCGTCAATAAACGCATCGATCAATTCGTCAACCGTGCGGTCGCGAAACGCATTTAACACCTCGGGACGGTTAATGGTGATAGTGCCGATTTCATCAGTTTTGTCGTAGACAATGTCTTGAAACATAGCAACCTCCAATAATTAATTTGTTGGTAAGTCAATTATACACAAAAGAATTAGAGGAGGGTACGAAATTCTTTTCTTCTCTGGGCTGGTGACTCTCCCGAAGCATACACTTGTGCCTTGCCGGACATCGGAAAAAAATCGCCCGATAGGGGGACTATGAAAGGAGGAGTTGCGGACCTGACAGGTCTTTTGGGTCTTACGCGGTTATTTCTTCCCGATCAGGCGGTAAAAGTCGGCGTCTCCCTAACCAACAAAAAAACACTAAAGACACCTATTTTGCCGAAATCACGATATGAAGGCCGAGCAGTACCTGGGTTATCCGAGTCCGCAATGCGTTCGCTATTTCCCTAAGAGTTTTGGAGGTTCTCCAGGCAGATTTTTAAGGCCGCAAGCACTTCCGGTTTGTCGTAATTCGCGTTGACCGTGTTGATGAGGTCCAAAGTGAGTTCGAAGTGGCCGACTACCGTAGACGACTGAGCTCCACTCTTGGAGATCAATACGGGGATGCCATCGACCTTCACTTGGTAAAAACCAAATGGATTGCCCTCCACTTGCAGGATGGATTTAAATTGTGTGTAGGACTGAGTGGTCGGGTAGAGCGCAATCTGCATATTGGAGCCGATTCCGCCCGTCAGCGATTTGGTCGTGGTTTGATACGAGCACTGTGTGCCCCCTTGCGCAGCGGGTTGCTGATGACCTGACCCCATCGGCAGACTCATAATCTGGGCGACTTGACTCCTACTGATAAGGGAACACGCCTCAACCGTTGCGCTTTGGGTAGTAACAGCACTACTCGAGTTAACGGAAGCCGAAGAGGACGATGCTTGAGAAGGCTTCGATGGGGAACTTTGATGAGTGGGCGAAGCATTGTTCGTCCCACACCCTGCCAGTGCCCCTACACCAACCGTTATAGCAACTATTGCCAATATTTTTTGCATGCTCTAGATTATACTATAGATGTGGACAAGGTTCAAGAGGTCGATTTGACTCATAAAAAAAGTACTGCAAACACTTTCGTTGCCTCAGTAAAAAATGTGGCAGCGTTCGCTTTGGCCTTTGATCACACGCGACATGGTCTTGCCTCACCACAAAGTAAACTCCCACGCAAGATTTGTATTGACACTCCGTCAATACGGCGGATCCTAATGACATTTTGTCAATAGAATTGTTTTAAGGAAGCCAGCTGTGGCTCGTAAGGTATAAATGACGAGAAACAGCAGGGCAAGTTTGGAGATGAGGGAGCCGAAGCGAGAAATTCCTTGGCCGGCCCACAACAACACGAAATCGCGATTGGCGACAAGTTAGGATGACTACGCGTTCGCTCCATTCTGAAAAATCGTCTAAAGCAACAAGCCATGACGCGTTGGCCAGTAAACGAGAACAGTCTGCGCCGACATGCGACCCTTAGACCATTCTTCAAGAGATTAGTAGTGCGGCAGCTTAGCTGCCGATGAGTGATACATGGATTGGCAAAATAATACAACTCCTTAGCGTCAGTATAGAGAGATAGACTGGAGAGGGCAATTGATACGAAGACAGTCACAGGAATGGGGAGATCGTTGGGATTTGGTGAGACGGAACTCCGCCGGAGAGAGCCTGAGAGGCCATGGGTGTACCCCATAGAGACCTGACAGGGCGCATAGCCACGTCATGGATTCGCCCACGCCACGATCTGCCGGCTTCGCACAGGATATGGCTCTTGTTCGGTGACGCCACTATGGGAGGTCTGGAAATTATGGGATAATCGGTGAAAAAGGAGTTTTGCCATGAATCCCATCCTTCTCGACTTTCCCCATGCATTTGAAACCGAACGGTTAATACTCCGTTGTCCGTTGCCGGGTGATGGTCCTGATGTCAATGAGGCTATCGTGGAGTCGCGCGAGGAACTGAAACAATGGATGCCATGGGCCACCGCTTTGCCATCGGTCGAACAGAGTGAAGAAAATGTGCGGCGGGCTCACGCCCAATTTCTACTCCGTGAGGATTTGCGTCTGCACATGTTCAGCAAAACCACGCGGCGATTTATTGGCAGCACAGGCCTTCACCGCATGAATTGGAAGGTAGGACGTTTTGAGATCGGTTACTGGATTCGCACCTCGGAATCTGGCCAGGGATTCATGACGGAAGCCGTCCATGGCATCGTGCGATGGGCTTCAGACCATTTGCATGCGAAACGGATCGAGATTCGCTGCGATGCGCGAAATCTGCGAAGCCGGAAAGTTGCTGAGCGGGCTGGATTTCACCTTGAAGCGGTGCTTCGCCAGGATGAACCCGATGTTGAAGGACTGCCTAGTGATACCCCCATCTATGTGAAGTTGCGATTACCGAATGGAGACTGGGGGTACCCGTATTGATTGGGATGAATATGGGCTTTCTCAAAGACTTCGCTATTCCCAATTGAAGTGGCGTGTCAGCTCGATTCCCCTACCTAACGGCCATCTTGGAAGAACGTGTTCACCTCGGGAAGGAGCGTTTATATGAGACATTCATTCGTTCATTACCATTGGGTCTACCGTGACTTTCGTACCGTGGCCAAAGATGCCGGGCACTCCCGGTGGGTTGACCAAGTCTCCAAGCAGTATATTGACACGTCATTGGCCGCTCTTAGATCGTCTCTATTATCGTTCTAAAGGTGTGGGCCCCCCACAACCGACTGGCTGAACTAGGTGGCAATAGATTTTGCCTTCTGGTCGACCAGACGCTTTTGAACAGGAACTAATCGCGATGGCGTTGACGCGACTGGGATATCGGGGGCCCTCCTGCGATGTGTATGTGAGAGTAGGATTCGATGCCAGCAGTATCTACTCATTGATTATTGCCAGTCAGCCTGTCACTATTCTTTGTTTGGAGGCGATCAACGCAGACCGCGCAGCCGTCCAGCGCCCGATCGCGCCCGAATCTCATCACTGAGCGAGACCATGGCCTCTCGGCGACAACCGCATCCCTGTGGTCGCTGAATTCGTCGCCGAAGGATTGGCCGCCTCAATTGGGTTTGAGCCCTGAATCATACTACTATGTGGATGTCCAGACCGTGGAGTGGTCCTGCCAGCATCCGCCTGCCTCTCATCCAGCCGTTGACCGGAACGTGCCCTGATCTCGGCGATGTTTGCCGGATTTTTACTCGCGGTGAAGCATGAACGTTGACCCAAGCGGCATCATCTTCCTCGTCTCGCCGTTATTGCAGACGGTGCGATTTTTGGATTTCCTCTCTTGACCGCATGGGCTATGGATCGCGTGCCTGCGTCCCCCCGCGCCGCGGAGTTGGACGTTGCCACTGCGGCTGTTGCGGAAGTGCGTCACGTCGCGCTTTTGGCGGCGGTTGTGGTGGTAGCGTTCGCTTATGCTGAAGGAGGCCAACAAGCGCAAGATCTGGGTAGTTGGCAAGTTATTGCGTGGGCTATCATGATTTCGACGCCTGTACCCTTGATTCTCGATGCGAGTGTTGCGATTTCCCGTCCTGCGTTACTCGTTAACGGCCTTCTTTATTTTGACCCATGGAATCCAGTTGTTGATTTTGTAGCCTGGTACTCCGGTATGACTATGGGCGGTGTGGGGCGAGTAAGCCAAATATAGTATCTCCAACCTTCTCTCACATTGATTTGGTCATAGGTGCTCCTAGGAGAACGACTTACTGGGCTGACGATCCTGACGGCTGTCGTGGTCGTGGTTTGGGTGGCCACCGAAAAAAAGGCGCGTTCAGCGTTATGAGCGAACAACAACAGATCAAGAACCCAACCCGACCATTCCGGCGAAATGACCCGGGAAAGCCCGAGTGATCGCGGCGAAACAGGCAAATGTTGACGGAGCAATTCGCACAATGAGGCTATGAACCATAGCACGAATCGCCACCGTTGGTGTTAAGGATCTCTATCGCCACCTTCGTGACGTCTCTCACATCCTTGCTCAAAGGGACATGCAAGTGTAGACGAAGGCGTGTCAGGGCAAGGGTTATGAATAACGGGCTCCGGCCGGAAGACTTCTGGAAGGCCATCATTCTTATGGATTAAATACGGCGACCTGCAAGATTGGTTTAGCGCACTGTTTAATTCAATATGGTCGGGGAGATCAAACAGACATTTATATAAGCAAGAGATCTCCTCTAGTCATGAGCCGACGTGTCCGAACAACATCCATTATATATGAGGTCGTCAACTAGATTCTTTGAAATACGGTTAGCCGTCCCTTGCGGTATCTTTGACAATGGCATGCGCGAATTGCTTAGTAGTGGTATTCGGGGAATGATCTGGAGTGGCTCCATATGACCATCCTTCTTTTCTGTTTTGGCGGTAGGCTGTACTATGTACTCAACCTATCAACGATTGGCCGTTTTGAGCGCTTCGCCGAATAAACCCGAGATTTTTCCCCTAGGATGCCAGGACCATTGTCTCTGCAAAGATCGGACGCCAAGCTGCGTGATAGGTGGCTGTATACTAGGGATAAGTTATCCGGTGGCACGCATGCGGCGAGCCCTTGCTGGTAAAATTCCATGAATGGGTATTCGTCCATTCTTTTAGCTGGCGTGACACGTCAGGAGTGCTCATCACCAAAAGGGGCGTAAGAGATGATGACAGACAAATTTTTAACATATCGCGTTGCCGAAAACCCCGAGAGCACGGTCGAACAGTTTGTTTCCGCAATTGCTGCTCGGAACCTGATTCAGTACGGAGTGGTAGACCATCGCCATGATATGGCGCAACGCGGGGTCAATGACCCTCCGTGGGCATACACGGTCATTTTTGGTAATCCGGCAGCAGGGGCACAATTCATGAAGGTGACCCCTACGGTGGTCACCGATATGCCGATTCGGGTGGGAATTTATGGCGACGTGGACCACACGGAAATCGTCTACCATAAGATGGAGGATTTGCTAATGCTTCACGACGAACGGCTGCGCCCGGCGGGAGCCGCAGCGGATCGTTTGGTGGCATTACTATGTGAGGAGGTCGGCGCCAACCCAGGGACTCCTAATGCGTGACCCATTCGACCACGGTGGAAAGAACCGGGGCTGCGAAATGTAAGACACCCTGGTTTTAAACGCCATTATCCAAATTGTGGCGGCCACCACGGCCAGGCCAATCACGAGTCCTAAGATGATTGCCACCGCATTCCATGCCGTTTGGTAAGCCTCCCAAATGTGCATGAAGAGGGCTAATTGGATAACGGCTTGCACTATGGCAAAATTTCAACGAGGGTAGTGTTCAGCAATAACCGTTCCCATCCAACCCATAACGCCAAGAACGTGTCCGAAAAAATCCGAGGACTAGGGTCACGGGGCCCTCTACCTTCGCCGCATGGTTGGACATCGGGCCAAAGAACGGTTCGCGGTCCCGCGTCTGCCTGAAGGCAGACCTGCTCGGTGATAGTCTATGGAGTGCCTTGCCCGTGGACGACCGGCTAGTGACCCAGTCTTTCGAACCCAAGGGCCTTTCCCACCTTCTTCACCGAGACTCTGTGGTCTGTTCCGTCAACCCAACCACATTCATGAATTCGGCAGTTTTCTTGTGACCCCAGGTATTGTTTTTGCGTTGTATCAGGGAATACCATCAAAACACCAATGAATCGTCCCGAAACAATTACAGGACAAGGAGATATCTGCTATGCAAATCAACCAACGCACCAATCGATCCCCCGCACATCGGTGGCGTCGCGTGCCCGCTCTCGCCATTACCGTGGGTATTATGGCCGCGGTGGCTGGATGCGGCACCCTATCGGGCACATCCCGAATCGGTCCTATGATTCCGACAAACCCGCCCTCAACACGCGTCCTTCAGCACCTTTTACCCAAGGGCCAAATCATCGCCAAATCCGCCACCTTAAAGTTCAAAAGCCATGCCCCGATCGAGATCGTAGTCAGCACCACTAAACCCACTAGTTCCACCAGCGTCGTAGGACAACTTCAGGTGTCGGAAGTCAACTGGAACTCCCCCGCTCAAAAGTGGAAAGTAATCTGGCAGTCTCCGAAACTTGATCTGCAACAAAGCCTACTACCAGGAAAGCCGGTCATGGGCCCTGTTTCCTCCTGGCAATTGCATCAGACGCCACGCGGCGCTCTAGTGGGCATCCTCAATCCCGCATCTCTCGGCGCTTCCACCATTTGGAACCAAGGCCTCATCCTCTGGGTTCCTCCCGCCAAACTTCCGCGACTGCTATGGATGGCTACCGGCAATCATATGCTTGCTAACGGGATCTTGAAGCCGTCCCATAATGGTTTCGTGGTCAAAGAAGACGCCTGCGGCGTCACCGAAGCGGTGTCAACCATAAAGGGACCACAAATCAAGACCCTATCTTGTACAGCAACCCTCGCTAATATAAAAGGTCAACGGATCGCATTCATCGTGAAAAACCAGGGTCCCGTTCAACTCGCCCGTACCACATTGTCGCTGGCTCAAGGGAGCACGCTTATCTTTTGGCCAGCTAACGCAGAAGCAGCACAGCAAGTCAACAACGGAAGCTTAGGTCTTTATGGAGGAGGATTCGGTCCGTCCGGCCTCCCCAATGGCCAGGTGCCTCTGGCGCAGGTGGACTTTCTGACTCAGTGGTCATATCAATTTACAACCCCAGGCACGTACCAATTCGCCATTGTGTCCAACTCCGTACCGGTTGCTTCCGTCCCCCCGATGATTACGGTGACGGTTCCCGCACCCTAACAGAACTTTCCTCGAGTTATCGATCCAACAAGTCAATACACCCCTTGCATGGCAAGGGGTGTAATGATCGATTCCGGTTATTGCACCGTTTGGCATAGCGTGATGGAGTCGTTGTTGTTGTTGTTGACGAAGGATCGGTGTGAGGGCGTAGGGGCTATTGCGGCCGATACATCCCCTGGACCTCCCAAAAGGGGGTGAGTTCAGCACAATCCGGTGGCCCACATTGATACTCTCAGCTTATTTTTGCCCGCGTTCAGCGAATAGCCTTGCCATAATGCTGGTTGGTGACTTTGTACGCTCCGTTGATCGCGCGAAACCCCGTTATACGTCGAGGCGTCGCGCCGACCAGAGGCCAACTGTCAAGGACACTGCCGTCCAAATCAAAAGGACGGTAAATGCCGTGCTTAAAGACACCAGCATTTGGTAATCGGATGCTTCCTGCCCCGTCCACACCTGCATTAACGGTAGTAACATTGCGGGATTAGCTATAGCCAGCGGTCCCAAGGTGTGCCCTAAAATATTGCTAAGAATCAAAACTGCGCCAACAATAAGGGAAAACACCGTCGAGCGGGTCACCATTGAAAGCGCTAGAAATATGGCCACAAATGTCCCGATTACCAGCAACGCTAATCCAAATGCGGTGAGGTCATAAGACCACTGGGGGAGAAGGTGAAAAGTTTGCACGGGAACGAATACTTGGTCGCCTACCATTTTAAGATGCACTCCGACCGCGTGAGGGTTCATGGGATTGCCTGTGCCCATCAAGGCACTGGCCATAAGAAAAAATCCCACAGCCGAAGCCGCCATGAATGCCCAGGTCATGGTCAGTGCGGCGACAAATTTGGCTAGATAAACGGAGCGTCGCCAGGGCGCATGCAGTAACAAGCTCCCCAAAGTTCCCGTTTCAATTTCCGAGGACACCCGGTCTCCAGTAATCCCAAGCGCTAGTAGTCCAAACAGCAGCATGGTTGATCCCCCGAATACCTGACCAACGATGCGATATCCTCCGTGATCGTTGGGATGAAACGTGGTGATACCGTGGTCCAACTGGTAATGAGCGACGGCAATTTGTTGAAGGGTGCTGCCCTGTTGCGATCGCGGCATATTTTTTAACGACGATGTGAGCGACGCCAACTGTTGTCGGACATTTTCGGTGCCTGGATTCGGAGGATTTTGTTCCATTTGCTGCAGGGCCGATTGGGTCTCCTGGATTTGCTGTTCTAAAGCCTTCTTGATTTGCCCGTGCGTATGAGCAAGTTGGCTGCGTTCCTGCGCGATCTGACTTTTGAGTGCAGCAATGTTGGTCTCCGCCTGTACTTGAAATGACTGATAGTTTCGGTATGCAATAAACGACCCGCCAACCACAATGACTACCAAGGCGATGATGAGTGCCCGCATTCTCCGCCTCCACAGTTTTTCCAACTCATTGCGGTAAAGAGCGAAGAAAATATGAGAATTAGGATTGGACATGCGCCAACACCTCCTGCGGATGGGCCATTCGTTCCAGATATTGAAGCTCTAAGTTTTGTTGATACGGTCTAATCTCGGTTACATTAAATCCCGCTCCTACCAAGTCCCTTACCAATTCAGGCACGGCTGGCAGTGCCGTTAGCGATACCACAAATGCGCCGTCGGCCAATCGCTCCGCAACCGCCCCTCGTGATTCGAACCATGCCTCGATTCGTTCGGATTCGAGAACCTTGACATAGGTTTTGGCCCCGGTGCCTTGCTGACGGTCTTCAATTCCCACCACCTGCCCCTGGTTGATAAACACTAGTCGGGTAGCCAACTGCTCCACCTCGGACAGGATGTGACTCGATAACAAAATGGTCACCCCAGATTCTGCGAGTTGCAACAGATGCATACGAAAGTCCCGCATTGCCGCCGGATCTAACCCATTCATCGGTTCGTCGAGAACGAGAATTTCTGGATCCTGCAACATCGCCAACGCTAATGCCAGACGTTGGCGCATTCCGAGTGAATATCCTTTCACTTTCCTCTTGCCCGCAGTTCCCAAGCCCACTTCGGCCAGCCTCGATGCAAGTGCTTCCGAGCTGACCGCAAGTCCTCTTAGTCGCAGAACTTGACGCAGATTTTGTTCTCCCGTGAGGAAAGGATAAAAACGCGACTCCTCAATGATCGCCCCCACCGAATTTAAAGCCTTGGGCGCATTAGACGCAACGTCGACGCCTTGAATAAGGATGCGACCTGACGTAGGTCGCACCAATCCTAAAAGCATTCGTAAAGTGGTGGTTTTCCCAGCGCCGTTTGGCCCAAGAAAACCGCAGATTTCTCCACGATTCACAGCAAAGGTCACATGGCTTACTGCCGTAACCGATCCATAGCGTTTAGAAACATCCTGCACATCAATCATCACATTGGACATATCATTCCTGCCTTTCTCGACATATTCAAATTTCCGAGTTTGCACTCATCCTGTCCGCCCTTACAGGCTATGGTCCTAGTCGCGCAAAAACTCGGGAACCACGGTTGCGGGCCAAACTTTCGTCTATTCCGAACACTCTTTCGCCGTATAATTGTGGCTAATCATGGAAACCAACCGTTGTCGTTGCGCTTTGTGTTGCGCTGGCCTGCAAAAGGGATTGTATGTAGCAAAATGACTTCTTGTAACAAATTCCCGCACTCCGACCGTTGACGCGAGTGCAGTAGCGTGCACGACACGTTGTTGGCGTAAACTTCAGCGTCTCTATGTCCCCTTCTGAGCGGTCAAGGTGCATGCGGTTTGTTTCAACTCCTATCTGTTGGATTGCAACCATTAAGTCAATCCCTAAAGACCTAGACAATCGGCAAAAAGTCGTTTACTATTTCTCGGCTTAAGCCATTGCAATGAGCGCGGTTCTATGTTGGGCACACCCGAACCAGACGACCTTGGGCAACCACAGAAAGTAACGTCGTTGATCAGTCCCATGCACTTTCGCCAAAGCCTTGCCGGCCAAGTCCTCTAAAGATCGGCCAGATAGTATAAAGTGAGCGGAGTATCCCAGAACGTCGGGCAATTCCGGTGTCCTGGACTATTCTTCTACACGCTCTGGAACAGCGGGCGCTTGGGGCCATAACTTAATCAGAAAAGCCATGATGCTACTGCCGACGAAAACAATCGCGGTGTAGACATCCATCACCAGGCCCATCAAGTGGCCCCAGGATACCGGATACCAATTCAACCGCCAATTCATGGGATGAGGCCACAATGCATACCAGGCATGGCCCAACCCACATCCCACTATACTTGCCGTCATCCCCAGACCCAATGCCGACAGGCCTGGGGACCATCGGCCAGTCCCGTGGCGTGCATGTCTCCATTCTGCAATCAGTGCCCAAAGGGTCACCGCAAAGCCAAGGCCCAAAGCTCCCAACGACACACGTTGCGGTATGAGGTGAACAGAGCCTGGCCACCATGGTTTTAGTCCCCAGATTGCCCCAACGACCCCACCCGCCACAAATAACCTCCAGTGGGTCAAAAAGGTATGACGAATGACGGTCACCCACTGGGTCCAAGATGGTTGCGGACCGAAGTAAAAGATGGCCAGAAATAGAACGGCCACCGTTGCGGGTATGAGAAATTCCAGGCTGCCCACGACTCCGATGGCCGACAACGCAAGGACGGTCCACGCAGCGGCCCACCATCCCCAGGCAAAGCGTTGGTCATTAGAACGCGATTCCCGAAAAGCCTGCGCCAAAAGTTGCGCGTCTCCCAGTCGGCGCAAGGCTTCCGCGGGGGCTTGTGCCTCACTCCACCCTTCCTGCTGCAAATCCCAGGCTAAGGATTCCAAGTGACTCAATAACTCTTGTCGTACCTGACGGGCCTCCTGATTCGAGGCAATTGTCGCAGTCGCTTCTTCTAAATAATCAAACCAGTCGGCCGTAAGCATCGGGCATCCCTCCTCTGTGAGCTAGGATCTGGTCAATTTTAGGAGCCCGCTCTGCCCACTCCTGGTAATCCGTGCGCAGTCGGTCCAAGCCTTTTGGGGTCAGGCGGTACCACTTGGCAGGCCGCGCACCTTCGGTTTTTACCCAGGCACTCTCCAGCAATCCTTCCCGCTCCATCAAATGCAACAAGGGATATAATGTTCCTTCTTTCAAGGTCAGTACTCCATTTGACGCATTCTCGACCCAACGGGCGATGGCGTATCCATGACGGGACTGGTCCGCTAGGGAACGCAACACCAACAACCGGGGAATCGATGGTAAGATTGTGTCCACCATTCAGTCCTCCTCACAGCAAAACCCAACAACCTGTTATGCGCTTCTAACGGGGTTCACCCATCACAAGATCCCGCCACAGACGACTACCTATACATAGTTATCTATGGATAATCTACATGCCCACACATTGGCTGTCAATCACAAACAGAGGGGCAAGGGTGAGCCGTCAGTTTCTCGCGCTCCCCAACGCGGTTGGGATATTCCGGACGATGGTCATGCCGAATGCACCTGGGATGGCATGCCCGGGTCCGTCACCAAACTGGTGCTTGGGCGGCTGCCAAGAATGGCTGCTGCCGCTATCGCACCGTAGCGCATCAGCAACCCCAAAGGAAACAAGCGGTCCCCGTACCATTTAAGAAAGGGCGAGTGCATCTTCATCAAATAGAGCACCGTGAAGGAATTCACGTAATCGACCAATCCTCCCAGGGTTAGCCAGGTATAAGAGGAAATGGGCCATTCTGCCATAACGGCAAACGCTAGCATCCAAAGCATATACTGCGGCGAAAACACCTTATTCACCAGCAAAAACAGAGCAAACCATCGCGATGCGGCCGACATGATGGACTGGCCTTGCCATACCCTTCGCACTTGCCAAAGCAAGCCGACCGTCACAATCAAAAAAGACAGGCCATCCACCACCGCTACAGGCAATGCATGAACCCAATGGTTGGCCCATAAGTCCGCTCCCACGCCTCTTTTGGCATTAAACACAAAGAAAAACGACCAGTTACGGAAATTTCCTATGATGAATGGTCCATTGATCGCCACACTCATAGCAACAAATATAGCCACCATCTTTTCCAATGTCCGGATTTGCTTTTTCCTGTAGAGTTCCACCAAAATGAACGGTAAAATAAACAAAGGAAAGAACTTGAAAAACACCGCGAGCGCAAACACGATGGCTGCCCATGCATATCTTTTTCGGGTATAGAGATACCATCCGCATAACATTAAGAATATTCCAACAACATCCCAATTTAATAACCCATATACGAGGAGTAGTGGTGTCCAGGCAAACCATTGATAGCGCTGGGGAACAAGTTCCCGCAAGAAAAACAAACTGCCCACGGCTGACAGCCATATTAATATCGCGTTAGCGGTGAAATATCCCGAAAGGCCCGGGGCGTAAGATGTTATCCATAAGAAAACACCCATGACCACAGGATATTCGATGCGATTTTGCAGGTAGGGAAGCAGATGAAGATATAAATGGCGGGTATGATACAAGGCAACAATATCCGAATAGGCTAACCGATGATATGCCCACCGATCATAATGGGGCAAACGGTGAGGCGCCCGCATTAATATCCCCCGTGGCTTGAGACGGCAATAGGCCCATGCAAACCATCCGGTCAAGGCCGCTAAGGCGGCCATGAATTTTACGTCATGCCACCAATATGGCTTAGATTTTATGTCGGTTTTCATGCGCTAACTCCTTGATATGTTTTTACCCATAGACGTAACGTACCGTAACCACTGGTGGTTACACGTGTTTTAGCCAGCGATAGACTCATGCGGGATAAATAATTTATTGCCATGGGCATTTTCACTGCAGGTCTGGTAGTCTAGAGATATCACTGTCCTCATCATCGTGGTAACGCATTAGTTGGGAGGAATTTGGGGAATGAATCCCGGAAATACGCGACGTGTTGGTCGACCTCGATTAAGCGACGAACTAAATCCTTTGGTAACACTTACCGCCGAAGAACGGCGGAGCCTATTTCTGGAAAAGGCAGCCGAGCTCTTCGAAGACCAAGGCTATGCCAGCACCTCCATTGAAGACATCACCGAATGTCTCGGCTTATCTAAAGGCATTTTCTACTATTACTGGAAAAGTAAGAAGGAAATTCTGCTAGAAATTCATGCTCGAGCTGTTGGGGCCCTAAATACGCAACTTGATGAAGTAATGCGCCACATTTCTGATCCTGGCCAACGTGTCACAAAAGCTATTGAGAGCCACCTCAACGTTGTGATGCGCCATCGGTCACTGGTAGCGGTTCTCTTGGGCGAAGCCGCATTTTCCGAGGAAACCATCAAGGAACGACGGGCCTATACGGAACGGATCCAACATATTTTGGAAGACGCAATTCAAGCGGGCGTAATCGACCCGATCTATCAACCAAAGATTCTCGCCTTTGCTCTTTTGGGATTGCTAAATTCCGTCGCTCAATGGTACCAAGCCGATGGCCCCATGCCAGCGTCGGAGATTACGGCCGTTTATCTTCGGTTGGCAATGCAAGGTTGCCAAAAACACTAGGATTAACCCAAAAAAGAATGCCCCATTTGGGCTCCTTGCGGTGTTGGTTTATTATTATTCAACAAACCTTAGAAGATTGCGAGATGCTGTCAATGCGAGACATTGCCGGACAAAGAATCCTCATCACGGGAGCGTCTAGCGGTATTGGGGCGGCACTGGCACAAAATTTGGCACGCCAGGGTGCCCGCGTCATTGTCTCTGCCCGTCGGCAGGATCGCCTGCAATCCGTTGTTCAAAATTTACAGCAAGAGGGGCTGGTGGCCCACATGGTTCCCATGGACGTGCGGGATCCAGATCAAGTGACAGCCAGCGTCCCTCAAGCCGCCCAAATATTTGGCGGATTAGACATTCTGATCAACAACGCCGGAATCGCGTATTTTGGAGAGGTCTCATCCATATCGCCCACGTCATTAAAAGACCTCATAGATACCAACATTTACGGCGTGATTTACACGACGCAATCAGCGGTGTCCTACCTAGCCGAAAGCCATGGCATGGTGGTGAATCTCTCTTCAACCTTGTCCAAACGTGCCTTGCCATTGCTGACACTCTACGCCGGAACCAAAAGCATGGTCAATGCCTTATCTGATGGCCTTCGCGTAGAGTTGCGGCATTATTCGATTCATGTGTTAAATTACTGCGCACCGGAAACTGAAACAGAGCTGCATGATAACTCCCTGCATGATAGCAATCACCCACTGCCCTCTCCAAGAAGACATCGGGCAGCACCGGACGTGGTTGCTCGCCACATTATCCGAGCCATTAGACAAGAACGCCGGGAAGTCGTAGCCAATGCAGGTTTTGTCTGGATGGCGCGATTAATGCCGAATGTCGTCGATACCATCGCATACCGGCGAATAATGTTGCCCTATTGGCGTGAGCCACCACACCATTCAGGTTCTTGACTTTGCGTATGGTCCCGTGTTCCCCCATTCAGTTTGCGTAACTGTGCGGTTGCCACTTCATAAATTTGCACCGGAACACCATGCGCGGATAGTTCTGAAGTAGACTGCTGCATCTATATCACCATCGAAAATTTTTTCTCCACAGCCAAATCCTCGGAACTGGATGGGTAATGCCGGATCAAGTCAGGCGTTTGCCAATTTTACGGAGTCGTCCCATCTTTACGAGCCCATCTTGGCAAGCCCCATCCCGCAGCTCGTGTGGTGGGTGCTATCAGATATCTTTTGTGAAAAGATACATTGCGGGTTTACTGAAGTGTACCATCCTAGCTTTGGGGTCTTTATCAACAGACACAATGATCGACCACGAGTATCAGGTCAGGAACCATGACACATTGCCGACAGCAGCCGCTTAAAATGCGGGACTATCGTACTCTAACGGTTCCTGAGGTCCAAGTCCCTGGCGTCTCTGAGAAACCTCACGACAATCAGGGCAACTCATGTCATCAGGATCCCAAAGATGGACACCGTGCTCATGAACCTCATGCACCGCTCGCCAGAGATCCCCATTGTCAGGAGCGTCGGCGTCTTCGGGCAGGCTATCGGATTGAGTGGGATGCAATGACCATGTGGGCAATCCCATGCTACATAACGGGCAAGGATCCATGGAATCGTCGCTGCTTACACTCCACCACGGCACAAGAATCGGAATGGGCTTATAAATACTGAGTTCCCGCTCATGTTGGTGGCCACAAAAGCGGAACCCAGGTGGCGCCTTGTGACTCAATCGCTCAAGGAGTCGGGCAAGCGTTGAGTGCGGATCCCCGCGGAGAAGTCGGGTCTGGGGTTGTAGGGAGAGTTCTTCCATGATTTGAAAGCTAATCAGCCAGCGCCCCAGCGACCGATCGCGAATCCAAGAGAGCAGATGCGCCAGTGCCTCGTCCTCATCTGCAAAAGGACGAAGCTCCGGTCCGACCTGGAAACGGCGAAACGTATCTCCCCATGACCATGGACATAGTGGGCACCGATTCTTGATACCATTGTGCGCATCCACGACCATTACCCGGTTCTCATGCCAATGAAGCCAGATCTCATAAGCACGTTCTGCCTGACTTACGGATTGCGCAACCGTCACTGTCCACTCCAAGGGACCATATAATTCATCCAGAGCGGTCCACTGGCTAGGCCATGGACTTTGCATTTGGGTTCACCTGCTTTCGCCACTTATAGGCTTAAATATCTAAGCTCCCGCTCACCAAGATTTTTCCCCATCCGAGGTTGCCCATCAATTCTCGGCAAACGATTCGCATTTTGGCCACAGATCGATTGGATGGTGGGCAAATCCGTATCACCAACCAGCCTGATCATTGCTGTCATGGAGAAAATCGAGGCATGCAATAGATACCCAAAATGACATTATAACAACTTTTCTGAGCTTCCCCTGATGAAACGCCTGAGAGTCGCCGAACCTAAAAGGTGCCCAGGCAATAAAAACCCCTTCATGAGACGATTCGCCAATCGTATGGCTTCAGACCGAGTCTCTGCAGGCGCAACAATGAGGAAGCCATTCGCGCTACTCCACTCGGAATGGTGCCACTCTTGCACCACAAACTCTGTAAAGCTCCGGTTAGGATAAATCGCGCCGTACATATGAAACGGATCTGACTCTGGTCCATAAAAGATAAATCCTCCAAAGTGGGTATTAAACTGAATCGTCTCGGGCTGCCCATTGGCTCGGTCAGGGAATGTTGCCCCTTTTATGTCCACGGTGCCGAAAAAGGTTTCGGGCCGAAACAAATATCGATCAACTGTTCCTTGAAGAGTAAGGGTGACGGGCGTTACCGCCTGAACGGAGTTCCCCAGCTTGATCTGCACTCCGTGAAGAGAAATCGCAACAGGCCGCGGATAAGTGTAAAATATGTAAAGCGCCACTACTATGACGGCACTCCCCGCGACTGCCACCCAACGCATTCTCATTGCATCTCTCCGTGTGGATATTGGCTGATACAAGATACTAACCCGCATCTCGACCTTTATACGACGGGCTGTGCTTACTCGCCCGACGGCAGACGCAAGACTTTGCCCCTACGTGCTCGAGACGCCCACGATTAATACATATACGTCAGCATCACGTAAAAGTAACTTTATTTTCAGTAGTGTGCTGATCCATTAAAGTCTATCTCACGGGTGAGCACCCGTAAAGATATCCGTTTGACCAGCCCCCGAAGGCATGTGCCCCATCACTCCCAATTGTTCCTCACCGAAATAGATGACATTACCGTTCTGATGGAGTCATCCAATCCTGCTCATCGTTAGACAAGGTTCATCGTGTCACCGATTATTAAGGTCGAATACCGAGGCGTTCTCTACCGGTCGTCCACGGGCATGAGCTCCTCGACCTTCACAGCAACAATGACCCGAGTCCCGACGGGAACATACAACGGTTCGCGGCTGCGTGTCCCCCCGTTCGTTCGGTTTGGATAAATGCCCTAGCGGCCATTCCAAGGTGGTGCGCAACGCACACACGATGGCGGCCGTCGTCCAATGTGACGGTACCATCATCATACTTGTGCCCAACGATGGACGGGCCACGACGCCACCACTTTATCGAAGATGTCCTCCGAAAGCATGGCCTCTTCAAGCCGGCCCAGGCACCACCCGCTGTACAATCTCCCAAAACGCGCTTTCCGGGCAAGACCTCGGCAGTATTGATAGCCGTCATCACCCGACTTGTCATCGGCTCGGGCCTCTTCACTCAACGAACAGGCACTTGTCTTGACCTGACCGTCCTCCGCCATAAACTCCGCGACCAACAGTCTGTGCAGGAATGCTCCAGATGATTAGCAGGTATAGTGCGCGGGAACCCGCAAATATTTTGGCGATCCACCACCAGGGGATTGACAGCCGTGACGAGGACATGTCCTCTGTAAGGGAGCAAATCATAGTTCACCTCTTTTATGAGATAAACGATATAAATTACTGTAGTGTGGCAACCATGGCGTGAATAATCATGGATATCCTCATTACACGAAACGATACCGTAATGTCCCCGGACCTTTTGATCCCCATCTGACACCATGGGCGTCGCTTCCTGAGAATTGTCGGCGCGTTGAGGTAACAATCGGGGCCTTCGCCACGTGGGATCACCCAGTAATGGCCTCATGCAATCGCGACACTCCTTCGGCGATTTCGGATTCCAAGGAGCTCGCATAAGTAATACGCAAGAATCCCGGTGGAGAGCCATAGACCTCCCCAGGAACCACAACAACGCGTTTATCCAATGCCGCATCAAGTAACTTGGTATGCGACGCTCCGGGATGCAAGGTAGCCCACACTGATAGCCTCCTTCCGGCAATGTGAATTGAAGAGTATTCCCGAATGCGGCAATTAAAGCATTCGCCATGGCATTTCTTCGCCTAGTCAGTGTCGACTGAAGGTGTGCCAACTGCTGATTCCAGGCTCCGGATTGGAGAATCTCGGCAGCGGCAACTTGAGCCAAGGTACTCACGCCAAAATCCATTTGCTCGCGTACCCCGGCCAGGCGATCCACAACGGATTTGGGACCGACTAACCAACCAATGCGCAGGCCTGGCGCCCAGGTTTTGGAAAGCGTTCCAAGATACAGTACTTGATGGTTCGCGTCAGACAGAACAGCCACGGGCGGCGGCGGCACGGCACTTCCCACCATGGTTAAAGGACCATGGGCATCATCTTCGATAATAGGAATCCGCAAGGCGCCACAGATATCCAAAAGGCGCTGCCTCCGGGATACGGTTAGGGTAGTGCCGGTCGGATTTTGATAAGTTGGTGTCACAAATACCATACGAATTTTGTAACGTTGATGCAGCGGGATAATCGCTTCAGGGATCAGCCCGTCATCATCCATGGGAAGTGGAAAACGGCGTATTCCTGCCGCAGCAAATAGTGGCAAAGAATACGCGTAGGAAGGCTGCTCTAATCCTACCGCATCACCTGGACGCAACAAAGTTTGGATGACGAGCAGCAGTCCTTGTTGCGATCCCGCTGTCACTAGGACGCGATGATCAGAAACTTCAAGATGATATTCCTTGCGAAGGTGATTTGCGATGGCCGATCGCAAGACTTCTTCGCCCCGGGGATCACTATAACCCAAAGGCAACTGGGAAGAGACCTTTTGGAGCACCGTTAACATATTGTCATAGGGCCATAGCTCCGATGCCATTTCTCCGCGAGCAAAGTTGATAAAGCCTGGTTGGCGATTAGCCATCCAAATACGGCCCACCAATGGCAATGTCGGCTGAAAAATTCCTTGTTCCAAGTAAGTCGCCCAATCCGGCGTTCGATATGCTTGACCCCAAGAATCTTCGCTAACGCGGGTGCCACGGCCAGGTACCGACCGAATCAAGCCCATGGCTCGAAGTTCATCGTAAGCCGTGCTGACCGTACTGCGGTTGACCCCCAATTGGGCAGCTAGGGCCCTTTCGGTAGGGAGCTGCGTTCCAGAGTCCATATCTCCTGAGATAATCTGCTCTCGAAAATACTCTACTATTTGACGGTACACCGGCCCTCGATCTGTTAGCACTAGCTCTCGCGACATAGTGTTCCTCCTCATGCCCATACTACCCCACATTGGATGGGTAAAGTCATCGCCAATTGGCTGGCGACACCAGCGATCGGCCGAGGTACTGTGGAACAAACAAAGAAATGAGGCACAGTGATGGCAAAGCCACGCATCGTAGAAACATCTCTCTCAATGTTGGAAATGAAGGGACTAGGCATTGGAGGCATCGGCATCCTGATGTTTAGTCTGACTTTACCTGCCTCCCATATTGCAGTATCCTTCTTCGGCTCGTTATTGGTAGGGCCAGGCCGAGCCCTCATCTCAGCAGGGTTTGCCGCGGTTTTACTCGCATTCAAGCATGAACCTTGGCCGCGCCGACATCATCTGCCGCGCCTAGCCGTTATCGCAGGAGGGGCTATCTTTGGGTTTCCTCTCTTGACCGCATGGGCTATGGATAGAGTTCCTGCATCCCATGGCGCCATAGAGCTAGCTCTTTTGCCACTGGCCACCGCAGCCGTGGCTACTCTGCGTCATGGAGAACGGCCATCCGGAAGCTTTTGGTTGATCAGTATGGCCGCAGCAGCATCAGTATTCCTTTATGTGATCATCGAAGGGCTAGGCAGCATCCATTGGCCCGATGTAGCGCTGTTGGCAGCAGTTGTCGTGGTAGCATTCGCCTATGCTGAAGGCGGCAAAATGGCGCAAGAGCTCGGCGGCTGGCAAGTCATAGCCTGGGCCATTTTGTTGTCAGCGCCTTTACTCATGGTCCTGGACGCTAGCGTTGTGCTTTCACATCCCGCCTTGGTCATCGACGCCTCCTGGAAATCCTGGGCTGCTCTATTGTATCTCGGTATTGGGAGTCAATTCTTCGGGTTTGTGGCATGGTATTCCGGCATGGCCATGGGCGGTGTCGTGCGGGTGAGTCAAATGCAGTACCTCCAACCTTTCTTCACGTTGATTTGGTCATGGATTCTCCTGGGAGAGCGTCTGACCTGGACAACGGTTCTCGCTGCCGTCATCGTGGTAACTTGGGTGGTCATCGGAAAAAACGCACCTGTTCGACAACGCGTGACAAACCAACCAGTAAAGCCGACCATCCCCACCGAGCGATGAGCGCGCGAATGCTCCTCACATCACAACAATGCAAACAGGGAGGACAAGACATGCCACTTCCACGACCATGTCCCCTATTACGTATTGCTCGGCGAGGGTTAGAAATCCGAACACCAGTCCGCCTGTCGGCCCCGCGTCCCCTCGACAAATAGCTCTTTACAAAGCTAATTCCAACCATTACCCAGAGGAGTCAGAAGACCAATGTCAATACCGACAGCTAAGACTGGACAGTTTGTTTACACGCCCGAGGGCCCGATTGCCTATGAGGTATGGGGCAATGGGCCGCTTGTGATTTGCGTGCCCGGCATGGGCGACCTTCGGTCAGTCTACCGATTCATGGCACCAATTCTAGTCAATACAGGATATCGTTGTGGCCACGATGGATCTTCGAGGCCATGGCGACAGCGACGCCTCTATTTCCAAATATGATGGTGTCGCCACAGGCCAAGACATTTTAGCCCTCACTCATATTCTGGGCAGTCCTGCTATTGTAGTGCGCAATTCCATGTCCGCCGGGTGGGCTGCCCCTTCGTACGCAATGTGCCGATAAGCAGGGTGTCGGAGATCGCTTTTCATCTGGCGCTCTTGCGCCCTTGGGGGCTAAACCTTTGGGTGTCATATTACCGCCGACTATACCCTGGGCAACAGCCCCCCGATCTTGCAGCACATCAGGCCGCCATTCGCGCCAGTTTGAATCCGC
>PXYW01000016.1:1461-56097 GCA_003023695.1 Sulfobacillus benefaciens | reverse complement strand
GGTACCGGCCTTGGTGGTAATGGGAGCCAAAGATCCGGACTTCCCGCATCCCGAAGCCGAGGTGCAACTCATCGCCGACCGACTGTCTGGACGCGCCTTCATCGTGCCCAACGCGGGTCACTACCCCCTAGCCGAGTATCCTGAAGTCGTGAGGCCCACTGTTTTAACGTTTTTAAAGGAGTCTGGCCTTGCCGCGCTAATCCAAGTTCAAACAAAGTTCTCGATCAGGCATTAAGATGGGTCGATAAATATGGGTATGAGAATTTAAGCATGGCCACTTTAGCCCGTTCTTTCGGCGTCGCCGTGCCCAGTCTGTATAAACACGTGTCATCGTTGGCATGGATCCAAAATGAAATCGCGAAGCAGGGCCTTCAAGATCTAGGGAACGTATTGAAAGATGCTGCAACGGGACGTGCCCAACGTGATGCGTTGAGTCATATGGCCAAGGCATACCGGCACTTTGCAAAGGCATATCCAGGGCGGTATGCCGCGATCCATGACGCACATATCCCCCAAGATCATGAACTCCAACAACTTAGTGACCGGACGCTGCGCCCAATATATGACATGCTGGCAACTTATGGCCGAACGGGAGAGGAAGCCACTTATGATGTTCGTTTATTACGTGCCGCTTTGCATGGATTTGTCACCCTCGAGACTACCGGTGCCTTCGGTATCCCACTGGATATCGAACAATCTTTTGATTATCTCATTGACGCTATGGATGCCAGCTTTCGGAGTTATCGCTTCAGCGGTAGATACTAATCGCCATATCATTCATTGCGGGTTGCCTATATCCCTTCCAATCCCGGATAGATAAGAAGAGTCTGTGATCAATCAGGAACGTAGTCTCGGTGCTGCTTAATAGACAAACGGAATGAGACGCCACGTGCTCTTCGCATAGTCGTCATAGGCAGTTCCCAATGCTTGGCGCAGAGCCTCTTCTTCCACATGAATGCGATACAACAAACCCATGAAGGGAATGACAGTGAACATTAATAACACTAGGACGCCATGAGACGACAAGCCTACCCCAATAAATGCAATCCATGCTCCGGTATAAGAAGGATGCCGAAGCCAGCGATACGGACCGCGACGGATCAAGACGTGTTGATCTTGAATGGCGACCTGTGGGGTAAAATACCGACCTAACACCCGAATGGAGTATTGGCGAAAGATGATGCCAAGAACTACTAGGGCGATTCCCGTCATTCTTAACCCTATCGGGATGGGAGGATTCCATACCCGTCCCCAAAACCCTATGGTATCGGAGAGCAGAAAAGCAGCGGCGACGGTAATCCAAATCACCCGAAAACTCCCTTTGTCTTGGTCGGGAGTGGACGGTAAACGATGGCGCATGATAGCAATGACATCAAGGATCAGCCAAATGAGCAACAGGCTGTTAACGATAGACGTGATCATTGCCGCCGTGCCTCAGTTTCTTGCGATTTGAAAAATTGATGCAATTGGGTGAAGGCCTGATGGAGTGCGGTCCCGTCTGTTTCCGATAGCGATGTGCCGAATAACTGGTGCCAGACGTCGGATTCCGATATGGTCAAAGCCGTAGCCAAGGTTTGGGCCCATTTCGCGGACGGTTCCAGGCGAGAAAGGCGTCGATCACGGGAATCCGTCACGCGATAGATCTGCCCTTGACCGATGCCGTGCTTGACGGCTTTTGACACCATACTTTGCGGCAACCCCAAAGTTCGGGCGATCCCCCGAATGCTGTGTCCCGGGTTTTCCCCGATTTCTCGCATCACTATCCGTTCATACACAGGGACTGCATAAGATGCCTCTGGAGAAACCACACAGGATTCCAGCCATGCACGCCGCGCCACATAATACAGATCCGCCAGTTCCACAAGCCACCCTCCTTAGAAAGCCATCGCATTCATGACGATACATCATTGTGAATATATCTCTCAAACGATCAGGTACGATAGTCAGGCGGTTGACATCAATTCAGCCCTAATGGCGGCACTGTTTACCAACACCCGGGCATAATACAGGTCAGGGGGTAATCGTGAAGACTGCCAGTGTCCGACACCACCCGTTACCACCCTTGCTGTGCAAGCCGAAAAGACGTCCAAACCACAAGCGCTCTCCTAGGCGCTCCATTTGTAAATATCCTAGACAGTTGCTCGTTGACGCCTGGGTCCACTTTCTCTTGTTGTGTTAAAGGTCAGCACGTGACCCTCGCAAGCAAACCAGTCCTCTCTATTCCCAACGAAGAACTTCTGGTGCGCTTAAGCCCCCCAAATCTTGTTCATTGGTCCACGAACTGTATATGATCACCATCAAACGAACGATGAGACGGAGCCATGAACAGCCAAGGTCACTGCAGAGGGATATGCGTGATGGATTTGACGGGCCTTGAGCAAGTCCCTTGGATTATGAACACCGTACTAATGGTCCCATCCATGACAATAATCCGCAATTAAACGCCTAAGGAGGCCACTAGTTTCTCCGGATCTTCCGCACCGATTATCAGAGCATCATATTTCCCACCCTGTAACAGCACCCTGACACCGCGTTTGTTTTGGTGGTGAACAATGGCAAAGGTGGTGCTGTTTCCCGTGATGAAGGTCCCCATGGCAAATATTCCAGGAATACGGCTACCTGGCATCTTCAGCCCATGCACCGCATGAATGACATCCTCAACTACCGAAATGCTTTGTACGGCAGATAAAGGGACGCGAATATCACCATGTACTCCTTCCATCTTTTCCAGTGTGGTCAGTCTCAAGACCAGTTCGTCGCCGTCTCGCAGCAACTCAGCCATATACAACTCCCCTTACTTCCATTTGTGTTTAGGTTAGCACGTATTGGCCTATTTTGCTGCATTTGGACATCATGCTGTAGCCCCATCGGAAACACAACAGCTCGTAAGAGACAGATTTTTAGTGCCGCAGCTATTGCGCAAACAACGGGGCGCAACACTTCCCGTTTCGCAGTCGTCATGGGTTTTCACTCCTTTCATCAGTATGTTAACGCAACAGCAACGAATGGAATGTGGGTAAGATATGACGCTTACCCATGGGCTCTTGCCACTCGCTCTCTAAGAACCATTATGGTGGCCGGTCCTGCCCTGGCTTGGCTCTCCGAGCGACTTCCGGCATGCGCCGAACGTGGGGCCACCGCGCTCTGTGGTGTCATCTTGCCACCTACGCCATGGGTCATGCATGATGTCGAACAATACTCATGCCACGATGCGGCCGGGAAGTCGCATGATGGCCTTTTACCGACTGGCTAGCGGCGTAAGTCGTCAGGAAACCAATGAGGCAGGGCGTCCTGTGGCACCTGGCGGCGGGCATTGCCGCCGGACCATCGGGGTGTTTCCTGGGGCGAGTCGAGGAGAACGGCCGTCCAAAACCATTCTAGGGGAGGCGGTAAGGAAGCCGCGTGGCCCGGTGCCTGAATCCAATGGCGAATGGTGTCCCAGCCATAGACAGCAAAGAGCCAGTTCCAATCGGGTAAGTCACCGTCCGCCAGCACGGTGGGAATGATGATTGCGGCATGGTGATTCGGATCGAGACGATCGGCATGATACCGGTAAAAAAGGCGCTGAATCTTCGGGGGTAATCTCATAGGTAGGGTCCTTGCGGCTGCGGTGGTTCTGGGTGAAAGCGTCGCGCGGACCAGTGACGAACGATCTGCATCAAGTCAGTGGTCACGGTGTCAAACGTGAGGGGATTCACCAAACGGGCTAATGCGTTGTTTCGGTCGGGGAGGTCCGCAGTATACGTCAGTTGTTGGACAAATAATCGCGGAGAGAACGCTTCATCATAGGTTTCGTAAGCCCAAGCCAGCAAATCGTCCAGACTCACAGGCCACGTGTCAGAATGGCATGCAAATCCAAGTAATCCCGGGCCTGAGCGCGGCGCCCCACTGTGTAAGCTTTTTGCACCGCAATATCCCGTGCGTCGGCGACGGCTAAGCCACGCCAGGGTTGAAAGGCAAAACGATGTGAAAAGGGATACGCCAAGAGGGTCACTGACACCCGGTCGAGACGGCATTGGATTTGTTCAGTGGTCTTGAGCGCCCATTCTACGCGATGGAAACGTGCCAAAACCGAATCCAGATCCTGGAGAGTGGGAAGCCGCTCTTGGGGATCTCGCGTAAAGAAATTCAGATCGCGAGATTGGCGATGGCCCAGATGTACCGTGAGGGCTGTCCCGCCAACTAAATAAAACTGATCCATGGCCTGCTATTCGGCTAAAATGTCGGCTACTGTGGTGGTGCCTGGCGGCAACATCGCTTCGTACACGACCATCGCTCCTTTCTACACGGTATTATATCCCATGAGCCGGATAATGAGTATCATAGAGGGCCGGGTTCGACGTTTACTCCGCCGCAACGGCCAAACGCGAAATGGTCGGGTTTGGCGGGCGCGTTCCGTCAGCTTGGCATCATACACGATTTTTGCATCGTGTCTTGGATCATCTCGACCATGTCAAGGCCATGGTGCACCCGATTATCAAGGACCTCCAACAGGTCTTACCTGACTTTGGCAAACGGTGCATCGGTCGAACCAGACGACGCCCGACGGGGGCAAGAAAACCTATCGCGGCGTCGATGCGAAGGGGGAAGACGTGATCACGTGGTTGGGTTATAAGATCCATCTCCTCGTCGAAGAAGGTCCAGACCTCGCCACACTTAACCCCATAACCCCTCTTTCAGGATTCCTATTCAGCGGGAATGATCACGACTCGAAGAACCAGATGACCGGAAATATGAATTGCTGTTGAGAGTTCAGGATAATTCCACGATTGGCATCCCATCACAACGATGTGGGACGTCTTTCAGGCCTCACGGATCGGCTACTATGCGTGGCGAGGTCGAGATAAGAGTACCCGGACTCACCGTGCACTCCCTCCATCACTGAATCCATGTGGCCTCCTAGAGTATCTTGCGGTCGCGTCACGGTCCCCGATTCGTCCCAAGCTATTGTGCAATTCTTAACCTATCCGAACCGGGTTATTTAGCTTGCGAATCATTCCCAACACGCTTAAGGCCGCCAAAAAACTTGTTTTCGGGTTATCCTCCATGGGCCGGTTTTGCACCGTGATTTCCATGGCCCCAAAGTCCCCTTCCGCGACAATGGTATGTTCATTATGCTGAAGGGACGCAACGGCAAGCACCGTGACTTGGGTAAGATAGGGGCCCATACCGGCCAAACTCAGTGCTACGGCAGAATTCACATTTCTAGGGAAAGCCTGTATCGCATCGATAGCACTCCCCTGAAACAACACTTCGGTTTGTCCGTTATCCGCTCCCAATGCGTGAGATGGCTTGCGACTGGTAATTGATACGTGATGTAAATTCCCTCTATAGCTAGCTGCTTGAATCGCATCCAAGCCTGCAATGGCTCCAGAAGGCACATATAAAAGCGCATTCCCTTCGCGACATCTTCTCTGAACCACTTGATAAAATTCAGGATCTGCCAGGCAGCCCACACTGCTTAAAACCACTGAGCATCCCCGGCTTAACAACTCTGGCACATAGATCCTGGCAGCTTCTACCGTGCTGGCCTCACAGCACAGATCAATTCCAGAATCCACAAACGGCGCCACCTCAGTATATATCGGCAGAGTTTTGTCCTTGGACGGCACATTGGAACGAGCACGCTCATCTAGCAGGGCTGTGATCGCACACCCCTCAATCGCTTTGTGGTCGTTGACTTCTTGAATCAAAAACCGCCCAATTGCGCCTACCCCGATCAAACCGATGTTCATACGTTATCACCTCGGTCATGGGCAAAGCCGTAGGTATCGCAAAACAATTCAAAGTTGCCAAAAATGGTTTCCCGACCTACACCGCTTTCTTTGACCCCAGGAAAGTCCAGCAGGAGATCTTGAAAAATTCCGTGCTGATTGTAAAATACCGCTCCGGCTTCTAGTTGCTGCGCCAGATCTTGAGCGTGCTGGAGATCTCCTCCCCAGATGGATGCGCGGAGTCCGTAGGGAGTTTGATTCGCCCAAGTCACGGCCTGATCAATGTCGTCGTATTGAACGATTGGGATTACCGGGCCAAATTGTTCGCACTGCACTAATTCGTCGTCATTTTCTGCATCGGCAACGATCGTAGGAGCAACAAAATAGCCTTGATCCCATGACTCCAGAGATTCCTTCTGTCCGCAAGACAACATCGTACGACCCTGAGCGCGGGTATCGTTCAAAAGTTGGGTGACAAAGTCATACTGCGCTTTATTGTTCAAGGGCCCCATCGTCACCCCGGTTTTCAATCCGTCTCCTACTGTGACCTCGTCAAACGCGGTGGTGAGCTTGGCTACCAGTTCTTCATACCGTGATCGGTGCACATAAATACGTTTCACCGCGGAGCATACCTGGCCCGCCGAACGCAACACTGCGCCTTTCAATCTGCTCACCTCAGCATCGGATAATGCAGCGTCCGGCAATATAATCGCTGGGTCGTTGCCTCCTAATTCCAAGTACAACTTCTTTAAGGTCGGAGCCGCCATTCTCATGACCGTCTTCCCGGTTTCGGTTCCCCCGATTAAAGAGACGGTTTTAACCGCAGGATGGGTGGCTAACATTTCTCCAATCTCAGCGCCAGGCCCGGTAACAATATTCAGCACACCGTCTGGAAAAGACTTGGCCACCACTTTTAAGGCTTCCATAATCGTCAAGGGACAATAACTAGGAGGTTTGACTACAACAGTGTTCCCAGTCAGAATCGCAGGGATAACACGCTTAAACGTCAAGATCATGGGAGAGTTCCATGGGGATATAATTGCCGTGACTCCCCTGGGACGTCTTCTTTGTTCTACATGTTGAGTACCTTCAAAGATCATCCCGGAAAACCAACGATTTAAATGATGGGGAAGTATTTCTAAAACCTCGTCACATCGATAAACATCTTTTTTAGCTTCGACTAAAACTTTCCCATTTTCTCGAACCAAAAGCTTGGCAAGATCATCAAGATAGGGCCTTAAGTTTTTGGCCGCTTCAAGTGTCCGCTCAATCCGTTCGCTGAGGTCGGTGCTTTTCCAAGAAGCAAATGCTCCCCAGGCGGCTTCAATGGCCAGCAACACATCTTCGGCAGAACACCAAGCTGCTAACCCAACAATATTGTCTACCCGTGCAGGATTATGAACCTCAAATGTCTTACGCCCGGCAACCCATTGTCCCGCCACTAAAAACTTCCCTGAGACAAACGGTTCATTATCTAACGCAGTGATCAATGATATTCCTCCTATACTCCCGGTGGACCAGCAAATGCTTCGGCCATTTGGCCCACTTCGGACATGTCAATGACGATTAAGGCAGGCTCTCTTTTGCTCACCATTTGCTCAAATATCGCAGGAAATTGCGCGTGGGAGGTAATCACAGCGGTCTCGATGCCAAACGACTCAGATAGTTTCACAAAATCTGGGCTCTTCAAGTCCACCGCAATGTGTCGCTTATATTTGTTCTCTTGAATGTTTCGTAATACTCCGTAGCCTCCATCATCAAAGAGCACAATCAAAATCGGTAGGTTCTCCTGAGCCATAGTGGCCAGTTCCCCGACGTTGACCAAAAATCCCCCATCTCCCACCATAAGCATTACAGTCGCATCCGGTGCCGCAATTTGCGCCCCAATGGCCATCGGTAGGCCTTGCCCAATTCCACCGCCTGCTGCATGTACTGAACTGCGGGTTTGATAAATTTCTAGCAAGCGACTACCCCAAGCACTAGAAGGCACCGTGACATCTCGCACAATGACCGCATCCCGCGGCAAAGCGTAGCGCATTGCATCCATAATCGTTTCGTAAGGACCAAGCTGCTTTCGCAAACGAGTTCTGACACCGTCCCTAACCCGGGCAATTTCTCTACGATAGTCGTCAGCCACTGACGGTACGCCCGACAATCGACTCAAAATAGCGGTAAGATACCCTCGTGCATCACCATGCAAAAATAAGCTATGCCCATAGTTCCTATTCAACGCCCGAAGATCGGCGTCAATGCCGATATGGATATTAGGCACCCTAGTCCGCCAGGCTGACGTTTCGTTGCTGCGAAAGCGTACGCCGACACTTAACAACAAGTCGCAGTGCTGCAAAAACTCGGAGACTTCCGGGAAATTTGCGAAGTTCCCGATGCATAGAGGATGGTTTTCAGGCATCAGGCCACGCCCGGCCTGGCTGGTAATTACTGGTGCGCAAAGTTTCTCGGCCAGCTCCGCAATCTCTTCGCCCGCACCAGACGATACCGCTCCGCCACCCGCCCAAATTACCGGCCGGCGCGCGACTTTTAGGAGTTCTAAAGCGTCTTCTAAACCGTGTTCATCCCGTGAGATCTGGTGAGCAGATTCAAAGAAGAACGGCCCACCCTGGCATGCTTGTGTCTGAACATCGATGGGGATTTCGATACTTACGGGACCCCGGGGCGGCGTCAATGCGGTATTAATCGCCGCGCTGATTACTGCTCTAGCCTCATTAGGCCGCCCCAATCGAAATGCCGCCTTTCCCACACTTTCTAACATGCCCAGTTGATCCTTGCAATCATGAATATATCCCTGTCCGGTGCCAATAAACGCTGAATGGACTTGTCCCGTGATATGGATCACGGGCGTGCCAGCAGACCATGCTTCCATTAAGGAACCCGCCGCATTGCCAGCTCCAGTGCCTGTGCTGGTAATAGCCACCCCCAATCCCCCACTCACCCGGGCATGGGCATCTGCCATATTCACCGCGCCACTCTCTCCCCGGGCTGGGACAATCCGAATCGCTCCATTGCGTTCCATGGCTTCATAAATGGGGAGATTATGAATGCTCACTACCCCGTACGCTGCGGTCACACCCGCGCCAACCAATCCCTCTACAATAGCATCAGACACAGTATAGGTGGCGCTACCCGTCGCACCAGCCGACTCTTTAGACATACCGGCTCATTCCCCCATCCACTTCGATACATGTCCCCGTCACATAAGACGACCGAGCCGATGCCATAAAGGCAATCACATCAGCCACTTCCCGAGGCAATCCCACTCGGCCCAAGGGAATCCGCCGTGAAGATGCCAACTGCTGGTACCATACATCGGCGTCACCGCCTCCAGGATCAGATTGCCTCCGCCGTTCCCATTGATCCGACCGGATCACACCCAGGCTCACAGAATTGACCAAAATTTCATATGGCGCCAACTCAAGAGCCAAACTTTTCGTAAGGTTTAATAGTCCCGCACGGGTTGCTCCGGTTGCAACCAACTTTTCGTTGGCCTCACGCGCCAACGTCGAGTTAATATTAATAATGCGTGGCGCAGTAGATTGCTTAAGATAGGGAATACTCTCCTGCACCGCGTAAATCACGGCAAAATACTTAAGGTTGATTTGATCCATCCAATCCGTCTGGGTTAACTCAAAAAAGCTTTTCATCAAGCTGCCCCCAGCGCTGTTTACCAGGACATCAATGCCACCATAAGCCTTGCCTACCGCCTCGATAAACAAATGAACCATGGAGACATCCGTCGCATCACACGTCATTGCTAACACCCGGTCAGCCGCTTGGTTCACCGATTGTCTAAGAAGGGACTCCGCCATCTGCAGCTTACTGGCCGCGCGTCCGCAAATGGCCACCCGGGCACCCTCATCCAATAGTCTTTTGGCTACAGCAAGGCCTACCCCTGACGTTCCTCCCATAATCACTGCCACCTTGTTGCCAAGCTCTAAGTCCACGGGTAACTCCACCTTTGTCGAAAAATCTCTTCCTCGCCAAGTTTTTGACCTATCAATACTCCGCGTCGAACGTACGGCCACTATGCACGAGATAACTTTCCAATGCATCCTGGGCTTGTTTTAGTGCTGGCAGCATGGTTTCCACCTCTTTTTCCCCATCCACTGCCGACGGAATGGCCGCCACATTAATGGCAGCCTCGCTCTCGCCCCGAGCATTGAGAATAGGTACCGCAACCGATCGAATGCCATATTCAAATTCCTCATTGCTTATCGCATAGCCGCGTTCTCTAATGGCTTTGAGATCCGCTAAAAGAGCCTCCACTGACACTTTCGTATTTTGGGTAAAGACCTCCAGCGACCTGTTTTCACCATACAAGGCCTGAACAACCGATGACGGTTGGTATGCCAACAAAACTTTTCCCATGGCGGTCGCATGCGAGGGCAATCGCGCTCCAACATGGATATTTACGCTAGTAATCGCTGTAGCAGGAACCCTGGCCACATACACCACGGAAGAACCTTGCAAAACTCCCATATGGGCGGAAAAACCCGTGCTGTCCCGCAGCTGTTTTAATACCGGCATTACAACGTCATTAATTTGTAAGGACTGCATATAGGCATAGCCTAATTCCATGACTTTTGGCGTGAGATGATAGCGCTTGGAATGCGAATCTTGACGTAGGTATCCCAATGCTTCTAGGGTATACACAAACCGAAAGGGCACCGATCGCGATACCCCCAGCAACTCGGCTATTTCCGTAAGGCTTAACTCGGTGTGGTGTTGGTCGAAGCACCGGATAATAGCTAAACCCCGCGCCAAAGCTGATGAGAGATACCGATCCTCCTGGTTGTCCTCTGCGCCAACACCTTCAGGCTCCGTATGGGTCTCTTCTGTCATTGCCATTCTCCTTAGAAAATTGTTGACATAAAAAGTTCTCCATTGCGTGACAAAACTCGACAGGTTTTTCGAAGTAACACCAGTGTCCAGCATCTTCGATTAAGACGATCGACGAACCCAATTGCGTCCTAATCCACTCGGCGTTTTCATAGGGCGTCACCACATCGTGTCGCCCCCACACCACGAGGGTCGGTTGGCGTAGGGTTGGGACATTCGTCCGCTGGTCCGTCTCAAATAGCACCGTTAATGCCGCTTGATAACCGTCGTTGTGCAAACGACTGACAATGGCTTCTGCCTCGGCAACCACCTCCGGGGTCGCATGCGGTGACAACAACCGCGGAACCCGCTTTTTAGTGTAGTCTTCCGGCGACAACCGCATTAGCTGGGCCCGCTCATCTTGCTGTTGTTGCCGCCAATCCGGGTCTCGATTGCCATGACCGAACGTCACATCTGCCAAAATCAAGGCGTTCACTGTTTCAGGATAGCAATGTGCCCATTTTATCGCTACCATCGCACCAAACGAGTGCCCCACAAGTACCGCGGAGGAAAATCCGAGCTCCTCCAGCAATTCCTTTCCGATTCGCGCATAATCCGCGATATGCAATGGCTTTTCAGGCAAGGCACTGCCACCGTAACCCGGGGCATCCCAAGCAATGATGGTATAACGGGTGGATAGCACATCCATTACCCTTTGCCAGGCAGCGCTGTGAGAACTGATGCCATGCAACAGCAAAATCGGGGGACCCTTCCCCATCATCCTATAGGAGAGCTGCAACCCGTTCCCTAGCATAATGGTCTTAGATCCCCCATTTTGATTCACGAGTTTGCCGCCGCCTTTTCCCGTTCCGCTTTTCGCCGCAGCCGCACTGCTTCTAGTTCCGTGCCCGGGGGATAGGTGGGAAGTTGTGGTCTTCCAGTTCCTAACATGACCAGAACCAGCGCATCGCTGTCCCCATCATTGCGCATTCCCCGGTACATGCCTGCCGGTGTCCAAATCATGTCACGCGGTCCAATCTGAGATTCTATTTCGACACCATCTTCTTCCCAAGTCACTGTCACATGACCCTGCAATACGAAAAACACCTCTTCCACATCATGGTGCTTATGCAGAGGTCCAATGGAGCCGGGAGGCAAAAGCATGGTGCTCAGCGTAAAATGGTCGGCTGGCACGACATTCGGATCATCATGCTTTCCGGTTCCGCCCCCTCCTAAATAGCGAATCTGTGCACGACGATAACGGGGATCCACTTCAGCCTGGAAGGCCAATGCGGACCAATCCATTTCTCGGTTCTCCAGTCGTACGACATAACGCTCCATTTTTTCTGCTAAGCTATGGGTTTGGTTCTCCATTACTTGTCATCTCCTCAGAATATTGTATCCTCGCTATTAGTGAGGAAGCATATTGCCACCCCATGAACAGCCTGCATCTCACGTGTCATTCGCTTTGTCCATGGGAATTCAGAAACCACCCTGCATCAGGAAGACCGCGCATGGCCCTGCGCACTTCCACGGTAGGAGGACCTGCAATCCCCCAGCGGTCCATTAATGGTTTGACGCGTTTCCAAACACGCGCTTCGTATTTACTCTCATCCTCTATGTCAAGCAAATAGCAGGTATACTCGGCCACATAACCTGCCGCATCTTGAAAGTAGCAAAACACATTATTGCCTGGGCCATGACGTCCTGGACCCCATAGAGTTGACACGCCCTGCTCTCGTAAGTGGGCGATGCCCCGCATCACCTCATCCACACCTGATACTTCATAGGCTACATGGTTTAATGCTGCATGCGGCGCGACATTAAACGAGATTGAATGATGCCGCTGATTGCAACGCAGAAATACCATTTGGTGCTCACTCCAATCGGAGACACGAAAATTAAACACCGTCGTATAGAACTCCGTAATCCGATCAATGTCCGGCGTATTAAGCACCACATGGTTAAGCCGCACTGGGTCGACATCCTTGGATCGCCATGGGACCGTATGGGTTTCCACCCACGCGGATAGTTCAATGCAGCGGCCATCCGGATCGCGAAATCTCAGTCCATAGCCACCTCCTGGCTCATCCAATGGTCCCGGCCCCTCAACAGGCAACCCTAGTTCGTGGAGAGTTTGCGCTGCAGAATCCACGGAATGCTTATCTCTAAGGCCGAAGGCTACGTGATGGATTCCCGGGTTTGAACTTCGGATTATTGACAGGATATGATGCTCATCGCTCGCACCACGGAAACTCACGTGGTCCGCTTGACGGTCAACGACATCGAGACCCCACAAATTCTCATAAAAACGCACCTGTTCCTCGAACGGCACACTAAACAGCGCAACATGGCGTAAATGGGTCAGTTCAATCATGTGGTTCCCTCCTTCCATAAGGTTTGCCCCGCGTCACAAACCGCGGACCCCTAGGCCCCCATCGCTGCGTATCACTTCACCAGTTACGGCGCGAGACTGGTTGCTCGCCAAGTAGACATAGGCTGCTGCATGGTCTTCTGGATCCTGCGCAATCTGCAAAGGATTGCGGCTCTGTATCCGCTTTCGCTTTTCCTCGGTACCCATGGGCTTAACCATGTTTTCTAATGGCTGGGGTACGGTTAATTGTGTGATAGTGCCTCCGGGCGCAACCCCATTGACCCGCACTAACGGGGCACATTCGAATGCCAATTGACGCACTAACCCCAGACCCGCGTGTTTGCTAGCCGTGTATACTACCCCACCTCCATCCGGATAAAAACTGGCTTGCGAGAGGGTCGCAATCACCGAACCGTGGCTGCTTTTTAACGGTTCTAAAGCTGCCTTAACACCGAACAACATGCCTTTAACATTCACATCAAAGATTTGTTTATAGACCTCCTCCAGTGTTGAGGGAGAAATCGTGTCGAGACGCGAAAAGCCATCAAAAATACCAGCGTTGGCCACAAAGATATCCAACTTTGTAAAGGTCGCCAGGCACTGTCGAACCGCCCGTTCGTTATCCGCATAAACTCTAACGTCCCCGACAACGGTTACTAATTGATCCCCATGTGATGGGAGGGTAGCTAAATCTTCGCCCTGTAAATCCATTGCGCACACCCGAGCACCTTCAGCAATAAATCGTTCCACTACCGCCCGACCAATTCCTCGGCCACCGCCGGTGACCAACGCAACCTTGCCGGATAGCCACTGCATTCTGTCTCCCCTCCTTATCTGTGGTGATGTTCTACACAAAAATCGCGAAATTTCTTGTATTAATCGTGGTTTGATCAATCAGAAACCATCGCCGGACAAGTTTCAAACTATCGCCTTCCCGTCGAAGGACATCCTTTCTTTCCCCGGATATGAGGTCAGCTTCAATGTCTGCCCCACGGCTGCGGTATATCAGCACATTGCACAACACCGTTATTTCCGGCTCTACCTCCACGAGTCTGACGTTGGTGACAAGCCGCCTGGTGCGTGATGGCGGCGACTCAGCCCAAGCAAAATCCGTATTGAGACGATCCACCCGCATTTGCAAGGTGTTGCGATCATCATTAAATATGAAGGTCTCCCTGGAGTAATCTTGGGCGCTCCGTGTATCAGCAACATTCATACAGATCGGCATTTGGTAAACCACATCTTGCGCCATAAGTGCTAACCACGACTGGAAGTCGAGATGATCTAGATATTCCGCCTCACGATACAACCATTGTTCTACTTCATACTGCAAGAGTAATCTCTCCATCACTCACCTCCAGAGGTCACGGCCTTTAACCAGGCACGATAAAAAGAACGCGCATTGTGTTCTAGAAACTTCGAGTCGTAGGCCGTGCCAGGCCAAGGGAACTGCTCGACAGGCTGGCGTCCCAATCCCGCTAAATAGGCAAAGGCAATATTGTCCCTCAATGGCAACGCCCCGCGGCTATTGGCGGTAATGTCGATAAAGTTTTCCATGTCATCCTGCTCAAAAATTCCCGAAGGGCTAAAGGTAAACATCGACGACTGCAGTGATGCCTCTTTCCACTCAGGTGTGGCATTGCGTTCGGTTAAGACCCAAGCAAGAACCTCCACCTGGCCGGGTCCTTTGGGAATCCATGTGCGCAAGGTGGTATTGGATATCCGCGATCCCTTAAACGTTGTGGCGGAAATCAAAAACGATAAATTGGGAAACACTGTGCCGATCATGTTTTTCATGGTGCTTAAGGCGGAAAATTGTTCTGATGTCAGCCGTGACCGATACTCATCCATCAGATTTTGTGGAAAAATGAAGTCAGGGGTTGGGGTGCCAAAGTTTAACCCGTGGCCTTGACCACAGTCAATTTGATATCCCTGCTTCGAATAATCTGCCGCTGGCACCATGCCCAATTTGGCAATAGATGCGTGTGTATACATCGTATGGTATGAGTCATGGACGAAATTATCGGCTCCTAGTTTCCAACTCGCATTGACCACCCATCGCTGTGGCGGGCCAGTGACCTCCATTTCAGCCCGGTTGACCACCAGATCCAGATACCATGCCATTGGTCCCAGAAACTCTTTCACTGACGGAGGATTGGCGCTCCAAGTGCCAAAAATCAATCCGGCCCAAATTTCCACCTTAGCTTGTATTAATCCAAAGTTTTGCTTGTCGAAACCATCTCCATAGATGTCACGTTGAAATGGAACACCCGTTAGCAATCCCAGGTTGCTGTAGGTAAATCCATGATAGGGGCAATGGAATGCTCCTTCATTACCACGATCGTCCCGGCACAGTCTCATCCCGCGATGCCGACACATGTTGAGAAAGATCCGCACCTGGTTATCCTGACCCCGGCTGATAATCACCGAGTGTCCCCCTAAATCCCGAGTGACAAAATCGCCTACCTTAGGCAATTCGGACTCGTGAGCCAAAAACAGCCATTGGGTCATAAAGATTTTCTCCATCTCAAGTTGGTGAATGACGGGATGGGAAAAAATGTAGGCGGGAATAAACCCATCATCTGGCCGCACTGTATTGGTGAGAAATTCTTTGAGTTGCCGGGGAGGCAACGTGGCCAAATTTATGGCATCAGCATCGTGCATTGCGGAGATACCTCCATCGTATCGATTTATGACGCAGAAACCGCCGCTCGCGCCTTGGCCCTTCGCTCGCTCGGCACAATCACAAGAAATGCCACCACACCTGCCAAGGCTACTCCCATCAAGAAGATGATAGATGAATTGAAACTGCCGCTGATCGCCACAAGATACCCAATAAAAGGGGCAATAAATCCACCAACAATGTTCGTAAAGCCAATGAGCCCGGCTGCGGCTCCTGTGGTCGCGGGAACTGCATATCGCACCATTGCCATCTGACAAATTTCCAGGATAGCTCCTACACACGCGATGCTGATGTCTAGCATAAATGCAGCCATTGACCCATCTGCCGTACGGGTCACAATAAATAGCGAAACCGCGGCAACCAAAAAGGCAATGGTTCCTAATACCGCCGGTCGATTTGTCTTATCCCCGAGAACCGCCATCAACAGCACAGCAGCCAAAGCCATTAACCAGGCGCTTGATGTCCAAGAACTCATGAGCGCAGGCGAAAAATGTCGAACTTTTTCTAGATACGTAGGTAGCCAAAATGACAAGCCCCAAAATAGAGCACTATCAAATAGCATCACGACAAATATCATCCAGTACCGATAATCCTGAAACACATTCGCCCGATTGGCGTTATCATTAGATGTCTGCTCATGGCCCCGTCTCACATAGTCTCGTTCCGCCTCATTCGCAGCAAAATGCTTACTGGGATCATCTCTGGTCATAAAGATAAACATCGGCAACGATATGACCAAAGAAAATGCTGCCAACAACCAAAACGACGCACGCCATCCATTAGAAATCATAATGGCCACAATTAAAGGGATACCAATAGCAGGTCCAATATAGTCTCCCACGATCCATGTAGATTGCGCTCGACCATATTCTTTTTTTGGAAACCAATTCGCAACATATTTGCTTGATGCGGGAAACATCGCTCCCTCACCAATGCCGAGAAGCATTCTTGACGTCATAAACATGCCGTACGATGAACTTATGCCGCCTAAGATCATCGTAAGACCCCAAATGGTCACAGCAATTATCGCTGTCTTTCGGGGGCCGATTTTGTCCACTATCGGGCCCCAAACTAAGCTCGATATCGAATACACCACGGTAAATCCCGTGAGAAGAAACCCCACCTCTGCAGGCCTATTGATTATGCCCATTGTGCGCAAGAAGCTGTGGTTGGTAACAATGACAGAGATCCCTAACTTATCCATTTGACCGAAAATCCAAAAAAACATGATACTGGGAGCAATAAAAAACCACCGTGCCGATGATCTACTCAATTCACACCCCTCCTTGGATTGTTTCATATTTAAAATGTTGTACTATATTTAAAATTATAGAGGTGCGGCAAATTCGTTGTCAATACTTTTTCAATAAAGTAAAAACAGGGCTAATCTCGGCGCCATACCCTTAATGATTGGTGTCTAGCGAATTGAAGAAATTGTATAAGCACCTTAGTGTCATTTGAAAGAGTATTGATGAAGCCCAAATACGTACTGGCATAATGCGAAAATAACAAGGAGTTTTGTTGGTTTTTCAGGAAAGGAGACGGTCGCCGTTTCCGGCCACCATCCCAAGACCAATACAAACCGCCCTGGGCAAATGTTTGACAAGTAGCCACATATTCACATGGAGTCTTGGACGGGCCACTCGCCGTAGGCCACTGTAGAACACACGAGTCTAAGTAATATTCAAATGATTGCCCTTATCCCTGAATCAAAATCTATAACATCGGCTATTGGTGGGGATTTTTCCGACATTGCTATGCGAAACAACTACGTGTACAGCACGTTTATTACCGGCTGGGCGAGGACTTCATCGCGGAGAGATTCATGCGGAACAGCCACCAAAATGCAAATAACAGTATCGACTGAATGACCACAAACGAAAGGGGCAGCGTTAATGAGGACGGCGTTCCCAATGACACCATTATGGTTACCACTCCTAATAATGTGGCAAAACTTGGTCCTAAACCCAAGGCCAGCGTCTTCGGCGCATATCCGCCAAGAGTTCCGGTAAGGCCCACTTGCGTCGCCACCTTTTCGGGCAAGCGCGGAGCAAAATAGCGGCTCATCGCAATTTGCAGCGCCACCACAATAATCCCCACAAAGATACTAAAATAGAGTCCAACATCCGATGAAGGAACGTTTGCCACATGAGGGTGCGGGAACTGTATGGCTTCAATCTTTAGCGCGGCCGGCAGTTCTGAGATGCCTGGGGACGACAATAGGATGAGGTTACGGGAACCATACACCGCTAAAACCGGATAGTGTCCCCATTCAAACACCGATGCAGATTGACCGTTATTTAACCGGAAATGACCTGCCTGAAAGTCCCCCGTACTCGTTCCGTCCACTCGCACGGCCAACCCATAGGCTCCCGACGGCAAAACCCATCGAGTTCGTGCTTTTACTGCTGGCACCTCAATAGACCCAAAGCCCGTATTCACCGACAACATGCCATGATTCAGCGACCACCCGGTGCCAGCATTGCTGGCTCCCAAAAAGAAGCCAAAGAACAATGTAGCCAAGCCAATCACCAGCAGCATGGACGTGACACCAGCTGGTCGGGACTTCTTGTGATCTTGACGACGCAAGAAGAAATAGGACGCCAAGGCCACTACCCACACCAGCAATCCGGGTATAAAGACTGCAATCCCCAGTACCCGGATGGCATCCCACAGTGTTAAATGAAAGCCCACTCTCACTCGCCTCCACGTCTTTACCCAAAACCTGTGCCGCAAGTGCTCTCAAAAGAAAGAAATCACTGCCTTCGCGGGAATAATTGCCCAAACCATGATGGCCTCAGCGCATCCACCATTATACCAACTGAGAATCTCGTCGTACGATCTACGGGGTGCCGTCCACCCTCAATCTCCTACGGATAGTGAAGGGATTTGACGCGGGTTCCCTCAACAAACTTGCCCTGGTCCATTTCAAAGACTGTCGTGAGCCCCAAGCATTCATATTACTTCGCTATTATCCCCTGACGCACGGCATCGGACACAGGGCCGACTGCCTTCTTTTCCTTGCCGTGAAACTGCCCAAAGAGCGATGCAAGGTGAATGATTATATTGCCATGCGTGTCTGTGTGTTACAATCCCTCATTCTAAATTATTTAACCCCCTGTTTATTAAAAATTAAAACAGGGGGTTTTTGACGCTTTTTACCTGCCTCTATGTTTCTCTTTGGCTTTTAAACGAGCAATTTTTCGTCTCCGCTGTTTCTGTTCTTCCTGGTACTGACGGGACAGCACTTGCCGCTCTTTTTTCCGGCTCGCGTGTTCTAATTTAATGGCATCGTGAGCGTAAGTCGATGCGCCCTTATTCCGCAACTCTCGTGAGACCTGTCTCGCCAAACGTTTTGGGCTAACCTTGATCCTGGCAGGACTGATCACAAGAACATCTTGAGATAAGGTCTCTGTAAGTTTCAAGACAATACGGTTCACAAATGCCAGAATTTCAGAATCCTTAGGTTCTACTCCAAAAACGTGGCGACCTGCACAAAGCTTCCCATCTTCAACAACCTCGACTATGCCTACCCAAAATTGACCATCATGGTAGACTGTAAGTTTCATCATGAAAACCCCTCTGAGATTACTGGGATCGACGGACATCCCGAGGGGGAAGGATACGACACCACTAACGTGATGCATCCAGACTACCAACCGGACCGTGTTTTTACGCTCCAGCATTATTATAATACGAACAGCACAAAGCGTTTAACCATGACTATGAGGTCACTTCTCTAGATCGGCGTGTATCGAATACCACGACAACTCGGCAAGATTATTCCAACGAATATTAGCGATAGGAAGTGAAACGTAGTGCGGGCTGTTTAGAGTGTAAAAAAGTAGCTAGCGGGGAGGCCGGACCATGACACGGAATAAAAATTGTGATGCGACCTTGCAAAACGTTATAACCTTTGTCAAGCAACAGATGATCAGGTACCATCAGGCGCACCGCAGAATTCATGCCGCAAGGGCACTCGTTGAGCATGTGGACTCTATTGCTAAAAAGCGCTCTGCCCGGAACGATGTAGCGCACAGAGCATCGCACTGACTTTGGCACTCGCTGCTAACCCCCTAGGTGTTTGATCATGGTTTTGCCGATGCTGTTGATTTTGATAATCCCACGTCGGCATCCAAAGTAGATTTACATCCCGTCCGTCGAAAGACAGCCAATGTGGAGGTAATCCTTGTCCACGCAAGGGCCGTCGCTTGAGCCGGAACTCAGACAGGAGTATGAAGAGGCAATGGATCTTTAATATCGTCATTGGCGTGCTGTTAGACGTATTGAACTTACCATCGCGACCCTATCCACGTTCTAGCTGTTTGCCGTGTGGTTCTTACCCCTGATCCCGCTTACATTATGCCGGGCGAAGAAAGCCCGCTCCAAGCGATCATCGGCGCTTGCCGGTACTCTGACGAGGTGCACTGCGCTGATTGTGTATTACCGGATATTGGGCAATAGGCCGTAGGCGCAACCATTTATACGAATCTCGAACGACCAATTCTCTTGCTTCTCGAGCAATTGGGAGAGGATCTCGCGAGTTACATCTTAGGGCGTGTTATCCAATGGGGATCATTGCGGTTGTTGGCGGCTCAGTGTTGGTCTTTATGGCGGCATCGCTGTACCTGTTATTCTCCAGGATCCTCTACCCTCATGTAACCGGCATCCTCGTGTGCATCACTGACGGTTAAATGTCATTGACAAAAGGCACCCCACCCGATATTCTCCTTACTGACAATGTGTCATTAACTAGACGATATTGGAGGAGTCTCAGATGAGCCGCACCGCACGCATGCTCCCTGATCATCGGCGATTGGCAATCCTGGCCGTAGCCCGCGCCTTATTTTCGGAATATGGGCTGGAGAGCGTCTCCATGGGACAAATTGCCGAAGCCGCCGAAGTCTCTCGCCCCACCGTCTACCGGTATTTTGCGTCCCCCATGATGATTTGGGAAACGCTGTTCGAAGAGGAGGTGGCAGCCTTTTGGAATGCATGCCAACCCCTGCTTGCGGGACCCACCCCATCTGAAGGCATCCTCCACAAGGTTCTTCAACTCATTATTGCACACCCGACACTGCTTGCACTTCTTCATAGCGGGGGCAGCCGAACATTTCAGCTGCGGCGCCGACAAATGGTCGCCGAACGACTGTTGCCGCTGTTAAACCACTATATTCCGCCTAATCGTTTAGGCCCCTATGATAGCACCATTTTGCTGACGATTTTGGAAGGGACTGCGTGGTGGTGTGCCTTGGCAGAACCTCCTGATCCGGAAGTATTCGTTACTAACGTGGTGGACTGGATTCATGCTGTGTGGCCGGTATCCCCCTAAAGTCCGTTTTGAAAGAAGGGTCCCCTGTAGAGCGCCGTGGTCGGTCCTGGAAAATTAGTCGGCCTGAGGGCATGCTAACAAAGGAACCCTATAGAGGAGGAACCAGTGATGCATCGCTCACCCTTATTGTCCACGTGGAAAGGTTGGCTGGCTCTTGTTGCAGTCAGTCTCATTCCCCTACTGTATAGCGCGTTTTACCTAGGCGCTTTTTGGAATCCCTATGGCCATCTCCACCGATTGCCCATTGCCGTAGTCAATCACGACCAGGGCCATGACTCACAGGCTGTAGTCCAATCCCTACGCCAAGCTAATCGTGTGATCTTGGTATCGAACCGTACTGCTCAGTCCGAGCTTCACCGCGGGCAAGTCGCCGAAATGGTCATTATTCCGGCGAACTATGCTCAAAAGCTGTCCCGTGGCCACATCCTTCCCCTGACCTTTGTCCTCGATCCCGGCAATAATTACCTCGAAGCCTTATTAATGCAACGTCAGGTGGAGGCGATCCAGTCCTCATTAGCCGCGCAGTACCAACATACGGCTCTCACCACGTTAAATCGAGCCGCCAAACGTTTAAGCGGTGCCTCAGGCCAACTGTCCGGGGGTTTAACAGCGCTTCATGCCAAGAGCCAAGAATTGGCTTCGGCAGCCAACCAATTGGGGCAACAAGCGGCTGCCATGAATAGTCCCCTGGCTTCGGGGATTACCCATATCAGTCAAGGCCAAATGGCCGTCAGCAACAATATGGCAAAAACTGCATGCTCCGCAAATAAAATTTATTCCGGTCTGACTTCTCTAGGGGACTCCCTTGCTCCGTTGCCTCAAGTTAATCCCTCCCATTTTGGGCACCTTATTATGGTGAATCCGGTCAACCAGTATGGTGCCGGACTCGCACCCTATTTTCTTTCTCTTTCCCTTTGGGTGGGCGCGTTAGTCGCAACCGTGCTAATTCCTGGCGGCAACCGCAGAACCTTGACCCTGCGCCAACACACCAGCCTCGGCTTATCCTTGGCACAAGTGGTCGCACTGGCCGCGGGCGTTCTTGTCATTTTACCTCTAAGCCCCCGTATGCCATGGGCATTTTGGGGAGTACTGACCCTCATCGGGGTAGCCTGGTGGGCGGTCATCCGGGTATTAGCAGAAAAACTAGGGGACGCTGGGCGCATCATTGCCATTGCCCTCTTGGTTATTCAACTCGCGGGTTCAGGAGGGGTCTATCCCATGCCCCTATCCTCGCCATTCTTCCAAGCCATCCATCCTTATCTTCCCATGACCTGGGCCGTCAATCTGGTGCGCTATGCGTTATCCGGCGGCCTAAAACCTCTCGTGTGGGCGAACGTGGAAAAATTGGCGGCTCTGTTTGTCGCGTCATGGGCCATCACGCGGGGCATTCCTGGCCATTGGCGATTTAACACCCCGCTGTTGGAAGCTGTCGATACGTCCGACGACACAGCCACATAATTTTACCTGATGGCAGAGCCATCCCGGGCGCTCACAAATAGGCGATGGCCTGCCACTCTCCACTACCACGGGTCGATGACGCTTAAACACGCACAACATAATCTTTGACCCCTGACGAGTACTTGGTAGCGTTTACTCCCTTAAGTCCCACGAGACCGATACTAACCGCACCACTTCCGCGGTGCTCACGGGCATAGTTTAGAGATCTCCTTAAAACCTGTATACCGATGTAGGATTTTGCTCAGCCTAACAGCCATTAAAGGAGGCGACTTTAGCATTCATGGCTACAAAATACCTGACGATTATTCAGCAAAACGACACCCATGGATACTTATGGCCTCATCCTGAACTATTTTGGATGGATCCCAAGCCTGTATTCAAGACGAACATTGGGGGATTCGCAAAGACCGCAGCGGTGGTCAAATCCATTAGGAAAACAGGGCCTACCCTGTTTATCGACTCCGGAGATGTCTTTCATGGAACAGGCCCGGTGGTGTTAAGTCAAGGTGCCATTGTCCCACCGTTGTTGGCAGCGATGGGGTTGGACGTCATGGTTCCCGGAAACTGGGATTACGCCTATGGCGTGGATACATTGCTAACACTAATTCAAGGCAGCCAGGTAGAAGCATTAGCGGCAAATGTCCAGTGGTCGGATGGCAAGTCTGTTCTGCCTAGTGTTGGAGTCCGCCATCTGGAAGACATCGCGGTGGGATTGGTGGGCCTCACTTATAGCGAAGAGAGCCAAGCCATGCCTAAAAGCTTCTCCCAAGGTCTTAAATTCGAAATTGATATGTCCGCACTCCAAAGTCAGATACAAAGATTGCGCGATCAGCACCGAGTCGATGTTGTGGTTTTGGTAAGTCACCTAGGATTACCGCAAGACCTGAAGCTGGCTAACGAAGTTAATGGCATTGACGTGGTATTAAGTGGCCATAGCCATGATCGCCTAATTCATCCGATCAAAGTCAACAACACCTGGATAATTCAGTCCGGAGCCAACGGATCATTTCTCGGCATCCTCTCATTGGAGATTACACCCGGCAAACCCATCACTCAGGTGCAGCATGAACTGAAAACACTTGATATGCCCGAAGGGGATCCAGACATTCAGAACTTGCTGGATCACCAACTCAAACCTTATCAGAAAACAATGGATGAGGTCATTGGGCTCCTAGGCACCCCGTTGCACCGCATGACCGTGCTTGAAGCCCCAATGGATCAACTCATTTGCGACGCCTATCTTTCCTATACCGAGGCTGACGTCGCGTTTTCCCATGGCTGGCGCTATGGGGCACCCATACTTCCCGGTCCTTTCACACGCGGCCATCTCTTCAACATGATACCGACCAATCCGGAGTTGTTTATCACCGAACTTGATGGCATTACGCTTCGCGAGTTTCTAGAACAAAATTTAGAGAGTGTGTTTGCTGATAATCCATTTAGCCAAAAAGGCGGGTATGTGGTGCGCAGCTCTGGTCTTCTGATGGCATTCAAATCCTATAACCCTAAGGGTTCCCGTATTGAGTACCTTGCCGTAAATAACAAAGAAGTAACACCTTCTGGCCGTTACCAAGTAGCCAGCGCAGGACCGCAAGGTCTTAAAGGAGTCGAAACAGCGAAGAACTATCTAGGCATATCAGCGCATGATGTGATTGAGTCCTATTTTAAGCAGCATCGCCCAGTGATTGTGTCGGAGCACCATCATGCTGTCGCTTTATAATCTCTGAATTTGCCGTCACCGACCATTGACCGCGTACCGTAAATGCGATCAGCAATCTTTCAACGCCGGGGATGGCTGACCTCCAGCTTAAAGGTGTCGACTACCATGTCTTCCTTGCAGACATTCGATGGGAGGAATTCACCCTTCATTCCTCCCACCACAAGCCTTCTACGCAGCTCCGGCTCCCGACGGGAAATATGCCGAGGATCACAATGGCTTAACTTTGCCAACTGTTGTTGTTGTGTAAGATGCCTTCGCTGACGTTGGGCAGCCAGACCGTTGCACCACATTTTAGATATGTGCCGGAAATCTGGATGTTAGTCACCGCAAACGGAGACAAGCACACCCGAACGGATCACTTATCGCCGTCCCGTTCCCCTCAAAAGGTAGACTTGAAGTCCACGGGGAATCGGATTCCCGCCTCTCGCATCAAGTGCGCCACTGTCTTCAGCGCGATCCGTTCGCCCGGTGATGTCCGACATTGCAGCATATTCCACGATAACAACGTATTTAAGAGATCGACAAATCCGACGGCATCTGCCGGCCCCTGGATCGGGCGGAGCCGACAACCCGATTGGGCAACGTGACAATTTTCATACGCATGCTGTTCGACACGCATAAACCAAATCCTTTGTGAGCATATTCCGTCTAAAATTAATCTACCAATGGAAACAATTGGGTGCAGCAAACCCATAGAGAAGACCCATTTTTCCAGTGGCTTCTGGCTAGTCTGACGTTCTTGTGAAATACTGACAATTAGCGGCATAGAACAAGGAGGCCCAAGTTATGAATGCTATCGATGACATTATAGGATCTTGGATATTGCAGTATCGCACCGCAGGCGTCAATGCCGCCTGGTTTTTGCTCGGACGGCATAGCAGTGAGAAGCCTCATTCGCCAGCGCTCCATGTTGTGTCTGCTTTGGGGCAAGATAATACCTACACTTTTTCCGATTTAGACACCCTCACTGCTCACTTAGCCGGAGGATTGTCCAACTTAGGAGTGGGACCGGGAGACCGAGTGGCAGCCCTCCTTCCGAAAGGTCTCGAATTAACCCTGACAGCACTGGCCACGTGGCGCTTAGGAGCAGTCTATGTGCCCCTTTTTACCGCATTTGGTAATGAGGCCGTCAGTTATCGCTTAGAGGACAGCAAGACAAAAGTCGTCATCACCGATGCCAACAACCGAGGCAAACTCCCCAATTTGCCAGGAGGTGCCTTACAGGCGATCGTAACGACCGAAAGTGCCCGTTCCAGTGATGTTTCGTTCCAAAATCTCCTAGCATCTTCACCCATGAACGGGTGGACCATCCGTAATGGCGATGATGCCATGGTGTTGCTTTACACCTCTGGTACTACTGGTCAACCCAAAGGGGTTATCGTCCCCATATGGGCCTTGGCAGCCTTTGAAGGTTACATGAGATTTGGTTTGGATCTGAGACCCGATGATCGATTTTGGAACCTAGCGGACCCAGGATGGGCTTATGGCCTCTATTATGGTTTGATTGGTCCCCTTTTGCTTGGACAATCAACCTTAGCGTATAAGGGGGCCTTTGAACCTGAAGCCGTTTTGCAATTGCTAGAACACTACCATATTACCAACTTTGCCGCAGCTCCAACTGCGTTTCGCGCCATCCGCGCCGCCAACCCAGCGCCAAAGACCACCTCTTTGCGAGTTATCTCCAGCGCCGGAGAACCCCTAAACCCCGAAGTCAGTCAATGGTCAGAAACCGTCTTTGGCTTGCCCATCTATGATCATTATGGTCAAACGGAATTGGGCATGGTCATAAACAACCATCACGATCCGCGGTTAAATCGTCCCGTCAAGCCAGGGTCTATGGGAGTCCCCATGCCCGGTTTTCGCGCCGTAGTCGTTGACGACAAGGGAACCGAACTCGGCAGTGCAGTAGAAGGTCACTTAGCGATAGATACCCAGGCGTCGTCCTTGTTTTGGTTTTCGGGATATTACCAAGCCCCAGACCGCACCCAGGAACGCTTTACCGCAGATGGCCGATATTATCTTACCGGGGACGATGCCAGCCGTGATGGTGAAGGATACTTCTATTTCTCTGGCCGATCCGACGATATTATTCTCTCCGCCGGATACCGCATCGGGCCTTTCGAAGTAGAAAACGTATTGATGACCCATCCGTCAGTCGCCGAATGCGCTGTAATCGGTGTTCCCGATGAATTACGCGGAGAGTCGGTTAAAGCCTACATTGTTTTACGCAGCACCCACCAAGCAGATGAGCAGTTGGCTGCAGAATTGAAAGAATGGGTACGACAACGGTTAGCAAAAACTGCTTACCCGCGTGAGATTGCTTTCGTTGCCACCCTGCCCAAGACGCCCAGCGGAAAAATTCAGCGCTACCGCCTAAGACACGACTAACTGGGGACGAGGTGGCATAAGGGGCCTTCCCCTCATGCCACCGGTTTTCCACAGTCGGGACAAAATTTGGCAGAGGGGTCAACCGCTGCCCCACACGATGGACAATGGCTTGCGTCTGTTCCCAAATTTCCCTGCTTCAGAGCCTGTTGGGCTGCATCCACTTTGGATTGGCTGTCGTCAACCTTTCCCACTAGCTCTGCGATGGCTGCATCGGACATATCGACGGTGCCTTGAGATTTGAATGACTGGTATACCCCGGTGCCTAATGCAGCGAGTGCCTTTTCCAATTCAGACTGTGCTTGTGCAACATTTGCGCGCAATTTGGTTAATGCGATTTGACGATCGACTTCTTGAGCCGCATTATTCACTGCGGCCATCGCCTTATCCTTCAAATTCTTCCAATCTGGCATTGTTCTATTTCCCCTCCATATTTCACATATCATTGCCAATGCCATTGTAGCAAGAATTCTTTGCATGCGAAAATTCTCATGTCGCAACGTTTGATAAACATTCGGCAAATGTAGTCGTGAGCCGGAATCCCGAACTGCCCGGATTAAGTCCATGCCCCTCTCTTGACCGCTGAGGTTGTTCCTGTCAACAACGTCTCCTGCATTACGGGTCAAAGTTCATAACCAGAACCTCATCCACCTTGCCACGGCCACTAGCATCCGAATTTATGGCACGGACCGCGCCAATGATCTCCATCCGGTAATCCCGGTATAAATCCTTTATAAAATCGGTAGCGGAGTTGCTGAGCAACACTCGGCATCCCCGGCGGGTAAGATTATCAAAAACAGACCTGAGGCGGATCTGTTCGTCTCGGCCAAATCCGTTGAAGTTATACCCCGTAAACGAAGCGGTGTCAGACACCGGATCATAAGGAGGATCCAAATAGACAAAGTCCCCTCTAGTAGCGTCCTCAAGGGCTTCCTCAAAATCTACGCTGGATAAATGTATCTCGTTGGCGTTCAAGTACTTGCTAACTGCCCGCAAGACCACCGCATCGACAATCTTCGGGTTCTTATAATCCCCGTATGGAACATTAAAATGACCTTGGCTATTTACCCTGAACAAACCATTGAAACATGTTTTGTTCAGAAAGATGATGCGCGAAGCCCTCTCGATATCTGAGGCGTGTTGGAATTCCTCATGCCGGTCGAGATCTCTTAGCTGATAGTAATACGCCTTCTCATTCCTGTGGTGCGACAAGTCATGTATGAGGGCCTCAACATCATGAGCGATGACACGGTAGGTATTGATCAATTCACTATTCACGTCGTTGACTAGAGCCCGTTTGGGCTGGAGGTCAAACAGAACTGCTCCTGCCCCCAGGAATGGTTCGTAATAACAACCAATGCGTTTAGGATAATAAAGGCGAATCTCCGGCAACAACTGGCGTTTGCCTCCAGCCCACTTGAGAAACGGACGCAACAGGTTGTTCTGAGTCAAATGCCGACACCCCATCACTATGATAATAGGTTCAGGTTCATCCCGGATAGTAGCGGTGATTATTTCATGCTCGCCAATATAGCAACCTGTTCCACTGGAAAAGCTACCTAGCACTCAGTTTCCATGCGACGCGCGGGCATGTCGGAGCAGTTCTATGGCAGCCATTCATGCCAAACTCCACAGCGGCTGACAGCACGACACTGACAACGCGCGCTAGACATGCTTTCAGACACCTCAACGTAGCCAGGATGTACCAAACTTGTGGACTAATCAATGGCTCATCAACAGTCTAAACCTAAGGATTAGACGTCTGAAACAATGTTTCAACTGGGGGCCACTGGGCATTGGGGTTCCACGGAATTTCGCGATACCCGGCACGATAGTTTAACACGCGCGCCACACAAAAGCATGCAGACGATGCCTCATCAAGAAATTCCGCAATGTGCCCATTCACTGGAATAAGCCGCGACAGTCGGCCAAATAACCGACGACTTTGCATGAGAATAGCCGCAGCTTCTTGCAGGCGGGTCGCAGTGCTTACCCCGCCAGGCAAGATAAAATTGTGCAAAGACGGTATGGATTGTTCGTAGTGGTGTCGTATGGAGCGCATAGCAGACACATCCTTGGCTGTAATGCCCGCGGTAGCCAGATGGATATCGTGGCCACATTGGAAGAGACGTTGTTGAAACACAAGAAACCAAGGATGTTGGTCAGACATAAGATCGGCAATGTCCCCAAGTTTCGTGTTGGTCCAATAAATCAACCCAAAAGTTTCTTCTGCGAGCCGCCGAGCGTCTGCCCCCACACTGCCATCCTGTGTCATGGTGAGCAAGGGAACTTCCATTGTAAATCACTCACTTTCACAAAGGTTAAACCACATCATCTCATTATAGACTGCTTTTCATCCATTTCCGTGGAACGAAATTCCGTGTTCCTCCTGATACTCAATACGGACGCGTGAATCGCTTGCCACGATCATGCATCGCAAGGAGATTTCGGACGGAACACTTCCCTCGATCTAGCCCGCCAAGCATCCCAAGAGGTAGACGTCAATTCAGATAGAGATTGGTTACAAATCGTTGGGAATGGCTTGACTGTTGGCATTTTCAGTAAATTTTAGATTTTTCCGCCCCGATAGAGGATGTTGTGATAACAAAAAAGCCCCCAGTCCAGGTGATGGAGTCCCTCCCCATCATTACGTAGTGGCACTAGCATCAACAGTGATCCTAGTGCCACTGACGCCAGTTGTAGCATCCGCATGCGTTACTTTCTAAACATCGTGTTGGTGTGTATGTGCTGTTCTCGTTGGCGGCCAAGCAGCACCGCTATCCCGATTAACAACAATGCCATGCCCATGGTGCCATACACCCTAACCCACAATCCGTGTCCCATTAGCCAACCGGCAAGAGGAAAAAAGATCACCATACCTAAACTGAAACCGGCTCGCGGCAACGACAGGATAGTTGCGCGATATTCTTCTGGCACCTTCTCGTTCAACTCCGCTTCATAGATTGGATCGATTGCTCCATCGATACCATTGCCCAGCAAGTACCCGGACACGGCTTCCGTCACCGGAAAGATGCCAATGGCACCCATCGCCAAACCATAGACGATTAACCCTGAACCAAAACGTTGACGACGCCGCCGGTAAGCTAAGTGTCCGCCGACAACGCTGCCAGATGCCGCGATCCCTGTGCCTAGAGCAATCAGCACGTCAATCATGGTTAACGAAATTCCTTTATGCTGCAGCGTCGCCTGGGCGTACAAGTTATTGATCGTGCTGAGAGTGGATACAACTGCCCCAACCGCCGCCAGCAACAGCAGTCTGGCGTCCTGACTCACAACACGTCCCGCCTGCTGTATCGTTTTCAGTACGCTTTCTTGAGAATCACACCCCTCTGAAGTCGCTTTGGGTATCCACAGTACTGGTATCACCGCCAGGAGGTTGGTGGCGACGGTCAGGAGATAAGGCCAAATCCAGCCACCGTGACTCACAAGAAATCCCCCGGCAACAATGGCGAGGGCGGTTGCGCTCAATGACAGTGCCGCTACCCGCCCATAAATCTGCGCATAACTTCGTTGCGATCCGGTCAAACCATACAGCAATGCCTGATCTGCGCCGCCAATAAACGTCCAACTGAGCGCTCCGAGAGATATACTAAGCATTCCCAGGGCAGTAAAGTGGGGTGCCAGTGCAAACGTCATGGCAGAGGTAGTGGATCCAATCAGTAAGCCAATCACGAGGCTCCGACGCCGACCGAAGCGATCAGCAAATGCTCCGGTTGGCAATTCAGAGACGAACGACACGAGGTGAAATCCTGCTTCGGCAATACCCACTTGAAACAGAGACCAATGGCAGTGAATTAAGTATAGAATCCAAAGGCCACTGGTAGCATTGAAAGACCAAAGACCGGTAAAGCAGTAAAAGGCAATCAGTGGTTTGGTTGTCCGATGTGACACGATAAGTCTCCCCCCAAAAGAAAAAATCTCGGGTGAAGGCTGCCCGAGATTCCGAAGAGGGGCTATCGCATGAAAATGCGAGGAGGCCTTCTACGGTCTGACGAGCCCAAACCCGGAAAAGGGCGCAATGCCCCCTGGGCTGGCTCTAAGACATGTCCTTGGTCATAAGGAAAGGAAATATTTCCCATCAATATCACCATGACATAGGCCTCCTTTCAACGAGAATGCAATTGAAATGAATTATAGCAAACCATTTCATTAGAAGCCACGTACTTTTTTATGGAGCTTTTTGCGCAGTGGCATTTCGAACAGAGACTGCGGAGCAATTGTGCGCCGAGTTAAACCGACGGCGCAGGATAAAGCGAATCTTTTGTTTACCCGCAGATCGTGAGTATGATCAAAAACAGGCGGGGTTCTGGCACGCTCCGCCATTCTTGGAAGGCATGCCGTGTATGATGGAGAGCGTTTTGCTAGAATTCTACATAATGGACTACTGTTGCCTTGCTCAGCAGCTGTAGCACGTAGTGCCGCCAGACGGGCGACCCGCTTCGTCCGTGGGCGCCTAGAACATGTTCAATCTAAGCCGTCGCTCAATGATTAACTGGGTGAGATACCGATCATCTCCCCGCATGGTGAAACATTCCACCAGGTCTTATCTTTGTGGGATCAAGCTGCAACAACTGCACTATTGGAAACGAAAGCCTTTTGCAGAAATGGCCGCCTGAATCCTCGAAGTCATGCATACACAAAAGATTTATATAATTTCCCTAAATAACTTTTGTTAGGTACAAATGTTAACCCAAGCAGGAATTTCACCCTCTTATCGCCAATTAATATAAAAAGCAAAAAGAGGGTGTCGACGATCGAAGACTGGAAAGTTGCATTCATAAAGCAGTTTTCTACAATAGCTACCCACAATCCTGATTCATTACGCATAAAAGGCGGGGACAGCAGTGCACTGACACAATTTAGCAGATACCACCATTTGCCAGCCCCCATGGCTGGCGTCGTTGCCTTCCCCAAAGAGGTTTCCCAGATACAAGAGATGGTGCGTTGGGCTAATGCCCGCCATCTGAACGTAATGGCGCGTGGCTTAGGATCAGGGGTCATGCAAGGAATATTTGCCGATGACGACACCCTGATTTTGGACCTTTCGGGTTTGGACGCAATCATTAATCTAGACAAGATAAGCGGACACGTCACGGTGCAGTCTGGCATCAACGGATGGACATTAGAACAAGCACTCAACAACCAAGGCTTTACCACAGGCCACTTCCCCCAATCCATCGCCCTGTCCTCAGTCGGAGGCTGGGTGGCAACGAAAAGCATCGGCCAGTACTCTACCCGGTATGGCGGGATTGAAGACATGGTGCGACAGTTGCAAGTGGTAACGGGAACGGGCGATCTTTATACTGTGGGGCATCTATCTCCCAGGCGTTCTGCTGGCCCAGAGCTCCTGCCACTATTTATTGGGTCCGAAGGAACCTTAGGCATTATCAGCGAAGTGACCTTAAAGATATGGCCGGTTCCTGCCGCTGAAGAAGGCTTGGCATGGTCTTTCCCCACGTTTGCCACGGGATTGGATGTCATGCAAACGTGGATTCAGGCGGGACTCTTGCCCTCCGCGTTGCGTCTATATGACGAGGCTGAGTCAGCACGTACTTTTGCGCAAGTTGGTGGCGCCGTGATGATCGCATTGTTCCAAGGCGCTCCCGAAATGGTACGCGTTGGTCTAGAAGTCGCCCAGGACCTGGCTTTATCCCGTGGCCAGGCATTGGATAACAGCATTGTGGAGCGCTGGCTCGCTGCCCGTAATGATGTTTCTGCCTGGGGTCCTCTATTACAGCAAGGCTTTGTGGTCGACACTATTGAGGTATCGGGTACCTGGGCTGGATTAAAAGAGATTTACCAACAAGTGATGCAGGGCGCTAGTCTAATACCAGGACTCTTGGCGATTACCGGTCACTCTTCTCATGTCTATAGCGATGGAGCCAATTTATATTTTACCTTTATTGCTCGGCCCGCATCACCAGAAGACGCCCCATCCCTATACCGGGAGATCTGGCAAGCGGTCATGGATTCCACCCGCAATGCAGGCGGATCGATATCTCATCATCACGGCATAGGGCGAATACGACAACCCTGGTTGGCCCAAGAGCGTGCGTCCGAATTGGTGTTATTAGAACAAGTACGGCGCGTCTTTGATCCACACGACATTTTCAATCGGGGTGCCTTATGGCCACGATGACCCGCGAGCAGCGTTTTTCCCAGCTTAGTTCCAGCACATTCGACGTGCTAATCAACTCAGCCGTTACGGTTTTAAGGTCGCATTGGTAGAACAGAACGACTTTGCCTCAGGTACCTCATCGCGTTCCTCGAAACTCATTCATGGCGGCCTGCGGTATTTGCCGCATGGTGAATTTTCCTTGGTGCGGGAGGTATCACGAGAACGCACCCGTTTAGCCACTTTGATGCCCCATCTCATTCGCCCGTTGTCAACCACCATTCCAGTCTATCGCTGGAGCCCCTATTCCATGGCCACGCTGCCTTGGGCTCTCTGGTACTATGACCGCTTGAGCCACACCGCCAGCCACTATAGGCACCACCGACTCACACCGAACCTAGTGATGGCGCACGCCCCTGGCATCGAACCCGAGGCATTGACCGGAGGCGTTAGCTATTGGGAATATTGGGGTCATGACGCGCGGATTGTATGGAGCGTAATCGAGACCGCAGAATCTTTGGGGGCTATCACGGTAAATTATACCACCGTGACAGATCCACAGGAACTCACCAAAAGATGCCGATCTTCTCCTGTCGACATAGAAGTCGTCGATAACCGCAGCCAAAAATCCTATGCCGTAACAACGCGGTTGATCATTAACGCGGCTGGTCCTTGGGCCGATCAAATGGATTCCCGGCATCCTTTGGTGAGAAGTCGCGGCATTCACTTGGTGTTTCCCCACGAAAGGCTTCCCTTATCACACCTTACCATTCTGCCCACAGAGGACGGCGCCAACGTTTTTGCCGTACCCCAGGGCTCGATTACCTATGTCGGAACTACCGACTGCCCAGATTCGGGTGACATCAACTGCCCATCCCTTCCTATGTCCGATGTCAAATACCTGTTAACCATTGTCAACCGAATTTTCCCTCAAACACGGCTACAAACGCGAGACATCATCGCAGCCTGGTCCGGTCTGCGTCCCCTGATTGCCGACGATGCCAACACCCACACTGATCGCCTCTCCCGTCGGGATCTCATCACCTCAGAAGGCTCCCTAATTACGGTGTTAGGGGGAAAGTTTACTGGCTTTCGTGCCACCGCTCAAAATGTGACTCGAACCGTTCTGCAACGATTAGATCCGCCGGCCACGGTTCCTGCAGTCGAGGCGATAATCTCCGCTCCGGCACAAGATCAAATGCATATATGGCACCAACAGTTGGTCGAAAGTACGGGATTGGATCAAACCCTCATCGAATCGCTATTGCAACGCTACGGCATCGCTTTAAAAAATCTTGCGGTCTGGGCTAACCAAATCCCTGATGGATTTGACCGCGTGGTAGACTCAGCACCAGTCCTGCATGCTGAAATTTCTTGGAGTGTGATGAAAGAGCAGGTACAAACCGTTGCCGACTTTGTCATTCGCCGTACCGGTATGGCCTGGTTAGCCGGTCTTTCCCCAAATACCGTGGCACTCTTGATTAACCGAGTCGCGGAGACCATGCGTCCTCTTTTCGATTGGAGTTCTGCGGAAATGCACCAACAAATTTTGCAATGCCAAAACGCCTGCTATCTCCCACAGGTGCTAGCAATGCGGCAGTCTCCAGAATAGGTGGATACGGGATTTCCCAGAAAGATTTCCTGCACATACGGCACCCGGGAGAACATTTTTGCTTAACAAAACGGAGACGGGATCGAAGTGTAAAATAAACAGAGACGGTGGATTAGTGGGAGGTTTTGCTCGTTGCAGTTGAGTTCAGCACACACCATCATGATTTCGCGAAAAATTCGTCGGCAAGATCAGGGTATTATCATGGAGTTGCCGTTCACCTTGCCAGATCATGTGGCAGACCTCACTGTTGACCTAAAACCCACATGGTCCCCACCCTATGTAGTAGATTTCGGCGTGGCTGATCCAAGCCGAATACGCGGTTGGAGCGGTGGCGCCCGCTACAACTGTCACATCAGTAGATTTCAGGCAACCCATGGGTATTTGCCTGGACCTCTCAACAAAGGAATCTGGTCCATCCTTTTGGGACTCTATCGATTGCCTCCCGAGTCATTCGACATTGAAGTTACCATTACATGGAGGCAATTCTGTCCCCAGTGGGTAAAGGGGGATCTCCATGTTCACACTCTTCACAGCGATGGATCCTGGACGGTAGATGAAACCTTAGACCGCGTGGCAAAGGCTGGCTTGGACTTTGTCGCGTTAACCGACCACAATACTTCGAGCCAAAATCTATCGGCTCATAAGCCAAGTTCACTGATAATCGTACCCGGTATGGAATGGACAACCTACCACGGACACGCCAATATTTTCGGCGTGCCCGATCCGCTTCCCGATTGGCGTGTGGCGAATAACGACGACTTTGACGAGAAACTAGCATCGGTACGAGCACAGGGGAGCTACGTTTCGATTAATCATCCCTTTGATACCAGCCAACCGGGCATTAGTTGGGAGTGGGGCTTAGATCGGAAAACCTGGGTTGAAATATGGAATGGGCCCTGGCGCCCCAGCAATCAAGCAGCTGTAGATTGGTGGCAAACTCAACTCTGCAAAGGACGCCACTTAGTGGCAATCTCCGGCAGTGACACCCATGGACCAAGCACCCTAGTGCATCACGGCCAACCCACAACATGGGTTTGGGTGCCCACACCAGATACCGGGTCCATCTTGTCGGCAATAAACGACGGACATGTATTTATTACCCAAGATTCGTATGGACCCGAGCTCTCCATGCATTGTGGCCCCTACATTGTGGGCGACACAGTCACGGAATCGAAGAACTCAACGGTAGAAATTCAAGTGCAAAAGGTGTTGCCCCAAGATCGCATACGTCTTATTAGCCAACGTGGAGTCGAAATGGAAGCCATGATTGATGACAGCACCTGGCAGTTACGATATTCCATTGCGGATCAAATGTTTATCCGAGTAGAAATTCATCGTTATCGCCAAGATTGGGAATTTTGGCTGCCAATACTCATATCAAATCCAATATATTTCACCCAGGAAACAGGAGACGAATCATGACCACCCATTACCAATATTGGCTCAACGCGCTAAAGTTTTGGTCCATTATCGAGATCCAGCCTATCACCACCTGGGATGTGACATACGCCACCGGCGAGACCTATGGGGCGGATCCGCATTGGCAAGAGTGGAGAGTGGCCAACGCTGCCCAGCGAACCCTAACGGCTTACACCCAAGCAGTGTGGCCCAATGCCCGTATCCGTTTCGATTTGGCAGGCGAATCCCTGGTCCGTATCAATGGCCAATCAGCCTACGGGGTTAATGATTTTCACCGATCATTTGAGCCGAAAGTTGCATCCGGCGAACGCTTCAAATTGGAAGTGGATCAAGTCACCACCGGACTCATGGGTCAAAAAGTGTCTAATCCCGGCATTACCGCGATCCGTTGGGAAAAGGTGGACAAGAGCATCGAACGTACCTATTGGGATCTGGCGGTACTCGCCGAATGGATGTCTCAAACCGAACTACCGGCGTCTTTGGTCCATTGGCTGCAACGCCAATTGGATCACGCATTAACTCCACTCTATTCTCTAAGCCCCGATGCGGGAGCTCAGGGACACTGGGTGAACCGCGAGCAGAGGCCCGCAGAAGAAGAAGCCCTGTTTCGCCATTTGGCAACCGGCAGAGAAGTCCCGGGCCTTTACCAAGTCGAACACTCGCATCTCATTCCCGCGATTGACCAAGTCAGTCGCGAACTGACTCTAATCTATGAACAACTCCGTCAAAAAGCACCTGGGGGATTTGGCCGAATTTTGCTGTTGGGACATGCCCATATTGACCTAGCATGGCTGTGGCCCTTGCCAGAGACCATGGCAAAGATTAGACGCACGGTAGCCAGCCAAAGATATTTACTGGATCAATTCCCCCAATGGCGATTCGGCATGTCATCTCCGGAAATGTGGCAATTGCTTGAGGAGCACGATCCCCAGCAATATCGCGATTGGGCCATTAGAGCAAAATCTGGCCAAGTGGTGCCGTTAGGAGCCTTTTGGGTGGAATCCGACAGCCAACTCGTGAGCGCAGAAACCATAATTCGCCATTTGTTATATGGGCTCCGTTACTTTGAGCGGATTACCGGCCAGCGCCCGCAAATTGCCTTTTTGCCGGACACCTTTGGTTTTGCGGAAGGACTCCCCACCCTGTTGGCACACGCTGGAATTCGACTCTTTTTGACCACCAAAATTAACTGGAATGACACGACACCGTTCCCATACAAACACTTTCGATGGATAGGACCTGATGGTTCCTCAATCCAGGCCCAAATCTTTGGGTCGTCACCGGACGGCTACAATGGCAAGGGCTCTCTCTCCGACCTAAAGTTCGCATGGAGTCACTATGCTGCCAGTGAGGGGGGCAATCATACGGTTCTTTACACACTGGGCCATGGCGATGGCGGTGGCGGACCTGATGAGGACATGCTTCAGCGTATCTCCCGTTACCACCAGCTTCCTTTGGTACCAGAATTGTCATGGGCCCTGCCGGATACCTTAATCCTACCGTCGGACGACACCAAGTCCCTGCCAATTTATCAAGGTGAGCTATATCTTCAATATCATCGCGGGGTCTTTACCTCGCAAACCGCCGTGAAACAGCGCTTTCGGCAGACTCCCAATCGCATTGCCGCCGCCGAAGCTTGGCTTTTGGAATCCGGTATTCATGATGTTCTTCTGAATGAGGCTTGGCGACTTATCTTGCGCAATTCCTTTCATGACATTTTGCCCGGTTCTTCCATTGCTACCGTCTACCAAGACTTCCATCGTGATTTGGATACCGCAGAACACCTCATTGAAGACGCCGAAGATCTAGCTATTTCCCGTATTTTTGCTCCATCAGCCCATGCCGATGATCCCGTTAACAGCCTTGTAGTGGGGAATCGATCTGGATTCTCTGCCCCCCCTCAACTATCTGTGGTGTCTTTGGATTATGCCCCAGAAATATTTTTTGACGGTAAATGGCATAACGGTTACCTAATCCACCCTAATGAGTACCTTATTCCCCTGCCTGCTCTGCCACCGATGGGATTGGTCGCCATTCCTATGCGGCAAAGCAATGCCCCTAACCAGTCACCATCCCTAGGACGTGCGACAGAGCCTTTAAACCTCACCACCGTAAATTTTTCCATCAGCATTAGCTGTGTAGGGATTGTATCGCTCCGGTATCGAGATCAAGAATTGCTAAAAGATCCCGCCAGTATTATTGCATTCTTTCAACACCCGGAGCAGTTTGATGCTTGGGAGTTAGTCACCCCTGAGAAAAGGGGGCCTTTGGAGTGGACCCACGAGCCATTGTGCATTGTGGAAGACAATCCATATCGAACCGTAGTCCAGTTGCGTCATCATGTTGAACATTCTGCGATAATGGAAAACATTGTCGTTGATCACCGCCACGGAAGTCTGCTGGTGAAAATATCCGCCGAATTGAATGACCGTCATTTGACATTGCAATATCGCGTACCCACCAACATCAATGCTTTAGTGGCAACTGCTGAAACCCTATGGGGCACCACCACGCACCCAACTGTGTCTCGAGGCCCTCAAGATGCCGCTGAATTTGAGTGGGTGGCCCACCGGTTTGTGGATGTGGCGGAACCTCACCGGGGGCTGGCATTGTTAAATGACGGGCGCTACGGCCACAGCGTGAACAGAGGTGAAATCCGAGTCACCTTGGTGACCACCCCCTTATATCCCGATCCTACTGCCGACCAACACATGGCCCCAGTGACATTGGCGTTGATGCCTCACCACCAGCACTGGACTGATGCGGGAGTCATGAAAGCAGCGCATGCACTGTCCCATCCGCCACGGATAACAGTGAAGCCCATAGCTCGCATAAATTCGGCAATTCCGCTTGAGGGACTTTGCGACAACATTGCGTTATTAGCCTTCAAACCAGCCGAGGACGGTTCCGGAGACTATATTGTGCATTTAGGCGAAATGTGGGGGGATACCACCGATCTTTCGCTTGGATGGCCGCGTCAGGTAACGTCTGTGTGGCCTATTGACGTCATATCGGAGAAACCTATCGCTGCCCCGGTCGCTTTAGAAAGCCATGTGACCCCAGTACACATCAAGTCACGAGGGTTTATCGCACTACGAGCACATGTTCTGCCATCCGACACTTGTGAGGAGAAGAACCATGGCCTATAACGCCGCCGGTGAAAAATCCGGAGCACCGCCGCCGTTTGTCTATGGCACCTCTTTTATCCTAGGTTTGAGCATGTTTGGCATCTCCTTGGCCGCAGGCATTTACAACAGCTACGTACCGCTGTTTATTCGCCACTACATCCCTAATGTGGCCGTGATTGGCCTTATTGTGTCAATTCGCACGTTAGCAGGTGTTTTTCTCAATATGTACTTTTCTGCCCGTTCTGATCGCACCCGCACTCGATTTGGCCGCCGCATGCCCTATATTTTGATTGGCATGCCGATTACCGGCCTTTTATTCATTGCATTCCCCTGGCAAATTGGCGCAGCGTTTCTTATTACTATTGACCTCGTGTATGCGTTGACCTCTAATATTTTTTACGCGCCCACGATGGCGTTGATGCCCGATGTGACGCCAGAAGCCAACCGCAGTCAAGCCAATGGCATTATCAACGCAATGGCGGGATTCGCTGCACTGCTAGCCTTTTTCATCGGTCCCCTGCTGTTTCATATGGGACGTCAAGTGCCATTCCTGGTGGTGGGCCTCCTGTTTTTCATGATCCCGATGATTATGTACCGAAAATTAAAAGAGCCAGCCGATGTCCCTCCTAGCGATTCTGTCGGGTTTCGCCATTTATGGCAAGCGGCACAAGATATCGCCAGGAGAATGGACCACACAGCGCTATGGCTATTAATCGCGGTGTTTTTCTGGTCAGGGGGTGAGAGTTCGGTAGAAACCTTCTTTGTGACCTATGGTGTTTATCATCTGCACTGGGCCTCATCCGTGGCCGTCATCACCATTGGCCTATTTGCTCTGGCCTATTTAATTTTTGCCATGCCCAGCGGGTTTTTAGCCAAGAGGCATTCCCGTAGGGGATTAGTTTTGGTGGGAACCTTGGGATTGGGCTTAGCGTTTATCGCTATTGGCTTTTTCACCGGCACCTGGCCAATACGCCTGTTAGCGATGACCGCAGGCATATTTTGGGCTTTTGTTAATATCAACGGATATCCTTGGCTGACCACATTGACCAGTCCGACCAATATCGGCGCCTTTACCGGACTGTGGCTGCTAAGTTCGGGATTGGGGAATTTTGTCTGCCAACCGGCCATTGGCTTTCTCATGGATCACTGGGGCTATCCTTCGTTGTTCGTAGCAGCCGGTATCGCGGCCTTATTGGCATCTCTTGCAATATGGCGCACGCAACCCGAACGCATGCGACTTGGATAATTGGCAGGAAAGAGAGGATCCAAAGTGGCACGACATCCATCCACCCCGCGGCATCAGCGCATGACCCGAACATCTCGGCTGCAAGCCGCGCCGCATTGGATATCGCAATATCCTGGAAAAAATATTCTCCGCGGCTATCGAAGACATTTCGGGGTAGATTTTGAATGTGCAATAAAAGAACTCACGATGTTGGGCATTACATTGGATGCCCAATATTTGAGCCAGGTATGTCGAAGCGAGCAAGCTCGAATTAGGCACCGGCAACTGCGGCACCAAGCCGCCCTCGACCGAACATCAGACTGGTGTGGTGAATATTTTGGAATCATGGATGCCCCAAACGGTGACAGTGATGGATGGGAAGACTTCTTTCTATTGGATTGGGATTAGCTGGGCGAATGCAATCCTCTCTTTCCATCTTTTCCCTGGCGCCACCATGCCAACATGAGCAATATAATATCTGCTTGAAAGCCCGTGCACCAAAGGCAAATTTTTCCCAGAGCCAATTCGTGACCAATTGCCCACAATATCCCGCCCAGACCTAATCCCATCCATAGCATCCGCAGCCTGCGAGGTATAGCTATCCCCGCAATTACCCAGATTACGCCCCATAGTGCCAGCGGCAATGGCCCCAGCATGCTGCCCGATGAATGCAGCACCGCAACACAATTAACGACTGCGGTAACCGGGCAGGCCACCGGAACCGGTCCGTAATGCACGGCGGTTAAATAGACTCCAATAAGCGCTCCAATGGCCACCCACACATATCGCATCCGGCTGATCATGACCACGCAGTAATCCCTCCTACTGTAAGTATAACGGCAGAAATGGCGGGGGGCCGTGTTCATCGCAAGCTTTATTTAAATTGGATATGCAGAATTTATGATGGATCCGTCGCACCCTACCCATGAACATACGCTGAGATGCTGCGTGGTGATCTGCACCCCTTAGGTGCCTACGGGCATTTGGGCAGCAAGTGGTTGATCAGGGTCGAGCCGCCCATACCCCGATCCCTTGCCTCCGACGATTCGCTGATTACGCACACCATTCCATAACGGTTGCGTTGATGATTCCTCCACTGGCCCGGATAGGAAAACGGTGGCACGGTTGATGCACGACCATCGGCTGCGGTCGCGGGTGGTGCGCAAATATCAGACCATTACCCCTTGCACGCATTCCCCGCAAGAGAATGTGCTGAATCAAACCTTTACCGCAGAGCGCCCGCATGTCGTGTGGATGAAGATATTCCGGACATCCCCACCGAGGAAGGATGGCTCTCTTGAGCAAGATTCGAGGACTTGTACCCCCGAAAAATTGTGGGATGAGCGGTGGATCGGCGCCTGACGCAAGACTTCGTTCTCCGGGCCTTAGACCGCGCGGTCACGCACAGCCGGTCGCCGACAGGCGTACTGCATCACTCGGATCGCGGGAGCCCATAGGCCTCGACGGCGTACCAAGATCGCCTTCAGCAATACGGGATGACGGCCAACATGAGTCGGAAGGGGCATTAGGATGATCATGCCATGATGGAGTCATGGCATAGCCTCCTGAAAAAGGATCTCATTGACCTGACGCAATTTCGAAGCCGAGAGGAAGCCGAACGGGCGAGATTTTCTATAATCGGCAGCGGATCCTTGGTGCCCTGGATTATCAGACTCTGGCCGAGGCCGATGCGGCGTATCATGCGCGACACGGCTAATGTCTCAATTTCTGGTGTCCATTTTATTGACATAGGTCCAATTAAGCAGGCGTCTCCAGCGCGACGTCAAAACCCCCGACAATGCCTGGACCCGAGCGCCGGAAACTGCGCGAGGCATGGATGCACGATAGCACAATCGACGCATGAGCGATACAGTCGGCCAACAGCTTGTGGCGGCTCTAACATCGCATTTCTTCGCCAGGTCACTCCCGGCGATCTGTTGTTAACGCCATACGTGTAGCCCTCCAAGTGGTTCTTTAATGTCTCCAACGCGGCATGGAAAGACCTCATGGCATCCCTAAGCTATGACTAGCCCATCCAGCGGATGGGCTGTATCATGTTATTGAGCGGGCCTTCGTGCCCCGATCGGCCTCCTTCTGGCGTGCCACGTCTGCGATCTGCCGCCTCATCCGAGTGCGACCAGAACCGGAAGGAGGTGGTGCTGATGAGTCTCCACCTGACCGTCCCCGTGGCCTTGGCTATTGTCGGGTTGATGGGACGATGGCTTTTCCGGCGTCGCAAAAAATAATCCGCACGGGAGAGCAGCCCGGCGGATTATCATGAGTCGTTAGCACGTTGTTACCGATCGCAGATGTGGAGCTCTGCCCGGTGTTCGGCACCACCCGAACACTGGGCATCTGTCTTACTATCCCTAATGTATCGCATTTTCATGCCCTCGGCAAATCGCGCCCGACTAGAAGGTGGGGCGTTTTGTGTTTTTCGCCACCTTATCGAGCAGATCGTGATAGTCGGATACCAGCGATCCACGACGATGACCATCTTGCCGCGCTGGGCTGCTCTTTAAATTTACCCTTTAAACCCCCAAGTTCACCCAAGTGGCCTTGACTTCAGTGTAATGCTGCAAAGCGTAGCTGCCCATTTCCCTTCCCAGCCCGCTGGTTTTGACACCGCCCCAAGGACTTGTGGCATCTAGCAGGTTGTACCCGTTAACCCACACGGTTCCAGCTTCCAGAGCATGCGCGATCTTAATGCCTTGCGCAATATCCTTTGTCCATACGGCAGCCGCCAACCCATAGCGCGATGCATTAGCGCGCCGCACTACATCATCTAAATCATCAAATGGCAGCGCTACCAACACTGGACCAAAGATCTCTTCTTGGGCAATACGCATACGATCTTCTCCGATAAAGATCGTGGGTTTAACAAAAAACCCGCTTCCAGCCTCCCGATTGACCTCGCCTCCCACCACTAAGACAGCGCCTTCTTGGTTTCCGCTATCAATATATCCTAAGACCCGGTCCATCTGCTGTCGACTGACTAACGGGCCCATTTCGGTCGTAGGATCCAAACCCATTCCCTGGTGAATAACCGAAGCCCGCCTTGCCACCGCCTCTACCACCCGATCAAAATCGGATCGCGGGACAAACAGGCGAGATCCTGCACAGCACACTTCTCCTTGATTAAAAAACGCCCCCATCATGGCCCCGCCCACCACCGCATCCAAGTCGGCATCGGGCAATACAATATTAGGAGATTTCCCTCCTAGTTCCAGCGTAACACGAGTAAACCGCTCTGCTGAAGCGATTAAAATCTCTCGTCCTACCGTGGTCGATCCCGTAAAAGAAATCTTAGCTACATTAGGATGGTTAACTAATGCAGATCCCGCCTCCCGTCCCAAACCTGGCACAATATTAATGACTCCGGGCGGAAATCCCGCTTCCAAGGCCAGCTCTCCCAACCGCAGAGCGCTAAGCGGTGTGAGCTCGCTCGGTTTCAGCACCACGGTATTGCCCGCGGCCAAGGCAGGTGCCAACTTCCAGGATGCAATCATCAGCGGGAAATTCCAAGGAACAATGGCACCCACCACGCCTAACGGCTCTCGGCGAGTATATGCCAAATATTGCCCCGGTTGGGACACAGGGAGGGTTTCGCCAGTTAATTTCGTGACCCAACCGGCAAAATATCGAAAGTGCTCTACTGCTAGCGGTACATCGGCCAGTGTGGTTTCGCCAATAGGTTTTCCAGTGTTTAAGGACTCGAGTTCGGAAAATTCCCGTTGGTGCTCCTCAATTAAATCTGCCAATCGCCATAAAAGGCGGGCTCTCTCGGCCGGGGTCAGTCGGTGCCAACGCCCTTGATAAGCACGGGTGGCCGCCTTTACCGCCAAATCTATGTCCTCCGCACCTGCCTGGGCCACCTGTATCAGCTCGCGGCCACTGGACGGCTCGATCACGGACAACGTTTCGCCACTTTTGGAATTGAGCCATTTACCGCCAATGAGCAGTCGGGCTGGCCGTGATAAAAATTCGCGAGTCGCTTGAGAGAGTCTTGGATCGTCCAACAACGGGGTCGCCATCGATTAATCATCTCCGCTTTCTCCGAGATATGGGCCGCTACCATCCACAATTAAGGAATCAGTAGAACTTTGGTGGCCTGACGTTGGTCAAAAAGTTGATATCCATGGGAGGCCTGCGACAACGGCAACCGATGGCTGACAACGACTGTCGGGTCAACGCGGCCGTTGGCCACTAAAGCTAAAGTATGGTCGATATCCCGATGAATATTAGCCAATCCAATGCGAAAAGTAAGGTCACGGGTCAACGCGGTCATCAGGGGGAATTTCAACTCACTCTCAGCTGTGACCCCTATGGCCGAAATGCGTCCACCACCGCGGACCAACTGAAATGCCAGTTCCAGCGTCGTACTGCCCCCCACGGCCTCAATGACCACATCGGCACCATCGCCTGCCGTTTCTTGAAATACCCGGCGCACCGGATTAGAAGTGGAGGAATTGATGGCACGTGCCCCAAGTGTTTCCGCCATGGCTAACCGATCAGGGATCAAATCAATGACCAGTACTTTGGCGGCTCCCATAACCAATGCGCTCATGACCGCCATTTGCCCTACAGGCCCAGCGCCGATAACAGCCACGGTTTCCCCAGGGGTCACCCTGGCATTTTTTACCGCACCAAACGCGGTTGTGAGGATATCTCCGCAGAAAATAGCTTTCTCATCGGACAATCCGTCGGGAATCTTTCTCAAATTGACATCGCCCCATGGGATCCGCACAAATTCCGCCTGAGACCCACCAAGGTTGCCAAATGCCATGCCATATCCTAAAACTCCACCCTGCGCGCATTGATGATAATCTCCGCGCCTGCAGGCCAGACAAATTCCGCAGGCCACATGAAACGTTCCCACAACTCTATCTCCAGAGCGGAATTGACGCACACCAGACCCCACTTCTACCACTATCCCGGTGAACTCATGACCCACTACCGTCCCTGGCATAATTCCAGGTATATGGCCGCGATATAAGTGCAAATCGGAACCACAAATGGCGGCTTCTTTTACTTGCACTAACACGTCTTGCGAATCCTGCAAATTTGGAGGATCCACTGAGCTATAACGAAAGTCACCCGCCCCGTGAAAGGTTACCGCGTTCATGGCTCCTCCGCTGGAAACACCGTATCAATCCGCGTCGCGGCTTTAACCAGCTCTTGCGCCGCCAGAATATATCCGGCCAGGGTAACCATGTTGCCCCGGGTCAACACCAATTTACCCCGCATAATGCCCTGAATAGCTTCGATTTTGCCCTCCAGCACTTCACGCCAACTAAACGGGTCCGCTGTAATGACATACGGCGCCTGATTCAAATCTTGGGACGTAGATGGGCGTGCACCCCGACACTCGCCATGAAACAAGTCGACATAAACCCCGCGATCTTCGTCAATATTTTCATCGGGATCCGCTTCCATCACCAAAACCAAAGGCCATTCCCAAGTCTCAGCAGCTCGCTTGTATTCCTCACTCCGGTTAATTTCGTCACACCAAGCCGCTGCCCATGGTTCCGTAAATACCTCAAAGGCCATATCCAACACCTCCTCGTTTTGTTAATCAAGAGTTCGCTATCGCATGAGCTAATTCCTATGTACTATGCAAATATATAATGACAAAATATTTGCAAACGAGAACAATGGCATTCGAGTGCATTCTCGGTAATTGATGGAACTTCGCCATGTGGCGTTGACAACGCCTCACAGGTATGATCAAATTACCATCGAATCGTTTTGGAGGTATTCCATGCCGACTATTAAAGATGTGGCCAAATTAGCGGGGGTGTCGATCTCAACCGCATCCCTGGCATTCAACCATCCCTCCAGGGTAGCCGAAGAGACCCGGTCGCGAATACTGGATGCGGCAAAACGTTTGCAGTATCGCCCTAACGGAGCCGCGCGCGATTTAAGGACACGCCGTACCCAAACCGTAGCGGTATTGCTTCACGACTTAAGTGGGCCATTTTACTCAGAATTGGTCCAGGGCGTTCAAGTCGAAGCTGACCGTTGTCATTACAACGTAATTATTTCCCACTCCAATCGTCAAGATGCGGTTAATCGGCTGCTCTACGAAAACCGGGTCGATGGCGCGATCTTGCTTGATCCAAATGTGTCTGACCAAATCGTTCTTGATTTGGCGGACCAACATTTTCCCATTGCGGCGTTGGATCGCGATTTGATGCATGATTGTCTGGTATCGATTGCTGCCGATCACGAAGGAGGCGCCTACGAGGCCACTCGTTATCTGCTAAGTGCCGGATACCAAGATATTTTGTTCCTGGCTGGCCCCAAAAATTCGTTAGACAGCCAATTGCGCTTTCGCGGCTATCAACGTGCGCTTGTTGATGCCCATCTGTCACCTCCAGAGTTCCCAGTGGCGCACGGAGACTTTACCGAGGCGGGCGGTATGCGGGAAACCGAGAAAATCGTGAGACAAGGCCGCTTGCCTGAGGCGATTTTCGCCGCTAATGACGAAATGGCGCTTGGGGTCTTGCAAGTCTTGCGGGACCATCAGATTGTTGTGCCGAATGATATCGGGATCATGGGATTTGACGACATTCGCATTGCGCAATATGTAACGCCGCCTCTTAGCACGGTGCATCAGCCGATGTATGAATTGGGACTACAGGCGATGCATCAATTGCTTTGCCTATTGTCTGGGGATCCGGTACAACCCCGCATTGTGTTGAGCACCTCACTTATTTTGCGGGGCACGTGCCCAACTTTGTCTGAACATTGACTATTTTTCCTATTGCATTGCAACGTATTGACCTTTAGCGATCAGGTGGTTATACTTCGGATCGAAACGTTTCTATTAGAATCTAAAGGCGGGATTACCGCATGTCGGACAACCAACCGATTCAAATGCTTAAAGGCGCTTTAGTCATCGCCGGGACTCCTCAGTTTTTATTTGGAGGCGAACTCCATTATTTTCGACTGAATCCCCAAGAGTGGCGGCGCCGCATCCACGAAATGCGTTTGGCCCACATGAATACTGTGGGGGCCTATATTCCTTGGCTTTGGCATGAACCCACTGAGTCTGAATGGGATTTTACCGGAGCCACCCACCCTCGCCGCAACCTGCGTCAATTCTTGGAAATTTGTCACGACGAAGGAATGAAAGTATTTGCCCGGCCAGGTCCCTATGTCATGGCGGAGTTGCTTAACGAAGGCATCCCCGACTGGATTGGCCAATCCTATCCTGAAGTATTGGCACGAACGGCCGCCGGCCATCGCCACCCGAATGGCGTGGTTTCATACTTGCATCCCACGTACTTGCGGTTGGCGAAACGGTGGATTACCCGGGTTGCGGAAGAACTGCGCCCATTTTTATATGAGAATGGCGGGCCCATTGTGCTGTGGCAGTTGGACAATGAGGTGGGCATGCTGCATTGGGTCAGCAACCAAGCGGATTACCACCCTGATGTTCTTGCTCGCTATCACGCCGAGCATCCATTAAAGCAAAGCAACGAACTTTCAGAATACTGGGATTGGCAAAAATTCCAACAACAAGAACGTCGTGTTTATCTAGAAGTGCTACGGCAGACCGCCCAAGACATTGTCGGCACAACGCCGTACATTGTTAATGTTCACGGGTTTCGCGACTTTTTCTCCTATGGCCGCGGCATAGATTACCCAATCGGTTTGGCGCAATTGATAGAGGCCCGAAATCTGGAAAATACCGCCCTTAGCGGAGACTTCTATCCGGGAAAGATAGGTTTTGACAACTATCATGACCTGGTGCTAGCCACCCTGTACACCAATGCTGCCAATAAACCGGGACGGCTATCATACAGTGCGGAGTTTCAATCCGGACGACTTTCCGACAAACCCCGCCTGTCGTCTTATGACATTGCCCTGGCCACTCGCCTGGTCGTTGCGCATGGATTTAATGGCGTCAATTACTACATGTTCTCCGGTGGCGACAACCCCGAAGGCATCGGATCCCTCGGACGCCGCCATGACTGGCAAGCCCCTCTCGCCGCAGATGGCACGTTGAGGCCGACTTACGACACCGTTGCCGGTTTGGGATCTGTATTCCACAGCGTGCAATCGGTCCTCGCATCCAGCGAAAAGGTATCGGATCTGTCCATCGCATTTTACTCCCCCTATTACCTGACCGATACCATCGGGGAGAAAGTGCAAAAAAACCCGGTGTTAAACACATTCATCAATGATCGCACCCGACTGCATTTTGATGGCATTTACCGAATCTTGACCGCACTCAGTGTGCCCATGACTGCCGTGAGCCTGCTAGAGGATGACCTCAGCGAGATTCGAACCGGCTACTTATGGGTCGCGTGCACACGGTATATGGATGAATCCACTCAAACGAAGTTGGCGCAGTATGTGGAGCAAGGCGGCCACCTCATTCTCGGTCCTGACATCCCCACGTTTGACCTGACTGGCAGTCCCTGCCAGGTTCTGGCCACTCGTCTTGGGATAACTGACAGCCAACCCTGTCACCAGCCGGAGTTGGTCACGGTGATGGGCATTGACTCGGTCTTGACGCCGAGGGCTACTTCCTTTTCTCCTCCGGCATCGGGGCGGGTTCTAGGCACCATTGAGTCCAACGGCCAAACCTGCGCTGCCACTTGGCCCGTGGGTTCAGGACAGGCCACCCTGTTTGGTGTGGGCTTAACGGGAGATTATCTCTATCAAAACGAGGTGGTGGCGCGCATGCTGTCTAGCATCGGCCTTAATCCCCGTTTATCGGTTACGCCAGGGTTGGTGCATGCGACAATGCGTACCGGAGACCAGGGATCCCTTCTATCGCTGATAAATCCTGATGATCAAGACTATCGGGTTACCATCCACAGTCCATTTTGGCCCACGCAATCAGAAATCGCCGTGCCCGCCCGCCACGGCCTGCTATTGGCAGCAAATCTGGTGGTGACGCCCAATCTTCTCATTCATTATGCCACGGCCGAAATCCAGGACCTTAGCCAAGATGACTATGGCGTAACCGTTACCATCAACTCCCTTAGCGCTGGCCAGATTGTGTTGATCGCTGCCAAGCCAATGGAGGTAACTTTGTCGGGCCCCGGTTTTGTAGCCCAGGACCAAGCCACTGGCAAAGTCGAAGTATCATGGGCCAGGGCAGGAACCTATACTATTTTTTGCAAAGAAATCGAAACGTTCCAATTATCGGATATCGTCGGATCGCCAGCTTCTCATGAAAGTCTTGAGTAGCTATTGATTCGGATCTTTTCACGCTCACCATTATGATATTTAGGAGGAGTTTGTCATGAAGTATGGCTCAACGATATTGTCTGTTTTGGCGCCCGTTGCGTTAATGGCCACCGTTGCCGGTTGTGGGTCGGCGCCTTCTTCTCAAGCTAGTGCCCCGGTACAGCAACATCCTTTAATAGTGGTCCCTGGGCTTCAGTCAGCATTTTTGGACAATTTCAATCCTTTCTCTTCAAGTGCGTTAACCGGTACTTTAGGTTTAATTTACGAACCCTTGTTCTATTTCAACACTGTAGGGCCGCAAGTGTATCCGTTGCTGGGTAAATCCTATCAATGGTCGCAAGGCAACACCGTCTTAACCGTCGATTTGCGGACCGGAGCGAAGTGGTCTAATGGGAAACCCGTCACCGCGTCTGACGTGGTTTACAGCTACACCATTTTGCAAAAGTATCCTAGTTTGGATGTCAATGGGGTATGGGCCAAGATCTCTTCAGTTAAAGAAGTGAACAGCAGTACCATCCAATTTGTCTTCAAGTCCCCTGACGTCCCATTTTTGCAAACCTTACTCGGTTCTATCTACATCGTTCCGGAAAGCATCTGGTCTCAAGTCTCCAACCCGGCGCAAGACACCAACCCAACTCCGATCGGAAGCGGCCCCTACGTATTAAAAACCTTTAACGCCGAAACCGTCACCTTCAAGGCCAACCCAACATACTGGGGCGGTGTCCCTAAAGTGAAAACGGTCGAATATCTTGACTACAGCGGAAACGAGAGCGCAACTTTAGCGCTGGCTTCAGGAAAAATCGACTGGACCTCGCTGTTCATTCCTAACGTCGACAAAGTATTCGTCAGCAAGAATCCACAATACAACAAGTACTGGTTTTCCCCAGCAGGACCTTTGATGCTTTATCCAAACTTGAAGAACCCCCTGCTATCACAATTGCCGGTGCGCGAAGCGATTGCCTATGCCATTAACCGGACCGAACTGTGGAAAGTAGGAGAGTATGGTTATGAGCCCCCAGCCACGAGCCCGACCTCGTTAGCCTTGCCGCTTGAGAAATCGTGGTTGGCGCCTTCTGAGAGTCACGCCAGTTTGTCGTATAACCCATCAAAAGCCGTTAGCCTTTTAGAACAGGCTGGATACAAAAAGAATGCCCAAGGCATTTTCGTTTCGCCGTCAGGACAGCCGTTGCAATTTACCATTGTGGTTCCAACCGGATGGACCGACTGGGATGAAGACTGTTCTTTGATGTCTACCGAATTGCAAGCGGTCGGCATTAAAGCCACCGTTGAACAATTAGCGTTCGGTGCTTACTACTCTGATCTGTCTACCGGCAACTACACTCTAGGCATGTCATGGACCGATATGGGCACCACACCCTACTATCTGTATCGCGGTCTTTTAGGTCAAGGCAACTTTGAACAATGGTCCAATACCACCACCGCAAACGACCTGGCGGCATTCAAGGCAAGCAGTTCCAGCAGCCAACAGCACCAGTTGATCAACCAGCTGGAATCCATTACCGCCAAGCAATTGCCGGCTATTCCCTTGCTTAATTCGGTCAACTGGTACGAATATAGTGATCAGTACTTCACCGGATGGCCGAACCCATCGAATCCTTATGCGGCACCGCAGCCTTATACCGATCCGGCCGAAGCCATTGTGATCACACACCTAACACCGCGCAACTAAGGGGACCTTTATGAAATATCTAGCAAGTCGTGTGGGATTTCTCGTCTTATCATTATGGGCAGCCGTCACCGTCAATTTCGTCTTGCCGCGGTTGATGCCGGGAAATCCCGCGATCCTAATGCTTGGGCGATACAAAGGCCAACTGACGCCCAGGGCACTGCATGCCTTGAAACTGCAGTTTGGTGTGACCAACACGCCTTTATGGCAGCAGTATTGGGTTTACCTAGGACATTTGTTACATGGCAACCTGGGTCTTTCTTTGACCTATTACCCCGTTCCGGTCGGCCAAATTATTGCCCAGAGTCTTCCTTGGACTCTGGGCTTGGTCGGCACTGCAACCATCATTAGCATGGTGCTAGGAACAGCCGTCGGAGTTTATTTAGCCTGGAATCACGGGCACTTTTGGGACAACGTGTTGTCCACCGTCGCGATGTTCACCGCGGCCTTGCCATATTTTTGGCTGGCGCTGCTGCTATTATATTTTCTCGCCTATGTATACCATTGGTTTCCTTTAGCGCATGCCTATTCCACGGGAATTAACCCGACCTGGAGTTGGAGTTTTGCTTTCAACGTCGTACGGCATGCATTGCTCCCCGCGCTCACCATTGTGATAAGCTCGCTGGGCGGTTGGATGATTGGCATGCGCAACAATATGATCCAAACCTTAGGCGAGGACTATATTACCTTTGCGGAAGCCAAAGGCGTGAAAAAAGGTCGGCTGATGTTTCAGTACGCTGCCCGCAATGCGATCTTGCCTAGTCTGACGAGCTTTGCCATGTCACTGGGTTTCGTTGTCGGTGGGGCCTTGCTAACGGAGGTCGTGTTCAGCTACCCCGGAGTCGGCTATCAACTTCTGGTTGCCGTGCAAAATGAAGATTATCCTTTGATGCAAGGATTGTTCTTGGTGATTGCACTGGCCGTCCTGCTTGCCAACTTCGTTGTCGAGATGCTTTATGGCAAGCTGGATCCGCGAACCCGCCAGGGCCAGGGAGGAGCATACTCATGACACAAAGCAGCGATTTAGAACCGGTGGTTCGCCCGGCCATCCCAAAACCTCGAGCGCATCGCTCTAGCGTATGGCGCGGATTTTTCGGCAACAAGAAAGCGGCGTTTGGGTTTGGAATCTTTGCGGTGTTTGTGGTAATCGCCATCTTTGCGCCATTACTGGCTCCTTACAACCCGCAGGCCACAGTATTTACCCCTCTCCAAGGCCCCTCTTGGCATCATTGGTTTGGGACCACCGCTACAGGCCAAGATGTTTTGTCCCAGATGATAATCGGAAGCCGGGTGTCGCTCGGCATTGGGATTAGTGCAGGGATTATGGCCACGGCGCTCGCCATTTTGCTAGGGATGTTGCCAGCCTATTTAGGGGGGAAAACCGACACCATTTTTACTACCATAACCAACATTATGCTGGTTATCCCAGGATTGCCGCTGTTAATCGTGATCACGGCCTACGTTCACCAAACCGACACCTGGACGTTGGCGCTGGTATTAGGTCTCACCGGATGGGCCTGGGGGGCGCGTGTGCTGCGTTCCCAAACATTAACTTATGTGCGCCGTGATTTCGTCGTGGCGGCACGGCTGGCGGGCGCATCCCACTGGCATATTTTAATCCACGAAATCTTACCCAATATGCTGTCCCTTGTGGTTGCCAACTTGATGTTCGCCACCTTGGGCGCAGTTCTGGCCACCGCTTCGCTGCAATTTTTGGGATTGGGCAACCCCAACTCGATGTCCTGGGGCACCATGCTTTATTGGGCCCAGGTTGGCCAAGCCTTGCTAAACGGGGCTTGGTGGTGGTTGGTAGCACCAGGTGCGGCCATTGCTCTATTCGGTTCTAGCATGGCCCTCATGAATTTTGGCGTCGATGAATTAACCAATCCCCGGTTAAGACAGGCGCGGCGGATTAGCAAAGAGTTTTCCCGAAAACAGTCGAGGAGGCCGACCCATGACTGAAGAGGCGATTCTCTCCTTGGAAAATGTCAGCGTCGAATATGACAGTGGACCGGAACCCGTAACCGTGGTAAGGAACGTTTCCCTGGATGTCTATCCTGAAGAGATCTTGGGTCTCATCGGCGAATCCGGATCAGGAAAATCCACTTTGGCGTATACCGCCATGCGGTTGTTGAAAAATGCTTCGATGACAACCGGTACGGTTCGTATTGCCGGCCGGGACATCTACGCCATGAAGCATGAAGAATTGCGTCAGTTCCGCTGGGCTCAAGTATCTATGGCATTTCAAACCGCCATGAATGCATTAAATCCGGTCATGACCGTTGGGGAACAAATCTTGGACACGTTAAACAGTCATCAAACGATGACCCGCGGCGAAGCGGCGCAGCGAGCCCAAGAGTTGCTCCACTTAGTCCGATTGAGTTCCGACACCTTTGAGCGCTATCCACACGAATTGTCCGGTGGCATGCGTCAACGGGTGGTGATTGCTATTTCTATCGCCCTAAACCCTCAGTTGGTGATCATGGACGAGCCAACCACCGGGCTAGATGTCGTGGTCCAACGCACCATCTTGGACGAAATTGTGGAGATTCAAAGACGCCATCATTTCGCGATTTTGTTCATCAGCCACGATTTTCAGTTAGTGTCTACACTAGCGCATCGCGTAGCGATTATGTATGCCGGAAAAATCGTCGAAGTGTCCCGGGCGTCAAGTTTGCATGATGCCGATGAGTTGCACCATCCCTACACCCAGGGATTGATTCGCGCAGTGCCTCGACTCACTGATGATGAGGCCACCGCCATTGGAATTCCCGGCAATCCACCCGATCCCCGGGATTTTCCCAAAGGATGCGCTTATGCCGATCGCTGTCCTCTGGTGCAAACCATGTGCCGCAATACCCTACCCGAATTAGAGCAGGTTGGATCATCCCTAATCGCATGCCATGTGGTCCAACAACAGGAGGCAAAAACGCATGGCCGCTAATATCGATACGGAGATTTTATTGCGTGTAACCGATTTGCAAGTGCGTTTTCCGTCACCATCCCGGTACACGAAGGCGCGCTGGATCGTCCCCGTCAATCATGTATCCTTTGACCTCAAACGCCAAGAAACGGTGGGTTTGGTCGGAGAGTCTGGCAGCGGTAAGACCACGACCGGCAAAGCCCTGGTCCGATTATTAAAGCCGTGGGCTGGCCACATTGTGTATAAGGGAGACGATGTCGCTCGGTGGACAGGCTCTAGGCTTCATCAATACCACAAGTCGGCTCAATTAATTTTTCAAGATCCTTATGGCTCCTTAAATCCGGTGCATACCGTATCACAGCACCTCGCACTGCCACTGCAACTCCATCAAAAAGGAGTCTCAGGATCCCTACAAGATAAAATTGATGCATTGCTCAACCGCGTCGGACTGGTGCCGGTCGCCGAAATCCGGGCCAAATATCCCCATGAATTGTCTGGCGGGCAGCGGCAACGTGTCGCCATTGCCCGAGCTTTGGCGGTTAACCCCGAATTCATGGTCGCGGATGAACCGATTTCCATGCTTGACGTATCCATCCGCGCCGACATCCTTCACCTTTTACAAACTCTGCAGCAGGATTTCGGCCTGAGCATGGTATACATTACCCATGATCTCGCATCGGCGCGCTACATCTCTGATCGGATCCTGGTCATGTATGGAGGCACCATTGTCGAATCCGGCAATAGTCAAGATATCGTAAAACGGCCGGCACACCCCTACACTCAATTGTTGCTGGCAGCCA
>PXYW01000016.1:0-1436 GCA_003023695.1 Sulfobacillus benefaciens | reverse complement strand
CCCGAAACGAGTACGGGAGCACCCAATTTGTTATTGGATCGCCAAGGTTGCGTTTTTTATCAACGATGCCCTCATGCCATGGACCGATGCCGCACCGAGATACCGCCAATGAAAGACCTGGACCCAGGTCATTCTGCCGCATGCCACCTCTATAGCGATCAGCCGTCATCATAGCGGTTGTTCCCCGTTGCCAGCTTCTGTCCACGCCGACCGCCTAAGTCCTTTGATAACGGTTGGTAACTAACTATCATGATGATAGTATTGTGGCGTGAGTAACATGATATCTAAGGGGATTCCCGGAACACTGGCAAAGCCACAGGTTGCCGATGATGCAAAGTATTATCAGGGTGAGAGGTTTTCCCTGTGTACATCAATTGAATAAACAGGCCTGCCAGATATTCATGGCGTCCGGGATGCAAAATATTCCGGTTCCCCCGTGCGCCATCACGCAAAGCCATTGAGACGCTACCGCTCCGAATAGCCAATAACGGGACCACTAGATCTCCCTTTGGACGGCATGTATACTGAAAATGAGCGGGCTGAAATATGGCCCCGATCGGTCTCCTTCTGTGTGCCGGGTCTGCGATCTGCCGTTCGTATGAGCGAGCAGAACCAGAAGGAGGCGGTGCCGATGAGTCTTCATCTCACTGTGCCAGTCGCCATGGGGATTGTCAGTTTGTTTGGACGATGGCTTTTGTTTCGTCGAAAAAAGTAATCCGCCTGGGAGAGCAGCCCGACGGATTACGATGAGACTTTAACACCCTGCTAGTCGATCGCAGACTACGGAGCTTTGCACGCTATTCGGCACCACCCGGGTAGTGTGCATCTTTATCTCTGTTTAGTATACCCTGTTTATGTACCATCAGCAAGAGCACGGCTTCGGGTCATCGGGGCCATTGCCAGACGGCGGGAGAAATTTGGCCACCCTCCGGTGCATACCGTATCACAGCACCTCGCTCTGCTACTGCAACTCCATCAAAAAGAAGTCTCAGAATCCCGGCAACGGCCCGAGCTTTGGCGGTTAACCCCGAATTCATGGTCGCGGATGAACCGATTTCCATGCTCGACGTATCCATCCGCGCTGACATTCTTCACCTTTTACAAAATCTGCAGCAGGATTTCGGCCTGAGCATGGTATACATCACCCATGATCTAGCATCGGCGCGCTACATCTCTGATCGGATCCTGGTCATGTATGGAGGCACCATTGTCGAATCCGGCGATAGTCAAGATATCGTGTCATCATAGCGGTTGTTTCATTTAGACGGCAAATCTGGAAAACGTCTTGAGAGCAAATTTGGGAAACTGCGGCGTTTCTCTCGAAGATTATCGAGGTTTATTTGGCTTTGTCTTTAAGAATTGAAAAGGCTACCCCATAGAGAAGAGCCGTGACGTCGAAATCAACAGGGGCGAAGTGCTGATGAACGTTTTGACCG
>PXYW01000159.1 GCA_003023695.1 Sulfobacillus benefaciens | reverse complement strand
GGGCCAGTGCTGACGGGCGCCTCTCATCAGTGTCACTGATGCCATAAAATCGGTGCCAATAGGCACGCAACTCGACATATTAACTAATAAGTGGTCCGTGGTTAGAGATATGCAAGCCTATGCCCATATGATGGGCCACAAGTACCTGGGATACGGCACCCACCCAGATTTAACCGACACCTGGTGGGTCTATTTGGAGAAGGGTCTAAAGCCGTCACCGCTCTGAGTCATAAGGCGAGTTGCTCCGCCAAATCAAGCCACTCAAATTGCGCCGGCTTTTCCGACTCAGCCACCGATGCTAAGGGCACCCAACATGTTTTCCCGTTTTGCACCCCAATCATAACCCCATGAGCTCCTTGCTCCAAAGAGGACACCGCGGCGGACCCAAAAATGGAACCCAGCAAGCGATCTTTGGCGCTAGGCGGTCCTCCTCTTTGCGTATGGCCAAGCACCACCCATTTCACCTCAAAACCCGTCATGCCATTTAACTCGTTAGCCAATCTTTCGGCTCGATCGGCGCCCTCTGCAACCACAATGAAACTATGTTTCTTCCCTCGGGCATGGGTTGTTTGCAGACGTTCGGCAATAACTTCAGGATTAACAGGGCGTTCCGGTATGACAATGGCCTCCGCCCCGGCTGCAAGTCCTGCCCCAATTGCCAACGCCCCACTGCGATTGCCCATCACTTCGACTACAAATATTCGCTCATGAGAGGACGCCGTGTCCCGGATCTTGTCAATCGATGCCGTAATGTTGTTAACCGCCGTATCAAACCCGATGCAATCGTCGGTTCCATAAATATCGTTGTCGATGCTAGCCGGGATGCCTACCACCGGAAAACCTGCAGCACTAATGACATGGGCCGCCCTGAGCGATCCATTGCCGCCGATGACTGCCAAACCCTCCAATCCCCAATCGCGCATTTGCTGAATAGCCATTTGTTGAGTAGCCGGCGAATGAAAATCGCCAAACCGGCATGTGTGCAACAAGGTGCCCCCCGTCATGATGATATCCGCCACAGATTCTGTTTTCAGTTCTTGACGCGTGCCTCTCACCAGCCCTTCCAACCCTCGCAAAATCCCCCACACGCGATGTTGCCCAAGCAGACCTTGGCGAACAAAAGAGCGAATAACAGCATTCATGCCTGGAGCATCACCGCCTGACGTCAATATGGCCAATTCCACTCAAAATTCCTCCTCGGGTGTACATCCATTTGGATAATGTTAATTGTAGTATATTTGTGGCGGGGTACATTAGATGAATTTTGTGGTGAGGCATCTCTACCCGCTGGAAATTTAAACATCAAACAAAAACCCCAAAACAAGTGTGTTGATCAGCATTCGCCATCACGGGAAGGCCAATGTTCTTCATTAAAATCCCGTCGAACCTTGATAGCACACAAAAATACACCCGAGGTTCCAGATCTTATCTCATGCCACCCAAAGTGCCAAGCTTTCTCTAGTGATATAATCCTTTCACATGCTTTTCATTGCTGACAACTCGGTCACACCAGGGCGATCTTGAATCGTCATCATCGTCGCTGTCATGATAGCAACCAATTTGGCCCCTTCTATACCTAGAGCTAAAACTTCACCTGAACAAACAGTAATGGTTCGGCCTGGTTTGACAACTTTCCCTCTCGCTATGAAGCTCTCCGCCTTAGCTGGAGCAAGCAGGTTCACTTTAAATTCAACGGTCAGGACTGAAGCTCCGGCAGGCATTAGGCTCAAGGCTGCATAGCCGCAAGCGCTATCCACTATCGACGTGATAACGCCCGCGTGTAAAAAACCGTGCTGTTGAGTGAGATCATGGCGAAAAGGAAGAAGAATCTCCACTTCACCGGGGACCACTCTAACAAGTTCTGCACCAACAAGATTCATTATCGCTTGTTTGCCAAAGCTGGACTTTACACGGTCATCAAAGTCTGGGGTCTGCGGGAAAAAATTACCTTGAGATTCCACTATAGGGTTCCACCTTCTTTCTTCGGCTCTAGGGATTACGGCCAGGTCATCCTAAAATGACGGTTCCAACTTGCCCAAAACCCGGAACGATGCAGAGTCTAGAGTTCTCATTGTCAATCTTCGTTAAACAATCGAGGAGTTCCTGCACAATAGGGGTGCCGAAACGATTTTTCGCGACGCCTTTATCCAAGCATGGTTGATCAATGATCGGCCGCTGTGCGCCCCTCGCATTTCAGAACCGTGTAGCATAATTTTAGAGAAAGTACCTCGGTCACCCCGTCTCATCTTTAGATGGATACTTGACGAAAGCGATATACATTCCTTACACTAAACCCGTTACCAATAATTAATCCTCTTATGGAGAGTGGCGGAGGGACTGGCCCGATGATGCCCGGCAACCCGACAGGAGCCTTTCGTTAGGGTGCCAATTCCTGCAGCTGTAAGGCTGAGAGATGAGAGGGGGCTATGGTGTTGTATCGCCAGGTGTAGGCCTCCCGTCTCTTGCCAATTATGAAGGAGGCCCGTTG
>PXYW01000158.1 GCA_003023695.1 Sulfobacillus benefaciens | reverse complement strand
GAAGAACCCGACACTTACCGGGTTTACTTAGGATTGAAACATGCGCCTCCATTTATTGATGAAGGGGTGAGGCGCATGATAGAGGATGGCGTGGATCAGGCAGTAGGGTTAGTCTTAGCTCCCCATTATTCGGCCATGAGTGTCGGCACTTACCTTGAGGAAGCCAAACAGGCAATAGAACAGTACCAAGCTTCATTGCCTTGGCATGGAGTTCAGTCATGGCACTTGGAACCATCGTTCATCGAAGCGGTGGCGCATCGGGTTGCCACCTCATTATCTTCATTTGCTAGTGATCAAGTGATGGTGATTTTTTCTGCCCATAGTCTGCCTCAACGTATTTTGGCCACTGGTGACCCCTATCCGAAACAACTGCGTGACACCGGGGAGGCGGTGGCAGAATACCTGGCGTTGCCCCATTACACGTTTTCGTGGCAGAGTGCGGGGCGAACCGAGGAACCCTGGATGGGCCCGGATATACTGGAAAAGATGACTGGATTGCAGCGGGAAGGTTGGAACCAGCAGTTGGTGTGTCCAGTGGGTTTTGTGTCCGACCACTTGGAAATTCTCTACGATTTAGATATTCAGGCACAGAAGCATGCCAGTGCCTTAGGTGTACATTTGGAGCGAACGCCTTCGTTTAATGCGGATGTTGGGTTTGCTCAGGTGTTGGCTAATGTGGTAAAGAAGGCGTTGACCCAATGAGTGATAAGCGATATGTGGTCGTGGGTGGGGGAATTTCGGGATTGGCCGCGGCCTATGCTCTCCGCAAAAGGCATCCCCAAGCCGAAATCCTGTTGCTGGAAGCGCAAGGCCGATTAGGGGGCGTCATCCATACCGATCGGCACGACGGTTATGTTATTGAAGCGGGGCCCGACTCCATTTTGCGCCGAAAACCAGAAGCGGTGGCACTGGCTGAAGATGTGGGATTGACCCCCATTGGAACCAACCCCGGGGCTCATGGCGCCTATATTTATCATCGCGGAAGGTTTTATGATATTCCCCCAGGCGTGCAATCGGGAGTTCCCACTGATGTTTGGGCGTTGGTGCAATCGGGTTTGTTATCATGGCCTGGGAAATTGCGGGCTGGCTTTGACTTCTTCTTGCCCCGTATTTCTCGCCCGGCCGATGATATTGCTCTGGGGAGGTTTTTGCGTTATCGGTTCGGCGACGAGGTGGTGGATCGATTGGCGGCTCCAATGTTGTCGGGGATTTATGCCGGCAACATCGATCAAATGAGCATGGAGGCCACATTTCCCCACTTTAAAGATCTTGAGGCTAAGCATCGAAGTGTTGTGTTGGGAGCCCGTCAAACCCGTCCAGCGCCGTCACCTGGTGCGGGACCGCGACCGAGCATGTTTGCAACCTTCGCGGGAGGCCTTCAATCCTATATTGAAGCATTGTCGAAATCCCTTAGCAACGTTGACCAACGGTGTCATACGGCAGTAATCTCTTTGGGACCCTCTTCAGATCAGGGGGTGGAAGTTGTTACCGAACAAGAAACCATTATCGCCGACGGGGTGATCTTGGCTGTTCCTGCTTTTGCTGCGGCTCAATTGCTGTCCGCCAATGCACGCATGGTTAGCCATGTGCTAGAGGCGATCACTTACGCAAATTTGGCGGTGATAGGGGCCGTGTACAAGAAATCGGCGTCCGCCATTCCGGAAGATAAAACCGGCTTTTTGGTCCCTCGCGGTGAAGGATTTCAAATGACGGCATGTACTTATGTATCCTCGAAATGGCATTATCCTGATGCTCCCGACGGTGTAGTCATTCGCTCCTATTATGGACGTTCTGGCGAAGACATATTGGCCATGAAGGATAGCGACCTTTTAGCCTTATACCGGCGCGAAATGCATGACATGTTGCCAAAATTGGGGGAACCCGACTATCTTACGGTATTTCGCCAACCCAGGGCTATTCCCCAATACCAAGTCGGGCATTTGCGAAAAATGTCGGCGGCCGTGCAACAGCTACGAACTGACTGCCCTCGGATAGCTTTGGCCGGTTCATATATTGATGGGGTGGGTATTCCGGACTGTGTGCGTCGCGCATACACGGCGGTGGATCAAATGGGTTAACGGACTCGTTGAAATCCGAAGACCACGGCTTGCAATCCGTTTGTTGTTACACTGTTTGTTGGTCCCATTCTCGTTTCAGCATTGAGTAGCATAATTGATCTTGGATTTCTGTTGCGAACCAATAGTGCTCACGCATTACGCCGTCCAGGTCGAACCCTAAACTTGCCAGCAAATGGCTCGAAACCGTATTTCCCGAGGCAGTTGTCGCATAGCGCTTATGAAGTGCCCAAAGAGGATCTGCAAACATCATGGACAAGAAAAGTCTGACCATCTGTCTGCCGTATCCTTGATGGCGGTGTTCGGGGCCGGATTGACCGAACTTAACTTGTCGACGGGAGACGATCACCAGGCATTTGTCCCGTTTGATCGCGTGGTCACGGCAGCAATCACAGCGGCAGAATTGGGAATTTGTACGCTTATTGTCGTGGAAGGTA
>PXYW01000157.1 GCA_003023695.1 Sulfobacillus benefaciens | reverse complement strand
TGTCTTTTTCAGCGGTCGATAGGATAATAAGGACTTTCGATTCCATTTTATCTCTCCCCTTTTGTGTATTGGAATGGCCCATTAACGAGTTGTTTCTATGGTAGTACCCGTCAGGTACACCTGACCCTGGTGTCGCTACACAATCCACCTTAGCATAGGGCACTTTGACTGTAAAGGATTACCAAATAGAGCTCGGTGTGCTTCTTAAAGAGACATTTTTTCTTGTTTGTGAAATGGGTTGCAGAAGATTTTGGAAGTCGATGCTATCGTTGGAGCCGGGAGGTCGAAATTTCAATGACAAAATGCAAGCAACGTTCTCAGTAGAATGGGCGATTTTAGGTGGTGTGATAGGGTCTATGGTGATGGCCATTTGGGCCATGATGGTGTCTTTGATTAGCGGAAAGGGATTTTGGGTTCCGGTTCAACTAATTGCGGCGACGTGGTTTGGACCGCAAGCAATGATGCATATGACGGTGAGAATTATTGTGGTGGGATTGATAACCCATATGATGGTCGGCGCAATGTTTGGTCTAGTACTTGCTGGACTGTTTGTAGCCTTTCGTATTCGTTCGGGACCTTCGCGGCTACTGTGGGGAATTGGATGTGCCATTGGTATATGGATAGTGAATCAATACGCGATTTTGCCCACAATCGATCCTATGATGGCCACGCATATGTCGCCTTGGGCATTTGCGCTAGGCCATAGGATGTTTGGTGTTAATACAGCGACATTCTTCCTAAATCCAATCATGAGCCAGCAGACATTTTCCTCTGCTCATTAGATGGCGGAGTCACAGTATCGTGGCATAGCGGAGGGTGACCCTGCTATAGTGGTCGGGATGTACCTGTCGTTTATGTGGGAGGGCTGTAAAATGGCATCAGAATTGATGGCGTTGCTATTACCTACTAATATATATTACGCGGTGTTGCTGACAGCTCTTGTGACCTTTGTGGTGGGGGACGAAATGTTGGAACGAGCGAAGGGATGGGTGGCTCGTTTCCTGTATATTGCAGGTGGAGCGATATTGGCCTACTACCTCACATGAGGGTTGTTCGGCTTGGACTCGGACTGCTGGGTATCATAGTGGCGTGGGTTCTACCGTCAATACGCTCTGCGGGTCCCGATGCACCTGGATCGAAGTATAAATCCAGTTAGGCAAGGACCGAGAAATGGGTTATCAAGCGCGCCGTAAACTCCCTTGCTAATCGCGGTGGAGAGTGTCAAGATTGATAGGCAACTGCTAAGGAGGCCGCCATGGTCATTGACGAAGCAAGTCGTGAATATTTTCGCGTACACGGGATAATCAGCGCTACCATCCGGGTTCGCGCCATTCCCGGGTGAGGGGCTCGGTATAAACCATTCGTGGAATGGGATGAACCTAACGATACCCACAATGCCACTAAGAAATCTATCGGAGAGGTGACATTTTATGGCCCAAAGTGGCTGAAAGAATATGATTGGGAACAAATAAAACTGGTTTGGAGCAAAAGAGAGGGCCAGCCCATGATACGCGGCTGGAAACCAATTCTTTGGGAGTAAGCTCTAATAGCCGGGTGTTTTCAATTGACGGTCAAAAACCGCAAGCGTTGAGGTATGATGGCGTGCGGCACACACCTCATACATTCTGGGGATGCAGCAGCGGTTGCCATCCAATCGCCGTGCTCCTCCATTTTCTCAATAGATCTCGGGAATTGGTCCGATAAGTATCAAAAATCACAGGTTGCGATCGGTGACCTAAGGTACCGATACTCTTTAAAATACATAACCATATCCATGACATTGTAATATTGCAATATAATGGGTATGAACCATAGTGCTGACCATGTGTTGGGAAGCGCATTCGTAATAAATCTGCGCAGTGGTACATTTTTCTAGTTTCCTACGGTAGAACGTAAGCGAAGAAAACCGAAAGGCTCATACCTCATTGCTATTTTAATGGAAATTGTGGGGATATGGGTGGACGGGGTCGTTGCGAATAGTGAAGAGTTGAAGGAGGTTACAATCACATGAACCAAACTGTCCAGTATCGTATGGCCATCGAAGGGATGACTTGTACGGATTGCGAACATCATGTCGCCAAAGCATTAGAGTCTCAAGGGGCCTCTGATGTTCAAGCGAGTTTTCGTCGCGGAGAGGCCATTTTCTGGGCACCGGACAATTTGCCCAAAGAAACCGTGTTCAGGGCGGTAACGGATGCTGGTTATCATCCGCAAGATTTGACAGTAGTGCCAACGTACGAAGAACAGGCGGATGCGTATCAAATGACAATCCAGGGAATGACCTGTAACGATTGCGAGCTGCACGTCGCGCATGCTCTGGAATTGGCCGGGGCTACGCGAGTGGTGGCGGATTTTCGGCGGGGGGAAGCGCGCTTTTGGGCTGCTCCGGGATTCTCGCAAGAGGAGGCACTGTCTAAGGTTAAGCAAGCTGGATATCGCCCTGATACGATTCAACGCATATCTCCGTCATTGGCCTCACCGTACTCTCGGCAAGGGATGACGGACTACGATTTGATCGTGATCGGATCTGGTAGTGCAGCC
>PXYW01000156.1 GCA_003023695.1 Sulfobacillus benefaciens | reverse complement strand
ATCGGCCCACTGGTGTATCTGTGCGGTCTGTTGCATCAACTGTTGATGGACCTGGGAGAGATCGCGATAGACCATAAGAGATTGAGTCAGATCTTCGACAAGATCTCGACGCAGACTATCGGGAAATTCTTGACGCAACCACACATCCCAATGCATCGCGCAGATCTCCGATGTCGTGTCTGATGGATTATGACACCACGAAGGATCTTTTGACATTTTTTCCATTTTCTTATAATACCTCTCAAGTCAAATGAAAGGCAATCTGCGTACTCATCGATAGCAAGGTTTTGTCCTAGTTTTAGCGAAGATAATCTCGTGCTCCCGCATCGGCGAGACCTCCTTGAGAACACCGGGTGAGAGAGGGTTTAGGAGCCAGGAGGGAAAGAGCACGGCCTTCCGGCCGTGCTCCACGGGTCGGATCGTGCCACAGGTCACGGCTTCAGAGGGCATCTTCCTCGTCAAAGGGATCCCATTCGGCTGGATCGAGTTCTAGCACATAGCGCGGCGTACACCAGACGCAGTGGCCATCGCCACAATGGCGATTGTCGTCCACATAATGGCGACAGGTGACACATTTGCCGATCGAGCCCAGACGCGGCCCGTAAAAGACCACCAGCGGAAAGGGACGATAATGCCCAGATGGCAGACGACGCCCGCGGTGCAATATCGCCACGAGCCGCGGGAGATGACCGAGCCAGTAGGTCCGGCCATGGAGGAGTGTTTTCCGGCTATGGTATAATTTGCCGGCCTGCGGGTTTTCACGGGTCCAGCGGCAAATCCGTCGGGGACGCCCGTTGCTCAGTACGCAGGACGGGGGCGGGGCAGGATGACGCATCAATGAGACCTCCTTAAGAATACCGGATGAGAGAAGGTTCAGAAGCCAGGAAGGAAAGAGCACGGCCGAAAGGCCGTGCTTAGAGCACGGTGGCGTTCACGGAATCCTGCGGAGACGGGGGGAGGAACACAGCGGATGGGACAGACAGCAACCGCTCCGCGCGCACCAGCCACACCACCAAGGGCCGAACCGGCAATTGCAATTGCACGGCCGTCTGGGCCTCCAGTCGGGCTCCGCCAGATCGCTCCCACAGCGGAAGCAACGCGACACCCTGGCCGTGGTCGATCAGGCGTTTGAGGCTCACGCGCAGATAGTCTTCGCGGGTCCAGCCGGGATGGACGCCAATGTTGGCGGGATTGATGACCCGATACCCGACCGCCCGGAGTTGATCGGCGGCGGCGAAAAAGGCCGGATAGTTAAAATCGTCATAGCCCGTCATCGGGCCGGCAATATAGAGACGGGGCAACGCCATGATTGTGTGACACTCCTTTCAGGATGAAAACGTCTGAGATCTCAGAAAATAAGCGGAAGATCGGAAAGATCAGAAAGACCCGGCACGGTATCTCCCGTGACAGGCTCCAGGCCCACCACCGTCGTGGTATCCACCGCCCAGGTCGTGCACAGCGCCCCTTGCAGCGTCACCGTGGTGGGATGGAGCCACGCGTCGGTATGCCACCCATGCGGCGAATGATAGCGGACCGTGCGGGGCGGCGAGAGACGCCGCAGGAGATCGATCAGCAGGGGCACAGACTCTGCGGCCGTGATCAACCAAAATTGGGTCCAGGGGCGATCCCAGCGTCCGCTGCGCACGGCATGGTGAGTAAAGGCGAAGCCATGCTGGATCAATGCGCACCGCACGGAACGGGCATCCGATCGTGGCACCCACACCAGGCACACCCGCGCCGCCTGGGAAGAGGCAGGAGCCGGAGGAGCAGAATCGGTGCGATCGGAAACAGGGGAGACTTCGAAAACATCGGAGATCATGGACATCACAGCGCACCTGCCTTTAAGGGGAAAGGATGGAGGAAAAAGAGCAAAGGGAACAATCGAAAAGTCGAACAATCGCAAAAGAGACAACGGGAGAACGCCTTAGGGTCTCGAAGACGTTGGGGTGTTGGGCTTTTTGTGCTCTTTTTGCAGGCGGCGCCAAGCTTGAAGGTGCTTTGCGAGCGCCGATTGCGCTTCAATGACTGAATCGAGGTTCTTGTCGCCAAGCAAGAACATCTGAACCGTCTCGTGCAGAGTTTCCGCAGCCTGCGCTAATGGCGGAAGAAAGGCATTGTCTTGGGCCAACTGATTCCGTTCGCGCACCAGCCCGATGATTTGATTCAGATCGGCCATGCGCCAGTCGACGGCGCTGGGCATTTTGTGAGGGTGTGGCACAGCACTACTCCTTTCTTTTCTGTGTGTGATAGCTAGGCGAGCGCCTGTAGTAAGGGCCGTACCTCTTCAGAAAGGTAAGCCGCTAACCCATTGGCCGCCCAATCGTCGCCATAAAAGCCCCACACGCTATCCACGGTGTCATAATGCACCGTGCCGTGATCGCACACGGTTTTGGCCTCGACGAGAAACCCGTAGATGTCCCCGTGCAGATACTGATTGTATTCCTGGACTTCTGCTTCCACGCATCGGCGCACCTTCTCGTGAATGCGCGGGGTAATCCGTGAAATCCCGTACTCTTGGCGCACCGTCGATTTCAGCACATAGGCAAACCCGACCTGTTGACTGTCCCATTCAGCGTGCGGGGCACGGCCGACAAAAGATGCTAAGGAGACGGTGAGACTACCGTGATCGTACAAATACAAAGGAAAAATCAGCGCTATGCGGGGCGTAATGGCGGCCAAAAAATCTTGCGGCCGTGCATAGGTATGAGAATCTCCTAAGGTATAGCGCGAATGCCAACATACCCAGGTGCTGAAAGGGTCGAGATCATGGGGATTACACGGCATGTCGTCGG
>PXYW01000155.1 GCA_003023695.1 Sulfobacillus benefaciens | reverse complement strand
GTCGTGTCTCGGCAATATCCCGCGGCATTTGCGGCAAAATCACCACAAATTCTTCCCCGCCCCATCGCCCGACGATATCCGGCCACGGCGTGCGCTGCGTCCGACAAGCATGGGTCAAGCGTTCGGCGACCGTTTTCAGCACCAGATCGCCGACATCATGCCCCCAGGTGTCATTGACCTGTTTAAAATGGTCAATGTCAAAAATTGCAACGATGGCTGGCAATCCCGCATCGGTTACGGACTGGGCATATTCTTCCAGCGACCGGCGATTGGGCAAGTGGGTTAACGGATCGGTGCGCGAGGCTTCGCGTTCTTGCGCGATGATTTGCTCTTGCTCTGTAATGCGCCGTTGCCGGGTGAGCTGCACCATCATTTCATAGACGACAATGAGCACCAAAAACAAGCCCCACAGATTCCAGAGGGCGGTGGCGCCCAGGGCCAACAACGCAATCGTGGCTTCAATGCGGGTGACCGTCACGGAATCGCGCCAAATCGTGCTCCGGCCCAGTGCCTGATAATCCGGCCAGGACAAAAACAAGCCGATCGAGGCGATATTGCCCCAATTGTTCACCAGCACGATGCCAAAGGTCCAGCCAATGAGGAGCAACGAGGGCCACGCCTTAGGAAGGGGCGCTGCGATCAGCAGATGCGGGTCCAGGATCCCCAGGGCTTGCCAGGCCCAGGCCACGGTACTGACCACTAAAAACGGCAGGGTGGCATTTTGGATATAGGTGGCCGCATGTTGCCCAATCCGTTGGGGATAATGCGGGGGCTTGTCCAATATCCGTAACCAGCATTGCAACAGGCGCTGTTGCGGGGTCTTCTGATACCATTGGGGAATCCCCCAACGATAGGCCGTCTCCACGAATCCATCCCATACCGCCAGCCATAGGGCACTGGGCCATCCCCACAACAGGACTGTGACAAAATAAATGACCGGACTAAAATTATGCATCGTTCGTTTATTGGTGCCCGTGGTCAGGGAAGGGATATCCATATGCCGCAGCACCAGCGAAATCGCCACCAGTCCCACCAGCGTCACCACCGATGCCGGATGCCCCACGCTGGCATCCGGCGGACGATGCGCAAGCCAGAGAGCCGCTAATCCCCCCAGGGTGATCGTGTAGTATCCGACGGTGAAGCTGTAGGCCGTGGTGCGGTTCCATAAGCGCATAGGGGGTGCCTCCTTTTCTCTTGCGCACAATCCTGGCGATGGGGCACAGGCCGCGCGGGAAATCGGCAGCCGATTTCACCATGCTGCCACAAACTTTCGTTAAAGATGCAGACTAACCCATCCACCCCATGTGACTATCGTCAAGGGCCACGCCACATACCGTAGTCCTCGCCACCACCAATACTTTTTCAGCACAATAGCCACTTGAGACTTATCGCTAAATCGGAACCCTATCACTGTTTGAACCGCTATAATGCAGAATATGAAGAACATCCACACGCCAACCAAAATATCTTCTGCGTTTCGCATCATCGCAACGTTCTATCTCCTTATGGACCAAATTTTGTGGACTGAAGATCGGATACTCGCATCGGAATTTGGATAGCCATGCAACCGACGGCACAATGACAGAGGATCTCCGTTGTCCCCCGACATTGGCATGGATCCGCTCACCAAATGCCAGCGAGGAGCCACCGATTTGAGCCATGGATCTAGGACCGATACCGTAAACTCTGCTCAAGCATCGTTAACCGTGTCAGAGGCAATAATGTGTCTCGGGGTTGCATGACCTGATCCCACGCCGCCCGCATTTGCCGGGCACACCGGCCCGGCGGCATTCGTCCCACACCGGTGGCTAAGCCCGGACAATACACGGTTACAATGGGACGGCTTTGATCGTCTTGGCCATCTTGATGAGCGTCATTCCATTGTTGCGCGGCGAACAAAATGGCCCGAAACGCCAGATACGCATTGAGCGTCCACAAGGCCGGGCGCGGTGTCCGCATGGTGGGAGCGACCACCAAATGGGTATACGGCGTATTCGGCGTCGGAACGACTAACGCCTGTCCTACGGGCAGTTCTCCCGCAGCCTCCTGCTGAATTTTCCCTTGGACTGCTGCGGTGATATCGCATCCTGCCTGGGCGTAGGCCTGGCGAATCGTCCAATCCAATCCGCCATCCATCCAGCCAAAGCTATTGGCGGGGGAGACCCAAGCGTGTCCCCGCGCCGACTCCGTGATGTCTCCCGTTTGAACCTGCACCGGGGTATCCGCAAATGCGCGGCGCCAGGCCCGCACAAGGGGAGCACGCCGATCCATGAGGATCCATTGCACCATAGAGAACCCCTCCTTCGGGATCTGTTGCTGCTTTTCTTTTTCCCTTTGTGTCTTTTGCTCTGTCAAAACAGAAGATTAGCCCAAGAAAAAGAAAGAGGCTGAGATGTCCCAGCCTCTATTTTTGATTGCGTGGATTTCACCGACAGAACGTTTACGACATCTGTTCGGCGCAGCTCAAGGCCTCTCGTCGTCGCAGAACGCGGCGGCCTCCCCAGATAAGCAGGGCTTCCCACAAGGCAATCCCCGCGCGTAGCAGAGCTAACAGCACCCCTTGTATCGCGAGCGCCACAAACGCGCCGCCCACTAAGACAACCACTTGGCTGCCCGTCAGAACCCAATGCCCCGTGGCCAGGGGAGAAAGAACGCGGGGAAGATTGACGAGGGTTGTGTCGATGAGCAGCGCACCGCCCGCCAGCAGCCAGTGCCGCGCCACGCGACGGTGATCCGGCGTTCGTGCGCCGAGTCCGGCACCCACCCCGTAGAGCAGGGCCATCAAGGGGATGAAAACACTCGCCATGACCCAACCG
>PXYW01000154.1:2907-5456 GCA_003023695.1 Sulfobacillus benefaciens | reverse complement strand
CCGCACGTCAAGCACCTATGACCTTAATGAAGCCGTGCCCGGAACTTATACCGTCATCGTTTATGCGAAATCTGCCACTGGATCTGCCCTTCCGATGCAAGCTACGAATTCGGTCAATTATGTGGCAGAGGCTGGTAAACCTATGGTTTCCAATCTGGTGGTCACTAGTCCGGCAATTGCTGAGACAGTAGGTGCGAACGTTACGATAAGCGCTACTGCGTCCGATTCCGGAGGGACACCCGAGTATCAATTTTGGGTTCACGGACCCAATAATAAATGGGAAATGGTGCAAAATTATAGCCCGGTGTCGACGTTTTCTTTGAGCAATCTTCAGTCGGGCAGTTATGTAATAGCGGCATATGCTTTAGATTTGCAGCAGGTGAAAAATGGGGATTGGGCCGAGGCGTATTATAACAACACGTTTATCAACGTTAACAGCAGTGTTTCGCTGTCGGAACCCCCTTCTGGAACGATGGGGGCACCCATAAACATCACTGCCTCTGCTGTTGGGTTGACCAATCCAGTCTACCAATTTTGGATTGAGAATCCCCAAGGACAATGGGAATCTAGTGGAGGATACGGGAATCCGGCATACGCTTATGTCCCGGAGGCCAGTGGATCCTATACCATCATCGTTTATGCCAAAGATCCTTATGCTCCGGCAACCGCACAGTATGCCATTAGTGCTGCGGCAACCTTTACGGTTCCTTAAGTGAAGATGTTATTAGCTAGATTGTTGGCTAACGATAAGAAGAACGTAGAAAAAACGCCTGTAAAAAAGAGGACTTCCCGCTTATCCCTCGAACATTGTCGTAAGAAGGGGGGATAACGATGACCAAAGTTGGTAGAAAAATTTTGGGCACCATTATAGCGGGCAGTTTTATTGCGTTTTCCGGTGTGGCATTTGCCCATGGCCACCAAGGAGGGAGGGATCACAACCAGCATGGTGTCAAGTACCAGGTAATCCAGGGGGTATTTGAATCCGGCAGTCTAACGGGACCTGCCATTACCGCGAAAACAAACAAAGGACAAACCATAACGATTGACATGCGATCATCGACCAAAATTGGAGTGGAAGCCGAAGGCACTGTGGCAACCATCATGCAGGCTTTGGACAACCACCAACTTCGGGTAACCGCTTTGGTCCAACCTAACGGCCAGAGTTTTTGGGCAATCAAAATTGAAGCTCACCTCAACACCAAAGGAAATGACCATAGGGATAAACATTCTAAGCATGAAGCGAAAGGCAAATCAGCGGCGAAACACGGATAAACTCACCATGCACCCCCATTACAGGAACTTCCCATGGCATTAGGCCCACAGCAATTGATACTATATCGTTCAGCTTAGAAGAGGGGACCGGGCATTGGATGCCCGGTCCCTAATGGATCGGGCGGCACTTTCGATCCATGCGGTAAGCTAAAGGCGCCACTAGTAACAATAAAGAGGGCTGCTGACCTGGGAATTTCGGGAAGTTGGCCTCATGGAGAGACAGCACCAAAAAGCAGTCCCCATTCGGCGAGGCCTTGAGCAAGCGTTACTCCGCTTATTTGTTAATGCTAAACCGACACCGTCCAGCATTATTTCGCGTGTGCGAAACATGTGTTGTGCGCCTAAACAATGGATTACTAGTAGATACAGGTGACGCTTGCTGCTTTCAACACCATTTTCAAGTGTTACGGGAAGAAAACTTGTCGGACTATCGAGAGACAGAGCAACTATGAAGTGGGTGAGGGGTAAGTGCACTGTAAAATTGGTTGTCGATGAGAGGTTTAAGAACTCTTATCGCGAACCAAGGCACGAGGACAAGATAGTGCCTCACCGTTGTAACCTTAGTGTCTTTTTTCACGTTTTCGAATATAAGGGAACCAGGGAAATGCATGGAAGTTGTCGTACGCTCTCTCGCATGCTAAGATAACAGGGTTATATAAAAATCTTTATCAGTGAATGGAGGTGATTGTATGTGGGAAGAATACCTGGACCAATCGACGAGTCTCATCGTCAACAAATATCATGCACGGCGGGCTCAGGCCAAAATCCGGCAACAATTGCTTTCACTCTATGGCCAATACATTGAGCGGGGAATGGAACCTCGTTTGGCACAACAAATGGCGATGGTGGACTTGGGCAGGCCAGAACTAAACGCTCAAAAATTTGCTTTGCCGGATCGAAGGCAACGTGGATGGCTTTGGCTCATTTCTTTCAGTCAACTGCTTATCGGCATTGGGTTGGTGGGGCTTGGATGGCGTACAGAATCTTTGGCCACATTAGCTTTAGGCCGTATTTTAGCGCTTTGGGGATTCGTGGCCACGGCCATGCACACAGCCAATCAAAATGGATTGCGTCAAAACCTGGCGCTGCTGCGGCTTAGACTGCATCGACGAGGGCAAGTGCCGCAAGGCTTATACCGTATGATCTTGATTGGGGCCATTTCCGGGGTGGCGGCCGCTTTGTTATGCAGTTTGCCGTGGAACTTTGTGACCACCAATACGATTCACCCGGTATTTGTTTCGGAAAGCTCTAGTGTTATGTTGTCACTGATTGCTGCA
>PXYW01000154.1:0-2830 GCA_003023695.1 Sulfobacillus benefaciens | reverse complement strand
TTTTTAATTGGAACTCGGAAATGTTTTTGCTCGGAAGCTTCGTGTATTACTTTGCGTTAATCCGTGGACTCACCTTCATCGTGGGTGTCAAGCAACGTATTGAACCGTGGGCTGACGAGGAGCTGCGGTCAACCATTTAGCCTAGACAGTTAAATTTGCTATAAGGATCAGTGAGATGCCGGACCATAACCCCAAGTTTGGTCATATTCGACGTTACGTTCTCTACTTTCTTGCGATGGCCGAAGAAGTCCTTTACGGACTGCTGGCCATCGCTTTCGTTGCCACGGCTATCTGGGTGCTAATCCGTGCGGCCGAGACGATTAATGGGGCGAGTGCCGAAAGTATTGTGGAAACCACGTTAGACAGCTTGCTGGTGGTTCTGATGATTGTCGAGCTGCTGCACACGATCATCCTTTTCTTGCGGACCCATAAGTTTCGCCACCAACCTTTCTTAGTGGTCGGCATCATTGCCGGTATCCGCCGTCTTTTGGTGGTGACCGCCGAAGAAACGGCATCCAAGCATGGAAATGTTGACGGCTACCTGTTGGATCTCTTAGTAACGACATTAGTGATATTAGGTCTGACGTGGGCCTTGCGCATGAGTTCGACCAAAGAAATGCTGGACGAGTGATGTCTATGGATGTAGCTATTGTAGGAGGAGGACCCGCAGGAATTTCGGCGGCCATTTGGTGCCAAAGACTAGGGCTTGCTCCGACAATTTATGAACGAGAATCGTGTTTAGGCGGACAACTGCAACAAATCTCGCTTCCTATTGTCGACTTGCCAGGGCAACCGGAGATTTCGGCAACGCAGGTGTTGCATGGCTTGATTGCGCACATAGAACGAATGTCCATTCCGATAGCGCTTCAGTCGCGCGTGATAGGATGGTCTGGGAATACGATCCATTTGCAAGACGGGCGAAGAATTTTTGCCGACCGCGTCATTTATGCGCCGGGACTAAAAAACCGCACACTGGACATTCCTGGCCAGGAATGGATTAGCAATGCCGGTACGGGAGAGATTTTGGCTGCCCAGCGTTCTCCAATATTGATTGTGGGGGGTGGAGACCGGGCCTTGGAGGCGGCGTGTCGGCTAGCGGAAGCAGGAATTCACGTCATACTGGTTCACTGGCGAAAGGAATTTAGTGCCCGACGCGAATTTCAAGAAAGACTGCAGCCGCTTCCGGTGGATATTGTGCGTGAAGCACAGGTTACTGGGATAACGCGAGGCCAAAGTGGGTATCACGTGAGAATATCCACGGGCACTCAGCAGCAACGAGAGGTCGACGTGGCGGATATTTTGGTGCGGATCGGAATGGAGCCGGATATAGAGCCCGGGTTTGCTATCCCAGTGTCCCAGGAGATGGTGCCCAGCTATCCACGACATGATCTATTGGTGGTAGGAGATGCCACAGTGGCCCCAGCTTATCGCAGTTTGGTGGCCGCCTATGCAAGCGGGATGCAAGCTGCCAAATTTTTAGTCATGAATGAATAGGTCGGCCACATAAGTTGGTGACGTGAGGTGATAGACATGCCTGAAGTTAAGGATGTGCTGGCCCCGAATTTAAATGTGCTGTTTGTCGGGTACAATCCCGGAGTGAAATCAGGGATGATGGGACACCATTTTGCGGGTCCGGGGAATCTGTTTTGGTCACTCTTGGTCGACAGCGGTTTGACGGGACACCGACTGCGTCCAGAACAAGATCAGGAACTTCCGGTCTGGCATCTCGGGATCACCAATATTGTGGAGCGGGTGACACCTGGATCTGAAGACTTGTTCCTTGCAGAGTTGAAAGCCGGCGCATTGCAACTGCAAAAGAAAATTCGCCACTGGGAGCCCAAAATTGTTGCGTTTTTAGGGAAAGACATTTATCGAAATTTTGCTGGATTACCCCGATCCACGATGATTCCCTGGGGATTGCAAATGCAGCGGGTGACAACGCCTCTTTATTTTGTGGCTCCCAATCCAAGCCGCCGATCAACCCTACCGTATGAGGTCCGACTCCGGTATTTCCGAGAGATTAAAAACCTTGCCGATTGGGGTGTGGAACCGTACCCTAAAAGCTCACCCGAGTGATATTGATAAAGCCTCCTTGGGCATTGGCTAACACCACACCTTTCGGTCCACTGCTAAAAAGACTGGATGACTCGGGCAAGGTATGTAGCGAGCCTTGGCCAAAGGCTACCAAAGAAGGCTCGATGCCCCCTACAATCAATGTGCCGCCTGAAGTGGTGCCGAGTTCCGGAGTGAGTGCGGCAGGCCATCGGTACCAATAGGTCTCATGAGAGGTGCTAAGCACCAAGAGATACGCTGGTATAGGCGTCTGTCGGCTCAGAAGCACCGCCACTCCCTGAGAAAAAGACAGGGTACTCATAATTGTTGGCCAGTGATTGGGATTAACCGAAAACAGCTTGTCAACATGGCCTGTCGCTAATGACAGCAGGTTGACGGTGCCGTGTTTGTCGAAGACAAACTGGGTTCCCCCATCAACAAAGGGGTCTGGACTCGTCGCTGTATCATACTGGGCAAAGCGCGTCGGATAGGGACTGGTGATTTGGTGTGTGGCGCCTGCCGAGGTCACATATTCGAGCCCGTGATTGGTAAGGTTTGGCGCATGGCCATGAGGAACAATGGTCACTGTTCCGCCGGCGTGCAGCCAATGAATCTGGTTGTTGAGAACCCATGCGATGCTCTGCCCATCGGGGGCGGCGGTTAAGGTCCCGATGGGATCGGTCGGTGCATTTTCCAGATTATATTGGTGGTTCTGATAAAGCCAGCGTCCCTGCCCGTCATGCAGGGCGTAACTGACCGCACTGTGGGCGGTGATGGG
>PXYW01000153.1 GCA_003023695.1 Sulfobacillus benefaciens | reverse complement strand
AACCACGGGTCTGACCTTGTTTAACAAGGTTGATGGCCCACGGCTGAAATTGTTGGAACGCCTCACACACCTCCAAAGCCACATAGCGGCACCTGCTCACTCTAACCTAAGCGCTGAGCAGGTGTCGCAACTACGGCAACATTTAAACAAAACATTTCAACGTATTACAGAAGATTGGGAACGCCAAGTGGCCGAAGGGATTGCAAGCATGTTGGAAACCTGGAGACGAGACCCTTAAACGCTTGGGCAACGCCCAAGCCCGTTAGTGTCACCCACCTTTGGGCTTGGCTTTTACCGGAGGCGGGTTTGTCGCTGCCAAACCCAATCCGGAGGTGCCTGGGTGCCGAGGCCTTGGCAACGCCTGGGTCACGGTCGTAGAATGCGCTACAGGCATCGCCACTGGGCTGGCGGCCCGAACGTTTGGGGAAACCGGGGCAGTAACCACTGATCCATACAGCGGTTTAAAAATCTCGTGGTCAACATGCCCGCTTGCAGTCCATAAAAAAAGCGCCCATGCGATTCGTTCCAGCAATTGCGAAGACGGCATAAAGGCTCGAGAAAAACGGATTACAATAGTAGATCCATCAATGCCCGACCAGACACGGCGTGCCGACAATTGAGTTACTTGCGCCAGCATATCCGCCAAACGCCGAATCCCCCGCCCACCCCCCAATCTATAACCTATTGACGGTTGACCTAGCTCTACTAACACCCGTACTTGACATCCATCAGGCAAGGTATCCAGATGCCACTGTGCAACCAGGTTCCGTAAGGATTGTGCTAATTCGTCCATTTCGGTATCAGTGCTGGCTACACAAATGCCAAATCGTTCCATTTAATATCACCCGGCATTACTTTATGCAACAAGAAGTAGGGTGTTACGTATTGGGTCCCATAAATAACTCTGAAATCGCAACCCCAGATCCCCAAGGCGCCACGCCAACCCCAATTTGGGTTTCCGAAGGATTCAAAATGTTTTCCGCATGAGGCGGTGACGCCATCAATAGGGTAAAGGCTTCTTGAACCGAACTCGCTTCAGCAATGTTCTCCGCTCCCATGCCTTGAGCTTGCAAACCCGCAGCCATTTCCATTTGGATAGGCCAGCCATATTGCGCCATATCACTGGTAAATGGTCCATTAGCAAGCGCCACAGCCCGTTCTTGAGCTAGTTGCATTAACACCGGATTTATCGTATAAGGAGCCAAACCCTTTTCTTGCCGCACCTGATTAATAAGTTCAATCATTTGTTCCGCTGGGTTTAAGGGGGATGAAGCACTGGCAGAGGATAACCATGCGATGGTACTGTTCGGCAAGGCGGGTGTCTGTGCTTGTGCTGCCATAGTTTGATAGGCTGCTTGAACCGAAGCTACCGGTACTAGATTTGGCGCCGGATTGGGACTAACTCTCGCGGTCACGGCCACCGGAATCGCGGTAGTTGTTGGCGCTGTCGATAACCCGGCAGTCACTGGCAATCCCGCGGCAACCAGTAAGGCTGTAAAATAATTCATATAAACCCTCCTTTAGGCAAATACAGCATTTATTGGGAAGGTTACGGAATTATGTAAAACTATGCAATGGTACTACCGTGCCATGATTCAGCTTGCGATCTGCCCTTTGCCCCCAAAAATCCCTGTCGCACGAACTTTTATCAATTTTTGTCCCGGTTCCAGGAACTGTCAAATAGGGCCCCGGAAACCGTAGTTTCGGGGGCCTCTGACATCTTATTGTCCTGCTTGAGGAGGAAATAGCGGGCTCGGCGGGCAGGGCAACACCGGTCCGACCTGAGGGCAGACGGGCGGAACGCAGAATCCATAGGTGGGTATTAACAACTGAACCGTGGCAGTTGACTGAAACAACATACAGAGCGTGATGGTGCAGCTGATATCGCCATTGGGCAAATTGACACAGGTGCAGGCGCCGGACAAAATGGTGCACGACGGTATAGTCCCAGAGGGATTATATAACGTCACATTTTGGGTGGTGATGACGGTTTCTGGCAGTGTGACTCCAGATGAACATGTCACAGTGTAGTTAGCCGAAATCACAAAGGTGATGTTGTTGTAATCTGGGGTGCTAGTCGGGGTAATTGCCCCCACTGTGCACGATGATGTCGAAAGATCGATCGCGCATGACGATACCGTACAACCCAATGTGGGTGCAAGAAAAGTCTGCGTCGTAGTGACAGTTTGAGAACACGAGTCGTACACCTTATCTACGACAATGCAATCGATCTCTGTCGGTGGAGGGCATCCGGTGTCGGGACACGGTCCCGGAGTTACGCTGGCCATTGGCCACCATCCTTTCATGTACTGGGCCGATGGGAAGACCTCCCATCACTAGGTAACATATGGGAGCAATGGCAAAGTGTTCCTTAAGAACGGTATAGCAAAGCAATTTTCTTGAATACATGCGGGGATGGGGGAAATGCAAAAGCCCGCCTCCAAATGTTCGGAAGCGGGCCTATCGCCAATAATTGTCCATTAATGGATTCCTCGCGTAAACCCTATTATCACTAAAATCACCATCAGTACGATGTAGATTCGCAGTCCCCAAAATACCACGCGAATTGATCCTTTGGGTACGATTTTTGTCAACTCGACAGGAGTCTCAGTCTCTACCGGCGGCACTACTTGAAGTGCGTTGTGTCTCGTCTTCATCACGAACCCCCCTCTCAAAACAACTTAGGAAATACCACAGAGAGCCCGTAAAGGCCATTTAATATCACTAGGAGTCCAACAATGCTATAAGCGGAAATATTTTGCCACCTGCGATTGACGTGCACGCCCATAATGTCATGGTCGTTCAGCAGTAAGAGTAGAAACAACATGGCTGCTGGCATAAAGATGGATGCCACCACCTGAACCGTCAGGTTCAAAAATCCTAATGGCGCATTGGGAATTAGCACAACCCCGGCAGCCATTCCGGCACTGACCAAACCCGGTACATAGAACTTCCATGCCTTTTGAAATGGCAAGTTAATGCTCTTTGGCCAGTGAAAAGCCTCTCCCATTGCCCACGAAGTACTTGCAGTCAAAGCAATCGCGGCAATCGTGCCGGCTTCCACCAATCCTAGCGCAAATAGATCCTGGCCCGTGGCTCCCAAATGTTGCCCAATCACTTGCATAATTTGCTGAATGTCATAATTCGCTGCTCCCGGGCGGCCATAGGCAAACGTGCCCGTCAATATCACCAGAGCAACTGCGACCACAACCATTGCTAAAGTGCCGAGGGCGGTATCCACTTGACCGTGACGCACATCAGCGACGGTCAATCCTTTGTCGACCACTGATGATTGCTGAAAAAACAACATCCACGGGGCAATAGTGGTACCAAAGTTGGCTAACACCACAAATAGAAATGCAGCGGTAAAGCCCCCGGGAATCGCCCAGTGTTGGAAAGCCCCTACTACTGCACCCCAGTGCGGGTGCGCCATTAAGGCTAACGGCACAAATATCAAATTGCCTGCCGCAATCCACAATGATACCCGTTCCCAAGCGCGATAGCGTAACACCAGTAAAATTAATCCATCAACCACAATCCCGCCCAGCGCGCTTACTACGGGCGGAACCCCGAACACAGACATCCCCACAGTAATCCCAATAAATTCGGTGATCAATGTAAGAATGTTAGCCACCACCAAATCTATCAGGGAAAACCAGCCCCAAAAAGCACCATACCTGCCCCAAATCATCTCCGCATGGCCGCGGTGTGTCACAGCCCCCAAACGCACTGTCATCTCTTGGACGACGTAGGCGATAAATCCCCCTACCACCAATGCGGGAATAAAAAAGCCTATGCCATATGTGGCCCCAGTTTGAGCGTAAGTAATGACGCCGCCAGCGTCGTTGTCCGCAATCATGACCAAAATACCCGGCCCAATTAGTGTCAGCAGCAATAAAAGCCTCTTGGTCCAACCCGGAGACTGGCGCAGGGCAGCAACGCGTGCCTGATCTTCGGCGCGGATTTGGGCATCATCCCATACGGGCGCTGCGGTAGATAAATTCTTCTTCAACATGTGGGTTCCTCCCCTCGGCTTTCCCGAGGGGCATTAGGCGCGTGAAAAGCGACCGCCCTCGGAAGAGCACGAAATTCGTCGTCGGTTATCAATAAAACACCATTCGGTACTATGGCCTCCTGGGTCTGTACTCACCCGTGCTCCCCCCTTGTCGCTGAACATGTAAAATCCTCCTGCCACCGCAAGAGGATAACGC
>PXYW01000152.1 GCA_003023695.1 Sulfobacillus benefaciens | reverse complement strand
CGGCGAGCGCCTGATATCCCCATAGCTAAAGCAAGGGGTTTTACGGCGCGTTTGATAATTGGATATAAACTAAACCCCATGAATTGTTGCCCATCCGCACTTTGCCAACTAAGTGACGGAGCAAATTCAAGAGTACCATTGTCAGGAAAAATATCCCTTAAGGTTTCGGTAGCATTATTAATTAAGCCTCGTTGGTCAGAATGATATATTGTGCCAAAATACCTGAATTCCATAGTTCCCATTTTCAATGGCACATATTTCCTAAGGGTGTCAAACACTTTTTTTGCTTGTCCGCCCTTCAACGCTTGATATCCGAAAAACACGTCTAATCCTTGGGTACCTATTGACCAAGCGATCTTCTTGTCCTCAAAAAAATATATTACTTCATCATCTAAATCTTTACGAATAAGTTTCGATCCATGCATTTGGGATTCAATAGTTTCCTGTAAACCCTGCAATACCTCGTTATCAGGATTACAAGGTTCACTTCCTTTTAGGATGACGCGAATGACACCTACTGTTTGTCTTACCACATATCTCTTCCTCAATTAGATTTACCACGAAATATAAACCACCATGCCAAAATAATAACATACGTGATTTGGAAAAAGAATCCTTTAACTCTCCTTTAATCTCCTAGCTTCGCATCAATTTTCTTCCGCGATCCCGGTATCCATGGAGGCAGTGCTCATTTCATTTGTCTGACGGGGGGCCTGTGGGCGCCAGATTCCGCAGGGTTGTCTCTATGAGACAACCCAACACAAGGCGCAACTCGGCGGCCTGCCCATTTGATTATGGGTTCAGCCATGCGGCCACGACTCCTTTTCTCTGGAATAATTCTGCAAGCCTTTTGTGCCAACATCTCACGCAATATGGTGCCCTATCCGTGTGAGAGCCTGATCACGATCCGGGTGAGCCAGAGAGAGGACGAGAGCGCGGCCGAATCGGGCACTGGGACTGCTCCACCAACCAATCCTGCCAAAAGGCCGTCCAGGCGTTTTGACAGGCCGTTTCGGTCCATTGCACGGACTGCGCAATCGCAGTCCACTCTCTCCCACTCAACCGTTGCCGCACGATAGCGTCTACAGAACGCCCTTGGCGGCTGAGAAATGCGACAAAGGGGGTTTCCATGCGTCGAGGGTCCACTCCATCGGGCACTCCCACATCAGGCATCACCCAGACAGACCAGTCTTCCGATTCGGTTAACACCGCGTGGTGGCCTGCGATATCCAGCTTGTCAGCCCATAGGGACAGCACGCGGGATTGCTCGTGAGTAAAGATTTCCACCTGACGTGGCCTCTCATGCCACTGGATCATGAAGCTCAAGGGATCGACGCAAAATCGTGCGAGAGGCATCACGGCTGGCGCAAGGAACGCTTGGACTGCCGCAAGCCATCGACGGTAAACGGCAGAATTCCTCGTCATTTGCGAGACACTGACAAAAGCGATGGGGGGGCGAGTGTCTCCCGGGATCAGATGCCCTTGGCACGATCCGACAGTGGGAATCCCTAATGCGCCAAATCGCACGAGAATGGGCCAAATTAAAGGATCTGGCGGAGTGCCTAAACCCGCAAGCGCCATAAATCGCTGACTGGCGTCCCGTTGCGCTTGCACGAGTGCCACGCGTTCATTCCAAGATAGGCGCCGCATAAAAAACCTCCTCAGACAAAAGGAATTTGTTGTCGTCACAGCGAACGTTTGAGAAGTCAAACACAAAACAGGAGGCATCAGATGATGTGTTCAGCATGCAACGGCACAGGATTATGTGATACATGTATGGGCAGTGGCACTGTGATGAACGGTTGTGATGAGGAAGGCCGTGCGGCCTATGGAGGTCATTGGTGCTGTAAATGTTTTGACCAGAGGTCTCATCGCTCTACAGGACGTTGTCGTGTCTGTGATGGGATTGGTGAAATCGTGGATGATTTTCACTAACATCCGTCTATTTAGTCATAGGGTTATCGGCTATTGCGTTCTGGAGCAGGGGGGAAGACGCCTGTCGTGGGGGTCACCGCTGTAACTCCGGGACACAATCGTGATCAGACGCATGAGCACCCAGAGACTCAGCATGTAGCGAAACGCCGACATCGTGAACGGACCTCATACGATCGCGACGCTCCACGCCGTCAAGGAAGGGGCGCCGTTCGCATCAAGGTGAGCATTTGACGCTGCTCTTCCTCCGTCGACAGACTCCCATTGACGGCCATCTGTAAGGTCAGCGTGACCAGATCCACGAAGGATGGCTCTGGAGGAACAGAGAACGTGAGCCACAAAGAGACCTGACGATGCGCGTGCTGATCGTGCGCACTGGAGACCCATTGGATCTGCCGATCTTCCAGGGAAATGGGGTGAATCGTCACGCGCTCCCCGAATAACGCGGGGAGGGTCTCGCCTTTGAGCACACGGTTCACACGCAATAAGTCGGGCAGCGCCACAGATTCCGGATCGCCTGCCACCCGAAGTTCCTCTAGCGTCATGCCTTCCATCAACGCGAGCGTGGCGGGGACGGTCAGCACCCGCGGCAGACCGTGGCCCCACACGACAAACCGTTGGCGGCCCGGAACCCATCGAGGCAACGAATGGATTCTCATGCCCGGCACCTGCGCCGTTTCTGTTTTGCGCGTTGTCTGCATAGTTTCTCCTTCAAAAAATCAGTGTCTCTTGGTCGCGTTAATCCCACCATAATCGGCGGAAAGATCCGTCGACATCATCCTCATTGGCGGTCTTTACCCAGTGATCTACGATGGATTGCGGGACAATGGGGGCCATATTATCCAGATAGACGCCATCGAGGGTCACGCGGGCATCACGCCGTCCTGTCACGACGTACCCTTCGACTTTCACCACGCAGGGTTCCTGCAGAATTTCGTCGATGGGAGGGCCATCGTTTTGGGCATCTCCAAAATATTCTGCGAGAGGATTGGCCTGAGTAAAGACGGTGCGAAATGCATCTAA
>PXYW01000151.1 GCA_003023695.1 Sulfobacillus benefaciens | reverse complement strand
CAGATGACCATAGCGAGCAGTAATCAAGCAGCGTACCCTCAAAGCATAAACTTATTCGTTAAACCTCACCAGGAGGGGGAACCACACGTGAACAAGATATTTGATGTCGTAGTTATTGGCGGCGGAGGTGGGGGATACCCAGCGGCCTTGCGGATCGCGCACAGCGGACGTTCGGTGTTGATGATCGACGAAAAGGGGAACTTAGGGGGCAATTGTCTGTTTGAAGGCTGTGTACCGTCCAAAGCGGTGCGAGAAGCCGCTGCATTGGCTATGAGTATTCGCGGCGCGGAGTATTTTGGATTGGAGGCAGAGATTGAGCTGCCCCGATGGGACAGGATTCGGGCATACAAGGACCGCATTCAAACACATCGCTATGCGCAGCATCAAAGCGAGATTGAGGAGGCAGCGCTGCTTACGATGGTGCGGGGTGTGGGAAGATTTGTGACGGATCACAATATCGCGGTAGAAGACTGGGACAGAGAAACCACGGAAGTGGTCACCGGCCACCACATCATTGTCGCCACGGGTTCCGAGATTAAGGGACTGGAAATTCCGGGAGCGGAATACATTTGGAACAGCCATCATCTCTTTGCTTGGCACGAAGCTGTTCGGGAATTGCCACTGGACGTGACGATCCTGGGGGGCGGCTATATAGGGGTGGAAACCGCGTCTATGCTATCGTCACTGGGAATCCATGTGACGCTGTTGGAAATGGCTCCATCGATTTTGCCAGGTATGGACCAAGATCTAATTAAAGTGGTGGCGGGTCACATGAGTCAGCGTGGGGTAAAAATTGAAACGGGGGTGAGGGTTGAGGGCGTGAGTCGAGTTGCTGGCGGACAATATCGGGTATCCGGCCATCGGGTTTTTGGCAATCGCCCAGCCGAATGGGTCACTCAACAAGTGATTCAAGCAGTGGGTCGATCCCCAAGCCTACCCGCAGACTTGGGATTGGAAAAGGCCGGCGTGGATTATACCGCTAAAGGTATCGTGGTTGACGGCACCATGCGTACCAATGTCCCCCATATTTACGCCCCCGGCGACGTCAACGGTTTATCGATGCTGTTCCACTCAGCGGTGCGGATGAGCGAGATTGTGGCGCATGAAATTTTGCGCGATGGGCATGCCGAAGATACATTCAACCCCAAGGAAATGCCGCAAACGGTATTTGCCGATCCGGAAGCCATGAGTGTCGGATTTACCGCAGACGAGGCACGGTCGGCGGGGATCAAAGTCTGGGAAGAGACCCGTCCCATGGGGGTTGAGGCCAAGGCACAAATTATGGGCAATACCGAAGGATTTCTGAAGATGGTAGTATCACGGCAAAATGGTGAGATTATTGGGATGCAGGCCGTCGGCATCGATGCCGCAGACCTTTCCTCAGTTGCCCATGTTGCCGTGAAAATGGGATTGACACCACGAGATATAGCGCGTATGACCTTTGCCCATCCTACCCAGTTTGAAGTTGTTGACCGGTTAGCTCGGTCGATTTAATCCGCGAGTTTTGGCATTATCCCGTCCTGGTATATTATGGGACGGGATAATGCCTGGTATTGCGGACGTCAACTTTTTCACCCCAAAGGATGGTGATTATTTTGGAAACCTATAAAGTTCAGGTTGCCCGGATGAGCCCAACCCATGTCAGGGCAACGGTACGCAATTTTCAAATGGAATTAGGAGGGAAACGCGCGGATTTGACCGCTGGATTTAATCCCGTGGAGACCTTGCTGTCTGCAGTAGGCGCGTGTCTTTTAACGGCGTTGGCGTTTGTGGCTGACCTGTCCCACGTGACTATTGGCAATGCATCAATGACGGTTGAGGCGACGCGTCAAGACCGTCCGCCCATTTTGGTTGGCATTCAATTTCACCTGCAAGTTGAGACAGATTTAGAGGATACCCGTTTAGCTCGCATTGTTGAACTGGCGAAAAAGAACAGCACAGTGTTTCAAACCGTGTCCCTTGCGGTACCGATTCAGGGAAGTTGGATGAAACTGCCATTGCAACCGGGTTCCTGATAAATTTTGGTGGCAGGATTATCCGGTAAATCTGTCACATGGTGGAAAGTGGCATCAGACCCGGGATTATAGCAACGAATTGCATCTCATGGCGAATAAGGTTGACAGGATTTCCCTCATGATTGCTTGCTATGCTGAGGCATGGGAGGGGTAATGATGGGGGCCAAATCGTACATTTGGAAATTGCCGGACACATTGCCAAGTCATTCACGGGAAGTGGCAAAAGACCATGGACCGGATATGCAACGCTGGCAAACTCGAGTCGAAACCGAATATCCGCATTTAGTGGCTCATTTAATATGGGACAGGGATCGGTTGGCGGCTTTGGAACAGGCGGTGGACCAAGTTATGGCGGACACTGACGGCATTGCAGGAAAAGATTTGCTGCGACAATCGCTGTTAAACCGTCTCACCGGCCTAGGATTACTGGACACTTTGCTGATCGATGATCGCAATACGGAGATAATGGTCAATGGTCCGCACGCTGTCTTTTGCGAGCAGCAAGGGCACATTATAGCGGTGGACCTGCAATTCAATGATGCCGATGAAGTGGCCTTGTTGGCCCAAAGACTGGCCCATCGAGCCGGCCGCGAGCTAACCACGGAGCATCCTTGGTGTGATGCTCAGCTAGGAGACGGATCGCGCATCCATTGTGTCCTGCCGCCAATTTCGGAACAACCCGTGCTCACCATTCGCCGTGCACCACGGCAACCTCTGGAAGTTATGGATTACTTGGATGGCGGGGCAATGTCTCTCGAACTGTGGAATGATCTTAAACGGTGGGTCGGATTACGCCGCAATCTTCTGGTCGCCGGGGGAGCTGGCACCGGGAAAACCAGCCTGCTGCGGCTTTTGGCCGAGCAATGCGGGTCAGACGAGCGATTGATTACGATTGAGGATGTTCGTGAATTAAATCTCCGACATCCTCACGTGGTAAGTTTAGAATCTTATCGCCAGCACACC
>PXYW01000150.1 GCA_003023695.1 Sulfobacillus benefaciens | reverse complement strand
CCTTGGGATTTAAGCGTGGCCGTCAAACAGGCGGATACCGGATTGTATTGGGCCAAAGAACATGGACGCGATCAGTGGCACTGGGCGCTCACGCATCCGGAGGTGGAGTGATGATATCCCCAGGACTCTCGGCGGCCTTCCGGCCCCAGGAAATTTTCGGCGCGATTGCGTCCCCACGTCGAGGACGGCCCGCGCAGAGAGTGTCCCGTTTCCCGGACGGCTCCCCCATTCCCTCCCGTTCCCAGCTCTTGGACTACATTGTGCAGCATGTCCTGGTGCAATACGATGCGGGGTTTGACGGTCCGCTCTTTTGCCTGCATATGCGTCCCCCAGCGCATCCGGGACAACGCGGGGAACGGCTGATTCAATTGACCCTGGGACCGCCGGCCGAGACGGGGGCCTGGATCCTCCAGGCCGATCGCCGTGCGTTGGCCATTCATCCGGTCTGGTCTCCTCCACTGCAAACCTGGATGCCCGTGCTGCAACTCCAACGCGGCAATCTCTGGCCCATGGGGCGATTAAACGGACGGGAGTTGGCCCCGAAGGCGTTACGCCAGGCCATTCTGCGCCGCCATTGGATCACGGCCGACGTCTATGATCGCTATGTCCATCCCGATCCGGCGGTGCGTGCCCAGGCGATCACCCATGCCGTGCCGGGGGTGTGGCTATGATCCGGCCCTGGGATACGCCGATCTTTACCCTGACCATTCCCTGGGATCCGGCCTGGTCCAAAAACCGCCAGTGGCGCCATACCCGCCAGGGCCGTGTCTATCTCTCGACCGAAGCGCGCGCGGCGCGGGATGCGCTCGCGTGGCAACTGCGCCGTGTGATTCGCTCTCACGTGTTTGTGCCGCGCGCCAAGGTGTGGCTGGACATCACCGTGCGGCGGCGCAGTTTGCATAATGACCCGATCAATGTGGTGGATGTGGTGGCCGATGTGGTGAAAACGGTGATTGGGGTGGATGATAATCTGTTTGCCATTGCCCAGTTGGATTGGGTCTGGGATCCGACGCAGGATCCGCAAATGACGCTCGCGCTCTGGCAAGACCCTGTCCCGTTGCCTTCCGCCGCCGTCCAACGCCGTCGCCTGCGGGATGACGCGCCGCCATTGTCCTAACGCCCTATGCGGGGGACCTTCCCCGCGGGGAATGATCACATCGCGGCGGGGGTGCAACGGATTGGTCGGGATGGCAGCAGAGGCTCAAACAATTTAAGGAGCGATAGGGTGTGGAAAAAATCAGGCAAAACGATGGACGAGGCATTGCGCGATTCTTCCGATCCTGGCGCAAATTACCCCCCGCTGCTTGGTCACCATGGCGGCGAAGGTGTTGGTCCCTGGCGGTTGAGGCGTGGCTGGTCGCGTTTGTTGTGCTAGGATTGACGACAGGATGGACGGCAGGTTTTTGCACGTGGCTGCGTTAAAATGATGAGGGCTGAATGTGAAGCCAAGAACCTATATGCGGTGCTAAAAGTACTTCACTGACAGCGGACAGCATCAACAAGCATTCGGTAAGAAGTGTCACACGTATGTCTATCGTTTGACCGATAATGCGACAGTTGATTTTCCACAGCCTGTTCATAGGAGGCTTATTCGATGGCATTCCGTCAAATTCCTGCCAATTGGTGTTCAGCCGTTTCAATACGCTTTATTGTGGCAGCGCTTACCGGATTGCGGTGGCTCTTTTATGGGGTGTTGACAGGATTGTGGGTTGTGCAAGGAGGATGGCGGCCAACCCATTTCGTCTTCGCATGGTTGATCTGGATTGGCAGTGGCGGAGTACTCGGCCTCCTAGGGTCGTTTTTTCGCTGGCATTGGATACCGCACAATTCGGCTACAGCGGATAACCGTTCTTAACTTGGCATAGCGGGTATTGCTGATCGTCCACTAACGCATGGAGGTCACGTATGCAGAAATTCGCAGGGTGGAGCACGCGCGTGCTCAAGAGACTGGCTCAAGAACCTACGGAACCGATCCGTTTCGTCCCATGGCGTGTTCTGCTGATTCTGATCGTGGCCATTGTCGGACTCGGATGGATGACCTGGCCTGGGAATCTGCAAACCTTTGGGGGATTTTGGGCGGGGTGGCTCACGGCGGGGCTGTGTTGGCCTCTGATCACTTTGGGCGTCTTGGGGTATCGTCGGATGGCACGCAACGGGAACCCGACCGCGCGCACAGCCGCAACCGATTGGGCAAAAACTGGCGTGGTCGTGCTCTGGGCTACGCTGTCTGGCAGCAGTCTATGGCTTCATCGACTCGTGATGGCCCAGAGTATGGGAGGAAGAGAGCCCACGCTCGCATGGGTCGGCGGGGTCTTGATGGCCTGGGCCATTCAAGGGGTGATCGGGGTGCTGATCCATGCTGCGGTCGTGCTGGGTCGCGTAGGTCCCGTCTGGCTGAGCCGCCGTGTGCTACGCGGTGCCGGCGGGTCCCCGAGGTCCCGGTAAAACCGTCGGGGCGGCATGAAGGGCGAAGACCTGGCCTGGCGGAGTGGTGTTCTAAGAACAAGATATCGTAGAGATCGGCGAACTTGTCGACTTCGGCGAATCCTTCCGCAAAAACTTCGATCCAAAAACAGGAGTCGGCGGCACCCCGGCGAATCCCGTGGTGAAGAACTCTTGCGAAAAGCAGGAAAGGTGGGCAATCCGTGAAACGTGCGCAATGGCATATACTCAGCGTGGTATTCTTAGGCATCGTCTTAGCAGGATGCGGTGTGGGCAGCCGTACAGCGGCTCCGAGCCCTCAGACGTCATCCGTGGTCTCCGACTCCGCACACGCTCAGATATCTTCACCACAGCAGGACCCGGTGCACATCACCGTACAGCAAGGACATGGGTCTTTAACGGTGCACGTGACGACATCGCGCCACGTCTCATCTGCCACCGCCCATCAACTGCAAAGTGACGTGCAACAACTAAATCAATTATTACAGCAACTCCAAAATCCCTAAGGAAGTGAACATGATGAACCTGTTGAAAATTGCTCCCCTCGCAGCCACCGTGTTGGCGCTGTCGGTAGCTGTCCCGGTCATGGCTGCC
>PXYW01000015.1 GCA_003023695.1 Sulfobacillus benefaciens | reverse complement strand
CCGCCCCAGTCTTCGGAAAAGGGAATCCCGAAAAATCCTAGGGCACCCATTTGTTGCATGATATCAAACGGCACAACGCCGGTTTCATCCCGTTCCGATGCGCCCGGGGCCACCACACCTTCCGCAAAATCACGCACTGCACCACGAATCATGTTTTCTTCTGGGGTTAAATCAAACTGCACCCTCATCGCCTCCGCTTTTATTCTATCGCTTTTCTTGGCCATCCTCTATAATTGTCTTAAGGAGGGCATCATGGCCAAACTCACTATTCCTGACATGATTAAGCTTAAAGGACAGCGTCCCATATCTTGGATGACCGCATACGACTTTGTTCAGAGTCAGCTTGTCGCTGCTGCCGGTATTGATGTAATTTTGGTTGGCGATTCATTGGGCATGACCACTTTAGGATTTAACACCACATTGCCGGTCACCATCGATCATATGGTGCATCACAGCGCAGCGGTGCGCCGCGGCGCTCCCGACACCCTGATGATTGTAGACCTTCCATTTTTGACCTATACCGAACCGGGCCAGGCTCTGCGCAATGCGGGGCGGGTTATGCAAGAAACGCTGGCGGATGGGGTCAAATTAGAAGGAGGACAAGCCATCCTACCGGTGGTAGATGCGTTAATCAAAGAAAGCATTCCGGTTATCGGCCATTTGGGTCTTACTCCCCAGAGCGTTCACCGCATGGGAGGCTATAAGGTGCAAGCGCGCTCAGCAGAAGCCATTAAGCTCTTAGTGGACGATGCTCGGCAACTTTCCGCACATGGGGTATCCGCCATTGTACTTGAGGGAATTCCCGATCGCGTGGCCCAGTATGTCACCCAAGAGATCTCGGTGCCGACTATTGGCATCGGCGCAGGCGCAGGGTGCGACGGACAAGTGTTAGTGTTCCATGATTGTCTTGGCCTTTCTTCGGGATATCCCAAATTCGCCCGACCTTTTGAAGATTTGCGCTCTCGCATTATTGAAGGTCTTTCCCAATATCGCATCCAAGTCGAGGCACGAACTTTTCCAAACGATCAGGAAAGCTACCATGTCACCGATCACGAATGGACCGAGTTTTTATCTCTGGTGCAATCCACTTCCCAATGAAAATCGCCATCTTGGGTACAGGATCCTTGGCTCGCCTTTATGGCACCCTTTTTGAAGCCGACCATCCGTTAATGGTAGGACGCCAACTTGGCCGCTATCAATTGATAGAGCGCGATAACACAGTAAGTTGGCACGTCCCACGGTTTCAGCGGTGGGAAGACCCAGCTCCCGGCCCCTGGCAGGTTGTCCTGGTTGCGGTCAAATGGCCAGGGATGCCATTGGCACGGCAGTGGTTGGAACGCTGGGCCCAAGCAGGAACTTATGTCGTCCCTTTTTTAAACGGCATGGGTCAAGAACAGGCGTTGATTCCCCCATTGACCAAGAGTCAGTTAAGTCCCGCCATTACCACAGACGCGGCATTTCGCAGCGACGATTCCGATCACGACATCTGGCGGGTCTCAATAAAGGACCATGGGACAGTGCATCTTACAGAAACCGGTCACGCCAATGAGATTACGTTAAAACAACAAGCGGCTTCTTTAAATTTGGCCTGGCAATGGCATCCGGTCGACTATATGTTACGGTTGAGATGGACGAAGCTCATTGCCAATTCGGTAATTAACCCGCTCTCGGCGCTTTCTGGACAACCTAATGGAGCGCTTTTGCAACTGCCATTGTGGCGTCTGGCGGAACCTCTTTGCTCAGAAGCAGAAAGTGTGGCCCAATCCCTGGGCATATCGGTGACTGGAACCTTGAAATGGGTCGCCGATTTGGCGATATCCACAGCGACCAATCGATCGTCGATGCTGCAAGATGTGCTCTCTCACCAACCTTCGGAAATCGAATCCATCACTGGCTATATCGTTCGCCAGGCACATGAAGCCGGTATTGCCGTCCCTACCCATCAAGCTATTTTGCATTTAGTTCGCCTGCTATAATAATCCCTCTTGTGGCACCCTATGGTAAAAGGGCAGAGGATGAGATGGCAAAATCACCCTGGATAGCATTGCTAGCAGCGGTTTTCATTTGGGGACTGTGGGGCATGCTTGCGCAAAAACCGCTGCATACGGCTCCGGGCCAGGTCATCGTGAATCAGTGGATGACATATCATCCAGCTCAAAGTTTGATGACACTTACCGTCATTGCAGGATATCCCCACGGGGGCAACAATCTCAACGGCACCACCAATGGCACCCTGATAGTGCGGGTTCCCGTTCACATCAAGGTGTTCGTCTATTTCAGCAACCATGACTATCGTCGCCATTCCCTGGCCCTAGTAGCTGAGGGAACCCTGTCCCCCAAGTCTGGCGTGCCCCGAAATCGGTTGCTTATCGGCTTACGGTCCGGCCAGCAGGCCTGGTTTGCATTTTCCATGAGGCATCTTGGGCGTTATCGACTAACCAGCTTGGTGCCAGGCGATCTCCAGCATGGTTTGTGGATCACCGTTGAAGGTGTCTCCAGAGGTATTCCCCAAATCTGCTATCAGTCGCATTAAACGACCATATTGAGACACACTAATGCCACAACGATGCGAAAGGGGCACACGCCATGGTAATTAAAGACTTTACATTTTCTGGAGAGTTCCCCAACTTTATGGTCCAGGCACTCCTGGCGTCTGACGACTCGTCACAGGAAAAACCACAGAAATTAACCATCGGCAATCTTGATTATGTATCCACGTTAAACGAAAAAGAGCTCACATCCCTCATACATACCGTATACAAGGCGCATCAAGAGCCCAAACTTACCGAGGCCATGAAAAGTTTGGTCGGACACAAATTATAGCTTGTTAAGGCCTTGGTGACTTCGGCTTTCGATAGACAATCAAAGCGACCACCAGTCCGATAGTCACCAAGGCCGCTGCCGTCCATGGCATGATGTGCGGCCCCCAAGCGTTATCAACCTCACCGATGAGAGTGCCCCCTATGAAGGTCGCCAGGCCGCTAGCCCCATTGATAACCCCCATTGCCGATCCATGAGCATCTGGGGGAACTGATTCCGCCGCTGCCCGCTGAACCCCAATATTGAGCAGTGGATATAGCGGCATGGAAAAAGCGCCAACTACGATAGGTGGCCAGGGAGCTAATGACATAACGACATAAAGGACCGCATAGACTAGCAGCACCCAAGTTAATATGGCTTTGCCTCCCCAACGATCGGCCCAATAGCCAATCCGCAGCGCTACCAGCCAGCCAAGTCCGGTGCTGATAGCGGCGCTCCACCCTACCCACTCGGTCGGGATACCCAGAAGCCTCAGATACAATCCAAAATTGGTAAAAAATCCTTCATTTCCGGAATATGCCAAGAAGAACGGCAAGACCACCAATAGGATTGCCGCGGGATGGGGATGGCGACTACGGTGGTGCTCTTGGACTGGAATCGAGATTTTAGACGGGTCACGCAATATTAAAATTAGCGGCAATACCAAGGCCATGGCTAAGCTCAGCATGAGATAAACATAACTATGACCACTCAGCCCAAAAATATAGCCCCCCAAAAGGCCCCCTGCCATCCACCCACTGCTTTGCCACTGAAGTCTTTTCGCCAACCGTTGGCCCATGTCACCTCCAAATTGAGTTAAAAAAGCCAGCGTCGCAGGGGCTAAGGCTGATGAGAATAGGGTCATTACGCTGACACCGACTATATAGTCTATAGGGGACCGGGTTACCATTATGGCCAGGCCTAGGCCTAAATATCCTATTAAGCCGATGACGGTTAATACCTTTAATCCCATACGTCGCGCGATTTGCCCCCAGGTCAAGGATGCGGCAAAAGTCGCCAAGGCGGGCAATGCTGCCGCCATGCTGGCTAAAAAGTATCCCGCTCCCAACTCCTGGTGCAGATATAGCGGACCATAGCCCATCAGGGCCAATAAAAAAAAGGCTTCAATAGCGGAGGCGATTAATACTCCCGTGCGCAAACACTCAATCCTCCCATGCCAAAAACCCTGGTGCCCACAATTCACATTTGCGGTAAGATCGATGAGGATACCGTCCTAACGCATCCAAGATGACAGTGTATCATCCCCTTACCCACACTGGAATGGAAATTCTTATACGAGGAGCTCGCATGCCTAATTTATCTGACCTCAGCGCCATCAATTTAGCTCCATTATTTCCCTCAACCTATCTTAATCAACATCTTTTACCTGCAGTGCACCCAGGACAAGCCAGTTGGGTTTGGGTGGTGAAAACTGCCGATGGAGAGCAAATCGTACGCACCAGTCGCTGGTGCAATGTTCCTGATGAAGATTTTTGGCAAGCCGCGTTGCGCTTGTTCCATGCTGACACTTCGAATATGACCCAGGTTGGCGACCTGTACCGATACTTGCGCACCATATCTGTAATTCCAACGCCAAACATGCTGGGGGTAAATAACATCGGAAGGCAAACCTTCCTGATTGTAGAAAAACTTCCCGGCTATACCCTAGCTTCGTTTAATGACTTGCCAAACCAAAGCCTGATAATGTTCGGCAAATCTCTTGCCCGCATTCACAGTGGCCGATACTCTTGCTTTGGTTCCCTGCCAACACTACAAGGATGCCGGCCAGTATCCCAGTTTCATACGTTGGCGGTCTCCGTCATGGAATATTTGGTTACGCGATACCATGCTGAAGATCGAGATCTCAGAGACTACTGGGCGGAATCTCTGGACCAATGGAAGCATTTGCCGCCGTTGGATTTCGCCTCGCCCATCATGTTAGATATGGACCCCACCCAGTTCCTTACCGATGGCACGACAATAACTGGCATGGTCGATATCGAACTTTACGTGTCAGGTCCTCGGCACCTGGAACTGATAGGATTGGAATACCTTTTAGATCAGGATCATGCCAATGCCTTTCGTTTAGGCTACGAGACAGTCCTGCCCCTACCTGCTCTTGAACCATTTCGCAAAGCGTATCGCCTGTTGCTGGGGCTAATGTCGTTTCAAGGATTAGTGGACTGGCCTTGCTGGATGAATGCCCCGATTAGATTTGAACATTAATCAGATCCTCGCTGTCGCGTTATTCTGGCCGAAGAAGGCACCACTGATCATCTCGTCACCATTTGTGACCCTAAGGCACTTTTTGGGGGTAGAGTGGAAAATCTGAGGATGAGCTTGCAAAATTGATGCATTCAACGCGGCCTGGATTGGCTGCTCACTCGTGATTTAGAAAGGGTGGCGAAAGACTCTCGGGAGTTAAGCTTTCGCCACCTATTCAATTATGAGATCAATGCCTCCACTGCCCGCAGCGCAGCGGCATAATCAGGATGCTTCCCTATTTCCGGCACATATTCAACGTAGCGCACTACATCCTCGGTATCAACTACGAAGACAGCCCGCGATTCCAGTCTCCACTCTTGCATCAACGTCCCCCAGTTTTGTCCAAAAGACGCTTGACGAAAGTCAGACAAAGTTACAATGCCTTCTAACCCGGCCGCGCCGCACCAGCGGTTTTGTGCGAACGGTAGATCCATGCTCACGGTGAGCACCACGACTTTATCCCCAAAGCGAGAGACCTCTTCATTAAAACGTCGTGTCTGAGCGTCACATACGGGAGTGTCCAACGAGGGCACCACGCTGATTACCCGTATCTTGCCAGCCCAATCTTCTAAAGTCTTTACGTTTAACCCGCGATCGACCACTTCAAAATTCGGTGCTTTGTCTCCGATGTGAATCGCATCGCCTGCCAAAGGCGTCTGTTCGCCTTTGAATGCTACTGGTCGCTCCGCCGCCACGCGTTACACTCCTTTCAGTCATCCAAACTTAACCAATTTCCCTGGCTATCATATCAAGAGAGCCGGCGGTGCGAAAGAGGTTTGGAGTCTAAGCGTCAATCTAAGCCACCGCGCTTACGATCTCCCCGCTTGGCTTTGTGCCGCTGGCCGGGATCCCGCCCAGTGATGTGTTTCCTGAAGTCGCCATGCTAGCACTAGCGTCATCAGCAAGACGATGATGCCAATGATGTCAATGGCCCAACGAGCGCCAAATAAAGCGACGAGTCCCCCGACCAGTAATCCGCCAACAAAGTAACCGCCGTCGCGCCACAAACGATAGACACCCAAAATACTTCCACGGCGGTCTGCCGGAGCAACATCGCTGACCGTAGAGTTCAAATTGGGATATAAAAGTGCCATACCCAGTCCACTCAGCACCGCCAAAGGTACCCATCCCCACATGCCATGCACTAAGGTGAGTCCGATAAGGCCTGCCCCCAGCAAGCCAAATCCGGTAACAATAGGTCGTTTTCGTCCAATGATATCGGACAGAGCTCCGGTGCCAAATTGACTAATGCCCCAGGCTACTGTATAGCTGCCGCTCACCCATCCGATATCAATAAGGGACATTCCCCTGGCTGCCAAAAATAGCGGCATGGCGCCCCAGGCCACCGTATCCGCCAGTTTGTTTGTCAAGCCTGCCCATGATGAGACGGACAGCGACGGTTGACGAAAGCTAGCAAACACAAAGGATTGCCAGGCAGTGTGTTCACGTACCGCCCGATCATGGCTGCGCGTCACGCCGGTACGCGTCTCGGTCAGGACAAAATCCCTAGTGTCTCGGATAAACCACAAGCTGGTGACGAGACCGCCGACGACCACTCCGGCTTCTAACACAAACGGCGCTCGCAGCAATCCGCCCCAACGCGTCACATAAACCGCCAGCCAAGTAGCTATCGCTACGCCGATATACCCGGTGGCCTCATTAATTCCCATGGCCATACCGCGTTGCCGAGGACCAGCAATATCCAGTTGGGCATTGATCGTCATAGTCCAAGCAAAAGCTTGGTTGGCACCTAAAAACAAGTTGGCGACAATGACTGCCCACCAGGTCTGAACCAAAAGTAACAGTCCTACCACTGGAATGCCAAAAAGCCATCCCGCTATCAATACCGGACGTCGTCCGACGCGATCCGACCATCGTCCTGCTACCAAATTTAAGGGTGCTTTAGCCAACCCGAACGAAGCGATGAACGACAGCGTCAACAGCGCACCCACATGGTATATACTGTGACCAAGCAGAGGCACTACCGTTCGTTCTACTCCCACCGCCAAGCCTACAAAAATTGTATTGGTCACCAACCACAAAAATTGACCGAGGTTTGGACGAATACCATGTGTCTTAGTCATGTCAGTCCTCCTGGGAATGACTCCATTCCCCCTTGTGCAATCACACTAACCTGGTCAAATCCTGCACTAGCTAATTGGGCGGCAGCTTCTACAGCCTTAGACCCAGAATTGCAGTAGACTAAAAGCGGTTTATTGCGAGGGACATTTGACAATGAGTGTTCTAGGTCCGGCAACGGTATCCACATACTGCCAGCAATAAACCCACTGTTGACGTCTTCTTTTAATCTCACATCCAGCAAAATCCCTGACCAGGAGTGCAAGGCGGAAGGAGGCAATATTTGGACTTGGTGAATTTTTTGTTGAGGCAAAGCACCGGCAATAGCCGTGAATGATGCCTCTAAATATCCCAACACGTTATGCCCCGAAGACTCCCAGGTTAGCGCCGCCTTCCGAGCAAGAACCCCAGCTGGCCCCAGCACAACTATTGGATTTACATCTTTAGGCACGGATGTCTTCTTATTAAAGGGCGCATTGCGACTGCCCTTAATATAGCCTTGGATAAAAGAGATGGCGGGGCGCACATCGATCCAGGTCACGGAACGTTCGTCCAATGCCATAAGTTCGGCAGCATCATATGATTTCAAGATTTTCCCTCCATCAGTTTATCCGGATTGACGAATTTTTTGACGTAACCCATTTGCTATAATGCTAAAAGAGAATCTACGGGAGGCCACACAATGGCAGAGCAGACAACATCACATGATTTAGACCTCGTGTTCAAGGCGCTCGGCGATCCCTTGCGTCGCAAGCTGCTGCGGCTTCTAAGCAATCCCCAGTATTTCTGCAAGACGTCACAAGAGGCATTGCAGGGGATCTGTGTTCAGGATCTAACCCAATATCTTTCCGTGCCCCAATCTACGGTGTCTCGTCATCTGGCCATTTTATCCCACGCTGGCCTAGTAACCCATTCACGATGGCATTACTATGGGGTGAATGCCACGTCGATTCATGCCGCCATTAATTGGCTCAACGCCTTGGATGCGCAACCAACCTCCCCTACCGCCACGATCGACCCCCATGAAGATTGGCTTGCCGAATCTCTGCAAAATCCGCCGGGTGATTTGGAAGACTGGTCAAAATGAATTGGCGGAATTCTTCTGTGGTTCGAGGCTGCATTGCAGCATTGTAACGCCGTTCAAACCCTAAAGTGGAAACGACCTTCCCACTGAGATCACGCCCTCACGTGGAACCTGCATACGCTCCAGGGTAAATTTCCACATAATCCGGCAGGGCGGCCAGCCGATCAAACAGGCTGTGGTAAAGCGCCAGCGATCCATCATCCGGCAACAAATCGGGGCGACCCGCATCACCCACCATTAAAGTATGCCCTGTCAACACACACCACGGTTCAGGCCCTCTCCGCCGATCGGTCACGACTAAACTGATATGCTCCGGAGTATGGCCGGGAGTATGCCAAATATTCACTTCCACGTTGCCTAATACAATACGGTCCCCATCCGTCACGGGACTAAATGGCACTTCCAGTGGGCTAAGTTGGTGCATCACTAGCTCTGCGCCCGTCAAATCCGCCAAAGCCTTAGCGCCTGACAAATGGTCGGCATGAATATGGGTATCAATGACATAAGAGAGATTCAACCCATAATGTTCCAAAGCGTTTAGATACAACGACACCTCTGGTAGTGGATCCACCACTACCGCCATAGATTTTCCTGTTCAGGCAAACAAATAACTTGCAGCTACTACCGGCTCGTCGTGAAGAAATTGCCGAAACAGCATGGGATCACCTCCAGTATATCCGTGTTTTCGGATATATTGATTATAGGGATCTCTCCTTTTGAACTCAATAGTAGACAAAAGGAATCTAGAAATTTCCACCCCGTCTTTCATGACATAAAAACCGCATTGTGCGATGCATTTTGAGATAAAATTGAGGCAAGCTGAAAGTGACGCCGAGACACGTAGGGGGGATTGCTGCTTGGGAAAACAGACAGTGCATCGGTAACATTTGGACGTCGGTTGCTGTATGCCATCGCAATTGCCACTGGTTTCTTTGCTGTGGCTCTTTATGTAGGAATCACACAGACAAAAATTTGGATGGCGCTTTCGCTAATTGGCACCTCCATTGTTTTGGAAGCCCAGCCTGGCGTGGCCGCCAGTATCGCCTTGGGGTTTCATCCATTGGCTGGCGCAGCCGTAAGCATCTCGGCCAATCTTATTCCGATTCCGCTCCTGTTGCTGACTTTTCATGAAATCACCACCCGTTGGCATTGGGCAAGACGAAAAGTAGAACGGGCAGAACGCTGGTCTCGGAAATATCGGCACTATGGTGTCGGAGCCCTGGTTTTGTTGTCCCCATTTCTTGGTGCTTATCTCTGTGTCGCTATTGGTCATGCGACTGGGTGGAAACCATATACTGTCTTGTTGGCAACCTTGATTGGCATGGTGGCCTCTGTGCTTTTCATAAGCTACGGCGGTCATTGGGTGATTGGATGGTTCATTCATTAGCCACGCCTGGCAGATTTCCCCAACAAATTTCCGTGCCGCACAAGTGCTATATTCAAGATTTCGGTGGGGTTTCCCCTGAAAACTTCAGCGATTGAGGAATGCGGCCAATGCCTTGGGGGTAATCGAAAACATTTAATGGATCGTAGTGTTGCTTAACTTCCAGTAATCGAGCAATATTGCCATCGTAATAGGCTTGGGGCCAATCCAAAATATTTGCATCGCAATAGTTCACGTAAGCGCCTCTGGTATAAGGAAGCATCGCCCGACGAAACGACTCCACCCAATTAATGTGCGCCTCCGCTTGACTATCCACGGTCCAATAGGCCTGATATTGCAAGCTGGCCCGTACCCCCCGTCGATGGGGGTCGGCAGTTCCGTGATCGGAAACCAAGCTGACAGCCCCTCCATATCCATCAAACTGCACTAGCGTAGCGGGACCAGGAGTCTTTGACAGATGGTCCACAATTACCCTTATGGCGTCCTCGCCAAACAGCTGATATTGGAAGGCCGACGTATTTTTAAATTTCGTAATTTCCGATCCATGGGCTAAGAATTCAGGCATATCAGGTTTAACGCCCCCAAAATAATAGACGGCTTCTATGAAAGGAACCGTGCGGATAATAGTGTTGATAGGAGGAACATCGGCAATCAAGGGTGCTAACACGGCAGCAAAAGCTTCTCGAGGTCCGGTGAATTGCCCGACAACGGCCACCTGCCCCACCTCTTTTGATGTCAGCTTTAGTAAGGGTACACAACGAAAATCTAGCTTTTCCGGCTCGGCCCATTTTTGGAATGCCCTGACCACCCGAGGCAGTTCAGCCCATGGCCACTGTAAATAAAATATGGTTACGTCGGCCACTTTATGGGTTTTAAAATAAAATTGGGTCACAATCCCGAAGTTTCCGCCACCGCCACCGCGACTAGCCCACATTAAATCTGGATGGTTTTGGTCGTCGATATGGTGCAATTGCCCGTCAGCCAGTACCATATCCAATGCCATGACATTATCGCAGGTCAAGCCAAAAAGTCGGCTAGTCAAACCAAACCCGCCGCCCAAAGTCAGACCCGCAACACCGACAGTAGGACAAGATCCCGCAGGAATGGTGACTCTCCCCTGATTCCACAGTTCTTGATAGACTTTTAATAAAGGAGCTCCAGCCCCTATCTTCGCAATTCCGGTTTGCTGATCCAAAACCACAGCATCTATTTGGCTGACATCAATGATAAGGCCACCGTCAACCAGGGAATAAGCCTCGTAACTGTGACGGCCGCTCCGGCCGCGTATGGGAATTTGATGGTCAACGGCCCATTTCACTGCGCGTTCTACATCAGGTCCGTCCTGACAAAAATCTATATACCGTGGGGTAAATGGGGGGAATCGTCGGTTATAGTCTTGACGCGCTTCATTATATCCTGGGCTCTGAGGATTGAGCACCAGGCCGGTTAAAGTGGGTACCCCTCCCATAGGGATCACATCCTTTTTGCGATCCATGATATGGAAGCCGCACCATGATGGTGCTAGGGCAAATCTCACTTTCTCTGCGCTAGTTTCCTATCTTTAAGCCCTGTTAATCGGAATGCTATTGTTTGCATATAAGCGTTTGAAGGAAAAATTTTAGGGTTTGCTGACCCCCCAATACGTTGCTTTGACAAAATTCCCCGCACTAGTTTCCACAGCTAAGTTTCTTGATGGGCTTTCCCCCCGAATAGTATAAATCTGAGTCCCCAACGGCAGATGGTTGGATGTCTCCGATGCCCCATGATTAATGTTGAGTACACTATACTCGCCACCGATATCTTTCAAAGGAACTTTCATGTTGCTAACAACATAATATGCCATTGGGTGTGACGCCCCCCTCCAGATGGTAATCCACGTTGGCTGGCCACAGCCTGCTAGCCCCATTATTCCTATCATCACGGCGAGTGCCCCAATCTTGCGCACGCCAATCTCCCCCTTGACATTAATAGAACGCGTGGTAGGCACTCAAAACCTGTGAGAACAAATATTGCCCTGCATTTCGCCACTGACAGGATATTACAACCAGAATGATATCACGAGCCGTGTATTGTGATCCGGACCAATTTGCCTACATACCACCAAGGGCCCTTTAGTTTTTGACCACTTCTCGACACCATCTTAAGCTTGACGCATCACTCCGTACAATTTGGGAAATATGATGACCCCGGCGAAGCCTAGATTGGCAAGTTGGCTACTACCAAGAATACGGTATTTTTTCGCGGCGATGATCCCTCGCGCCGCTTTTTGATTCAACAGGATGACTCGATTGTTCGTTCGGGGATGATAACGGCTCCTGCACCACGTCTACGATTAATAAGACGGGATCTTCGGCCCGATCGTCCATCTGTGATTCCTCATCATGACCTTGTAAACTCTGTGTAGCGCAAACCGCAGCAATCATCCCATTAAAGAGAATATCGGGAAGGGACCCCCATCTCAGTTGACCTGTCACAAGTGCTGCCATAAGAACTAGGCTTTCACTGGCAATTAAGGCCAAACCCGCGATAGAATGCTGCGGCCAAAATCTGCGACAAATTTGCACAAGTCCTACCGTAGCCAACGATGCCCCTCCTGGTGCCCAGAAATGCAAGGGACCGCTCATCAATTACACCTCCCCCTTCGCCAAAGCCAACACCGATTGGTTTTGGTGTACCAGATAAAAGGTCGGTTGAGGAAGGTGGATTTTTTGGTTGAGACAGGGGGGACAACCCGTCATTAGGGAGGATCATCCCTCGTCCGTTGGATCATCCAAGCCCATCTTACGATGAATATGTTGTACATGCGTCTTCACGGTACTGCGTTCGATATGGAGTTTTATCGCGATATCTTTTTGAGTCAGTCCAGCTTTCAATAACTCATACACCTCTTGTTCCCGTGCGGTAAGTCCGGGGGTTCTTTCAGGACTAGGCGGTGAACGATGAAGAAAGATGGCAACGCTGGACATGATAAATAGGCATCAAGATGCTGCGCCGGAAAGGGCCAAAGGGTCGTAATAATAATAGCAATGTAACCTAGCCCTATCCAGTATCCTACCAACCCCAATATGCTATCAGTTCGATGCCAATGAGCGGAAGTAGTGCAGGTGCATTTGACTCAATCGTCGTGGAAAACTCAGTAAGCGCAACCATGCCCAGAATTAAATCCAAACCCGTAGTAATCATAGCCCACAGGACGATCGACTGAGGCCTTTGCCGGCACGCAAGCCACGCCAATCCATCGCCTACACAGAGAACTAAACCGGAAAGCCATGCATGTGGGAGGCTTTGCCGCGGGAACGCAATGATATTCCACCAAATGAAAAGGGAGACGATGGCCCGCAACACCAGGCCCCGGCTGTAAATCCATTGGTAATGATCATATAGTGGCGATCCAAATAAATTTGTACCACTCTTTGGATAATTTGGCAGCACGGCTGTCATTGCCCCCCTATGGGAACGTTAGACCCTATGGCTTTGCGACCCGGACTTTCGTCCGGAGTGCCTTTGTCTTGGAAAATTATACCTCAGACGACAGATTTGTACAATTAAGGAACAGAACCCATACGGTTAACGCAACCCAGCGGACACCCGATTGCCCGCTTGGCGCTTCCCGTGAGGTGCCGCCAATTGTTCCACCTCCGCCGCCATCATCTGTTGCAAGACGTGCAACCCGACCCGGATCGGCAGAGCCAATAAGCCGTCTTCCTCAAGTTGGATTCCCCACTCGCTGGTGCCCACTTAACGCACATACTCCCCCATTTGCTGATTACCGCGGGGGGGACTTCACCCATTTTGCATTGCGTCCCTTTTCAACACATTCAATACGCCCTTCTTTGCTCAGCTCATTCAACATCTTTGTGATTGTGGCCCGGCTAACTCCGGGACATCGTTCCTCGACATCTGAAATCCGAAAGTCCGCCACAAAATCTTGAATGACGTCACGTACTCTCCTTTGCTTCCATCCACGCTTTTGCGTATGTTCCACATCGCCTATACGTTCTTCAAAGCGAAGATAGGCCCGCAAAATAACGGTCAGAAAATACTCGACCCAGGGCAATACGTTCTGATTCCCTTCATGCCACCCTTGAGACGATTGGTATAACGTGTCGTAATACTGCTCTTTCGTTTCTTCGATGACTTTTTCGAGGCTGACGTACCGACCAACCGAGTAACCACCTTGATACAACAGAAGCAAGGTTAGCAGTCTCGCCATCCGCCCATTGCCATCAGGAAACGGGTGAATACACAGAAAGTCCAAAATGAATATGGCAATCAAAATGACTTCGGGGAGTTTCCCGAGATCACGCGAGATCTCAAACTTCCGGCAAAGGCTTTCCATCGCATCCGGGGTCTTCCATGCAGGCGTAGGCACAAAGCGAACCCGCTGGTCCCCCGAAGGCAGGGTCTCTTCGATCACATTATCGGCAGATTTCCACTTCCCACCGCGACTGGCCCCCGCGTAGGCCATCAAGTCGCGATGCAACTGCTGGATCATGTTCGAGCGGATGAGAATATAGGAATGGCTTTCGTGGATCGTACGCAACACATCTCGGTAGCCGGCAATTTCGCCCTCAGAACGACCTTTAGGCGGTGATTTCTCCTTCATGATCGACTCGAACCGCCGAGCTGAGACGGTAATTCCCTCTATACGATTGGACGATTCCGTGCTCTGAATAATCGAATGGTACCGCAGCGTATCTAATACTTGCGGGATTTGACGTTCATAAAGCGTTTGCTTCCCGCGATACTCCGCGATTTTACTAGTCAAATTTAGGACATCGATGGTAATCGGGAATTTGTCTAAAACATCCCGGTCGAAAGAACTCATGAATACCCCCTCCTTAAATAGGATATTTACCCTATAAATTATATCGTTATTTTGGCTACAAGTAGCGGATTTTAACCCAGTGGTGCGATAGTTCCTTTGGCCGCAACGCAAAAGTTATACGGCTTGCTTCGCCCTTTTCGTCCACAATGTTTCACGAGGTGAATTTCCTGGTAAGCCGCCCGTATCTCAAGAATCGAAGGAACTCGACGGTTTCATCCAGAAGAGCCCCCATATCGGTGAATCGGGGGCCGAAAATCCCGCGTCCATTTCGGCGCTGCGATAGCTGGAGTCAGGATCCATCACCGCTTTCCCCCGAGGAACCGTCTATCGCTTCCCTTGGGCCGGTCACTCCATCGGCTCTCGGTGGCGCCTCATCTCGCGAACTCATGGCCCGGCTATGAGCCGGACGATTGACGCTGCCAGTGCCGAGCTCTTGCTGGGTGCATGTTCCCCTAATACTCCGAAATACGAGACCATCCTCCTACCTCCCTGAACACCCGTTCTTGGAAAAGGATGGCTTCCGCTGCCGCAATGAAACTGGCAAGAGGTCCATGCTATACTTCCCTTGTGCGCGTTATCGTCTTGCTGATTTAATAAATCGGATCAAAGTGAATTCAGATTGTCATGGATTTAGTATGCCGTCACAATGTGCCAATTTTTTACAGAGCAAAGTTGCCTACAAACCCGTTATAGAAAGGAAAGCCATTCACAGTGCTGTTAACCATTAGCACCACCCGTTCACCCGCAACTGACCTGGGATATCTATTGCATAAGCATCCAAACAAAGTGCAGACGTTTCCCTTAACCTTTGGACAGGCTCACGTCTTTTATCCCGAGGCCACTAGCGCACGCTGCACTGCGGCCCTGCTACTGAGTGTAGACCCAGTGGGATTGGTCCGGGGTAAAGCCGGAAGCGAGGGGCTTGTTGACCAATATGTCAATGACCGTCCCTATACGGCATCCTCCTTCCTGTCCGTTGCGATAGCCCAAGTCTTTGGTACAGCATTGGCAGGCCATTGCAAAGCCCGTCCTGAGTTGGTAGAACAACACCTGCCGCTTGAGGCTACCATTGCCGTGGTGCCGAGCCAAGACGGCACGGACCTGATTCGGCGCTTGTTTGAACCGCTGGGCTATACCGTAAACGCAACCAGCTACCCCCTCGATGAACAGTTTCCCGAGTGGGGGGAAAGCCCGTATTACACCGTGAGACTAAACGCCACCTTGCCCCTGCACCAATTGTTGAATCATTTATATGTTCTGATTCCCGTTCTGGATAACGACAAGCATTATTACGTGGGTGATGACGAAGTCGCCAAGCTGCTGCGCCATGGCGAAGGCTGGCTAGAATTTCATCCGGAACGCCAACTCATCACCACACGTTACCTAAAGCACCACCGAGGTCTAGCTACGCTTGCCATTTCCCGGTTGGTTCCCGAGAATGCTAACGACGATCCCGCATCGCCAACATCAGAGAATCAGGCACCGTCTTTACATGAACAGAGGTTGCTGAAGGTTGTCGAAGAACTCAAAAAGCATGAATCCCGCCGCGTGTTAGACCTCGGCTGCGGCGAAGGTCGCCTGCTGCGATTGCTGTTAAAAGATCCTGCCTTTAAGGAAGTAATCGGGTTCGACATCTCCACTGCGGCGCTCACGCGAGCACAAGAACGCCTTCATTTAGACCACCTTCCCTCTCATCTAGAGGGAAAGGTCACGTTGCTTCATGGATCGTTGACCTATCGCGATCGGCGCTTAGAAGGGTTTGACGCGGCTGCGCTGGTCGAGGTCATTGAACATCTGGACCTATCACGGCTTCCCTCTTTTGAACGGGCAGTGTTCGAATTTGCTCACCCCAAAGTCGTCGTGGTCACCACGCCCAACGCCGAATACAATCGCTTATATCCCTCGTTGACGGAAGGTGCCATGCGTCACAGGGATCATCGCTTTGAATGGACCCGTCAGCAATTCACTGATTGGGCACACAAAGTGGGTAGTCGATTTGGCTATGCGGTCCGCATCGAGGGGTTGGGACCCGAAGACGAAGCCGTTGGTTCTCCAAGCCAAATGGGGGTGTTTACGCAATATGTTAGCTAAAATTCCCGAACTCTCCCTCATCCTGCTGATTGGTGCATCCGGATCGGGCAAGTCGAGTTTTGCCCAGAAGCACTTTCTCCCCACAGAGATTTTATCCTCCGACGCCTGTCGAGCCATGGTCTCCGACGATGAAACCAATCAAGCGGCAACGGGTGATGCCTTTGATGTTCTGCATTATATTGCAGGCAAACGTCTGGCCCGGGGCCGCCTCACGGTCATTGATGCCACCAATGTTCAATCCGAATCCAGGCGCTCATTGATTGCCCTAGCTCGACAACACCACGTTCTGGTTACCGCTATTGTCTTAAATCTACCCGAACAAATCTGCATCAACCGAAACAGTGGGCGAACTGACCGACAATTTAGCCGTCATGTTATTCAAAGACAAATTCGCCAACTGAAATCGTCGTTGTCCAAACTTCGCCGAGAAGGCATGCACCAAGTCATTGTCCTCTCGTCCGAAGATGAGATCGAAGCATTTCAGTGGGAACGTCAGCCCCTGTGGAACAACAAGTCGGAAGATCATGGTCCCTTCGACATTATCGGCGACGTGCACGGATGCTTCGATGAATTGCATGCCTTGGTCGAGAAATTGGGATATCACATCCTTCAAGACCCAAAGGGAGCTTACCAGGTTCGGCATCCTGAATCACGCAAGTTGGTCTTTCTTGGCGATCTAGTCGACCGTGGACCCAAGATAGCCGATGTTTTGCGCTTTGTCATGGATGCGGTCGACAGCGGCACCGCCTTGTGTGTTCCCGGAAACCACGAGTCGAAGTTGTTGCGAAAATTGAAAGGACTTCCGGTCACGGTATCTCACGGGCTTCAAGAGACGCTGGATCAGCTAGACCGGGAAAATGACGCATTTCGCGAACGCACCAAAAAGTTTTTGGACGGATTGGTTAGTCACTATGTGCTGGATAGCGGCCGCCTTATTGTTGCCCACGCCGGGTTGCCTGAAACGATGCATGGCCGGGGCTCCGCCAAAGTTCGCGAATTTGCACTCTATGGTGAGACCACCGGGGAAACCGACGAATTTGGCTTGCCAATTCGATACAATTGGGCTTCTGATTACCGTGGCAACGCCATGGTGGTTTATGGCCATACCCCAGTTCCACAACCGGAGTGGCTTAACCGTACAATCAACATTGACACAGGATGCGTGTTTGGGGGTCGACTGACTGCATTGCGCTATCCAGAGAACCAATTGGTGGATGAGGCGGCGCGGCGCGTCTATACGGACCCCATTCGTCCGTTGAATCACCCGGCACCTGGACTTTCTGCCCAACAAGTTCAGGACGATGTGCTGGATATTGCCGATATTGCGGGCAAGCGACGTGTGCAAACGCACCTGATGGGCACAGTGACAGTGCCCGAAGAGAATGGAGCGGCTGCTTTGGAAGTATTGAGCCGTTTTGCCGCCGATCCCAAATGGCTCATTTATCTCCCTCCTACTATGTCACCGGCGGAAACCAGCCAAGAATTTGACACGCTTGAACATCCTATGGAGGCCTTTTTGTATTTTCAACGTCAAAACATCTCCGACGTAATCTGTGAGCAAAAACATATGGGATCGCGTGCGGTCATCATCGTGTGTCGCGACGATAGTGTTGCCAAACACCGATTCGGGGTGCAAGAGAACAGTCTAGGTATTATTTACACGCGCACCGGTCGCCACTTCTTTGAGAACCCGGAAATGGAACTGGCTCTGCTCAATCGGGTACGCATGGCTTCCGAAACCGCCGGTTTGTTTGACCATTTGCAAACGGATTGGCTGCTGCTCGATACCGAAATCATGCCGTGGTCGCTCAAAGCTCAGGATCTGATCCAGCGCCAGTATGCAGCGGTGGGTCGTGCTGCCCATATTGGACTCGCAGCCGCTGTAGATGCCCTGACGCACACTGCCCGCCGTGGTCTTGATACCGCCGACCTTACATCGCTCATGACCTCGCAGCAAGCCCGGGCAGAACAATTTATCAGGGCGTATCGACGTTACGTGTGGCCAGTAAGATCTCTCGATGATGTGAAAATCGCACCGTTTCACCTGTTGGCATCCGAAGGTAAAGTCCACATGGACCAAGACCATGAATGGCACCTCGAAAAACTGCAGTCGCTGACCGCTGCAGATTCCGCACTAATAACGCCAACGCCCACGATCCGTGTGCTATTGGATGATTCCCAAAGCATCGAGGCAGGCGTAGTATGGTGGGAACAGATCACGGCGGCGGGTTTTGAGGGTATGGTCGTCAAGCCACTGCCATTTGTGGCACGAAACGATGATGGCAAGTTGGTACAGCCGGCTATTAAGGTCCGGGGGCGCGAGTACCTCCGCATTATCTATGGACCCGATTATAACGCCAAAGAAAATCTCGATCGTCTACGACATCGAGGATTGGCAGCCAAACGGGCTGCTGCCCTGCGTGAATTTGCCCTGGGATTGGAGGGACTGCAAAGGTTTGTTGCAGGGGAGCCGTTGCGCCGAGTACACGAATGTGTACATGCGGTGTTGGCTCTTGAGAGCCAGCCAGTAGATCCCCGTCTCTAGCTCCACAGATTTGGCCATCTACCGGGGGCCACACAATCGCTAACGCGATTCGATGGCCTTCTTGATGTATGCTGGAATTAAGACTAACTCGGTTCGCATGACCTGACGGCTGCCCTTTTCGATGCATTCTTCCCAAAAAGCCAGATGAATGCGATCAATTTCTTCAGTAGAATGCTGAATCGGCCGCCCACCAGAATCTTTGAATTCCATCCACAATAGATACATCTCATCTCCAATTTCCTGGGAGAAAATGGCTTCGAAGTGCATGTTCTCTGCATCGAGGGTAGCGCGGCACTCGTTTATCCTTTGATTGAGAATTTCCATCCACTGTTTGGCCCGTTCTTTTTTGCCTGACTTCACATGAAAGCGCTCGAGGATAACTTAAGCCAATTAAATTCCCCCCTAGCTCTGTCCTGTTATGTTCATCCGTTCAAATAAGGCATTTGTAGTCATGGTATCCCACCGTCACCAAGATTCGGTGCCGTCTAAAGCATTTGCGTCGTCCAAATGCCACCCAACGATACCACAACCCCGTATCCTGTTGATTTGAGGGGGTACGATGCCTGGAGGAACTTTTCACTGAGACTTAGATAAGCTCAAGGCAACAACCTACGACCAATCCCCCCTTGGGCTCATTTTGGGGTATGGTCGATAGGTGACGGACTTTTTATACAGAAAAATTACAATTCCATAGAAACTCGTTTCCCGTACTGTCGATCTCTTAGCCTGTCATTAAGTTGTTAGGATTGAACACAAATTTTTCGTGTTCAAGGCCAACCAAAGCAAATGATAGGGTTATGTTAATAATGGCAAGACAGTATCTCCAGAACACAGGGTTTCAGACCGCGCTGTTCCGAAGCCTGCCTCCTGAGGTTGGGGTCGGGATAATCTTCGCAATAAGCCTTTGGCTGTTACGCTCGTAATTGCCGCATCAGCTGAATAAAATGATTCGTTTCCCCACCCAAGCGAGAAAAAAATTCCTGATCCGCGGCTTCTACCACCTTCACCGCCCGTAATGCAAGATCCCTCCCCTCGGGTGTTGGAACAATAACTTTGGCGCGCATATCCGTTGGGTGCATGCGGCGAACGACATAGCCCTTTTGTTCCAGTACTCTAAGAACCTGTGACGTTACATTGACATCAATGCGCGCATGCTGCGCCAACTGAATCTGGGTCAATGCCACGCTGTCATCTTGACATGATAGCCATTGGCACGAAAACAAAATGACGAATTGCATGTGCGTAAGTGCCAACGGTTCTAGTGCCTGTCGTATCCGTCTTTGCCACAGGTTGGTAACCTCCCATAGCAAAAATCCCGGACTATCTTGGGCGTCTTTGAACGACGAACTCATAACCATTCCTCCCCCGTCATGCTCTGGGCAATCACCAGAAAATCCTTGCGTTCTATTTCAAAGTGTCCGCGGCGGAAGAGAGATCCCCAATGCGAAGCGTGTTGAGTAAAACTTAATCGGTTTAAGATGTCTCTAATCTTGACCGTGCGACATGGCAAATATTGAACGTTACGGCGAAACGGAACAAACTGGTCGGACATCGGATAGGCATATACCTTCTCATCGGTCATACATCCAATTGCGGTGAAAGCGTGTAGCGGGACTCCCCTATGCATTTCACTGCGTGGAGAATAGTAGACCATCCAGTCTCCGACCGACATTTTTCGCAAGGGCGCTGCTTTCCCATGATTCAGTTGTGCAAAACCGCCTTGCACACCTATCGAAACATGAGAGGCCGAAGCTACCCCTACCCAAAACCGGGCCTCTTTTCGTATCTCACCATTCACCGCGTTCCACCTTCCAGCGAAATGGCCAAAGCCGCGAGACGCTCCATGGTTTCTGGTATGTCGGCCGTGAATCCCACTCCCAACGCAGGGGCTAAGGCTTCCGCGTTATCCCCATTTATACTGACTAAATGGGTAATCTGTATGCCCTCTTCTACAGACTCTAATCGGTGAGTAAAGTGAATGGCAATTCCAGCATCCGTTAGGTAAGACACGTCCGAGAATTCTCGAAGAGGCTCCACTACTGTCAATTCAAAGGGTATAATGTTTTGTTCTTTAAGTGTTAGGAAACCTCGCGTTCCAGCAACGAAGGGCCCGTTTAATGACACACCCTCAACCCCAAGATCCCATTGGGGCCACAAAGTAACGTCGGCGTACAAACGCCAGATTTGTGTCAATTCGGCTTGTGTGGTGATTGTATGTTCAAAATTCCACATCGCTTTGTCTCCTTCCAGAGATTTTTATATTTATACATATTATATAAATACATATTATTGATGTCAATGTCAAATGAAACAACGCTGTATCGCGATGTTTGTCGGTTGCAATAGCTTTCTTGCCTAATTCTTTGGCTTACGCATCGCTTTGTCGCCCGGAAGGAATGGGAACCTTCCAGTCGAAGTATGTGGACTACATAGAGAATTCATGATGACGATCAATCAAGATCACAATGATCCCCGAAGGAGTAATTGGCAACTGATGTATCGTAAGGAAGTTCACTTATTGCTGGCTCAATGTTGATTGCGGTGATGGGCTACCTCCTCGGCTCTCAAACCTGTGTCTTTTAGTCCACGTCACTAAGAAATAGGTGCCCACGGCTTCTGTTGTAGCTTCACGATACCGATAACCAACCGCGCGAACATCCCGTATTACAGGAACTCCGGGTCCACTGGCGTTCGCCAATCGGGATTTAGACCTCGTACATATTCAGGAATATTGGCCGCCAATCCCTCATTGTTGACCTTACCATGAAACTTCCCCTATTGCCGTCGAAAGAATCGCACATCGGGGGTTAAATTCGCGTGTTCATGATAATGGCGTGACGGAGATGCCGGAATCCAGAGGAATCCCGACGGGTCTGGAAACCCATTAGACTCAGGAGGATAATAGCGTTGAACCCAATCCAATTTTGAGGCTACGTTGGGAGAAAACGAAGAACTATGGCTTGGTGGTCCGGATCTTAACTGAACTACTCCAAATTCATAACTGGACAGAGCCAGTGATCCGAACAGCGCAACGACTGCCAAGAAAGCCCTGCGGAATATTGCCGCGCCTCCCCACCATTGATTACCTATCACCACGAGAGCAAACTTGGCGAGGTCACGAACAACGCCGATGGCCCCACAAGAGGACCCATCGGGAGATGTACGATGTTCATGAGCCCCACGGGGTTGAATCTATCAGGCACTCATCAGTGTGCCGCAAGAAGACAATGCTGAGTGATTCGAGAGCTTTGGGTATGGCGAAATTAGTCGTCGCAGCGTTAACTTGCAGTACTCGGCCAGCAACTTATCACACGGCGATTGAGTGCCTCTTGTATTGCCGGCGTTCCCTACCGTCGAGTACACTCAGTCCGAAGCAACCGGTTCACCATTCTGATGTGCCTGAACCCTTCCCGCAATGGATCCCACTAGCATGACCCAGCCGACTAAGATAATGATGGCGGGAGCCAAATGCGTACTGAGCGTGTAGGATACTGCCTGCCAAGGCCAATGCGGCAGGTAGCCCACGGTGCCGGATTTTGGTGGAATAGTGTTATGAAGGAGCCATGTCCAGGTGGAGCCGAACCCGAGAGCACCACCCATGACGAGCCCCAAGGCTGCACCGCCCCCCACCTGGCTACTTGCAGCCATTGGACTAGTTTTCAAGTGATTTACCGTAAGCCATGTTGTCCAGGTGAGTGTAGACAGTATAGCCAGGCCCACCGGGATCGGCCACGAACTCAACAGAACATCCAAAGTGTGGCCGTTCCAAATAGGCTCGCCAGCCCAAACGGGTTCAAAACCCACGATGAAACCGACAAGCCCGCCTACCAGTTTCATGGTCGTAGGGAATTTGCGCCATTGCATTAGCCAATAACGGCTAATGGTAACAACCGTTTCTTTAAGGCGACGACCGCCAGTGACTATCGCAAACCCTGCGGTAATCCACGACAGATAAATTCCCCAGTGCCAACCAAACACCGCAATCACCTAAAGAGCTACTGTCAGAAATCCTAATGTCCACGGTAATGCATCGGGTATTCTCACATGGCAGGCCCAAGTTTTCTGTGCTTCTAAGGAGGAACCCAATTGGTCCATGGCCGCTCGGTGAGCTTCCGATGGCGGCCATCCAGCGCCCTCTCTTTCCTGGCGGTGCTCTTGATAATGGTTAATGAGTTCCATTCGTACGACCCGTGCTTGGGCATTGGACACAATCATCGCTGACGCTGTTTCCACCCAGGTTACCAGTTCTAGCTGTCGTTGCAGTTCCTCGTTGCCCATCATCCGTCGACTCTCTCCCTCCATAGAACCTGCTGCAACACAAAATTTTGTCGCTGCCACCGCTGACGCTCCTGTGCAAGTCTCTCGTGGCCTTCTGGCGTAAGGGAATAGACGCGGCGAGAACGCAGTCCTTGACGTTCTACCGCAACCGTGACAAGGCCTTCAGTTTCTAGCCCATGCAATACCGGGTACAGTGAACCTTCTCGCAATTCCCACGCCCCATTTGACCACTGTTCGATCCGCCTCGCAATGAGATAACCATGCGCTGGCTCCATCTCCAAGGCCGCAAGAATAACCGCAATGAGACGATCGCCCGGTCCATCTTTCACTATGCATCGCTCCCGATATATCGTATGGTCAAGTCAAGCGCGAGTTCGTTCTAGGGATATACCATAGGTTTAATGAGCCCGCCCAACCAAAGGCTTCCGTCAAAGTCCACTGAATCAGTTCTCCAATGCTCATCCGGAAAGTTCCATATTTTTAAGAATGCTATAATCTGAGAAAAACAAAAAATCGAGGTAGCGATCGTGGCCAGGGTCTTTACCCAATCCGATGAACACAAACGGGCTTTTTTACAAAAAATTGTGGACCAGGAGGTAGCAAGGGAACAGGGTGTTCGCGACCGGGTCGACGCCGCAACTCCGAAATTCCTGCATTGGGTCCTCAAACCGTTAGCAACCACCATAGTGAGGGCCAAACAGCGACAGTACAACGAAAAGGGAGACAGAGGAGAATTTTCCGTTGGCCTGCACTTATGGGCACGCCTTCCCAATGAGTGGACAGTCATTAACGATGTGGTGCTTGAATATCGCCTGAGAGAATATACCCAACTCGATCATATAGTAATTGGCCCTGCGGGAATATTTCTTATTGAGACAAAAGCATGGCACGGTGCAGTATTACTAAAACAAGACCAATGTTTTCGAAAAGAAGCCAACAAGTGGGTCAAAACTGGTAGCCCAATTCAGCAGAATAAAATACATCAACGCAGATTCCGTCAATGGTACAACTGCCACGGTTTGCACAGGCCCCTACCGCCTATCGAACCCGTTGTCGTGTTCACCCAGTCAACATGGCTCAGGGTTGACCAATGCTCCATCCCAGTCTTAACCCCAAAACAAACAACAGCCTATCTTAACGGAGCCTCGGGTCACCATTTGAGCGAGGAAAGCATCGATAGCATCGTAGAAAAAATACTCACCGCGACACCACTTCATGTCACGGCAAAATCCGAACAACCACAACAACCCCTAAGAGACAGTGCCACGCGACCACCGAGCGGACACCGATTCGGCGCAGCGCAGATCTTACAGGGCACCAACCAGCACGGGCGAAAATATGTCCGTATCCGAGGAACTCAAGAATCCGCAAAAAAGGTGTGGGAGCAGTATGGCAAACCAGGTCAGTTGAGCCGGGACCGGTTTGACGAAGGCGTCTTTTTCTTTTATTACGACTAACGCTAGACCACGGGATAACTGCCACGGAGCATCCACCGTTGATCATCACGTATAAACTGGAGCTTGACTGCGAAAATGGAAACGTAAATGCCTACTTTGGCGCGGAATTTTCAGGCAAAGCGGCGAGAGCCGCTTTGGGAACACGTCATGCCTTCCTATCCTAAAAGCCGATGTTACTTCTGCAATTGGACTTGGGTCAGACATTGGTTGGTGTAGTCACAATACCAAAACGTATCTCCCCATCCACGGCTTAGACCGGTAGGGTGACCCGATAAGTCGAACCGCACGATCTCTGAATTCTGACTCCAGTCCCAACCCACCAATTGTCGAGCCGGGTAATCAGTGTACCACAAGATGTCGCCAGCACGGGCTAATCCGTGCAGGGACCCATGGGTTTTGCATTGGCGCAGAACATGATGGTCACACCTATCACGTTCTTCAATCATGCCATTAGTCTTGGAACCTACCCAGTAGCGGCCACTCTCGGCATGCAGGGCGCACCAGGCATCAGGATCCGTGTCAAATGCGATTTCTCCAAGAACTAACCCATCGCTGGGACGAATTATCCGAATTCGCTTGGGTCTTCCCGCAATTTGCCATAGAAAGTTCTCATCAAAACTGAGGCATGTACGCACATCGTGACAAGGTAGTGCGATGATGACCTCGCCGGTCACGGGATCCAATTGATAAATACTGTTCGTAGCTCCATCGGAATGCCAAATGTTGCATCCATCCCATGCCACACCACACAGATGATCACCCGGAGCCCTCAGAGTTCTCACCACTTCTAATCGCATGTTAGGTCGCCCCTCTCTGGGATCCATTGGCCAACAACCCTAAAGCAATTGTCTTGGTGTTTATGGCACCCCGGTATCTGAAGCGGACACATCTGCCGTCATGGCAACGTTTGTAGACGCATCCCCTGTGTCCTTGCGTTTCCGTTTATAGTCCTATCGTATTTCACTGTCAAACCGTCCTGTAAGAAATCCCATGCCCGGATTCTTCAAATCCCCCACAACAAGTGCCCGATCCAGAAACTGATTGCTCCACTCACACGCTGTTTCAGAAATAAGGCAACACGCATGGCATGCAGCCAAATTCTGTTCTCTATCCACAAATTCCCGATGTTCAATACAGAGTGGATCCGATGAACACCACCGGGCATCGTCATATGCTGACGCAAGCAATCGGGAAATTCTCTCGGGCGTTCCTTGCCTGACTAATCCTCCTAAGGTCCCCCCCGATGCCGTAGAAGCTGTATAAATAAGAACCCCTGCAGCCCAGTTGTCAGTTTCACTCCTTAGATACAATCGTTCTCGAAGCGCTCCGAGACCATATCCTGAATCTAATGCCAACTGCTTAATCAATAAATGCGACAGCGTATGAATGAGCATGGCCACTGGATGCGCCCTGTCTCGGAGATGTTCCTCTACTACAGTTGCTACAGGACTTACTCGTTCTTCGACTGTCGATTGTCCAGCCCATTCTTCAAGTGCTTGACGATTCCACTCAAGATAGATCCCCTCGCCATGCATCTCTACCGCAGGGAGCCACTTAGTATCCCCTCGGGATCGTGCCAGTGGCGCAGACTTGTCATGTGGCATAATACGCCGAAATCCTCGAAGAACTCGAACTTCTCTCAGCCGTTTCACTTGTACAATGTGACTCACGACCATTCCCAATCTTTGCGGCATTTCTTCCTCAGGCAGAGAATCTGCGACAAACAATGCCCTGGGAGATTCAGGATAACCCGCTAGCAAGGCGGCCCGTTCTTTGGTTCGGTAGTCATCAACACTATTGTCATTGATATCTGACAGTGCTGTCAATGCAGCGATAATCTGTGTGTCTTTAAACGGATGGATCCACCGTTCTTCATCACGTAGTTCTTCTACAATACGATCCCAATCGATCGTCCGGTTTCTCTCACGGTCACGTCGAATGCGCCGAATAATCCTCGCATCCCGCCTTTGCAGTAGTTGATATAGTTCAGTTGAGAAGGGTGGAATCGATACCGCTGAAACAACATCTGGAAAATAGACATTACTCGCATGTCGAAAAAGCGCCCTTACAGGTCGGGAACATCCTCGTTCATCATCGTCAAGCCATGGTCGTTTTCCGCTACAATGCCAATGGCTAAGCGCTTCAGGTCGTAAGGCGTCTCCCAATGAACGTTCCACTTGCTGCTCTTTACAGGCTGGATTCAAGCAGGCTACGATCAGACCGCGTAACGAACTAGTTCCTGGTAACACGCGAAGCTGTAATTGCGGATTGTCACAAGGACGACCATGGTGTGCCCAATATGCCCAGGGGAAATCATCGATATGTCCCGCCTGCCCAAGGTCTGGATCGTCCTGGGGCTGGCATGCAACTACTAGCCGTGCAGGCATCCCGCGCCCATGATGGCATGCAAGACATCGCGGACCACTAAAGTTCTCGTCATTAAATTGCTCAGGAACCCGTCCTAGACGCTGACAATGATCACAGACTAACCATTTAGGAAACCGCACTACCGGAACTGCCGCATGCGGCTCATCGTGCTCGGTAGCCAGTGGTGGGGAATAAAGAGCCGATACATTAAGGATCTGCTCTAATATCGGGTCGTGGATCAGATCTAAATTCTCCGAGTCCCAAAAGTCAAGGCCCGCTACCATGACTGAATGAAGGCCAGATTGTCGTTCGTTCCAATGCGATCGCAACTCGTAAATACTGCCGACTCCATAATGTCCTATCAACTGATGTAACGGAATCTGGCTCATCTGTGGTTTAGCCACGGCGCACCTCCTGGCGGCGTTTGTGTAATTCGCGATATGGGATGATACGTACGGCCGCAGGTGGTGAGACGTCCCGCATGGACTGCAATGTAATCCATCCTAATAATGCTTCGGTCGCCGACTCGCCCGGTGTCATCACTGCAGGATCGTCTGAGAACGGTCGAGAACTCCAATGCAGCTCAACAAAGTCGTCGGCAAGTGACTCCCATTGAGTAACAATATCTTCCAAATGTTCCCTGGTGGCAAGTTCTTCCTCTGGATCGACCGCCTTTACCCTCTGCAAGATCTCATTAATTAGCGGACAAATCAAAGCGCGAATAGCTGGCTCCCGAATTCGACCAGCCGATTCTCGAGGATAAAATTCGGGTATCCGATAGCGTACCAACGTGAAAAACACCGCATGCAGTGCACGTTCACGTGCCCTAAGAGAAAATGGCGTCGCACTGACCGATTCAACATGACGATACATCGCGGCGTGATAGGGATAAAAATGTTCGTAAATCGAACGATCGCGGGGTCTGGCCCAATTATACAGAGCAACAACTAAGCCAGCTGCTTCCAGTCGCCGGCCCACACGGCTCGTGGCTTGAATATATTCGGACGTTGAATGTGGTTGGCCATCCAGCACCATAATACCCAAACGGTCAACATCAATCCCCACCGAAATCATATTGGTCGCCAAGACTACATCCACCGGTTCCCCAAGCAACAACTGATCAGGGCTCTGCAACTCCGGTAGTGGCTGGGCTAATCGCGCCAAGATTTCGGGTATTTTACGCGACGGGACTTGACTTGTTAGTTCTTCTATTTGAATCGGGCGGGATTCAGTACCCGGTGGCACCAAGGTATCCATATAACGGGGTACACTATCTTGCATCAAGACTAACGCTCCACCAAGCTCCCGTAGTGCTTTAAAATACAATGCCAATGTCCAATATTGGTCCCGCACGATTGGATTCTCGATCGCAGTAACTGATTGTAATAAAATCCCCGCGACCCGTTCCAACGTATGGGGCATAGAACGTCCAGAAGCTAAGACGCCCACGTACAGTCGTCCAGGATTTTCTTGATCCTCCTGATAGAAAAAAGCATCAGACACATCTATGCCGCCAGGAGGAAATTGCTGAAACTGACGTTGAAACAATATGGCGACTTGACGATCTGCTCTTCGACTCGTTGCAGTCGATCCAATTATCTTAGGAGGCACACCACCTTTGGAAGCAAGACTATCGACAGCAGTTTCATACAAGGCGGCCAGTGATCCCAGGGCATCACCAATAAGATGCAGTTCATCTTGAATAATCAAGTCTGGCCCATTCTCGAACAACATGCTCATACGGGGCTCCCACGGCATACGAGCCAATTTATCCAATGTGGCGACGACGATATCGGGAGGCGATTGATAAAGGTCCTCATCAACAACCCGAATGGGAATTTCATCAGCAAAAGGACAATCCGGATTCCCACATGCCGTCACCAAGACAGTTGTCACGTGCTGACTAGTAGTCTCTAGTCTGTGGCCACACCATGGACAATTTAGCAAAGGTAGGGTGGTTGTAGTTCCTTCAGGATTGGGATCTTTCAAGAGTTGTATGGCATCGTCAAGATTATTCGGGGTAAGTTGACGGCCAACAAATAGGCCTACGCAAATGGGTTCAGTATCTCGTAGTAGCGAATGAGATTGTCGGACCAACTCGGCTGCACAGATCATTCGTGCCGTTCGCTCAAACTGTTGCACTGTTAAGAGGCGTAAAGTATAACGTGTCAAAACCGCTAATCCTGTTTGACCGCGAAGTTTCCGATAGAAGATAACCAATGCCGCTAATCCCAAATAGGCTTCGGTTTTACCTCCCCCTGTTGGAAACCAGATCAAGTCAAATGTCTTTCTCTCCGAATGGCTTTGATCGATTGCTGACGAAAATGCAAGGAGTATAAAAGCCAACTGAAAAGCTCGCCACCGCGGTTCTGTGCCCGGATGGCGTTGGATCATCGACCGCATCATGGCATCATTAGCTAGACAAAAGGCTTCCCATGCGAGGTCGTCAATTTTCAACCGGACAATTCCTTCTTCTATCCGCTGGCAGGCTTGTAAGTTATCTTTCACAATGTCCTCTGCCGCTGCAGTAACATAATCCTGAACCTCTTGAGGAAAGTCCTCACGTATAATATTTGGTATTACCGTTGCCAATTGCCCTATCCAATTTCGATAGGAGCTGGCGATTTCGTTAAGCCCCATTAATGTAGCGTCTCTCTGCATTGGATCGGCTAGAAATTTTAAAGATAACGCCGGTGCATCGGCCATTACAGTCGTAGCTGCTCTTTGGACGTTGTGAGCCGGGATCCATTCGCTCACGAGACAAGTCACGGGATTTCCTTTCCATCTCACAGAACATCCGTGCCCTACCGCATATGTACGAAGATCTCGATAGCGAATCTCATCTCGCCAATATTCATCGTCATCTAAAGATGGTCGAAAGTCCTGGGCAACAAAAGCTCCGTCTCCCGTTAGATCATCGATCTCCATTGCAACTTGAAAAGCCCTTTTTTCATAACGTCTGTAGGGATCAGATGACTTTGGACCATGATTTAATACAGAAAATGTGGCCGTCCACACTGATTGGGACTGCCGTAGCCGGATTTGAACTTCCATACCATCATCTGATTTCAGTATGTGATTCCCCACTGAAAGGGTTGGGAGGTCCCATGCCATTTCGCGCGGCTCACGTTTCCATAGGGCATTTTTTGCATCCGTTTCGGTTCGGTAATACCATCCCCATTTCAACGTAATCCTTAGGCGTGCGTTGGGATGTATCTGACATGTAAGCCCAAAAGCACGGTTTTTTTGAACGCTACTCCATACAGTTGCCTCATCGTCGACAGTTTCACCATCGTCCGGGGCAACCAAAGTCGGTTGGGGCTCGTCGACATCCACTGTTTCAGGGTCTTCTGCTCCATATAAATACCCGAGTAAGTAGCGTTCTCCAGGGTGTTCGGTCAGTTGTTCCTCCGGATCATGTGGTCCAACGAGGTCTTTCACTAAGTGGGACAGCAACAATGCCCGAGCTTCAACAAACGGCTGCGTCAAGTCTTCTCCCCCTCTTCTAAAACTTTTGCCCAACCAAACACCCATGGAATGATCGCTAACCGAGCTGTCCCAAATACGGTGGGGTCGCAATCGGGCGGACCAGCCACAGTCACCAATCCCGTCACCGGAGCTTCCACGACTCCGCTTGAAGCCACGCCGTAGCCACGATGCAAGATGGTCAAATCGTAAAATAAGGAAGGTGCAGGCTGAATTATTACGGTTCCATCCTCTAAATCGGTACTACGTTTTAATGTCCACGGCACCGGCCAATGCCCATCCATTTTAAACTGGTCCCACCAGTCGTGTTGCGTTTGTTCGATCTGTTGAATCCACTGAGATCTTGAGATGCCGGGTGGACAATACCAGAAGTTTTTGAACGAAAAACTCTCTTTCGTATTTAAAAGGAACCAATTTTCCAAATTTGTATAACGGTGAAAATGCTTAAATACACTTTTTTGGCCTTTCCTACCCCACCTAAATATATCCCCGTCGCGCTCCAGCAAAGATAGATGTCGTTTAGCGCGTGTAGCAGCCACGTAGAGTACCCGTAGTTCATCAGTTTGGCCGCCCAGATTCGCATGCATAGTCGGCGCCAAAAGGGCTACCGAATCATATTCCAAACCTTTGGACTGATGGATGGTCGTCACAACAAGCCCTGGTTTGCCTAGTTCCGGTGCTGGTACATGGCTGCGCAAATAATCCCCGACTGCCACTAAGTCGAGACTGCCCCGTCGAAAGAGGCCGGATTCCTCCCAAAGTGTTTCGGCGTCTTCATAGGCAATTTTTCCCACCTCGTCCAGCCGGTGGTGTGTCCATAGAGAGCGAAGATGGGCAGAACTAATATAGTCGCCTCTTAGGCCAAATAACAATCGGGCCATCCAGGCTGGCCAATACGATTGGCGCACCCGTACAACCGTCTCTATCCGTTGTGATCGCGCCCACTCGGCCAACTGAAAAGCTTCCAAGTTGGTTCGTGTCAATACAGCGACCCGAGATTCGCTAGCGGCAACTGCAAGCTCATCCAAAGACTGTTTTGGAATCGATTGTGTGAGGGTTTGAACGAATTGAAGGGAAAGCTCCTCATACTCAATCGCCGTTCGAAGATCCACGGCTAAACGTTCCAGCGTGGAATCTTGAAATCGATAATACCGGGATAAAGATGCCGTTTGCAACTGAGGAGCCAAATGCCTTCGTAGTGTCTCAAGGACGACGTCGGCCGTCCAGTGCTCGGTATTGAAATCATAAATGGCTTGCGAGGGATCGCCGAGTAAGAGTATACCTGAATCTGGAGCCAGGTACCGTATCATCGATAAACAAAACTCGGCTCTTACCCCCGTTAAATCCTGGACTTCATCAATCACCAAATAGCGCACCCGACCTAGTCTTTCTTGAGATTCAACCAGTCGACTGTTGGTTAGACCCTCTGTTACCGATTTAATACGGGAATCATAATCGCCTTTAAGGTAATCCTCCGCATTGTTTTCAAGAAGCAACAATGCGGTCGCCAAAGAGTCAAATGTGCGCACATCCACATATCTCACATCATCGGGTGCTCCGTCAAGCACCCGTTCCGATAGTTTGCGAAAAATATCCGATACCGTGGCTCGAGTAAAGCTTAAAACAAGTATTTCGGCGTGTGGATCGCGCAGGCCACCGGTTTGGATTAACTGGGTTAGACGATCCAGCATCAGATGCGTTTTCCCTGTGCCAGGTGGAGCCAACACCAAAAATCGCGAGCTAATTGAACTCTGCAACACATCAAGCGCAGATAAGTCAGAGGGCTTCCCCTTGGCATCCTGAATCGCAGACCGTGTTGGCGGGCTTTCTATCGTCTCTAATGGCTGAGCATTTACTTTAAATGGCTCCGTGGTAATTGATGGTTTGGGGTTTGAAGTAGGTTTGGCATTAGAAGGGCACGGGAAACGACTAGGATCTTTCGTGATTGGCATGGGCCGAAAAGTCTCCGGAATGTCAGACCACAAATGCAGCGCATGTTCTTGTGCAGGACGCATAAATCCATCTTTTTCTGCTTTTTGTCGATCCGTTAATGCCTCTTCGCGAGTCCAAGATGACGGAAAGCGCATCGGTGCTGACCGGGAAAGTTCAAGAAGTTCCCAATAGGTTAGCCTTTTCACCAAATCCTGATCCGAAAGTCGTTCATTATTTAATTGAACTGCAATCACGTTTGAGCGGATGCGAACTCCGCTCGTCAAGGCCCCCGCTCTATCTGCCATCGGCATCACCCACCCGTATTGTCAAAGGAACGCCGGTAAGATATGCCTGGCTGCTTGCGTCTGTGCGTTGGGACCGAAGAAAAACGGCAACGCTAAGGTCGTCATCGAGTCCCGTGAGCACCTGGACGAAGTCAGGAATGCGCTTTGCACGAGAAAGCTCAGCCTGCCCAACTCTTAAAAACACTTGGCCCAGCGTTCGAAAATTATCAGAATCCGCTGCCCATAGGGATTCACGACGGGGATCAAAATGGCAGAGCCCAAATTGGAACAACGCTTCATCCGCCAATATGTCGGTAACCATAAATTCCGCTTTGCGATAAGCATTTAAATCCGCAGCTTGTCCACGTTGCAGTAAAACACAGAGCGAATCGTCGCTTTGCCGAACGGCAAAATCGGCAGCGAGTTCCACTGAGAATGACTTGCGCGCTAATTCCGCGCAACCAATGCCTGTATGCAGTTGCGGGTTGTCCCCATAAATAGGTGTTGCGTCAGGAAATAGGGTCAATATGTCCTCACGAATGGCCCACGATTGACTTACACCGCCAGCAAACAATACAGTTGCGATGTCCTCTGCTTTCATATTCATGGTTTCTAACATACGGCGCATAGACGCGCGGGCTCGTTCAGCAAACTCCAGTGCCACTTCGTAGACTAATGCACTTTCAAGAAATAAGCGTATGGGCAACCCTGGTACGGGTCTTGCTTCAGCATCAATGCTATCGTTAAGAAATTCAATCTTTAACCGCTCAATGGCCTCCAATAAAATTGCCATTCCTTGGGGTGCGTTGTCAACGGCCTGACGCGCTGCAGGAGACTGGGCCAATAGTCGGCGGGCAATCTCCTGGTCCATACGGCTACCACCTAAATCGTTGACGTCGCCGTCCACACCTAATTCCCGAAATCCGTGCGACTTATCGACTGCTATCAGCGCCAAATCCAAAGTCCCTCCCCCCCAATCCACTACTAATACGGTTTGGTTCATGGGCATTGCACTTTCATGCAAGGCACCAATTAAGGCTGCTGTAGGCTCGTAGACAAATCGGACCTGTTCGAGACCGATCATTCGGCACGCTTGCCGTAGTGCCTCCCGATGGGCACGACTAACCCTCACGGGGGTCCCGATAACGGCATCTACATCGTCTGGGCTAATACCTATCGCTTCAAAAAGATGCTCGAGATAATCCGCTACCAGGGGCACAACCTCAATCGAAAGCGGTCCTAGACGAACCCCAGGGAGTCCAAGCTGCATCTTTAGGTCGCGCAACGGATACGGAGGACTACCCTGCCCAACCATATCACGTGCCCTTTCCCCTACTGCGACAATTTCGTGATTCTGCCACGCCACCATCGATGGTATTGGGCCCCGGGGGACAATACCGCGTGGCGTGACCCATGCAATCGTCGAATTCGTAGTACCAAAATCAATACCGACAAACAACTTAGCCATCACGATTCCCCTTCTTTCCTTAAAAGTTCGCGTCGAATGCGCGCTTCTTGGGGCATCTCAGCCAAGCCAAGCAAGCTTCTATGCAACTCATCAAATGAGAGACCTAATAAGGGTATTAACTCCGGGTTTGGGTCCCCTTCAAGAACAGACTCTACATAACCCTTAACATGCGACGCCATACGGACGGGACCACGGCGCAACTGATCGCGAAATTCCAGCTCCCCACTTTCTCGCTGACTTTGTGCTTGGTGCTCCCACATTTCCGCCGCACGTCGCCATTCGGCGAGTTCCATTTTTGTTCGTTCTTCAAGTTCGGATATTTCACGATACGAGTCCTGAATTTTCTGCTTCAGACGACGTTCCGTTGTAAGTTCCTCTCGTAGCCGAGTAACTTCCGCCTCAGTTTTCCGATTAGCCATGGCCAATTCTTCATAGCTGGCCTGAATCTCCTTATGTTTATGCAATTCCCCCTCTAAGTTCTTCCGAATCTTCGCGATGTCTTCAGTTAATTCTTTATTCGTTTCACTCAATTTACGCAACTCGGTTTGAAGCGCTTCCTGTTGAGCCAGTACTTTGAGAACATCGGTTTCCGCCAGATCTATCAAATTACGCATACGTCTCCATATATCCGTTATGGCAGAGCTCTCGACGTTTTGACTGGGCGTAGACTGCGAGGAGTTCGTAGATGGTTTGCCCTTCTTGTGGCCAGCCTTCTTAGTACTTTTCGGGGTGGGTAGCACCATCTCAACACTTTCGGCAACAGCTTTTTTCAAGTCAACCATAAACGTAGGGTCTTTCGCGATTGCTGATGGCTGACCAGCCTTCAAAACATCCTGGACTTGGGGAACCCACGATGAAACATTTCCAGCGTAATTGGATATTAAAGCACGTACTCCAGCCATCCAGTGGGTCCACCACTCATCCGGCAATCCGGGTTGTTGGGCGGCCTTTCGCAAAAGAGGAACAACCAATGTCTCAAAACTTTTACCATGGATAGCAGCAAAAGTAGTCCAACAGTCACAAATACCGAGTGCCGTCATCCAAAATTCTAGACGGAGCCTTTCCGGCATAGCATCCAGCAGCGTCAACAAATGCTGATGAACAGGTCGTGATCCTACTTGATCAAGAAGAGGTATCGCCCAGTTTAATCCGTCATTGGGGACTTTACTGTCGCCTGTTGCGCCCTTCCATAGCTCGAGAAGTTTTTCTTGCTGTTCATTTGTGAGCGCTAAAATCTGTTTTCGCCATGCGACCTGGGTTGTCACGGTTTTCGAAGTTTTTAGTGCTTCTTTCAGCAAGATCTGAAGATCAACAGAAGATGGGTTAGGAGTTTTCGGCATGATAACCCTCTTTTATTTGTAATGTATTCCACCAATCACGGAGGTGGTTATCAAACAAAACCATAGGAGGAGTTGAAAAGGATAACGGCATCTTCTGATTCGGAATACCAATTCCCGTAATAAATTGGCAATAACCCACCATAATCTGACACCACTCCCCTACCGATTTATCTTCGAATCTTTGAGCTAATTCGTCAACCAAATTGTGTAAGACAACGGGGCTTCCTAGTCCTTGACGGTAGAGCAAGATATGATTTAAAAGCAAAAGTGTAGTGTAGAACACTTCTGCATATTCCCCGGTACCTTCAAGTCTAAGAGGTGCATATGGTGTAGGACGTTCCTTAATAAGTGCATCCATCAGCCGCAACGCTTGTATTGCCCCCCGAGCCTCGCCTTGTAATATTGAAGAGATCCGGCGGACCAATCGGTCTACGTTGAAAGGAAACTCCCCGCGAATTCGTGCATAGCGCTCTACAAGGTAAATCACGTCCCAAGCTGGCGTTGCATCCTCGGGCCGATCCAAATATCCTTGAATCTGTCGTCGAAGGGCCATGGCTTCATGGTAAGGGGATTCCGTGACGCGGCCTACCACAAGGCTTCCGGTCGATATTGTTGCTAAAATTTCAGTTAGTCCCGTGGTTGTCGACTCGAGCGATCGCATATCCCAAAACAACTCGGCTACAAACTGATGATATCCCAAAGGCCCCCGATTTCCCCGATCTTCAAGGCTAGTAACAATACCTGAAATACCGGCAATGGTTACGGAGGGTATAGCCGACGTTAATCCGAACCAGGACACCTCACCATGAATTTCTTCGGGAGTGGACCACGCCGCAGTTGCGGTAATATCACCGGGCCCCGTTATTAATGTCCATAGTCGCTTGGTACCTCCGGCATATACCTTCATAGTTAAAGAATCCGATGCGATCTGGTGCATTACCTCCCGAATTTCCTGCATTAAGTTTCGTTGAGTGATCAGTCGCTCCTCCACCTCAATACGAACGGGCGATTGAGGCATGCCCACGACCGTCAACGCCAAATCATTCTGTACGGACCCTGCCCAGAGCTTCTTTTCCCAAGGCACAAGAACACCATCTGCAAAGAGTTGCACATCTTCAACAATAGTTTGCCAATGGCAGGTAACAACAGCTGCCGTCCCTGGTATCAAATAGTTTGCGTGAACTATGTTGCTACCTTGCTTTTTTTCTATCGTTCCCGTTAGTTGGATGCTATCTCCGTTGCGATCGTTCCAACGTACCGTCGAAGGAATATCTTCAGCACTCGGTTTAACTACCGGAGGGTTGGCGAAAAGATAAAGATGGTACTTTTGCGGCAACCTCACTCCACAATATTGCAAACCTAAAGTAACGGGACCTGTCCCCAATTCACGAAGGTGATCAGTAAACTGTTCTGCGTTGGTAAATGGCATTTGTACGGGCAATTTTCTTGGAGTATCAATGACAACCTCCATCAATTCGTGGTCCCACGCTTGAGGAATCTTACCCTGTATGGTCTTCACATCTGCCGCATTTATTGGCGCAACTCCACGACCTTCGATGCGCAAATTGCCCCAGAAGAGAGGACGTGGTTCAGTACCCGAAATATATGCAGCTTCAGAATTAATAATCGTCCATTGGCTCATACCGGTGTCTATCGTAACTGGTTCTATAGGCCAACCCTGAAGATGAACCCGGAACACTGATTTTGGCATTTCGTCGTAACGGATTTCTACGGGAAAAGACACGTGGAGAGGCGCATTGGTTTCCACCACTATCACATCATGTCGACCATTCACCACGACAACCCCAGACTGCGAAACGCTTGCAATAAGGGTTCTAACAGGATGTCTCTTCGGAGTCATCTGTCGTACACGAACCGTAGACCGTGTTGCTCGTAGAAGTATTGGCTCTAAAATGCGACGGCCTTCGGGAAGTAACCGGTCAAGATCAATCCGAAGGGCGTCTAACCAAAACGAACGGTTTTCCTCCCATGAATCTTTGGATGACGGGGAAAATTCAGGATATCGAACGCTAAAGTCGGCTATAGCCAATAATGCCCGACCAGTATCCTCTAACACGGCTGAAAGGGCCTTTAAGTCGGAATCACTGATCTCAGATAGTTGTTCTAACAGTAGCCTGTCGGTCGAATCCGTAGGGTTTAGCCGGTGCCGAGTGAGGAGATTTTCCAGAAATGTACGCACCAGGTGAGACCTGCCATAACCAATACCTACGTCTTTAAGCAAAAACATCACAAAACGGTTTTTGTGGAGAGGTAGCTCTGCCTCATGGCACTGCAGCAAACTTTCTCGAAAAAAATTTTGGGTTGCCAGAGAAGGCAATTCTTGTCCAGTGGCGCGGGACAAAAAATGTTCTACTTCCGGCCACAAATGGTTACCGCGTACATTACTCAAACGTGTGCGTAGCAAGTATCGTAGCAAAACAGATGTGCCCAGAGGGTTAGCCGCCATCGACAGGAATCGAATTTCCCGAACAATTCCATTGAGGGTCATAGTAAACAAATCGTCATCAATAGACAGTGATAACTCCCAAAATCTCGGAGGCGACGCTCCTGGGTGTTTTTTCTCAAAGGCGTGTATTGCCTTTTGATGACACTCCAACAACGGATCTGACCAATGCCCGGACATATACCTCACCTTCCTATACGCCAGCACCCCAGGTTCATGACCACTTCAATGAACTACCCCGACTTTTAATTCGTGCGGTCCATTCCGTTCTACTGAAAAGGCAGGGAAATTATCGAAGTCCCGTGGTGAAATATTGACTTTAAAAGGAAATAGCCATGGTAAATGTTCAATATCTGAAAGCGTCAAACGAGTGGTGTCTTCCACCACCAGCGCGCAGTACGTCAAGAAGGCTATAGCCAATGCATTCTTTATGGGCCGACAAAGAGGTGCCGTGTATACTCCCCGATTAGGGTGCGCCAACATATTCCAATCAGAGAAGGTGATGAGAAGTTTCCTGGTGGCCAAGCGGACCTTTTCAGACTCTCCTAACCGACGAACGATTGCCAAATTGACATGTCGTGTTGTGAGTTCATCTTGTATCATTAGCAATCTTCCAATGTCCGAAGCCCCGTGGGCAGCAAATGGATAAGCCACCATGAGAAGACCCCAATAGGCTACTCGGTGATCATGAACCAGCAGGTCACGTAACAATTCACGGCCCAAGCCTTCTTGCCATACTGGTCGGGACCAGAGGCGGCTAAGCACGGTAATCGCTTTTTTTCGGGACCCGAATCCGGCAATGTGCCCCATTTCCGGTTGTAAACGCGCCGGCGTCAGACGGCCTTCTTTAAGCCAAATTTGTGCAGCCATGTCCATATCCCCTAGATGAATGCGATAGTCAAACCCGATTTTAGGCCCACTCATCGCGAGATCCTTATCATGGGCACTATCAATTCTTCCATTGATACGCCTCCGTGGGAAATCATCTGCTGCCCTTTGGGGGCATAGGCCGTACCGGCCCGCGCCAGCAAGGGAAAATAGCCTGACGGCAATCCTGATAGGTGGGCCCATGGTTGTCCCCACTCGACGGATACGCCTTGCCGCAGTTGTTCCGACGGAAACACTTGGACTCGTCGTCCCTTAGAGTCCGGGACGTCGCCAGTTGGAGGCTTCCCTATTCCTTCAACCGCGGTATGGCCATGATCGCTGGTGATAATCACGTGAAACCCACGCTCCACTAATCCCGTGACTACCGTGACCAGCCATTTGCTTTTTTCTTCTATCCACAATTTTAAATCAGAGAGAAACTGCTGCATGCCCATCTTGGACGAGTGCGCCAGCAAATCCACCATGTTGGCCACCAGCCCGACGACTTCTACCGCATCTCCCTCCAGGGACGCAAGAATCTCCTTTGGATCCGTCACATCGGCGGTCTTCTGAAAGCGAATCATGGTGGGATCCCTTTGTTGGCGCATCCAAAATTGACGCCATAAGAGTTCCTCTCCGCTCGTGGTGTCCAACGGCTGACCAAATTCACGTGGTATGCGTCCGGAGAAAACCGCTTTTCGCGATACCGACGTAATCGTCGGAACCCAAGCGAACACGGCTCGCTCTGTTACCTGATAGGGAGACAAATCCATCAATGCTTTGATATAGAGCCAATCCGGGTAGCTCATTCCATCAATTAAGATGAGCGCCCATTGTACCACATCCTTTTGATGGGCCATGAAGTGCACCACTTGGTGCACCATCGTTGGATTGGGATAGGGTGAGAGACTCTGAAGGAGCCCATAATCGCGATAGACCCAGTCTTCAAATCGGTGGTCTAATGCTTTGAGCACCTCGTCGTCGGGCGCATTCTGACCAAGGTGCACCGCCAGCCGCAATGTCGCAATGTCTTTTGCATGGCTTAGCCAGTCTCCGCCCACGATGTGATCCTGATTAAGCAAGTCCCTCAGTTTGCGGTTCAGGCTGGGCGACAATTGCACCGTTTGAATTCCAATTTCAGTATCCCAACCCAATTGGTTGAGCCAATAGCGAGCACCAAACATCATGTCTCCGCCTTGAGCCGCTTGGCGCAGTATTCTCTCCCACACCCCTCGCGACATGAGAGCCTCAGGTAGGGAAAACGCCAACTCGCTTTGCCAAGGAGTTAAGCATTCGGTCAAAAACTCCACCAAGCTGTCGGCGAGCGCGTAGCCGGACTGGTAGATTTTTGTGATTAAAGCCCATACATCCTCACGACTGTTGACGAGTTCAGGATCGACGGCATAGAAGGCCCGCAGGAGCCGCAATGCAGTTTCCTCACGCGTTAGCCGTCCCGGTCCCGCAGCATGGTCCACCGTAAAGGCTCGGTCAAAGAGTCGCGGATCGATTTCCGTCATAATACTGCGATCCAGATGAGAAAAGAGCTGCGATACGGAGAGATAGACGGGCTCGCTTTGTTCCATGATGTCATAAGGAATGGCGTCCAAATTCATGGTGGTGGAACGCACCAACAAATTAGCCGTAGTTTTCCCGTTGTCCCACCACTCCCGGTAGTCCTCTTCATAGCGCACACGAAACATCCACGGGTCATCATACAGCAGTACCGAAAATCCTTGTTGGTCCAATTCCCGCAACAAGTCTTCATCCAACAGCAAGCCATCAGGGTCAGCCACCACACGAGTCCGAGCCATGGTCGAGGTTACCTGCTGTAGTACGAAGTCACGCCAATTTTCATTCACGAGGCATCCACCTCCAGTATCAGGAGAGGTTGGAGTTGTGGAGAAATGGTAGACGCATCGGCAATCTTTTGAAGACGCTTAGCATACTCAGACTCTAGCCGCCGCATCCGAGCTTCGCGCACATTGGGCAGACCTACCCGCTCAATGATTTCACGACGCACCTTAAAGGCTTGTTCCATGGCAATGCGTTCGTCCCGAACGCGCTCACTATGCGCTGCTTTTAGTTCCTGGTAAAGCGGTTCGGCTTCTTTCTGTGCATGCTCAAAGAGCTTGTTCCACGTCATTTCATCCAGTTGCCGGGAAGTGCCCACGACATCTCCTTTAAAGCTTGGATGCGTAAGCTGCTCCCATATTTGAAGAGAGGAGGCCCGAAACACGCGGCCATCCTGGGACAAAAATAGCGGCAGAATCCGCCGATCTTTGTCCTCCCCGTACCGCAAAGTCATTTCCCATAGGCTCCAGAGACCCCTAAGCCCCTTGGGGAAGGCATCTGACACCAAACGCGACAAAGAACTGCCCTGAACTTCATGGGGCAGTTGCTCCAACATTCGCTGAATCTCGGGATGATCTAATGCCAGATAGGTTTGCCCCGCACCCTCGCTATCGGGACGAAATATTACATCTTGCAAAACCATTCCATCGGGAAAGGCAATCGTCCACCCCAGAATGGTTCGCTGAATCGACCCTCCTCGCGCCGCCACATAATGCTCCACCATCGAAGCCATCCAGCTTGGTAAAGGGTGATGCAGAATGGTTTTTAAGCGGTTGGGATCGGGTGGTCCCGCCTCAATCGATTGATTAAGTTTGATGGATTGGTCCGCGGTTTCCCGCACTTCCTCAACCCACTGGCTAAGCTTGCTGTCCGCTCGCTCGGGATCGATCAAGGCCGACACGTAGAGCCCCTGGTAATCCACATCAAGTCCGGTAGAATCCAGCACATCGCCCAACTTATCGATGCCCAGTTCTTCTAGGATTCGCTGCAGCTTTTCCAACAGCACTTCATGCACCCGATATTCCACGGTATCGGCGATGACAAAATTAAACGCGCGAACCATATGGCGCTGTCCAATCCGATCTACGCGTCCGATGCGCTGCTCAATTCGCATCGGATTCCACGGCAAGTCGTAGTTTATCACGACATGGGCAAACTGCAGGTTTAAGCCCTCACCTCCGGCATCGGTAGAAATGAGGAATTGGCTATGATGGCGAAAGGCTTCCTGGACCGAAAGCCGCTCGCCCATGTCCATCTGCCCGTTCAACACACTCACCCGATATCCGTAGCCCGTCAACACTCGCGCCAGCATGGACTGCGTAGGGAGAAACTCAGTAAAGATTAAAAATTTGGTGTCGCTGGTTTCTTCGCGACGGATCTTGTCAATGAGGGCAATGAGCCGATCGACCCGCGCATCGGGACTCTGGACTGCCAGTGAGGCTAACTCCAGGAGAGAGACTAAAGCTGAGTGATCACGCGAGGGAACCGTTTCATCGATAGCCGTTTCGATCTCATCGTCCTCACTAACTTCCCAATTGTCAGTTGCCTCTCTGTCTTCTATGGTCATAATGCGTCTGCGCAAGGCGCGTTCCACAGCGGATGGACTAGACGTCACCATCCGCTGCATTAAAATTAGCAAAAAGGTCTCCGTATAGGCCTTTTCTGCGACAGCTTGCCGATACCCTTTTTGGACATAGCTTGTCACCGCTTCGTAGAGTTTGCGTTGCATGGCGTATCGCGGTGGATCCCAATCAACCACCACCATCTCCACCCGCCGCGATTGAAACAAGGGCAAGCCATCTGCGTTAACGGCCATACGCTTGGCCGTTCTCATGACATAAGGCTGAACCAGGCCGGGACTAAGACTATGATTTTCGATAAAGCGCTCAGCATCCAACAGACTGAGCAAACGGCGAAATTGATCGGTTTTGCCCTGGTGCGGTGTGGCGGTGAGCAAGAGTAAATATGGCGCGGCCGCCGCCAATCCCTGCCCCAGCCGAAAACGCGCCACCGTGTCTGTGCTCCCGCCCAAGCGATGCGCCTCGTCAATCACGATTAGGTCCCAGCCCGCTCCCAGCACTGCTTCATAGCGCTGCCGATTATATTCTGCAATGCGCTCGGCCTCCCACCCGCGCCGCCGCGCGAGGGGTTTGATGCCGTCTTGGGAGACAATCAACTGCTCATTTTGGGACCACACCTCGTGATGGCCACCGCGGAGATCGTCCCCGGTAATCACCCGAAACAGCTCACCAAAGTGTAGCGCTAGCTCGCTCGCCCATTGATGGAGCAAACCTTTGGGCGCGACCACCAAAATGCGGCGAATCTTGCGGCGCAACTTCAACTCCCGAATAACCAACCCCGCTTCAATCGTCTTGCCCAGCCCCACCTCGTCTGCCAGCAGCAACCGCATCCGGCGTTCCCGCACCACCCGATCCAATACCTGAATCTGGTGGGGAAGCGGCGCCACCCGACTATCCAAGGGCGCCAGCAACACGTCTCCGGGAAGCGCCTGAACAATACGGGAGGCATACGCCCGGTAGCGTGTTTCCGCCAAATCTAGGGTGGGCAAATCCTCTATCTCGTCAGTAGCAACGCGCACCACCGTGCCCGTTTCAGGAATCCACACGTGGGCAAACGCTTCCCCAAACACGGTTTCGCGTTGGACCACCCGTCCCCGTTGGCGCGCTCCTCGGAGATATACCCATTCCATCACTCCACCATGACCCGCGCATTGCTGATGAACTGGGTTAGAAATAAGTCTTCGGCCACCGCCGTTGGCGGCAAATGATCGCCGACCAAAATGATGGTCGCGTAGTCCTTATCCGTCCACAGTTTTTGAAATCCTGCCTTGACCACCTCTGAGCGAAAGGCTTTCAACCGTTTACTGCTCTTTCGGGATTCCGCCACATAGGTTTCGAATTCTTTCCAGAGTTTCTTTTGCCGAATTTTTTCGATATCCGCCATCCGATTGGGATCCGGCACATACCAGCAGTCCTTCATTTTTTGTCGCATTTCATCGGTCACGGTGTCTCCTCGATACTTGGGATAGTTAGCGCGGAGATAAGCCAAAATCCGTTCCGGCATCAATGAGCCGCCGTCGTACTGCAAAAAGTTGTCCTCAAGCAAAGCTTTCAGCTCGGGCAATTGTTCGTACTTTTCGATGTGCTGGATGGTCTGCATAAATCCAGGCTGCAAATCTTGATAGGTCTGAGGCTTGGCAATAAGCCGCTGCCGCAGCCAATCAATTGCAGTGGATTCATTGGACACAAAAAGCTCAGCCTGCACAAACTCTTTGACCAAAATGCGCTTTTGGTCATATTCCAAGACCTGATCATCGAGAAAGATCATGCCATCGCGCACCGGATATCGTTCACTCAACAACTGTTGAAAATCTGCCGAGTTGGTCACAGGCAAAGGCCACCCATGCGCGACATAGTACGCCACAAAGCGGTCATAGATACTGCGTGGGGTCCGTTCATCAATCGGTTCCGCCTGCCCCTTTTTGCCTAAAAACACCGGCAACTGCCGCAGATGTTCATCGACAAAGGCTAAGACCCCAGCCTCATGATGCATCTCCTCTTCTACCCGATGCATCATCCATTCTGATGGCTTATATGCCGAGATGACGAGGTCCTTTTTCACCGCAGTAGTCGTCGTTACCGCCTTAAAGCTCCCTTGCTGCTTGTCCAACGCCGCCACATTGGCAATGACAAACCCGGCTTGTTGGATAGCTTGCTGAATCGCACTCCAAATGCTGGTTTGAGTATTGCTGAATTCTACCGTCATCCACCGCCCCGGTTTCAATACCCGAAAAGCCTCCCGAAAACTTTCCGCCATTAATTGCTGATATTCCGGCAATCCTTTGCCTTGAACCGAGTTGACAATGGCCTCCGGCCCATTATTGGTAAAGACTTTGAGCCATGCTTCCCACAAAAAGTTCAATTCAGAATACATGATATTAGCGCCGAAGGGAGGATCGAGGAAGATGTAATCCAATGACTCGGTAGAAATTTGAACTTGATGCAATGCGCCAGTGGTTAATCCTCCTCCATCAATTGATCGGAACATCAACGCATTTATTTTGGACCTAAGCAGCTTAAATGGCACGTTTTCTGTCCACAACGAAGGAATATATAGTGTTCCACTTACGGTGCCCATTTTCCTGTCTATTGTAAATTTATAGAGTTTCGAAGTTCGTATTAGCGCCGACGTAACCCAATAGGTGACCCTTTCGGACAACAGAGCCCGATGAAACACGCTCGCAAGAGTCCCAAAATTCCTCTTCGTATAAAACTGATGCACATGGGTTATCCCAATCGCATCGTTGCGCCGACTTTCGTCTCCTTCCGGCATCCTATCCGTTGGGAACCAATAGGGGATGGGTTCCTGATCAATCACTCGGATGAGTGCCAGATCGAAATCATCGGGCGCTTTTTCCTTGCGGGCTTTGCCAATCGAATAGTTAATGAGTACGGGTACCTGTTTGGCCTGGCGTACGGTTTCCTGTATCGCATCATCATATAAGGTGGTCCAAGCCCGATCCAATTGGCGTTTGGTAACTTCGGCACGACAATGGGGACACGGAAAGCTGTCGTTTACTTTGCCAGCCTCTTGGTCAACGGCGGCGTCCCAGAATACCATTTCTTGGGCACAATGCGGGCAGACAAAGACATCGGACCATACGGTGTAATTAATCCGGCCCCAGGGTAAATCTTTGTGGTGAGCGAGATTATGCGGATCGGTCTTGGCTAGGTCTATGGCTTTTTCTAGTTGTTCTGGTGTAGGGTTGTGCAGGGTCAGGTACATCCACCCGCATTCCTGTTCCACTTCTTCTAGGATGCGCTCGGCTTCGCGTTTAAACGCAGCGGGATCCACTGGCGTATTGTAGTTGTAAGCGATAAAAGAGGCCGCAGGACTGAGGTCGTTTAAAATCGCCCGGCGTGCACCCAGTTTGGAAAAGGGTTTCCAGGTGCCGTCTTCGTTTTGCAAAATGGTGCCGTCGGACTCGACTTTGTACCCTAAAGACTCGACCACAGAACGATCCCCGCATAACTGGGCCGCCACGCCAGTCATCCCGGTCCCCGCAAATCCATCGAAAACAATATCGCCGGGATTGGTGTAATGCAAGATATACCGCATAATCGCCTTATGCGGCACTTTGGTGTGATACGAGTGCGCATTATAGATGGGATCGTTTTTTCCCTCGGACACGTCTGCCGCATAGGGTTCACGATGATAAGGCTCTTCGGTCATCCTATTGGCATCCCATTCTGCGACAATTTCTTGGATAAAGGGATTGGGACAGGCCGTGTAATATGGGGGATCTGACAAGGCCAGAATGTCGTCATCGGTCCCAATGGGAAATCCAGGCAGCTTTCGCAGGGCGGGCAGGTGCTCTCGTAATCGGTCGCGGAAATACGCGCGCCGATCTTCTTCAGTGGCAAATTCCTGTCCGAGACAGGTTATCGGACCGTTCTTTCGCTTGTCTTCATGAAATTCCAAGTCGAGCTCGTGCATTGTTAGCCTCCTATTAATTTCGGAAAATAATGCGGACGCGATTCGGATCGTATCCGGCGAGGTAGTGTTCCAAGATTTGTTCCAATCGTGTTTTGGCTTCACCGGGCTTAAGCGGAGTGCCCTCTCCCAGTTGCGCTAAAACATCTTTAACACTAATCTCGGTCGCATGAATTCCTTGCAAAACGGTCTTTAAGTCTTCGACGAATCCCCCTGGCAAGGGCAGCGGTAACGTACTGTTGACCGCAAGCGATTGAATCGCTTCACGATTGCCACCATCAAAAAGCCGCAGTGTCTCTTGCACGCTGGGGTCTGACAAGGCATCTCCAAGGGTATTAGCCCATCGTTTTCCGATCGCGCTAATCTGAGATTCAAACCAGTCCAAGTCCTTGTTGAATTGGGTCTCCACCAGCGGCTTAAAATGGCAATATGGACATTCCACCTGATTCTTCAGGTCAGATTCTGACAAACGCATACAGACCTTTAAATTAACTAAAGACCCTCGCACCGTCTGAAAATCCTTACCATCAATCCAGATTCCCATGGTACTGAGCGCATCCAAAGCTTGCCATTCGGGACTGTGAATTAGTGCCTGGCGCCGGTCATCTTCGGCTTTATTAAGCCGATGCCGTTGATGCAATTCCCGGTAAAGTCTGACGTAGTGGCCGCGAAGGGTGTCGAGTTTGGCGCGTAATACGTTGGCCGATTCAGTCTTTAGACGGTCGATAAAGCCTTCGCGGATCTCGCCCAATTCTCGGTGCCATGCGTCATCTGGGGGTAAAATTTGCGCGGCGGTATCCAGATAGCTAGCCAACGGACTCAAAGCCTCATATTGGGTTTTAAGCTGTTCCAGCTCCTCTCCCACGGCTCGATAATCGTCAAATAGGCCATCAATCTCCGCCGCATCCCGATTAAATGCCCTGAGCTTTCCCACGGTGTTGTAATTCTGCACTTGCTCCAAAAATGCCTTGACCCGGCCAATGCGTTCAAGCCAGTGTTCCTGTGCTGGAGCCGCCAGCAACAATTCGCCGAAAAAGCGAATATCCTGTCGGCAAAATTGGCCATAGGATACCATCAGTTTTATAGCATCTTGCACTTTGGATTGCAGTGTCGGTATCACCGCATCATCCCACTTGCTTTCATCGTCCACATAGGCACGGGGCAGGCCAAAGAACTCAAAGAGTGCGCGAATGCTGCTTTTGGAGACGCCCTTCGGCTGCTCAACATGACTGAGCTGTGCTATCTGCGTGTCATCCAGGTTGATAAACTCCCCGAGACGTTCCGGGCCATACTTCACCCTGTCCATCACGACCACGGCATCCCCATTCCAAATCAGAGATGCAAGAATAACCTGAAGCAGCGCGGGTTCAAGATGGAACTCCGTGGTATAGGCAATGTCTTCCACCCCGTCACGCGTATGCTGCACGGTGAGGATCTCCTTACGATTCACCACATGGTAGGGAGCCGCTGCGCTTTCCATGAGATTTAAAATCCATGCGGCATAGCGTGATCGGCGAGGTCGAATTTTATCGCCGTCCATTAACTCCAATGATTCGAGAATGCGGGTGCCGATAGAGGATGACGACTGTCCCGCAATGCGGCGCAAAGCGTGCTGCACATTTTCACGCATGTTGGCCCGGGTTACGGCATAGTTCAATTGCAATATGGGATACCCAGGCAACTGACGTTCGAACGCCTCTTCGAGATATTGCGATAGTACGGCCGAGACTAATTCCAAGACGGTGGCATCGGGTGCGCTGCTGACACGGATGGCATAGGGATGGCTTTGATGAATCACTTGGAACTTGGTGCGAAAGTTTTCTTTAAGCCATTTGGTGGCCAATTTCAAAGTCCGATCGGCAATTTCCTCAAAGTGGCTCCGGGTGCTGCTGGATTTTGCGTAACTGGCCGATAATTCACGGGCGGCGGCAAAGTGCCGAATCATATCGGTGAAATCTTCATCCACTTTGGCAAGTCGGAAGAAGACCTCATCATCGCGACCCGCATCTTGATATTTCGGTGGTGAAAACGGCTGAAGAAAATAGCAATAGAATTCCCGGGGTGGTTGAGCCGTGGTCCGCTCGTTCGGCGTGCCAAAAAATAAATATCCCGGACGCTCGACATGATGCGACTGCCAAGGAACGTCCAGCCGCCAAATCCGGTTTCCGGGAACATAGGGATCCTTGCGCTCCAGTATGGTGGCCAGCAAATCAAAGTAATGCTGATTAAGCTTGTCATCATCCAGGATCGCGGCCTTTTCCTGCAATACCGCATCTAAATCAACATAATCCCCCATATCGATAAAGTACTGATTGTTCTCTGAATTAAAGATAATCAGTTGGTGGCCTAAAATTCTGGTCATGTCCCGGAGAATGGATTCGATAGTCTTCTCCAAGAATGCGGGATCGATCATAGGCACTGGAATATAAAGCGCCAAGGTATCCTTGAGCTCCTTGGGAGTCAAACCTAAACGCATGTCAAACCCTACGGTCAGCCGATGTATGGCCAAGCCCTTAATCATGCGGATGGCCAAGGGAACGTATGCGGGCTGTGCCATACCGGATTTAATCTTATCTTGCGCGGTTTCCACCCGCTGCCGCAATTGCTGAAAGTCTGGATTAGAGTTAAAAGCAGAATTCCGGGCAAGGTAATCCCAATAGCGATCCACAGACAATAACTCCAGATTGTCTTTGGGTATTTCGCGATTTAAAATGTCTTGCATTTCCTCGGTAATGGTCTTTAAAATTTCTCGTTTTTCCCCGAGATTAATTTTCTCAAAGGTCCGAAAGAAGTCGGGATTGACCGGAAACAGATCCACATACTGATCGAGTCGCAGCGCCATCGACTCGAATAGAGGACTAAACGGCTCGAGATAACTGCGGATCCAGGATTTTTGATCCATCGTTTTGTTCAGAATCCGGTGTGAGACGACGAACGCGACGTCATCATTCACAATGTGGACTTCTTGAAATCGGGACGCCACACGCTGCATGGAATCGGCCACAAATTGAAATTGTGCATTCCCAAACAGCACTTCCTGAGTCCCCGCCATAATCCGAAACCGACTCTGGGTGGCCAACTCCCCCAGTTCCCTCAGGAAATTGAGATCCAACGTTAATTCTTGTTGATGTCGAGTGCGAAGAAAATCAAGCAACTCATCGATGACGACCAGGAGACCTTGATCGGGAAATTTCTCATTGAATATCCCCATCATCTCGAGAAAGCTTTCCTTGTTGTTGGTAATCTCCGTGATGGGCGGAAACTGATAGTCGATTCCCATGGTCTTGAGTCCGCGCACAACATCCTTACACACGGCATCTCGGAGCGTAATTTGGGTGCCGCCGAGTTCCATGCGCACCACCCGAAACTTTCCGGCAATCGGTATCAACGCATCGGCTGCCCCGGCATGGTTCAACCGAGTCCGCAACTCGGCGTTTTCGGCCACGGTAGAAAGCACCGCCATCAGATGGGACTTACCGGTTCCATAGTTGCCCACGATGAGAAGTCCTCGGTTATCGCGCATCTCCTCAAATTGCAAATGCGGCACAATGTAATTTTGAATTTCTCGAGCCATTCGGTCGGACATAACATAGGTGTCGAGTAGTTCTAACGCTTTTTGCTGCTCGTCGGCCTCTTGTACCGTAATGACTGAGGCAATCGGCTTAAATTGAATCAGTTCCCCATATTTCATGGTTCATAACTCCTTCGCTTACAAGACAAATTCCGTCTCTAAATTAACGACAACGAGTGATGGTTCCCGAGAATAAAAATAGTCTGGACGGTTGGGCATGGAATAGCGGAATTCTCCCTCGACAACTGCCCCAGGCCAAACCACCACCAGCGGCATATCTCGAGCAATTTGGCGAAACCACCTCAGGGGGCTGAGTCGCAGTTCTGGCTGGAACACCGCTTCGATATTGTCGACAATCATCGGCCCAGTCGGCGATATATCGCGCAAGAGTCTAACCATTGTACTGGCGGTTAAATTGTCGTCGGCATCGGGATCCGTAGCTAAATATCTCGATAGCAAAAGGCTAAGATTGATGTAGGTTCCCAATCCCTGAGTCGCCAACGCTTTAGCCAATGGCGTTTTGCCTGTCTTCCGTGCACCGGCAATAATTACCAAAGGTTGGGGCAATTCTTGGATCTGAGATACAAAATGTCTCGCCGTCTCCCACGAATCCCGCATAGCTCCGCCCTTCGACATGTCTTTAATACCCATACCATGCCATTCTACATTTTGTTATTCTTTTCCTTCATCGCAGGCGAGGAAATGACAGGAAAAACCATTAAAACTGACAACTCTGGTCGATCAACCCTTATGTCCGTAGGGTGGACCATTCATTGAGCGATATTTGACGCGGACGATGAAACCATAATGGCCATCAATTCATCCTCTGCAATTCCTCCGTTTGGGGTCGCCTGTTGTTAAATCGGTCAGTGGTTGTGTTGATTCGAAGCGATACGGACCCATCCAGAACTTTTGTCCAGCCCTACCACACGCCATCCTGCCGAGACAATGGCGTTTCCCACCGTACTTCCCGGCTGTCCTCCATACCAATATGCATCGTACTTTCGGGCTGACGGCGGCAGCGCGCCGCCAATAATGCGTTCCAAATCTTCGAAGTTGATCGTAAGCTCTTTATCCGCACAGTGTTGGAGCCAGGTAGTAAGATTTGCATATTTTCCTGCACTAGCCCGGGAGCCCAAATGACGGTCGTCATTGCCCAAGGGGAACGCATGAGCCACCATGCCTTTTGAGTCCCCGCCTCCCATTGGCGGCTTGGGTGACCGCGATTCCGATGGGGTGGCTCCCGACAGCTCTGCGATCCGATGCTCAATGCGTTCCATTTCACGTCTGGGATTTGTCAGCCAATCCAAAGACCAAATGCGCTCCACATTCCATCCCAGCTCTTTTAACACATAGGGGTGGAGTCTGTCTCGATCTCGTACTGAGGGCAGAGACCGATAACTGGTTCCGTCGCTTTCGATTCCCAGGACGAAACGGGCCGGATCGTCGGGATCAACAACGCCAACATCTACCCGATGTTCAGAAGATCCAATTTGCCGCTCACAAATCCACCCACGCTTCTCTAATTCAGCGACAATGCTTTCCTCAATGGGGTGCTGTGCAGTCCATCGACTCCGCAATGATCCTCGATCCATCCATCCGTGCTGCGCATAATGCAGATATTCTTTGAGATCTATGACTCCTTGCGCCCGGGTGCGGGACAAATCAATGTCCTCAGCCGATATGGTGGAGAAAATTTTGATTCCTAGTCGAGCTCGGGTAATAGCCACATTCAGCCGTCGATGTCCACCTTCTTTATTCAGCGGACCCATGTTCAATGCCACACGCCCACTCGGATCACGTCCGTAAGTCACGGAAAAGAAAATTATATCCCGTTCGTCTCCTTGAACATTCTCCAAGTTCTTAACAAATAATCGCTCGGATGCATGACTAATCCGCTCTTCCAATTCGGGATTGTCCTGCAACTTCAGATCCAACAACTCTTCAATCAATTGTTGCTGGGCTAGGTTAAACGTCACCACCCCCAATGTTGGCGCATTATCACCATACTCAGTGAAGTGCTCGGCTATCGCTTCTACAACAGCATTGGCTTCTCCCGCATTGGTGCGGGTGGCACCACGATCATATGTCCCTTCCACCAAGCACAGCTGTACTGCCTCATCGCGAGTGACCGGGGACGGAAATGTGACCAGTTGAGAACCATAATACCGATGGTTGGAAAATGCGATTAGGCTTTCGTAGCGGCTGCGATAATGCCACTCCAAGCGCAGTGTCGGCAGCGAGGTTCCCAAACATTCATCCAAGATACTCTCGAGATCTTGCGCCATGTTATCGTCTTGTTCATCGTCGTTGTCTTGGGTGTCAAAAAAGGTGGTGGGTGGCAACTGTTTGGGGTCACCGACGACAATGAGTTGCTTTCCGCGAGCAATTGCTCCCACCGCGTCCCATACCGGTATCTGCGATGCCTCATCAAAAATGACGACATCGAATTTAGCACTGGCGTCAAGGTACTGAGAGACTGAGAGAGGACTCATCAGGAGACAGGGTTTCAACTTGGGCAGAAGCGTCGGTAATTCTCGAATCAGTTTCCTTACGGGCCAATGCGCACGTTTTTTCGCCAATTCACGATGCAATATCCGCATTTCTGGTGCGAATTTGGTCAGCCCGTCCCCCTTGGGCACCTGAGAGGTTAATTTTGCAACAATGTATTGGGCCGTCAACAGCCGGAACTGGTCGTCGGCTTGCTGAAAATCCGCAATCTTTCGTGCCTGGTCGGCACGGGAGAAACTCCGTAGCACCGGATCTCGATCGATGATTGCACGAAACCACCAATACTGATAAGAATATGCCCATCTTTCCTCGAGTTCACTGGCCAAAACTTTTCCGTGCTCCAATTGTCCTATTAACGCACTGAGCCCAAGTTCCGTCAACTGGTTTCGAAGTTCAACCCAACGGCACCATACCCGCCACTGTTCTCGTGCAGAACGCCACCGTTGAATCGTGGCGAGAAAAGCGGCGATATCGGTGGACAGCCTATCTTGACCCGATTCTTGAGTAAGAGCGACAAGTGTTTCACGAATCGCCCGATATTGGTTCCAACTTTCTCGATATTGGTTCAACAAGAAATATGCTGCGGCCACCCCGGATTTTCCTTCATTCCGCACCCAGCCCATCAAGCTTCGTAAGACTGCATCTGACTCGCTTTCGTTAGCACTGCGCGACCATTGGTAGGCTGCTTTCTTGAATTCATCAATCCAGTTTTGAATATGCTCCACCCTATCCCAATCGGTTTGGGATCCATGATAAAGGTCTCCCAGCAACCGAGACGCATGGTCGCTTACTGCCTTTAAATAGCTCTCTTCTTCGTTTAGACGACAGAGAGAATCCAGCACCGTGTCGAGAGACTGTTCTGGGACACCTTTGACCATAAAGGGTCGTAATTGATTCAATAGTTTCCGCTTGGCCAGCCAGCGTCCTACCATGGCTTTTCCTTGACCTAACATCCACTGCGAGCGAAGCATCTCCCCATTTATCCGTGAAATCTCTGGGCGAAACCACGGCTGCAACTCGCCCCAGACCTCATTGCGCCGATGTCCATGCCGTCTCCAATCCTGCAGTTCGTCCGCAATATGTTCTTCGAGCCGATGCATGACTTCGGCGGGAATTAGCTCAGACAGTAAGAGCCACTCGCTCAAGGCGTCCAAATCCCGCAAACTTTGGTCGGTCATGGCAATTTGAGGGGAGGAAAATAAATTCGTCAATTTACCACTAACCGAAATCAGGTTGCTGACGGTCCGTTCTGCGTTTGCTACCAAGTCACTCAGTCGGTCCTCCCAGGCGGTGGTCCATTCGCTGTGATGCAATCCGATGAGTGGATGCTCTGGCAAAGATCCCAACTCATCGAGAACGGCCGCGGCAGCGCGCACCACCTCGCGCTGAACGTTCAGATCTACCACACTGTGTACCTCGGGATGGCTCCACGACATGCGTGCGGGCTCCCAGTCAGGATGCCGGCTCAAGGTCCCCATCGCATCGCGCACGGTCAGACCATTGGAATGTCTCTTATGCAACGTTTCCACCCAAGCGTTCAAATTGGTTCTTAAATTCGCCAAACGGTTAGCATGATCCATCCAATCTTCTTCAGAATAGGCATAAGACACCGCAAGCGCAGACCTCAACTGTTCCAAAACTTCCGTCTTTTTTGCCTTGGCCGAATGAAGTTCCAGACAAAATGGGGCCAACCCCACCGAGGATAGTCGTTGGTAAACAACCTCCAGTGCGGCCATCTTCTCCGAAACAAATAGCACGCTTCGACCAGATCCCAGGCAATGGGCAATTAAGTTGGTAATCGTCTGGGATTTCCCGGTACCAGGGGGACCTTCCAAAACTAGGTCATAGCCTTCCGCTGCCCTGCTAATCGCGTTCATTTGTGACGAATCCGCGTCCAGGGGAGTCAACAACTCCCACGGTTGATGCCGTTGATCGATGTCTGTCCTCTCACCAAACGCAACTCCGATCGGCGGCATGGCAGCCGTTGCATCAATCAGTTGCGACACCACGCGACTTGCTCTTAAGTCTTCTGTCCGATCTTCAAGATCCTTCCACATCAAATACTTTGCATAGGACAAAATGCCAAGATAGACTTCTTCCCGAACCTCCCAATGAGCAATGGGCGTAATCGCCGCACGGAAAATTTGCAAAATCTTGGCGACATCAACGCCATGTTTATCCCGAGGCAAGGGATCGAGTCCGTTTAATGTTAATTGGAACCGATCGCGCAACATCTGCACTAGAGTTGGGTTGACGACCGTGTCATCGTCATGGCGTGTTACCATAAATCCACTGCGGGTAGAGCTCCGAGAAATGGTGACCGGTATCAGCAAAATTGGCGCGGCCTGCGTTTTAGCCCGCACTCCATCGGTCCAGTACAGGAGTCCTAAGGAGAGAAACAGAGTGTTGGCCCCTCCCTCTTCAAATCCAGTCCGGCTTGCCCGAAAGATATTCACTAGCCGCGTGGTCAGATCCCGAGGCGATAGCGAGGAGATTAGTTCTCGGTGTCCCATCACGTCCCGGGCTAAGTTCTCATAATGATTGACTCCTGTGCGTGCTGCGGCTATGGCAACCGACCTTGGATCAGCCTCGGGAATAAACTCATAAATCGACCGAAACTTCCATCCCTTACCATCAGCCAAGGCATCCTCAACATCCCCAATATCTGGGACAACCAGCGGCACCACGGTACGGGTCACTTTAAAATTCAGGAGCCGATTCCTCGCGGTCAGATCCAAAAGTTTTCCCTTCCATCGACGCAACCGAGCCTCAGACCCGTCTAGCCCGGATGGGTTAGTATTGACATCGTCCACTTGGTCGACTAATGGGGGCAACTCCGGGGCGATTTCCAGACGTGGTTCTTGATCCACAAGGGGTTCTTTAGTGGTCACAGGGTCCCATCGCGAAGGAAGCGGCAGAATTTGTTCAAGTCGAGCTCGTTTAATGTCCACAGCGAACAAGAAGCCCTGCTCATCGGCTAGATGGCTTACTCCGTAGTCCACGGCAGATGCCAAATTCATTGGCGGCTGATTTGCCACACCGGTGGTTTCAAACACCAACATTTCCCCGCTTTGTACGCGTTTGCGGATACTTTGGCAATCATCAGTAAGTGCGCTAGGCAAAGCGCTTTCAATCAACCAACATCCAATCCACGAATGCCCTTTCTTGATGAGAGCTACTGGATGCAGCCCTGCCTGTTCCAAACACGAGGCAAACAACATGGTCAAATCAAGGCACGTTGCGACTCTCCCCGAAAATACCCGGTCTGCCAACCGTATCTTTTGCCCTTCTGTACCAAACGAAGCAGGCGGCGCACTGTACACCAACTGCTCAGCCATGATGACATTGTAGATAGCAGAAATTTGATACCAAACATCCTCACGGTTTCCCGTTTGATACCCTGTGATCGCTCCGCCTCGCCCTTGATTTGCTAAGACTTCTCCTGCTTTTGACAACAGGGCATCTATAGAGGGATGATTCGGAGTACTGAACGCAGCTAGCAATTCGGGTAATTCTCGAATTCCCGCCCACTGATCGTAGGCCAATATCTCTATCGCGTGTGAGTCTCGGGCCACTTCAACGCCACCAACGGTGACGGCCACTATCAGGTGGCTATGTTCAGCTTCCCCTAATTGGGAGAGGTATTGGTGCGACAATGGGAGGTCGACGGTGTCGAATCGTCTTGACTCGTGAGGCTCTAATCCTTCCAACCGAAGAACAAAATCGTGAAGCAAACAAGGCCCCTGGAATATGACTTGAATTTGCGTCCTAAATTCATTGGAGTGATTGTGAATGGTGAGGCTAGACACCACCGGTACGTGATTGTGATAGGATGCATAACTGATCGTAGGCCTCAATTGGACCGAAGTGGTAATAAGCTTTTCATCATTTAAGGGATTCAACTAGTCATCTCTTTTCTAATGCAGATTAGTCACACTGTACGGCTTATGCATCGGAAATGGAAATCTCTACAACATGTTGCAGTCTAACCAGCTTATCGTTTCAATTGAACCCTGTTTGCCACCGCATGGCCAGTGTCATCCGATGATCTCGGTTGAGAGAGACTCGCCTGCCAGCATGCTGATAATCGCCTGGCTGTACACAAGATATCTCCGCTATGGATCTCTGGAATAGCTCAATATCCCTTCTCAGGAACAGCATTGTGCCCTTTAAGCCGCCTCGCTGTCTTTTCGAGCTTATTTGCCTTACTAGCACCACTACGTTGGGATTCTTTGCTACATACCTGTTGTCCCAATGCTTGACCTCTATGGCGATAACAGCGGTCGAACCGATTGCTACTATATCGATCTCATCAGGTGTCTCCTCGGGTTGATATGAAACCATTAGATTCGACAAGATAGTCCATTGACCACGATCGACCGCATTTAACGTGTTACGAATTGCAATGGTTGCCTTTTCTTCGCTGTCATTGACAAAGAGTCCGCACGGAATCCATTTGACCTTTTCTGGCAACATCGGGGACATTAGCATAACTCCTGCCAGTGACATCGGTTCGATTTGTCTAGGCGATTAAGTCTTCGCCAGAGAATCACATTTTCCTGCGACCATTTTCCAGTCGTACCCGAGTGCAGACGTCGGTCCGAAGAACCATATGGTTCTCCACCCTCCCGACCAACACCTGTAGGGTGCACGCAATCTCACCCTAAATTCGATCGCTATAACTTCAACCAACATAAAGAAGACAGCCACCCTCTTACGATGCTTTCGCAGGTGTGCACCATATTGATCCAATACTATAACGAGTCTATTCCGAATCTTAAAAAGCGTCCGCTGAAATACGCATCGTGCTCTCTCTCGCCCCCAAACGGATGCTAGCCCGGACGTTTTACCGGTAAAGTAAGTGAACAATCGCTTCGACCAATATCCATAAACCCAGAAATCCAAGAACGATTCCCGCCAACTTCTCTGCCCATTCCCCAAGATAAGGTTTTAGCTTTGTTCCAAACGTCATCCCTAAAAACGTAAAAATATAGGCTTGCACGGCAATCAAGAGAATTGTTAAGGCAATCGGCACTCCAACCAGCGCGATAGAAAAACCGATCACCAATTCGTCTACGCTAATACTGACAGCCGTGGCCACTAATGCCCACCCAACAAGATTCCGGCCCAATTTCTCGTCTTCGTCGTCTTTCCCTTCAAAGAAAATAAGCCATGCCGCTACGCTTAGCAGTGCCAGCCCGCCAATTAACGAGGCCCATGACCCAATAAACCGCCCAATTCCTTTGCCGATGAATAACCCAATTAACGCCATTAATCCTTCTGTGCAGGAAAACATCAGGGCAATTTTAGCTCTACCCTTAGTCTGTGAAAGGCCAAGTGAAACCGATACCATCAGCGTATCAATCCCCAGTGATAAAATCAGAACGAGCATTTTTAAAGCAACCACGATAATTCTCCTTGCCCCGATCTCTAAAAAGCAATTTAATATTAGAACAATATTTCGTTGGAACTCTATTAATAGCTGAGTAACTACTGTTCTTAGCAACCATGAGAGGCAAAATCAAATAAGGGCGGCAGGTAGAAGACCGATGCATTTTTGGTCATTCATGGAATGTAGGCAGGGGTATTGGCGATGTGGGGGCAGTTGCCAGACCACTGATATCGCTAATAATGTTAGTAACAAAGATGTTTGTCCTAAGAGAACTATCGCCAAGGAGAATGAATAAATGGCTATGCGAGTAGCAGTAATCTCGGATATTCATGCCAATTTGGCTGCCCTTGACGCGGTCTTGGCTGACATTGACCAGTGCAATGCTGATGCCATTGTGGTATGTGGCGATTTGGCCTGGGGACCACAACCGGCTGCCACCATGAATCGCCTCATGAATCTTGGTGGGCCAGTGTACTTTGTGAAAGGCAATGCGGATCGTGAAATAGGTGAACGGTACGGGGTCGATCAGGGACTCCCGGAATGGATAGCGGAGATTAATGAGTGGTGTGCCGATCAGTTAACACCAACGCAGCGAGACTTTCTCAATCACCTTCCCCGGTCAGTACCTTTAGATGTGGAAGGGATTGGCGACGTCTTGTTCGCCCACGGCTCCCCTCGAAGTGACACAGATCCCATACGACGCGACACTCCCGACGAGATAGTTCGGCCGATGCTCGAAGGCATCAGCCAAAAAACCATTGTGTGCGGCCATACGCACATCCAGTTCGACCGAATGGTCGGCGAAACTCGGATTATCAATGTGGGCAGCGTAGGTCTTCAAAGTGCAGCCCGAGGGGCCTGTTGGGCATTATTAGGCCCTGACGTAGTACTAAAGGAAACGAGTTACGACTACCATGCGGCAGCCCATCAGATTCGGCGATCGGGTGTGCCCGGGGCAAATGATTTTGCCGATCACATACTGCATCCCCCGGACGAAGGACCGTAATCCAACGCGTAGTAGTATCTAAACGCAGTTATCCCCGACTGAGCAAAGGATACGGAGAGCAAAACATTCTGTTACGCCGACCAATGGTGGAGGTTGCAATGAACATCAATCCACAAGATGAAATTCTACACGCCCAGATCGTCTCGATCACGGGAAAGCCTGTGACGTCGACCCCGATGATGGGAGTTGGAGGCCCCGGAATCCTTAAGGTGCAAGGTCCTAAAGGAGAGGCCGTGCTAAAGTACACAACAGCGATTGAAGCCGCCTTTTACAAAGACTGGGCCGACATTGTGCGGCATAAAGGTCTGGGAGTCCCGGAGGTATACGCTCAGGGGGAAAGTGCCGGGAAAATATGGGTATTAATGGAGTCATTGCCAATGGTGTTAGGACATCCTTACACCCAACGATTATCCGATCAGATTGCGTACTTGAGCGTGTTGCACTCGTTGGACCAAAATCCGATCGCAATGGCGGGGAATCTGCCTGAACGCTCTGTGATGTGGACGGCTCAGGATATTGACGATGCGGCGTCTCTTTGGGACGATGATGACGCCCACGCATTGACCAGTTTTCTCGAGATGCCGTGGCCTGCGTTAACCAGCAAAAAGACTCTGATTTCAGGAGATCCAAATCCGACCAATTGGGGAGAACGGAATACCGGGCAACTGGTGCTGTTCGATTGGGCTGAAGCTGCATGGAGCCATCCTGCTTACGACTTAGCAGTACTTTGCGGGGGGTTTCCCGAAAACACTGCAGTGAAGCATGTCGTAAAGCAATATCTTGATAGGTATGAAATTCCAACCAAAGATGACATTGACCAATGGATGTCATGGGTGCTCACGGCGAAATTGGTCTCCTATGTATGGTTTGCCGCATGGTGGCGGCGCGGGCAGATGACCACGGCAGCCCGCCCTGGAATAACCATGTTGCAAAACGGCCTCCTATCGTGGATTCGATCCATACGACAAAAGGTATCTCCCTTTGTCGCATGAACTTTCCCGTAAGGGTCCTACCCTTGAATCGTTTTGTCATTCGGGCCCCTTAAATGATTTTCAAATGTGCCGCCTGATAAGCCTCAAATTGCCATCTGGGAATATTATCGTATTTCGGTGTCTATTAAAGACGTAGCGTTAACTAGTCAATCACGGCGTCATAAAATCCGGAGGGTGAACTACGGCATTCAAGCGGATTGCCGGAGCCTTGCCATTCACGCGACACGCAGTTGCCTACTTCGCACCCCCTAAATCTCTTACTACACCGATATTCGCTGGCTTTCAACCTCCATTCGGTGCAACCCGCTCCATTGCTTAGTTAACCTACAAATGCGAACTCCTGGCTCGAAAATGTCTTCGAGTTAGTTATAAAAAGTGCGCCGTACCTTTGGGCGGGCGAATTTGTCACGAGGGGCCCATCGCTTTGCTATTCATGTCTGTTGTCGCGTCGCCGCAATGCCGCCGTGCTCTTCCGCGGCCCGAGGGGACCATAAAAGACGCTAGGCTATACTAGTCCTCCGACATTTGGGCCAAGGATCGGCAGACGACGAATGCGTAATTCGCATGGATATTCCCCAGGCCGAGATGGTGGGGACTTAGAACATCACACACGGCAGCTTCTTTGGGGACACGAACACGCCGCCGATCTGAAGGACGGGGCAGGTTTAGGATGGAACCGCGGCGAGTTCCATTCCCAGGAAAATCAGTTAGAGTTCCCAAACCATCTCCCTCACTAGGTCGATGATTCTGGGGTCCATTAGATGTCTAGCCATTGTTCCGAGGAGGTTCACGCTTATAAGCATATGGGAATGAATGCCTCGTGAGGTGCTTAGCGCCTACTATCGATTCGCCAATACGAACCTGAAGATTGCTTTGTTGTTACCGGAGAGCCCTTTGATATGAATCGTTGATTTTATGAGTCCCGACCCGAACCGATCCCACAGTTTACCAAAGCACTCGTCGGCAAAAGCACTGGTCATGACCTCTACATTGCGAAAATCGAGGATCACTGGTTCCGTCTTATTGATCCGTTCCACTAGTAAATTTCTGGCTTGCCTTCCCAGTCCCCTACTTCCTAGAATGTCCGTCCCCATCCACGTCTTCACATCAATTGTTTGAAGATTCGTGGTGGCATTCATTAATCCTCGACCTCCCATGGATCGTCATCACCCAAATCATCCGGATGCCCAAGAATAGGTTTCCTGCTGAATAAACGCTATGGCTCTTCTACTAATAACTACGAGTCTTGCGTTGGGGCCACTGTGGCTCACGACCCTTTTAACCAAAAATAACCCATTCCGGCGCCATCAGTCCCTTTTAGAGCCTTAGCTCCAAAGCCTCTGTTTCAGGGAATTTCCATGCGGGATTGAATTCGTGGATACTTCCCGAAAAGCCAATCCCGCTATCACAGACTGCAATCTGAACTACGTCTTTGCTGGGAAACACCTGCGCAAACACTAACCCGCCGTTAGGCGCCCTTGCGTGAACAATCACGTTCCCTATCAACTCGTTGAGAGACCAACTTGTAGCCCATTGGACTCCCTGTTCCAAAAACGAGCGTCGCAGAATACTCTTAATACCGTCAACAACAGGCTCAATACGGTCGTGTTCCTGCACCCAAACTGCCGGAATAAATCGGCCATCTGGATCGTGCTCAACGAACTCTACACGATCGGTGAACCCAAATATGTCTACGAATTTCATACGTTGTAAATAAGAATATATAGTGGAAGCAGGCGGAACAGTGCGCCAATGATTCCTGACAGCCAACGTCGCAAGAGGTGCTATACCTCCTGGCTCAACCCATTCAAGCGCGCAAATGAAACATCGCATGGACGCTCATTTATCAACCGATTGACCCATTCTTCTCCACCTATTAAGCCGCTTATTAGAGTGTCCTCTGTCAACTGTTTAGGAATCGATATCATGTATCCCCATCCTTGTTATTACCAAAAGCATAAGGGATCCTATCCTGTTTGTCTAAGGAAGGTTGGATCTAAAAGCTACGATGCCGGGCAGGAATGGCAACAACAGCCGGTTTCGGGTATCCGGATTGTAGAATTGACCGCTCGCTCGGGGATATTTCGCGCTACATGAAACCTACACATGGATTTGGTCGTTCAGAAAGGCCTTAAAACGTATAATAGCTGATTAGCCAGCGATTCCAATGGCGATTTCTTCAATTTCGCCATCATCGATGGAGATTCCCAAAATATCCCTCTATCCCTATGTCTTCCTTACCTTTTTCACCATTTAAGGAGGTCTCTTTAGATTGGCACCCAGCAGACGACCCAATACGATTGTCGTCCCTCTCTGCGTCGGGCTCAGTCGTTTCCGAGGGGAACGGCTCCCCTACCCGTTTTCCCTTAGGTAAACCAGTTAGAACCGACGTGATTCATTGATTGCACATGAAGGACCGGGTCAACAAACTTGAAGAGGTAGTTATGGCGAAACGCCAACTCTACGAACAATCGGACTTGAAGCGTTGCGGGACGCCATGATCGGAATTCCCGACAGCAACCGGGAATGAGCTTGCCCAGAGAACGGCTCCCGATTGGAAGAGTACGCCAACTTCGGGAGAGAATACCTAGGTGTCGAGTATTTTACGCTTACAATACCACGCTGTTGTTGCGGTTCCCCCGGGGCGTAGTCACGCGGAAATCAGAGTTTTACGTTCTTCGGTGGAGACCGAGGAACGTCCCAACCAAGTATCAGTCGTTACTGGTCTTTGGGATTGGCCTCTCCGCTCATGGGCCGATGCCTTACACTCTGCGAAGCCACCAAGGTGATCATCCAGATGCCAACCATAATACAGCAAACGACGGTATTCGTGTGGGTCACGGGGAACGGCTTGAGCGGTACTACGGCATTTTCGCGAAAACCGGTGGGGTCAGTTTCTCGTTCACCAAGTTTTAAGACGACATGTTGGCAAACCCACATCTAAATCGTTGGCAAATTTCTGCTACAAAAGAGTTCCACGGTCACAGGGTGGCATCATCTCAACCGAAGGCTGCTGTCCCGATGACGACTTGGCCTTAATGCGTTCTCGCCCCCGAGTGCGCTCCAACCAAACTATGATGCGGGCGGTGGATAATGGTTACTAGCTGCCGCGCGATGCGTCTGCGACATCGGACAGAAGCTTCTGAAGCGCGGCATGAATCCGAGGAATATCCTCGGCGGCCGTCATCCACACAATCTGGATATCCACCTCATCGTTTCCATGAATGAGCACGTTGCACATGCTCTTCATGACATTCCAGGGTAGGGCGTCGCCACGTTAGCTCCTCAAGATCTCCCACCAAACGCCCCACGTCAAAGAGTGAGCGGATGGCGGATTTGGGTCCCATTTCACACAGCACGTCGACGTCACTCTGGGACGTAAAATCGTCGCGCAAAACCGACCCAAAGAGCGCCAACTCCCGAATCCCATAGCGATGACAAAGTGCCGTCAACCCGTCCGGGTCGATCAAGATCGGTAAGCGTTAAGGAATATTCACGGTATGCGGCATACGACGTCCCTCCTCCCCCTATCATACGTCTTGCGCCCGATGGCAAGTGTAGCGGCGATGGAGTTGTCAAGCGATATGGCTAGACTCTAAGTCATCGGAGAGCGTTAGGGCCTTATGATATGCGATTCCGCCACGTATCC
>PXYW01000149.1 GCA_003023695.1 Sulfobacillus benefaciens | reverse complement strand
TAAAAGCAGCACCATCATTCCATACTACGGGGCTTAGAGACCAGACTTTAATTCCGATATTGATCAGCCAGGTCACGGGTGCCGGCTGTCCCGAAATCAAGGGTGCCAAAAATCCGCCAATAAATCGTGTAACCATGAGAGGCTGGAGTTGCAAGAATCCGTCTAGTAACCATAGAATGCCCAAACCATATACCAGCCATTGCCGTGCAACCGAAAACCTGTCCTTATCCATCGAAGGCACAGAGCGAAGTTCTGGATGGCGTTGAGCCGTCCAAAAAGAATAGCCCACAATGGCAATCGTGACGACGAATAATATTGCAGCAATGCGATAAAACAGCTATAAGGCTTCATCTGGAGGCAAATCATTGGAAAAAAGCGAAAGCATAGCTGTCCTCCTTTCCTGTTGCCAATCGATATAAGTATAGGGCGGATAGGATTCTTGATGTATCCCTCAAACGAGCCAGTGTGAAGTGATGATAATGTGGATCGGTGCCGGGGACTGGGTTACATCAAGAAAAGATTCACCTACAAGGTTCGACTCGTTATTACATGCCACTGAAGTCTTTTAAGTTAAAAAAAGGGAAACCAGTCCCTGGTGGCGAATATTTTAACGTTAAACTATAGTAACGGACTGACTTTGACGAATCGAAATGTAAAAGAGGAGAAAAAATTATGGGGAAAATATTACATAAAAGGTCAAACATGTTTAAAAACCGTTCGGGACAATCATTAATTTTGGTAGTGATTTTTCTTCCCGTGATGTTGGGGATGGCCGCAGCAGGAGTAACTGTTGGCACGGTTTACTATGCCAAAACTAACTTGCAAAATGCTGTGGACGCAGCGGCTTTGGCAGGTGCCAAGGTAGCGGAGGCAGGCAATTCGCCGGGTACTCAGTCGTTTCTGGTTGGCCAGAATGACCCCAATGTTCAAGAACAAACTGTAACCGTAAAAGCCGACCCGAATATTCAGGATGCTGTAGAGGCAACCGCGACTGAGTATGTACCCAGTGGATTTGCAGGCATCTTAGGTTTCAAGCATTTTACCGTCACGGCTACCGGAATTGCAGCATACGGTCCTGGACAAGGTTTTGGTTATGCTATCTTTCAAGGAAGCACAAATACTTCTTTATCCTTCGACGGTGGATTAAACGTGCAGGGGAGTATTCACGCCAACCAAAATATCGAAATTGGGGGCGGAAGTACCGTCACGGGCAACATTAATGCGAGCGGCACGGTGAGTCCGGTTATTGCGTCAACAAACGGCAGTTCTTACTCTACTCCGACCCAACATGCTCCTGTACTTCCAATGCCCTCATGGCCATTGCCTCCAAGTGCCCCTGAACCTTCAATTCCTTCTTTTAGTGGTACCGTGATTAATGGCAACTTTGATCCGTCGTGGTCTAACAATGGTGTGCAAGGAAATTATATTGTTCATGGCAATGTAGATATCGGTGGTGGTATGAACGTCAATGGATCTATCGAGGCATATGGCAACATTACTATAGGTGGTGGCGATACAATTAACGGGAATATCGTCGATTACGGGGGGATTGTAAATTTGTCCGGTGGGCCAATATCTGGAAGTGTTGTAGCCATTGACGGAAATTCACCTACAGGGAACACAGTGATTTCGTTAGGAGGTGGTGAATCGGTCGGAGGAAATGTTATTGCCACAGGAGGAAATGTTGTCCTGGGAGGGAACGATCCTGTGACCGGTAGTGTGTGGGTGAGTAATGGGTCTTTTGATCTGGGGGGAGGATCATCTGTTGGCGGCAGTGTTACGGCGACCGAAACCTCTGCTGAGGCCTCGAATCTTGATAATTCGCCTGGTGGTTATGTTATTAAGTTGCACGGAGGTGATCCGGTAACGGGAAATGTCACGGCCAATAACGGAGATATTTCTCTCGCTGGGGGGCAGCAGGTGGGCGGGTATGTTGTAGCAGCAAATGGGAATGTGTCGATTGGCGGTGGCTCAGATTCCAGTACGGCAGAGCCGACATCTAATCCTATAGCTATTCTAGCTGAAGGGTCAAGTCCCGATGGAAACATCACAATGGAGGGTGGTGCCAATGTTACTGGAATCCTTTATGCCCCAAGCGGGACAGTCAGTGTTGGCGGCGGGAGCATAGTAAAGGGCGCCATCATTGGCGAATATGTCCATTGGGCAGGTGATCGGGTACAATATAACTCGCAGGCTGTGGCTAAAGCACCTCTGATGGGGGTAAGGTTGATTCAATAAGTTTGATGCCTCAATGGAGGACAGAAACACTTAAACCATAACTGTTGACTGTTGAAAGGACTCTTAGTCCATGAAGCTTGCTTCTTCATTGCCCTTGGTCATTTTGATTGTGGTTGTGGTGGCGCTGCGGGCTCGGCGAACCATGACCAGCCAGTCAGTCCGGCCGGTAATGCTTATTGGCCGGTTGGTGGTTCTAGGCCTATTAAGTATTGTCATTTTGTTAGGCATGGTGCCACAAACCATGATGTTTCTCGGCATTATCGTAGGATTGGGGACTGGTTTAGTTTTAGCATTTTACAGTCTTAAGCACACCCAGTTTGACTCGGCACATGATGGACTGCGTTATAAGACAAATCCTTATATCGGTGGAATAGTGTTGTTGCTGGTGGTGCTCCGAATAGTTGTCGACATCCATTCTTCAAGTTCCATATTTCAAAACCAAAATTCTCCCCATGCTACCATGGCAGTTTCTCAAGGACCGCTTACAGTATTCCTGTATTTCCTCTTTTTAGGCTACTGGATGTTCTATTATATTGGGGTTCTACGAAGATCACGGGACCTTTTAAAGGAACCGCCAGCGACCAATTAGTTGGTGTCCGAAGGTTGGCGACTTAAGGTATCCCAGATAATATCTGATAGACTTTCAATGGTGGCAATGCCGTAGGACTCAGTGGGATTGTCGCGGGATAAAATGGCCACGTCATAGTTTTGTCCATCTCCGTCGATATGTCCTATGCTGTTAATCTCCCATCCGGCAACCAGCCGTTTTTTAGGGCAACGGTCACGTTGCTAGGGATGCCGCCGGATACGCCCCAATCTTCCCAGCCGATGACATGGGTCATGAGATTGGCTGCATAAGCCTGCGACGCGGGAGTGAGGATGTTGTTAGGAAAGCTTAACAACTTCAGTAGTTTTACTTGATCCAATGCACTGGTCGTAGTAAGGCCCCAATAACCCTCTTTGCCGGGGATGGTTTGGGTCAGGCCCGCAACATTGAGAAATGTCTGGATTCCGTGTGACCGTCCGGCTAAATCCCATAGGGCGGTCGCCGCGTTATTGTTGCTGTATTCGATCATGGGAATCATCAACTGCTGTTCGCTAGCCGTTAAGGGAATATGGGCTTTCTGGCTGTCCCATAGCAAGGTGGACATGATGGTTGCTTTAATGATGCTGGCGGTATCAAAACGGAGGCTAGGGTTTAGATAATAGGTGGTGTCATCATTGCGATCATACAGTGCTACGGAAACGAGGCTATCCCGAGTGGCCAAATATTGCATTAAAGGATCGACGAACGAAGACTCGGTCGGGTAAGGAAACGCTACCAACAACGTGTTTAAAATGGCAGTGTGGTCAGCGATTTCTTGTGCAGGAGGCAAGGCGAGATAGTGAGCGGCTTGATATAAGGTTTTGGCAATGGATGCGGTAGAAGGTAGTGATTTTAACTGTTGGATGAGATCCACGATGTCTTTGGGTCGGGAATCCACGAGACCGCCGCCAATTTTGGTTAACTGTCCAATCTCTTTAGCCCAGGTGGTGGCCTGGGTACTCCATTGATCAGTAAGGCGGTGTAATTTTGCAGGGCTTTGGATACGGGAAACTAGTCGTTGTAGGCTGGATGTCGCGACTTTGGTCCAGGGAGCTTCAACCGAAGCCATGTGCGCACCCGCTCGCAGCGCCTGGGCGCGATAGAGGGTCAAGATGTCCTTTTGTGCGGCCTGCGCAATGCTCAAGAGATCGGTTGGGGCTAGCCACCAGACGGGAATAGGCCCCCATCTGGCGGTCATCATTTGGACTTCTTGCAGCCGCAATTGTGCAATGAATTTTTCTGGAACAGCGTAACGTTTTGCTCTGACGATAGCTTCTTGCACAACGAGCTGTTCCCTCTTGAAGACATGGTATTGGTACGTGACGGCGATCTTTCCGAGACCGATCAGGATAAAGCCCATAAGCAGAGTCCAAAACCAAAAGTGGCGTCGGGGATGATGAAGGCGATGTTGTCTTAACGGAAGAGGGGAATGGCCTAACGATGTACCCAATGTCTCTCCCCCTGTTCTACGTTCAGTCTCATGTGATTCTTAGTCTTAATAACGCTCTCTGTGTCTGAGAAGTGACAATCGTCACTTGTTGGCGTTTTACTGAATGGGTACAGTTAAATGGATTTCTAACGGCTATTGGCATAAAAAGGTGGGACTTGGGTGCTCGAGGTGACCGGATTAATCAAGCGTTTTCGGTCTCGAACTGGTATTGTGGAAGCTGTGCGAGGTGTGTCATTTTCCGTGAAAGCCGGGGAAGTGCTTGCCTTTTTGGGACCAAATGGCGCAGGGAAGACGACCACAATTAAAATGACTGCAGGCTTAATTCGTCCGGACCAAGGGGCAGTAATGATAAACGGGTTAGATTTGTACCATCGCCAAAGCGCTGCTGTGCAACATATCGGGGCAGTGCTGGAGGGAAGCCGTAATCTATACTGGCGTCTGACGGTCCTGGAAAATTTGCTGTATTGGGGGTCTATGCGAAGGATTCCTTATCGCCAAGCGCGTGTTCGCGCTATGGATCTCTTGGAACAGGTGGGGCTGAGTGATCGGGCAAAAAATACTGTGCAAACCCTGTCGCGGGGAATGCAGCAAAAGGTAGCGCTATGCCAGGCCTTAATGCATCGCCCTTCGGTTCTGCTGTTGGATGAGCCCACTTTGGGACTGGATTTCGATTCGTCCGAAGGAATCAAAAACATGGTGCGGCACCTTGCCGCCGACGGCACGGCAATCTTGTTAACCACCCATCAATTAGATGTTGCAGAAGAACTCAGTAACCGGGTGGCCATTATTCGTGGAGGGCAATTGATTTTAGAGGGTCATACCAAGGCCGTGTTACAGCAGTATTCGCGCAGTTCCTACGCGATTGTTACCGAGACCCCGTTGCCATCTGCCATATTGGCCCGCATCTCTGAGTTGCCAGGGCAAGTTCACGTGATATCCTCACAACGTTTGCAATATGTGCCACTGGAAGGCGATACAGAGACTTTATATCGTCTTCTAGACTTGCTAAAGCCGTATCCCTTGCTGCAGGTGGA
>PXYW01000148.1 GCA_003023695.1 Sulfobacillus benefaciens | reverse complement strand
TGCGGCATCTGCAGGATCCGTCGGTGTTTTTACAGGCCCACACTGTGGCGATCACGACGATCTCGTTGTCCGCCGCGCAAGCTCAGGTGCTCTTGTCGGTGCTTCCCACGACGGCCCCTTATCATGCCCAGGCCCCGCTCCGCACGCTCCTGCTATTATGGAAAAGATAATACCCCCTGACCCCCGCCTTTCGGTGGGGGTTTCGCCGCCGCGTCTTCATCTCATTCTTAAAAGGACGGTGTTCTCTCCATGACCTATGACCCCGAATCGTTTTCGTCCGCGCTTGCGCAACTGTTGGGTGCTTTGACATCTCACGAAGATCGTGCCGTACAGGACGCCGTGGCCGCCTGTGGCCCAGCTCTGCCCGAAGCCATTCGGCAAGGTCCCGAACGCTTTCATGAGGATGTGCTGTGGCCCTGGAATGAACTGATCGAGACCAGTGTGTCTGTGGCGTATCCTGATCTGGATCGCGCATCGTGCAACCATCTGGTGTTTCTCTACCAGCACGCCGATTTCATCGAACGGCATTTAGACGCGCTGTTTACCCGCTATGAAGGACATTTTGCCTCCTCCGATAAAACGCGCTGGCTCCTGCAAGTCTATCAGCACCAACTACTGACCGGCACCGTGCCTGTCTGGCCGCCACAGCCCCGTGGCTATTGGCATCCGCGCACGCAGTCGTTGACGTTTTGGCTCGGGGTTTGCACCCATTTGCAGCAGTTCTACTACGCCCAGCCTGACGCGTTGATGCAAGATTTTCTGACCTTAGCGCAGACGCGCGAGGCGGATTCTCCTCCCTCATCGCCCGCGGATGCTGCGCCCACACAAGAGGAAAGGACCCCCTGATCAGGAATCGCTTAGCCCTCATGTTTCGCTGTGCATGCTGCCACACGGATTTTATTACGGCGAGCAATCCCGTATCTCCCTTACGGCCGCAATCCGGCCCCTCTTGCGGGAGCCGCCGATTGCTGGAATTCACCGATGAGACCATTACGGTGACCGTTCAAAAATAGGCCAGAAAGGAGCCAAAACTACGGAGAGGAATATGCCCAGGCAGGATTCGATGCCGATGAGAGCGGTGGCACGGGCCCAGCTCTTCTTATGGATGCTAGAACCGGCCGCGCTGTCTTGGGGTTGTAGCGGCAAATCACACCGGCTTTTGCAACGCAGGCTACAGCTAGTTCTCGACCCTAGCGAATTTTATATTGGGGTCGTGATGCGGTTCATGATATACACACCCACAAACGCTGAACTAATTTCGGGACGTACAGTAATCCACCACTTAAAGAATGATGCACTACTTACGGCTTTGTGCCAATGAAGCCAACAGAACAATAAGGACTATGGCTAACATCATAAGAATCCAGTCAGACCGACGATGAACTTGCCCAAGCGTTGAAGGTTTGGGAGGCCCAAATCTGGGATCGGTGACAATTTCCGTCGCATCGTCCAACCGTTCAACCTGTACCATGTTAATCCTCTCCCTTCCTGCATTATAGCGCATTCATGTTCGTTTGAACCATCAAGATTAGGCCCAGTACCCGACGCACAATCATCGTACGCTTTAAGAATTGCTCCTTCGTATAGGGTTCGCATTCTAACCATTCTTCTTTTGATCCGGTAGCATCGAAGTTTAATACGCCGATAATAGCAGAGGAAGGCCCTATGGAAAATATGGGAATGCTGACGATAGATCCCAAGTCTCGGGTGTGTTCCCATTGATCGCGCGTGATTCCCCACTTAGGCAGTTCATCCTCTGGGTCAAGCAACGATTCATAGGGGCGCCCCCGAAATTCGATAAGATTCAAAACCACCGGTTCTTGACGACGAACAGCGAGACCGCAGCAACCTTGGTCAGTGGTCCATTCGATCGTGCCCATCGGATCCGTTTTCTCCGGATAGGCCGCTCTCATTTTCAGGGTCGATCCATCTCGAACCATTACGTTGCAGCGAAGATTTATTTTTCTTCGTATCTCAGGGTCCACCGACTCGAGTAAATCCTGAAGGATAATCCGCGTAATCTCGTCGCCGAACCGTGAACGAATAAGCCTTGGAGCGAACGTTTGAGGGATGGCGATAAGAAGAGAAAAACCTCCAGTTACAAAAAAGATCCATGTAGCAATATGAAATAGAAATAGACGCTCGGCTAACAACAATAGCCCAACGATGGCGTTTATCCATAACATGTTTCGCCATAGTAATACAAGTGTGTATTGCACAATGGACTGTCTGAAGCTATGGCGTTGAAAGCGAGGTTGCGGTGTAGGGGTGCCAAGTGCCACGATCTCGTCTCCAAACTTGATAGCGATTGCTGTCAACTGTCAACTCTCAGTCGGTATGATACCACCCGGCGACAAACTTTGCATCTTAACCATGCAATAGATAATAGCAGGATGTTGCGTATCCCTTTTCTCATCCTCTAGACGTGATGTCCCCGGCGTCCCGCCGGGGATGAGGATTTCTTGTCTGTTCTAGCCCTTTACCGTGCTTTCTGTTTTGTTTGCCTATCCCCATTCTAGGAGATGATGTGATGCCTTCTCCCATGACCTTAGATGTCCATGCGCCCCAATTGCTGGCGCATCTGCCCCAATTTTTTCGCTCCCTCGAATCCGCTCTGGCTGAACAATTGCAAAATGCGTCACGGGCCGGGGCCTCAGCGATGACGATCACGTTAGCCCACGCCCCCACCGACGAATTTGCCTGGATGCTGACGCTCGAAGACAATGGCCCTGGGATCGCCGATCCTCGGGATCTCTTTGTCGCCGGACAATCGGGCTGGGGCAACCCCGCGATTACCGATCCCGCGGGGTTGGGATTTTTTGCTCTGTTGGGCCTCTCGCAAGCCTGTACGATCACCAGCCGTTTAGCCGACGGATCCGGGTGGACCGCCACTCTCACCGCCGAGGTGTTTGCTGGCGCGTCCTTCATGGTGCATCCCCTGGCTGTCTCCCCCCACGCATCGTCTGGTCTGACGATCGTGTCGGTGTTAAAGCCCGAGGCTCATGTGGATGCGTTGCTCTCCGCCGAGGATTGGAGCACTCACCCGCCGCGCTGGCGCCATGCCTACCCGCTCACCGTGATTCTGCATCGTCCGCGT
>PXYW01000147.1 GCA_003023695.1 Sulfobacillus benefaciens | reverse complement strand
CCCCCCGCCGTCGTTCCCGATCGACCGTAAGCCTCCAGGAGCGCATACGTTAGGGAAAAGCGGCGGCTAAAGCCCCCCACCATGAAAAAAGACTCAGGAGGAGTGACGAATTGCGTCCGCTTTCACGTCGAGCCACGGGTCGACGACCAACGGCTGCGGCACGATGTTGCAGGCTAACAGCCACTCTGCATAGCGGCGCACCGAAATCTGCCCTGTGCTATCGTGCTCGGTTCTTAAAATCACTGCGGGGGTCGTGCCCAAACGGTCGGCTAATTCCTGCGGGGAGTACTGACAATTTTTGCGCGCGGTTTCTAACAACAACAGGGTCTGCAGAATCCAGTCGGTTTTGAGGAATTCGCGAAGTGCTTGATCATCATGGACAATGTCGGATGGCAAATGGCGCATCAAGAGCGGGACCCTCCTTCTTATATCGCGGGAAATCCAGGTTCTAATAGCCTCGCAGGAGGTGCCATAGTGCTCCCCTGCCGGGATGATATGCACTACGGGTAGCGTTCATCGTAGCGGCTGTGCGTACTCCCGTTCATCAGGAAAAGGAGCGCCTTACCTGACGATAGCGCCAGGAGCACAAAACGAGAGAGGCTACCACGGGTAGATTTATTATACCCAGTTGGGATATCGTTTGTCAGGTGTGATCGATCGTTGCGTTGCATAATGCCACAACATCGCCACGAATGGGGCACCGGCAGCGGCTGTCACGATTCTCGGCAGGCAATGGCCCATCACAGTCTAGACGCGCTGGCCTTCCCCGTGGGATACTACGGCTAAGACCATGAGAACAAGGATGTGACCTCGATCGATGACCAGCGCACCCGACACGATGCCCAATGACAGCCTGACGCTCCAGCAAGTCGTTACCGTCATCAATCAATCGGTCGTCGTGGCCCTCAATATCAAATTAATTGAGCGGACGAATAGAATTTGGGCAGAACTCCAAGACCTGAGCCGCGACTATAATGGCTGGACCTATGGCACGCTACGCGATGGCGATTTTACCTGCGGGGTGCGGTTGCCCTCCCCATTAGCCCAAACGTTGACGCCAGGACAAATAGGATGGTGGACGGGCACCTTTGAAACGGTGGCGCGCAGCAACGACAGTCGGGGCCGCTTAAGCCAATATGATGCCTGGCGGTTTGTAGTGCGCACGTTTGACAGGCAAGGCGTCAGCGAACGACGGGAGCAATTGCGCCAAGCCGAGGCCCAATTAACCCAAGAAGGGATTCTGCCTTATCACCCGAAGGAGTGGCCTCTAGAAGACATGCCCTGGCGTATCGCGCTGATTGGCCAGCCTCAAACGAAAGGATGGGACGATGTGGAGGTCAAATTGGCCGCCGCGTCTGCCCTTGACCTTCAGCGCATTCCGGTGAATATTGGGCAGGTAGGCAGCATCGTCGAAGGCATTGCCCGTGCCAATCAAGCCCGCGTGATGGCGTTGCTGCTGGTCCGGGGCGGCGGGAACGTCGAACTGTTTGACCAACCGGCCATCACCCGTGCGTTGGCCCAGAGCGCGGCTTATACGATCGCCGGCATTGGGCACGCCACGGATCAGGTGATGGCCAATCTGGCCGTAGATTATGCGGCCACCACGCCGACAGATGCTGCAGGGTATGTGTTGGAGCGCCTAGATGGGTATCAACAGCGAGTATCGGGAGAGACCTTGCGCCAACAAAATCAGGTCTTGCAACAGCAATTGAAAGACTTGCAAGAGACTCTCGAGCGAAAAGAGCGGGAAGGGTTGGCCGCGCGGCGCACGCAAAATCCTTGGATCCTCATTGCGATAGGGATGGTGGTCATTGCCGTGGTCGTAATAGTGGCAACCTGGGGAGGATGGCGTGGCTAATGACCACGCGGTCACTTAGCCAGACTCCTGTCTCTTGAAGATCAGCGCATCCAGCAAAAGCCATAAAACAACCGGTCTCTGCTGGTTAAGGCCGACAGAGACCGGGCGGAATAACGACTAACTTACCAGTGAGGTTCCGCATTGCGTGCAGAATTTTGTTGAGGCAGGAATGCGGGCATGACAAGCCGGACAGTGCGTGATCGTCTGCAGATGCCGTCGGCGGGCCAAGGCCCCGAGGATTAACAGGATCACCCCAATCAGCACGCCCAGACCTGCAAGGGCCACATGACCCCACCGCACGGAGGACCAGGTGTCCACGGCCTGCCAAGAACCCTCCAACGTGGACGACCCGGTCAGCAATTGACTGCCGAATGGCATCACCCAATGCGTGTGCCATTGGAGCGCACCATTCCAGCCCTCTGGGGTTGAAAGCCCTGCAGCGGCCCAGGCGGGAGGCAAGAGCCATGTCGCGTTCGGTACGAAGGTCCACGCTGTGCGCGTGTCCTGACGCCAAAATGTGGTTTTGGATGGAAGGGCCGCGGACCGGACGGTGAGCATACCCCAGGGCCCATTTTTCCCTGGCGTGATCGTCACCGGTGCGGTCCATGTCGGTGCACCCTTGTGGATGGCGAAATGTGCCTGGGGGTTACGGTGATGCCACCAGGATTGGATGGCCGTCTGGGTCGCGTGGGGCATCAATTGCCAGTCTTGTGCGGAAAACCGCATGGCCCATGTGCCGTGCAACACCGGATGCGCTCCCATAACGCCGGACCACTGCAACGTATACTGGGGAGCAAACCAGGTAATGCCGAATCCTGGTGGTTGTCCGTCGCGTTGCGTAAGCGTGGTCTCCGACGGAATGCCGGGAGAGGTGATCCAGGGGAGGGTCAGCGTATCGGTGCTGCTCCCGCTTTGCCAATTGCTGGCGGAGCTGTTGCCCGCGTTCTGGAGCGCTTTGGTGACCCAGTTCCATTGATTGCCCGAGCTATTATCGGGATCTGTAATAGGGTACGTCCTAGCCCATGGCGCTGTTTGGGTCAGATGCATCGTGACCGGCTGAAAGTTGTTGGGGCCGGTGGCGGCCTGCAAAATCGTGTTGAGCTGATGAATGGACGCAAAATGATCCGTAATCGTCCACACTTCTTGCCCGTTTTGGGATATCGGTCCGCTGACCGTCGCCCCGGGCGGGGCGTTCTTTTGCAGCAGCGTCGTCACTTGCGCGACGCTGAGGCCGCCATTACTGGTAATGTCATGGACGCTGTCGGATGCGGTCCAAACAATGGTGCCCGAACCATGAGGCCCAATGGTGGTATGCACTG
>PXYW01000146.1 GCA_003023695.1 Sulfobacillus benefaciens | reverse complement strand
ACCGGCAATCCGACCCGGATCGACAGCGCCAATAACCCGTCTTCGGCATCCTGGAGGATGTCCACCCACGGCACCGTCACCGGCTGTTCGGGAAGCGATTTTTTCTTTATACTGGTACTCACTAGCGATTCCTCCTTATGATGGATCAGACCTCTCTAGTAAACCAGAGAGCCATCAGGATCGCTAGTTTCAATTTCTACGAAAATGGGGCATTCTCTCGGGAGTCTTTAGAACGCAAAAAGGTCTTGAACGTGGCATCGTCCGAAACTAATGACCATATGGGCCAGTACTTGACGCTCCATTACTATCCTGTTAGACGGGATGGTCAGAACACATCCGTGGGATGATGAAGAACCGGATTCCAATGACCTCAGTGATCCTGAATTTCCGGAACCGAGCGATTGCGATGCCCATGTGGCGATGATTTGGGATTGGCTGGCAACAGAAGAGCCCGCGGCGTTGCCTCCCGTCAGTGTCACGGCAACACCGCGACCAGTTTTGCCGGTTCCACCACCTGATATGCCATTTGATGGTACGCCAGAGTCGGCTTTGCGGCGATAAATTCCCGAAACGATGGCAGAATGGAATCGGACGCGCTGGCGCGTGATTCGGGGCGGGAAATCTTCCCTGTTAAAGTGTGATCAAGCTTTTGCCCGCCTGTCCCTATGCAGGTCGACACCGAACATCTTAATGGGCTCTTCCAGGCTTCTCAGGTCGTCCCGCCTCCAAAATTAGGCATCTTTGTCCTTTAGGACGGACAAGGATGTCCAGGTGTATCACACAAATAGTGAGCCCTTGCCACAAATCTCTAGCATTTTTCTTGTTGTGCTGCTAATAGAATGAATTCGTCATGGCGGGACAAATTCCTACTGGGTCCAACACCTTCAGCAAGCCATTAAGCCAAAATCATAGCGACCGGGATATACGCTTGACAAGACTCAGCTTCTGCCCATGTTAGCACGTCGGAGTTACTTAAAAAGCTCGCCTCTGTTCCGCACACATCGCCAAATGTCTCTGCCACTGTTATCAATCCCCTTTCGTATTGTGATCGTTTTTCGGGTCTACTAATCTAAGAGACAAACTTGGGGAAATAACGGACAGGGGCAGAGTGTCACAACGCAAAAAACCAATACACCAACCCCATTACGATCTGCAAAGATTGGGATATACTTGGAGGAGAGTTCATAAGGAAGGGAGCAGTCAACATGGTGCGAGTGGTGGACGTTAAGCCGCGTGAAGGCTTTCAAATTTGGCTCCGGTTTAACGACGGCACAATGGGTAGTGTAGTACTGAACGATCTGGCCGACCGGGGCGTGTTCAAAATTTGGGCAGATCGGCGGGTTTTCGAGTCGGTGCGCGTCACCGATGCCGGAGCCGTTGAGTGGCCGGGCGATGTCGATTTATGCGCGGACGCCCTTTACTTACGATTGACTGGCAAACACCCCGAAGATTTATTTCCCGCCTTGCGCACTGTACGGTCCGATGCCTGAAATCTGTCGGTTCTATGGCATTGTCATCCGAATGTATTATGACGACCATGAGCCGGCGCACTTCCATGCACAGTACGGTAGAGCCCAGGTCACCGTGGCCATTGGTACCCTCGCAGTCATTGCCGGAGCATTGCCGCCTCGGGCTCTCGGACTGGTGGCCGAATGGGCTGCGCAGCACCACTCTGAACTGGTCTCTGCATGGAATCGGGCCAAGGCATTGGAGGTGCCGGGACACATTGATCCCCTTCCCTAAGTGGTTCAGAACCGAATCCATGGAGTGTCCCCCCATAGGATTATTAGTTGTCGAGCGAGGGGCAATGTTTGAGTGGCTCCCAGCTAGGGCATGCGGTCAACTATAGATTTTTCGTACACGGCCCAATCGATTTGAGAAATCTTACCGACGAGACATGGCATCGCGAAAATCTAGAACCGATTAGCGTTCCGGTAAACTGCCCATCGGAAGCGCAACGCTCGTCGCCCAATTCGTGTCGATGCAGACCGCCAAAACAAAAACCCCTTCGGTAAGGTCGTCTCAATAGGTTGGTCGGTGTCCTACGGTGGATAGGGGACGGGTTGTATGAAGGATCGTATAATATCGAGTATAAGATCGACAGCCAAAAATATGTGGCAAGATAAACCTTACCAAGCATTCAAGGAGGAACCCAATGCGGTGGGACGACGCGGTGGATCAGTTTACCAACGCCTTGAAATGGGCGCGCAAGAGTCCGCACACGATCACCAGTTATCTGTCCGATCTTCGCTTAGCCATTGATTATTGGACTCAGACACGCCAACGGTATCCCATTGTGGAAGACGTCGGGCAGTGGACGTCTGATGACATAGCCGATTGGTTATTTGCCATGCATCAACAGCAGAGTCCGCGCACTGTCCAACGCCGGTGGGCCAGTCTCAAGCTGTTTTTAGCCTATTTGGTAGAACAAGGGTGGATTCCACAATCCCCCTACCCGGACTCTCGGGTCATTCAACGCAAACGCACGGCCTTGACCGCTGAAGTTATTTATTTGACAGAAACGCAAGTAGTGGCCCTCATGCGGGCAGTAGAAAAGGGGTTTGCTCAAGCTCATAACAACATTATTCAAAACCATGATATACCCATGGATGTCCTGCGATTGTCGTACGATGACTTCATTAACAACAGGTATCTACGATCACGAACACTTGCAAGAGTTGGTCGCGCGCAACCTTCTGCCATGGGATAGCACCGTTGCTAGAAAAGAAATCGTTGGCGCCACAAGGCTGTTTCGATGTCTCAACACCTTTAACGTCCGGACTTCCACACGCCCCGACACACCTACAACCCGCGATAGGTCCAAGACTAGGGACAAAAGTGCGGTGTTTCGACGTCAAAACAACCCGCAGCTGATGGCCAACAGAAGCCGTCATGACGCCCAAAGGAGCCTCCAGACGATGCATCGATAGCGAAATACAACTAAAGCATTAAGCCGCCCCTTGGGTCGGCATCGCGTTTTATGCAATCCGGAAGGGGCTTGTTTCGACGTCGAAACACTTGAAATCCCCCACGGTGTTGTGCCAATCTCCCCAGATCTGACCACTTCCCCAACAGGCTCCCCCAATAACAGACCAGGTTACATGGGCCGCCTGGTCCCAAACCGCTTCCGGAAACCTACGCGGCCAAAAGGCATGGATGTTTCGACGTCGAAACAGGCCCACTCTGCCAGCGCCTTCGGTGCCACCAGGACAGACTAGCCTTACCCG
>PXYW01000145.1 GCA_003023695.1 Sulfobacillus benefaciens | reverse complement strand
TCCTGAGCCAGGATCAAACTCTCCATGACTCGTAGCTGGTAATGCTGTCTGACTGTATTTTTGCGTGACTGACGATATAGTTTTCAAGGACCGGGTCGTGCGTGGCACCGCCCCTACAGGCTACGGTGTCTCGCGACAGCTTTAGTATTATATTAAATAACGGCAACTTTTGTCTACAGGAATTTTTTACATTATTTTCGCCGTCTTAAACGCGACCAAAGAAAAGGGATCAAATACTTGGCGCTAGCCGTCATCGTAGGCAACCAAAGCCTTGGAGATTTTTTAATTATGTTTAAGGATTTCCACGCATGTCCCTGATCATGCATTAAAAAAAAGGCCACACTAAACCGGAGGTGATGCCAAGCTTCAATTTCGGCAAATTCTTTTACGGACACCGGTGCAGTATGACGATGCTTTTCAAGCATCGGTTGCATCGTTTCATAAACACGCCAAACATCTTTGCTATATCCACTCGGTACGTCACGATACATGACAAAAGGCCAGTCTAATTTGGCGATCCGCGCTATCACAGAGGTGCGCAACCATAAATCCCAATCTTCCGCTCCGTCAACCGAAGAGTCAAATCCTTCCAGTTGTTCTAATACGGCATGGCGCATCAATACTGTCGAAGTTTGAAAACGATTCAAACGCAACATCTCCGGGTAAGATATCCATGTTACCGGAACTTTCGGCGGTGGCTCGGGAAAGTCCCGACCACGTATCCAGTCTGACGCCACCAAGCCAGTTTCAGGATCTTCGCGAAGCATCCGAATCTGATACTCAATTTTATTTTCTTGCCACGCATCATCTGCATCCAAAAATGCGACAAACTCCCCACAAGCCATGGAAATTCCATGGTTTCGCGCACCCGAGGGCCCACGGTTAGACAACACTGCCAGTCTAACATTTGGATAACGGCTTTTAACCCACTCTCCAGTGCCATCGGTGGAACCATCATCTACCACGATAATTTCAAACCGGTCTTTGCCGTACGTTTGACGTTCCACTGACGCGACAGCATCTAAAATGGTGTCCCGGGCATTGTATGCGGGAATTACTACACTAACTAATCCCGCTTGCATGAGACCCCCCCTGTGCGGTCGAATACATCGCTAGAATTTCTTGAACAACCTCTGCATCCACCAACCGGACCGCCTGTTCGCCAATGTATTGGGTAGCTTCGGGCCCCCGACCGGTGATGATCACAAGGTCTTGAGATTTAGCCGACAAGATCGCCATTTCGATGGCCCGCCGTCGGTCTAATTCGGTTGCAAACAAAACACCGGGTGATGTTGCCTGAATTCCCTGAGCCAACTGATCTGCGATATCGGCAGCATCTTCGTTGTACGGACTGTCTGTAGTCAGGATGACATGATCTGCCCACCGAGCTGCAATGGATCCCATCTCAGGCCGTTTTCCCCGGTCACGCCCGCCCCGCGCTCCAAAAACCAACCAAATTTCATCCTGCCCCAGTTTGCCAACCGCTTTCAAAACTTGCAATAAGCCATCTGGAGTGTGGGCATAATCTACGATTACCATAGGGCTTTTACCTTGCTGCATTACATGCATCCGCCCCGGAACCGGTGGCAATGATTCGATGGCGCTCATAATGGTGTCGCCGTCAATACCATACCATGCCGCTGCAGTAACCACGGCCAACACATTGTAAACATTATAGTGACCCGGATGAGGAATCTGTACCCGGCTCGTAAATGCTGGGTGGATAATGCGAATTTTTGTGCTCCAAGCCTCGTCCGCTAAGATTTCCGCCCGAACTTCACCGGATCTCATACCATAGCTGACATAAGGAGCCGCCATTCGTTGCCGCACAACATCGTAGTAATCATCATCTGCATTAAGAACACCGATTCCGTCGGCAGGCAAATCTTCAAACAGCCGTGATTTAGCCAAAACGTACCGATCCATAGTCCCATGGAAATCAAGATGTTCTCGGGTTATATTCGTTAAAATTGCGGTTTTAAATTTAACTTCCCGCGTACGGTTTTGAACAATGCCATGTGACGACACTTCAACTACTGCGTGAGTCATATGGCCATCATACATTTCTTTTAACAAACGCTGCAGTTCCGGGCTTTCAGGCGTTGTAAGGTTTGCTGGGTATAAGTTGGCCCCGGTGTCATTTACCACACTGGAAACCATTCCCGTTTGTAGTCCAGCGTGCCTCATGGTATGGGTTAGCCAATACACCACCGACGTTTTGCCATTGGTTCCAGTTACGGCGATGCATTGCATTTTCCTTGAGGGGTGGCCATAAAAAGCATCAGCTAATTCCGCAGCCGCAATCCTGCTCGAAGGCACCACAAAGTATGGGACAGGCAGTTGATGTCCTTTTTGTTCTCCAACAACAGCGATAGCGCCTTGAGCAATGGCCTGTTCCACAAATTGGTGTCCGTCATGCGACGCCCCAGTAATGGCCACAAATACATGGCCAGGACGTACGGCCCGGGAATCAATGGAGATTCCCGTAACATCAGACCCAATTCGCCAACCGGCCGGCCCGGTCTCAATGGCGTCTGCCATAACTAACCTCCTGTGTCCCTATACCTCTTGTTAGTGTGCCAGGGATTCATGAATATACCATGAAAAATTGGGGAGCTTCCTGGCAAAACAGAAAAAGTTCAGCCCCAACACGGGCCCTATTACGACATCAATGACGCTTTTCTTCCCAGCAAGAGGCCCCTAGAACTTGGTTGCAAAATGTTCATGGAAAATTCTACTCCATACCTTACAGGAAATCGCTTGGGCTTGGCAACACGTGCATATCTGACGCTACTCCCTACTGTACCTCTATTCTTGGCGTTTTAGTCGCTGCAAAAGTGACGCTGATCAGCTTTTTCCAGCAAGTACGCGGCAAGTGCTCTCGGGGCAACCTTACAGGCAATTAGATTAGTCCTTCGACACACCTCTCCGTGATTGTTATATGGTCCACCGTATGCGACAGAACCTCCAATGTTAAAGAGTTTGGATCTCGTATGCCCACTTCCAAAATATTGGTTTTCGGTATTATACGTATACTGCCACGATTTTGTCCTTAATCGGGGAGGCGAAATCCCGCACATCATAGTTCGACCAGCCCTATACCTTGCGTTCTTTCGCCGGCCCCAACTCTACAGGAAGATATCTCAGAGAAATACTATAAAAAAGCACCCATGCATTGGCATTGGGTGCCCGGTTTCATCAAAAATAGTGTCGGCACGGCCTGGGGAATCCCGGGGCCCGACGGCCCCAGTAGTCCCAGCGTAC
>PXYW01000144.1 GCA_003023695.1 Sulfobacillus benefaciens | reverse complement strand
TGTTTCAATACCGCGGCGAGTCTCCCGCTCCAGAGTGCCAGCCATAGTCTCACGAAATCTCCTCCTGTCCCCAATTCCCCACCCCCTAGGAGATGTGGTGAGATCAGAATAGCGAAAAAGATTGGGGGAATTCCTGTCGAGTGCTCGACAAAACCATAATCATCCAAATGACCAGAGGTTCTAGAGCAATGGTTCCGGGACCAAGACACGACACGACATCTTTACCAACCATTTCGACCGATCCCTACCCAATGCCAGAACCCAAAAACTCACGCCTTTTGAGGGTCGGTTCCCTATTGGCAATCCCTTAACAATCTGTTGCTTCGTCATGCCTATTATCGACAACCTCCACTAAGCGATTTACCGATAGCCGCCGCCCTAAAAAGTTATAAACTTAGTTATTTCTGTAAAGACTAGGTAAAGATTCCACGGGTGGGTTGGTGCGAGGGAGGCAATGGTCTTAGGTGCTGAAGATTTTAGTAATAGGTATCATGATTGCCCTGGCACTGGTTCCTATAGTTTTTTTTATCATTGTTCGCCCCCTAATTCCTGCCCATCCAGTGCCATCATTACAGGAACATCCGACGACAACTTCGCAATGTCATTCTACTGGAATTCTGGAACACATTGCTTTCAATCCTGTCGTCCCATTTAGCAAACAATCGCGGCAAATTTCGTTGACCACGACCATTGGACCACACGCCGAACACCCGGTTATTCTCAGTCTGCCCATCATCCTTTCTTCTCTTGAAGATAAGCCGTATCGTATGTCCGACATCGCACTGGCTTTGGCCCAAATGTCGACGGTCGTCGGCTCTGCGACCTACTCTTTGCGCGGTCGCTATCTCCCCGAACAAAGGGCCTATGCGGAGCGATGGATCCTACGATTTGGACCCGGTCAATATCGGCACCTACATCACGAAATCATTCAACTCGCGGACATGGTGGAAATTGACTTGAGTCCGCTAAGAGGCATCACCGCAGTAGGGGGTGATCAGCGCCCATTACCGCGGAGGGTAGCCCGTTGGATTGCTTTCCAGAAACGGATTGTGATGAAATCACCGGCTCCGCGGAAATCATTGCCGCAGCTCATCCGATATTGCCGTGATTGGAATCCTAAAGTGCCCTTAGGGATCAAAATTCTTGCGAGCCACTATCTGGAGGAGGATCTCGCGGTAGCAGTTTCCTACCCCATCGACTTCATTACCGTCACTGGACGGGAATCCCTGACCCAATCCGGCGGTGTTTTCGGCATCCCCACTGCAGTGGCGGTAAAGAGAGCACGAGACTGGATGTCATTACATGGGGTAGCCGGCATTAGTCTACTGGCCTCCGGTGGTGCTTTGACCGCAGATGACATTGCCAAACTGCTAGCCTTGGGTGCCGACGCCGTCGACATCGGCCCTGAACTGCTAAAAACCCTCATTCCCATAACCATGGCAAAACAGCGCGGCCACCAATTAGACGTTGGACAATTAGTGCTTGCGGGCACCCAATGGTTGCAATCCACAGCCTCGGAACTGAAGGCTATTTTGCTTACGGTGCCAGCCAAAACACCCCAAGGTCTCAACCGAACCATGATATACGCTCGAACTCAGGAGGTGTCTCATCTTCTCGACCTACCTACCGCAGCATCCTCTGCGAAGAACCATGTAGCAGACCTGGTCAGATCCCTGGTCGCGGAGTACCAACGCCTTATCCCCCGTCTGCAGTATCAATTCGCCTTGCTATCGGACGACCGTCATGCATAAAGCGGTGGTACTCGGAGCCCGGTTTGGCGGCTCGGCGACGGCCTATTGGCTTCACAAACTCTTTGCACGCGATCAAGTCCAGGTTACAGTGGTTGATCAGTGGGCTCTAATGACCTATCGCCCTTCACTGGTCATGGCAGCGGCCGCCCATCCCCCAATGGCGGACCAATGGCATATCGCAATGAAACGGCGGTGCGAAACCGCAGGACAACACTTTATTCGGGATACCATTTTTCGCATCGATCCTGAGCGCCAGCTCGTATATCTAGCAACCCATCCCCCATTGTCGTATGACACTCTCTTTATAGCGACCGGCAGTGATCCTGGCTGGACATCTATTGCGGGATTGTCTCCAGCCATCGGAGGGGTATGCGAAGACTATCTGGCACGTGAAACAGGGGCTCGCATGCGGGATTCTTTTTCATCAATCGCCCTGTGTGTGGGACCCTTATTTCAGTCCCCTACCGATAGTCCCCGACTTGCAGGGTCGCTTGACGCCCCGGCTTTCGAAGTGGCATTCCTGTTGGATGCTTGGTTTCGAAAACAACGCCGCCGAGACGAGATCACGATGACAATTGTCACTCCAGCCGCGGTACCGGGGGAATTCTTAGGGCCCAAAAGTCAGGAACTCCTCAGCCACGCCTTAGCCCAACGTCGGATCCACCTCATTGCCAATGCGCAATATGACCATGTCAGTGCCTTAGACATTTTCTTCAAAAATAAAAGACCTCTACAGGCAGATAAAATGATTTGGGTACCGCCCTATATTGGATCGCAACTTGCGCGTATTAGCGGTATTGATGATGGTTACGGGTGGATTCCCGTGGATGAATACTGCGTGCATCAAAAGTGGCACAACATCTATGCCGTCGGTGATATCAGCACCACGGCGCTGCCCAAAATCGGACACATGGCGATGCTGCAGGCCCGAAACGCAGTCCACCACTTTTATGCCAGGCAACACAAGAAAAAGCCGTCTCCGGTCCAACCCTATGTACTGCATGTCGGTTGGATGGGAAGGGGAATCGGATTGTTAACGCTTAGCGACTGGCTCTATGGTGGCTCGCGTGAATTTGTTCACATAGGAGTATCATCAGCTTTAGCGAAAGCCATGTTTAACCACTCCTACAAAACTTTTTCCGGGTGGTTGCCCGTCATGCCCTAAAAACCATGCGCGAATGCAAAATTTCCGCGGACGACACACCGTTGCGCCCTGAAATTTATTGGCCAGGATGGAATTATACAGCCACCTTGGCCGCCTAGCGCGCACCAGAGCCAACCTCGATTGCCCATTGTACCCTAGCCCTGCGGCTAGAATACAAAGTATCCAACGGCGAAAAATGCAAGCAGTAATCCTACTACAATAAATGCCCACAGTGGAGGTTTAGACGCTTGCTGCGAATCATTTTGATCTCGCATCTCCATCAACCCTTTTCTGTAATATCTATTGTAGTGTACCCTCAACGTCGACCATCTGTCCATGACACGCTAGAATGAGTCCAATAGTGGCTGAAAACATGTTTTCAG
>PXYW01000143.1 GCA_003023695.1 Sulfobacillus benefaciens | reverse complement strand
CTGCAACGCCTCGACGCCCAAGAGCATCCATTGCTGCATCTGCACCGGTGAGAGTTGCATCTGCACTTTGGTCATGGGAGTGCCCATCGGCATCACGGCGCCCGTGGCACTCGCGCGTCCCGGTCCGGATGATAGCGACACCCCCCACGGATACGCATGATGCGGGGTATCGTTCCAGGTAAGCGTCAAGACGCGCGAGACCATCGTGCCATCCTTGGCCGCACTGCCCTTGAATTCGCGCCACTGATAGAAATGCGCCGCGTGTCCGTCCGGCAGAGGCGTTTCGACGATCCGCGTGATCGGATCGGGGCCCAACGTGCCCGACGTGACGGCCTCCACAAACGTTCCGGTCAAAATCACGTGAGCTAACAGACGAAACGTCGGGCCGTCCAGCGCATGACTCAAATACACATTCGGCGTGCGATGCGTCGCATCGTAGTTGGTCAGGCCGAGAAAGAGCTTTTCTTCGTAACCGCGGGGATTCTTTTTGGCCTCGACGGGGCGCAGATGCAGCGTGACGCCCATTTGCGCCCGCCGGTTGGCCAATTTGATAATGGGGAACCCCGGATGCAGAGCAACCTCGGATGGTGTGGCCATGACGCCCTCTCCTTTGGACTAACAAGATGGCAACAACGGAGAAACCACAGCATGCGGAACCGGCAAGACAAAAGCCCCAGCTCTGGGCCGGGGCACCCAACGACGACGTGCAAAATCGCGGACTCAGGGAGCCACGTAAGACGTGCGGGACAACGTCAGGGTGATGCCCGTAAACGCCGCGTACCGCGCATTGTGTTCCATCACTTGCGCCACCAAGAGCCCTTCGTGCTTGTGCCCTTCCATAGCGAGGCGCACCACACGCCGCACGGCATCTTCCACCGGACTCTGGGCAGGCAGGTGAGCTTTGCCTTGGCGCAACAATTCCGTGGCACTCCAGTGATTCTCAAAGGCCTTGCGCACCCAATACAGCGGGTGGCTGCCTTCGCCGCCATCATACAAACGCGACAACTGCAACGCCGTGCGGTAGTGGGTATAAATCAGCGTGGGATATTGTTGGCGGACCATCGGCGGGAAGGTTTGGCCGATGCGGGCATACTCGGTCACGGTGCGGAGATCGAGACCCGCAACGCCCGACAGATAGAGCAATCCATCCGAGCCGAAGTGTTGGGCAATCTCTGCGGCCACATCGATTTGGGTCAACCGCGCCTTGCGTTCAGTGGCCAGCTCGCGAACGAACCGATGCACTAATTTGTTAAGCACCTGATCATTGAAGTTAATAGCCATCCAGAACCATCCCTTTCGTTTAGAAGATAGGTAAATAAGGGGAAAACAAGACAAGCGATAGAGGCCACGGGACGTGGCCGCGCCGAGGGGTTCTGAACGACAAAGGTTTCAAGGACCACCGGGGCACCCCATCGACGGCCGGACTGTCCAACGGGGAAAATTTAGCAACGCACAAAGTCGCAAAACAAAAAAAGGCCGACGCCCGCAGGCATCGGCTAAGGTAAGAGAGGAAGGACAGCAAAGCGGCCAGAGGCGGCGGGAATGTTATACGCGATGCACTGCGCCGTCAAGGGTTTTATAAAAAATATGCCAACGAGCACTGCCACATGTTGGGCAGCCTCCCGCCGCATTCGTGGGATCCGCATCGAGATCCGTCATCCGCACCGTCCGAGAACAGTCCGTGCAATGAAACACCACACCCAAAAGGGGAAAAGGAGACAGATCATGCGCAGGCCCAAGCGTCATCAGCACATCCTACCTTTCGTCAAGGGAAGGAGTCCGTTACGTATTCCACAACAGGAACGCCCACCCGAATATGAGAATCGCCGTGCCTTGCATCAGACCGCCCCACTGATGGGTCAGCGCACTCCAGAACACGTCAAACGCGCCGAGACCGAGTCCGCACCAGGTGAGAAGCAAGGCGACAATCGCCCGATGGACATCCCCGTCGGCTGTCGATCGGGACGAGTGCGGGCGGGAAGACAGAAGATCCAAGGAAAACAATCGGGACACTCGGGAGAACCAGCGCCGGAGACGCTGCATGAGGCACCACGCCTTTCGGAAAACATCGGGAGTATCGCAAGCATCACAAACAGGGGAAAACAGGGGCGCACCGAAAGAATCCATGACGAGAAAGACCGTCACGCACCGTGCCATGGCGAAGACAAGTATCCATGGACACCAAAACGTGACGACGTCCTGGTTGTTAAGAGGACAAACGATCCGTCATGCCCGCGATTGGCACAAATCAATCAAGCCCTGGATTACCGTAAGATACCGCCGGAAATACGCTAAATTAGCGCGCAATAGGTCACAATCAAAATGTGCGGGTAATTGCGGGTGACCAGATTCGTTGCGACAGATGCGAGTAAACTGAAACGTTTGTGTAATCTCGGTGTCTAAATCATGCGATGTTTCTTTTCTTAACGGGGATTGGTGCCATGCCGTGTGAAATACTTCCCATTGCTTGGATAACTTGGGATCTTTATGTAAACGTCGCTGATACTGCGCCTGATCCTCTGGTGATAACACATGGGCAAAAGCTTCAATCAAAAGCAGGATCATCCGTTCAGAACTGGCTCCCAACAAGAAGGCTGTCGCCAAGCAGGCTTGATGCTGATAGGTCAAGGTTGCCTCTGCAGCTAGGCGCGCCGCCAGAGGATCTATCGAAGGGAGAAGTTCGGGCAAATGCGCCAGCTCCGCAATAGCTTGTTCGGTGTCTAGCAACCTCGTGTCATCATTTAAAGTGTCGCCCGCCTCTAATTGACGGCATAATTCGACTAACGTGTCTCGGAAAGGACTGGCTTTGCCCTGCACCACAATTTTCCCGGTATGATACAAAAGCACAGGACACGTAAAGGCTCCTTGGCGCATAATAAGACGTGCGTCCCGTGCATCGGTCACCCCGTCATCCTGTAGAGTCCAGTGCCGGTTCTGTGCCACTCCCATCAACTGAGTGCGATACCCTGCGACAATGGTGTCCACGTTTCATCAGTCCTGGTTAAAAAAACCTCGTAAACCGTCGTTCGAGGTCACTGCCTGACGGCAGCGCGGATCTCACAGGATTCGTCCGCTGGAGGGCTGCTCTCGCACTATTGAAAGGGAATCGACGGGACGGCCCGCTCCCTCTCGCCGCCAAGGATCCACGAAAGAGATTGGCTGTGGGTCTCGCCCCTGTCTTTCGCGTGGTGCCCTCGGCCCAGGTGTTACCCGGCTCCTGATTCAGATGCCCCGCCGCGTCTTTCACCGTGTGACTACGGCAGGGATCATATGGTGCCATGCGCTAGTGCTGGT
>PXYW01000142.1 GCA_003023695.1 Sulfobacillus benefaciens | reverse complement strand
AACATAAGAATCCACGAATTTCGCTGCCTGAAGTTCCTGCACTGAAGAGCCTCCAGAGACTTGCAGCGTCCAACTCCCCAATCCCCAATCCACCACTGTCCCTTGAACTGCTGAGTAACGAAACCCCGTAACATTCGAACCCAGTGCCACTGGTGTGCCGTTTGTCGGCGAAAGTGTCAACCAACTCGAATTGTGCTGTTGCAACGGCGTCAGATAACCTGGAGCGCCCGAAGCAGGCGTTCCCGAGGATAATTCCATGACCCCAAAAGAAGCCGTGGGCGAATTCGGCATGGTGTCCTCTACAATGTGCGGGCTGTTAATCTCAAGAGGGTGTGTCACATCCCACAACGTGATTTGATACTCTTGGGCAGTGCCTTGTGCTTGGGCTGCCCAATACCCCGAGGGAGGATTGGGCAGCACCGCCGGGGAGGCTACCGTCAGGGAAGTCTGTGAAGACAGCCACTTGAGTGTGGCGTCAAGTACCTCCGAGGACGACGTCTTAGCTATGCTCTTTGTCGTTGCCTTAACGTGGCCACCATCGCCCAAAGATGTCGCACTACTAGAGCCGCTCACACCACAACCTGCCAGGATCAAAGTTGCGCCTACCGTACTGACTGTCAGCATTAGGAGGCTCGAGATGATTGACGGTTTCATATTCAGAGCTCCTTTCTTTGATTAAAGACTGTCGTAATACCATGACAAACGGAAACTCGCCACGTCACGTTACAACAAATTTTAGGCATGACAGGGTTGTGGGGGGACCCACAGTGGATGCGACAAAGCGCTTAGAATGTTGCCTCGGAATATTAGCAATTGGCTATCGGTGGTGAAATAGTCTGCTGCTCCTCGCTGGGGATTCTGTCCGCTGTGTGCAAAACCGTTGATTGGCCTACCGGAATAAACCGCTGTATTATAGAAACCGTAGTGGACGTACTGCCTGAGTTGGGGTCATTAATGGCTATTGGATCACTGGATCTGACCCAACCTTCAAGCCCTCCAAAAGGGGAAATACTCAAACCCCAGCAACTGATAAACTTCTTGCCAAAATGAATTGACGACAACCAATCGTACCGCCGTCAAAAGGGTTGTCGTTCAGGTCGGAAAAGAGCTTGAGCGGCAGGGTTTTAGATTCCGGCCATGAATCCCGCCCCACGAAAGCCACAACCACCATCAATAGCCAATGCCATCCACACGTCATGACTGGCCTGTAGCGAAGAGCCCCCTGCTCATGAAGAGCAGGGGGCTGGAACAAAAACAGCACGCGTTCGGCGTCTTCGCCATTTGGCGGATCGTACGGATGGTATCGGATTCCCACATGGTGTGACATAGCGAGCATTGTTCCGCCCCCCAGTTTAATTAACCGATGGGAAAGCCCTCTGCGGCCTGTTGCTGCGCAGCAGCCCAGGAATACCCGCCAATTTGCACCAGATAGTTCTCAATAGCCAACGTGGGTGCCTGCGCCTTTCTTAGCGCTGCGACTCCCTGGGCGATGGGGATGGTGTTGTTCGTCCACGTGGGGATGATACCCAATTTTTGGTATAGCGCCGCAAACTGGCCTTGTTGCACGGCAGAGACATGCTGTTGCTGTCCGACGCCGGATCCATCCAAAATCGCCGAGAGGTAACTCGAATCCGTACCTTCGCCCGTGAACGAGGCGCCCGCTGTCAAGGCAGCCCGCTCTTCAACGTAGCCCATGTAGGTCCCGTTTTGAACAGCCCCCACCGGGTTGAAGCCCAGATTCCCGATGGCCTGGGTGCTGACAGAACCCACGGTGACCGGTTCCGGAATCAAAGTGGGCGGGGTCCATCCCGCGGGCAAACCAATCACAGACACCGCGTTCGACCCGGAATCGACAATATAGACATTCCCGTTGAACGGGTCGACCGCAATCCCTTGCGGGCTCGATCCCGATCCCACATTAATCGTTTGGGTCACCTGATTCGTGGTGCCGCTAATAACCGAAACCGTATTGTCGCCATTGTTGGTCACATATAGATTTCCATTGGTGGGGTTGACCGCGATAGCTCGGGGATGGTTTCCCACCCCAATCGTGTCCACAATGGAATTGGTCGCGCCATCAATGACGGATACTGTGTCCGATTCCCAATTCGCGATGTATACATTGCCGTTTGCGTTATCAACAGTGGCATAGTTGGGGCCGGATCCCACCTTGATGGTAGCAATCACTTGATTCGTGGTGCCGTCAATTACATCCACGGCGTTCGTAGACCAACAGGGCACATAGATGTCCCCATTTTCGGCATCGTAGGCAGGAGTAAAGGGTTGTCCTCCTACGGTGATGGTTTGCGACACCGTATTCGTCGCGCTGTCAATGACGGAGACCGTGCCCGGGTTCCATTGGGAGACGTAGATGTTTCCGGTCGCAGTATCGACTGCCACCCCACTGGGGGTATTCGCTACGGAAATGGTGTTGACCACTTGATTAGCCGCATTAATCACCGAAACGTCCCCCGCATTGTTGTCACCCACGTAGACGTCTCCATTCAGGGGATTGGTCCCCAGATACATCGGGTCCAAACCGACCGGGAGGGTTGCCACGACTTGATTCGTGGCAGCGTTTATCACGGAAACCGTGTTTGAGTTCTGGTTGGTGACATATACATCCCCATTGGCACTGTCCACCGCGACATCATAGGGATCCGATCCGACGGCAATACTCGGAAGCGTGGCGGCTTCGACTGAGAGGGCAGGGGCAAGGAACAGACCGCCAACAAGCGTGACTGTCATTACGAACGCCCGGATTAACATCCGGCGCGGCGGTCGTTGAGGCGTTTTATTTGCCAACAACATAGAGAGAATATCCTCCTTTTCACTCAGCGGGAGAGAGGCCCGAATTTTGTAGAATTGCGATCGCGATCCCAAGGGCTCTCTGGTTTCCTAGAGAGGTCACATCCATCCTTAGAGTGGAATCGTTCACGACCCCTAGTATAAAGAAGCTGCAGGCCCCTGAACAGCCTCTAGCCGCGCATTGTATGGATGTTCGCGACACAGAGAGTGGGCTATTGCGCGTGCGGATCGGTTAGCAAGTCTTGTAGCAGATCTGCGACAACGATCGCATTATTTAGGCATATCTAGATGAGTCCATCGGGAGATTTCCGCTTTCCCAACCGCAAGGCAAATACATCATGGCGGAAAGAGCAGCTTGAGCTAAAAAACCAAGACAGTCCAGAATGTGCATTGGCGAATGACAATTATCGAAACTAGTAGAGCGCGGCGCAATCTATCCGAGCCGTATAGCTTGTTCCCGCGTGGGTTTTGCGGTATTCTGATGCCCGAAAGGAGAGGGTTATGAAATCGCGACGCGGATGGCTCTATGCATTAATGGTAGCAAT
>PXYW01000141.1 GCA_003023695.1 Sulfobacillus benefaciens | reverse complement strand
TTTGAGACACCGCAAGCGATTGCGGGTTTTTTATTTTGCGCGAGCAGTCGTAAAATGGGCCACGGGCCGCAGGATGGGCCGCAGGAAATACGCGAGCCGTTTCAGGCCGCAATCGCACAATACCGGACGTAACACACCCTGAACTGGTCGGCGCGGTCGAAGCCGACCTCGGGGAGCGACAGGGACGAAGCGGATGCACCGGGCCGCAGTCTCGGGCCGCAGCACGCCACAGAGGAACGAACCCTAGCGGGCTCCTACCAATGCCTCCACCATCTCGCGCACTAGCCGCCGCTGCCCGACGCTTAATCCCGTCCAAATCTTTGCCACGGCCCGAAAGTCCGAGTCCGTGGGCATGGCCGAGGGTTCGGTCTGCGCTGGCCCTGTTCGCCACCGCTCAACGGCCGCCAAAATCGCTCCCAGGACCGCCGTCGCCAAATCCGTGTCGTCATGGCCCCCAATGTTTTTGTACCATGTCTCGATCCCTACCGTATCGTGCTCCAGCTCTCGTGCCACTTCCCAGGCGCCCCACAGCCAGATCGGGCGCGTGATCGCTGGCGGGGGGGCATTATGTACTTCGCGCGAAGGTTGCCACCCAGGCAAATCCAGAGCGGGCCAAAGCGCCACCAACGCGGGCCATCGCACCGAGTGGGTCCATGTGGTGCCTTGGGCGATCACGGTGGCCGCTGCACTGGCGGCCGTCATGTCGGCGGGCCACCATTCCGCTGCCCGCGGTGCATAAGCCGGTACCGGGTGGAGGTGATAGGCGAGGGCCCGTAAAAATATCCGGTTATCGTCAGGATTCCACCACGGGCATCCGTAGGCGTCCACTGCAGACAGCCGATCCAGCGTATCCAGCGTTGGGCGGTGCACGGAGCGTTCGATGCGTGACAAATTCGAGGTATGAAATCCCGTCACGGTCGCGATCGTTGGGAGGCCGAGTCCTTTCAGGGTGCGCACGTCGCGCCAATACCTCATCAGCGCGTCGTAAGGGGCGGATCCTTGCGGAACATGGGTCCCCTTCATGAGTATCCTCTCCTTCTTCGGTAGTACGGATACGTCATGATACGTCGCGGCGCAGGCAAAAGTCAAGACGACGACATGATTGACGCAAACGAACGGAAGTGGTATAGTGTAAATATAGGACGACGACATGAGCACGGCCTCGATGGAATTATTTAAGGGAAGGGGTTGGGATGCACACACAATAGGCCTCTTCAGGAGGAAACAACGATGGCTCGAAAAGTCAAGCCGATTAACCCGGAGCAACGGTATTGCGCGCCGCGGCAAGCGGCGAAGGTTTTGGGGATCAGCGAGTACCTCATTTACAAGAGTTATCACGCAGGGGAAATTCCCGGGGCACGCGAACTCGGAGGTCGGGTGTTGATTCCGGTTATGTGGGTGTATGGCAATGAGACCAATGAGGGGGTTCACAGTCGTCTCGACGAGCAAGGCACTCAATGAACGGGTCAAATACGGGAAACGGCGAAGACGACACTCTCTGATTTTCCGCATGCAGAAAATGCGGATAAGGAAAGCACAATATAGCATAGCCACAGGAGAAGGATTTTCTGCATGCAGAAAATGCCGGAGAAGGCAGCAGAACCAAACTGCTCGAAGAACACGATTTTCCGCATGCAGAAGATACCTATTGGCCGTTAGGGGCAAATGTTGGATGAGAGCCCACAGATTTTCAACGCGTTGAAAATGCTGCAGAAGTCGAGCACCACCCCACAAATTTTCAGCGCGCTGAAAATGCGGAACACGCTTAGACGGATTCCGTCACCGCCTCAGGAGGAGGAGATTGGAAAGACTTAGCGGCCTGCAACGCCGCGATCACCCGAGGATAGTCGGTGGCAGACACCTCGCGGGGACTGGCGTACTGCGTCTGCAGCGTCTGATTGACCAACGCGGTCAAATCCGACACACTCAGGCTGTGCGCCTGCGCCATCTGCCAGAGTTCCTTGACTTGCGCCTCGGTGACCGTCTGTGGCGGTTGTGGAGCGCCATCGGTCAGCCAGGCCTTCAACGTCCGCGCCATGTCTTCGCCGGGTTGCCGAATGACTGCTTGGGCCAGGGCTGGGCAACGCGTTTTGGTCACGACCAGCCGATTCATCTGGTCGAGATCGCCCACGACATCGAATTCAAAGTCCAGCCCTTCCCGCTGAATCGGTTGTAATCCGACCTTGCGAATGACCGTCTTGCCCCGCTCATCCTTTTCTTGCACGTACTCAATTTTGGACCGCAAGGTGGCAATCAGGTGCAACGGCGCTTGCAAAATGGTGTCGACCAAGCGGTTGTGCTCGGGGGTGACCACGCGCCATGCCGTATAGCTGTTGCCGCCCTTTTCTTGGGCCGCCGCGGCATCGTGCATTTCGAGCACCCCGCCCTTGCCCACCCAGGCGTGGCTCAACGAATCGATAATCAGCACGTCGTAATGGGCATCCACCGCTATCTGAATCGCTTCCATGTAGTCTTGGGGGGAAAACGAGTCCAAAACCACGGTATCGAATGCGAAGGTATCCGCATATTTGGAGGCCGAACCTCGCTCGGAATCAATGACGGCAATCCGTGCCCCGAGTCCTTGGGCAATGCGCAGACTGCTGTACGTTTTGCCCGATCCGGCCGGTCCGACCAACGCGAGGCGGAGATAACTGAACTGTTTGGTGGCTTTTTTGAATTGTTTGATGGCCATAGAAAACCCTCCTTAGGTTAATCCTCTCTCCTACGGCGCGCCCGCAAAAGCGCAGCACCCCAGCACAACCCGCCCCGGAGGGGCGGGACGGTCTCGGGAGGTTCACGCACACCTTAGGCGGTCGCCGCTTGCGCCGATTCGACCGTGTGCGTTTGCCGTGCTTGCAAGGCTGTCAGAATCTGGGGGAACTGCGCCTGAGTCACCTCGCGCGGAGTGCGGTAGGCGGTGTGCAAGGTCTGATTAATGAGGGTCATCAGATCCCCCACGCTGAGTCCTTGCGCCTTGCCCAATTCCCAGAGCGTCTTGACCTGATCTTCGGTCATCGTCGGATCCGCGCCCTCCGTCAGCCAGGCTTTGAGCGTTCGGGCCAGATCCGCACCCGGCTCGGGAATCACGGCGCGGGACAACGCACTGCAGTGGGTTTTGGTGATGGTCAGCGTATGCGCCTGATCGAGATCCCCCACAATATCGAATTCAAAGTCCAGCCCGTCTTGCTGCATCGGCTTGAGTCCAATCCGGCGGATCACGGTCTTGCCGTGCTCATCGGGCTCGGCGACATACTCAACACGCGACCGCATCGTGGCAATGATGTGCAGCGGTGAACGCAGAATCGCCTCGACCAGACGGTTGTGCTCAGGCGTCACGGTGCGCCATGCGTTGCGATCATTGCCGCCATAGTCGCGGCTGGCCA
>PXYW01000140.1 GCA_003023695.1 Sulfobacillus benefaciens | reverse complement strand
AGATCGCGCATCTCGAATGGCCAAACCAACTGCTAATATAACGAGAGTCCAAACTGTCACAAAAATCCATCGCATTGTCATTTTCTCACCACCCAAATATGGACAACGGCAAATCTATTCCATAGCGAATGATCTTGTCATAAAAATGCGGTCGAATTCCCTGAGGCTGGAAGCTACCTTGAACCCTACCATTTTCATCTAACCCCGTCTGCTGATAGACAAAAAGATCCTGCGTAGTTATCGTGCCGCTTTCCATCCCAACTACCTCGGTGATTTGCACAATGCGGCGGGAACCATCCTGCATGCGCGCTTGCTGTACAATAAGATCGATGGCCGACGAAACCTGCTGGCGAATGGCGGTCAGTGGCAAATCCGCTCCAGCCATTAGCACCATAGTTTCCAACCGCGATAGACAGTCACGAGGTGAGTTGGCATGCGCTGTGGTAAGACTTCCTTCATGACCGGTATTCATGGCTTGTAGCATATCCAATGCCTCGCCGCCCCGCACCTCACCGACGATGATACGGTCAGGTCGCATACGCAGAGCATTGCGCACCAACGATCGAATGGTAATTTCACCGCGTCCTTCTACATTTGGCGGCCTCGCTTCCAATGTCACTTTGTGCTCTTGCTGCAGCTGTAATTCCGCCGCGTCTTCTATCGTCACGATCCGCTCGTTGCCCGGAATGAAGGCTGAGAGAGCATTCAATGTGGTCGTTTTTCCGCTGCCAGTTCCGCCGGAGACGATGATATTGATGCGCCCCAATACTGCAGCTTCTAGAAATTGTGCCATTCCTTCGGATATCGTTCCAATTTCCGCTAACTGGGCCATGGTAAACGGGTCTTTAGAAAATTTTCGAATGGTTATCGAATCCCCATTGACGGCAATTGGGTGAATCACCGCATTAACACGGGAACCGTCTGGTAACCGCGAGTCCACCATAGGGCTTGCATCATCTATACGGCGACCGGTGAATGCCAGCATCTTTTCTAAGGTGGCTTTTAAATGCTCTGGACTGCGAAACTGTACTGGTACTTTTTGCAAACGGCCAGCTTTTTCCACATAGATCCGTTCCGGGCCATTAATCATTACTTCAGACACTTCAGGATCGTCAAGCAAGGGTTGAATCGGTCCGTACCCCAGGATCTCATTTACCAATGTCTTGACGACGGTGTCTTGTTCGGTCAAGGTGAGATCCCGTTCTTGCGCCACGATGTTGCGAACTAAAGATGCCACCTCAGTGCGCGTCATTTTGTCGAGGGAATCCTGTGTCCGCTCTAGCAACACGTCCTGCACTTTCGCCTTAATAGCGTTTAACTTTGGATTAGCCCATGCCAATGCTTCAGAAGATGACGACTTGCCATCTTGAGGCTTCGCTTTATCATCGCGCGGGAGACGCACTGCGGGATTAGTACTCGACCGTGCTGTGTTGCTTCCACTTAACCGAGACCGCAAATCCATTAACTACGTCTCCTTTCACCGCGATTTCTCCATCCTGAAAACAGCGTAGATTTAGGTCGACTTTGAACGTTTCGTACGTTGCGAGATGGCCCGTAAATGTTCTCTACCATATCCTGCGCCATCTCTGTTAAAGCTCGGCTTAATAGCGAATCAGGATTCAATAGCTGTAGTGGTCGTCCTTGATTTGCCGCCTTAACAGGCCATGATCCATCAGATGGCAATTGATACGAGATCTTGGTTCCCAGTGTTTTCTCGATATCTTGCGGTTCAACGCCAGTCTTGGAACCAGCCCGGTTTAGTATTATTTTGACTTTATGATCGGGGTAACGCAGACCCTCCCGAAACACGCGCATTGCCTGCCCAATGGTGCGTATCGTCACTACATCAGGTGTACAAATAGTCAGCACGTCGTCGCAGAAATCAAGGGCCGAGACGTTTACATCGCTATATCCCGGCCCTGTGTCCACCACAACAAAGGCATGGGTTTCCCTAAGTAGCTGCAACACGCGTACTACACGTTCGGCATGGATTTCATCCGCTTCCTCAGGTCGGAGCGGGGCAGCTAACACATTGACACGGGTACCTGGCACGTTGATCAAGGCGCGCTCAAGCCGCATCCGGTCAACTTGTCCCATGTCGCCTGCGACCACATCATAGATGGTGGCTTGTGGCAAAATCCCTACTAACGTTGCAACGTCACCAAACTGAAGATCAAGATCCACCAACGCCACCGGGTCCTTGCGAGATTTTGCCAAGGCCAGTGCCAGGTTCACAGCAATGGTGGTTTTCCCTACACCCCCTTTAGACGAGAACACCACTTGAACCCGTCCAGGCTCATCCATGGCGCCTTCCGACTTGGCAGCATGAATGGGAAGGCTGGTCTCTAGATCTTGTTCCCAGTTGGAGAGTCCAACCAGGTCACGTGCTCTAATGGCCAAAGCCCGCTTGGCGGTCGCCGTGGTCTCCGGTCCAATCAAAATAATGGGGTACGGTGCTTGAGCCAGTTGATCCATGAGACCGATATTTTCTAGTAGTAGATCATCGTGGACGACCAGACATCCCGGATTGGTAAGGGCACATTCATCCAAGGCTTGCCGCAGATCCCCGCTGATGCCTATAAACACGGCCTCCGCATCGCTTTTTACCGCAGCAGTTAGGGTGTTGTGCAGCGCTTCAGGGGCCGCAACATATACGGTATACACGTGTTTCCTCCCTTTCTGACTACGGTATCGGCGTCAAATATGTTTTTTGACTGTAGGGTACTGGCACGGCAGCTTGCGAATGCGGTGCATCCAAAGCTGCAATCAAAGTCCCGTGAGACTCAGCAAATAACAGCGCCGCAATACGCTCTGGGGGCAGTGCCAAAATTAGGGTCAAACCCTGACCCGTAGTTGGCGTTGCTGATGGAGCTAATGACCCATTGACAGCAAGTACGGGTATGTTGTTCATGAAATCTTCCACAACAGGATTGCTTGATCCCGCAGGTGTAATTTGGGTAAAAAGACTAATATGATCGCCTGGGTTAATCAAGCCATCCACGGCATCCGAACTCCCGAGAGGAAGATCAACTGCCATGTCGTGGGGATTGATCCGTGCGGCAATCACATTGCTTGTCTTTGGATAAAATATTTCAGATCCTACTATGGGAATTCCTGGCCCAAGTGCCTCCGTGGTCCACGCCCCGGTAAGACTGGCAACCGATGAGAGAGCACCAGGCGGTACCAAAGTGGCTGGATACCGCCTGATTGTAACATCTCCCGGCACAATCGGCTCAAAGGCCGATGTAGCGGTGGTCAGTACAAGAACGGGGGCAGTGGCAACTGTCCTCTGTTGTTGCGCTTGTTGTTGCATATATTGGGTTACATAATGAAAACTAATATATACGGCTGCCGCGCACAATATTACAGCTACCAGTAACCAACGGTTGACAGCCAGAAATTGCCGGATTCTGGTCGTCCCGCTCAAGATTAATC
>PXYW01000014.1:58263-58936 GCA_003023695.1 Sulfobacillus benefaciens | reverse complement strand
CTTGTTTCCGTGCCAATTAGGTGTGTAGGGTGCTCGATTGCCCGGTTTGTCACGAAAGCGTATCACAGTAATAGCGAGAAGAATGAGGACCAGTGCAATAACAATGCCCATCGCAAGCGAAGCTAAGATGAGCAAGTGTAGCTCGCTTTTTCCCACAGGCCCAACGGGATGCAGCAGTACATATTGTTGCCCGCACCCAGAGACTAAAAGGCCCACTAACGCCAAGGGAGCAATGTAGCGATAGGGCCAACGGCGACGCCTCTTTGGCATCCGAAATCACCTCTCGGGAGAGTTTTTACTCGCGTCTAAAAATATTTCCCGCTTCGGATACTTCTCGGGGAGACAGATCGTCTCCCAGAGCAATGAACAAAACATCAGTTAAATCTCAAAGAGAATTTAGTAGCCGAAGCGTTTACCGGCAGTATACCAGGGACTTAACTTATTGAGCAACATACATTAAGAGTTGCTGAATTTGAATACAAGTAAAGTGTCATATAGTCCTTCAGAAATTTTCAGAAATTTTACTTAAGTAATAGCGTTATGTGCCGCAAATTCGTGAAACGCTGTCGCCGCAACGAAAACAGCCAATACTCACGCTAACTGTTAGCCCGAACCCAATTCCCGTTATGAATGTCTATTTAGCGATGGCAATGGTTCTTATGGGCCATGTATG
>PXYW01000014.1:0-58209 GCA_003023695.1 Sulfobacillus benefaciens | reverse complement strand
GGTTTGGCGACCTCATATGAGCCATAAGGGGTATTAGAAACATCCACAAGGAGGGTAATGTCATGATGCCAGGCGGCGGGCATTTGCGTGTTGTGGGAAAGCCCCAAAAAGTTGCTGCACACAGGGGTGCAAACACCTCGTTTGCAGACTTGGTAATCAAATTAGTGATGGTAAACCTGTTTGGTTTTGATATCATCCTGTTGCTTTACCTAGCCCGTTTGGCAGCAAGTCACCAATTTGCTGAAATGATAATTCTCAGCGGAGCGTTTTCTCTACCTACGATTGCCTTAGCAGCGGTGAGCCTTAGCCATCGAGGGCCGAAGAAGCGAAACCTCCGTGGCACATTGCGAGTGATTCGACCACAAAACAAGTTAGATTCGGCAGCTATTCCTAGCACGGCGCTACATCCATTACCCCAAGAAGAGTTCTCCGAATAGACGGCGTTTTTCTAGCAACAAACCGGTCGCGAAACACCCTGGCTCCGCGCTCGTTTTACGGGTCGAGTTGGGGTATTTTGCTGTAGCACTCTGATTTATCGGGTATCGTGTCTTCGATGGCGAAACACCCTTGCCCCGCGCGCGGAACACCCCAATGAAAATTGGTGGTGATTGCGCTATGATGCGCCCGATATCGTGTTCCCTCTTTTGTGCGATCTTTGGCCTCGGCGGAAGCAACCGGGGTGTATTGGAAGCGTGACAAATCTGCAACGGGCCCGTGCCACGCAGAGCAACGGGATTCAGACGGTCCTGGAAGGGAGGAGTGTCATCAGTGACGTGCTAGGCGGAACGATCTTCTCTCGGCTTACTGAATGCGCATACGCTTGGGGACGGCTCCAACATGTGGCCTTTTTAGATGGCCAGACCGTGGCCCTCTCGATTACAACCCCTAACCCGATTGCACCACCCGGGTACCTCCTTGCTCCAACGCAATGTGCGCGAAGTGTTGAGCGTCAGCTCAACTTAGGCTTGCCAGCCGCTGATACCCCGTTGCATAGTCCCTCCGTCCATCGATTGCGCGCTGTCCTTAAAGTTTTAACCTTTGTGTGTGAGAGTTTCCAGGACAACACAATTGAACTGGACTAATTTTATACCCATCCCTGTCCTGACGTTTGTTAATTACCTGCGCCGTCTGGAATGTCAACGGGATAGGTGACGGTCGGTAGCCCCAGAATGTGTGACGGGACCGTGAGTCCGGAATACCCTTTGAGGGCAACAACTTCCCGCGTGCTCACAATCGGGCGTCCGGTCACCAGATTTAACGCCATGTAGGCTCCGGCAGAAGGCATACCGAGAACCACGTCAGTACCGGTAAAATTCAACACATCAAAGACTGGCGCGGGACCCGAGCCAAAATAAATCGGATGACCATTGTAGCTTATACCTACAAACAGCCCAACGGGGTAGTCTTGGTAGAAATCCAAGACAAAGGGATGCCCGTCCAATATGCCTGTAAAACCTTCCACCCGGTGATAGGTTTGAATCGAAAACGTGTGAGGTGATGGGACAGAACTCGATTCAAACCCATTGGGCAAGGCTTGAGGAGTGTGTTGCCCGATAAAACGCTGAACCTGTTGCCCGGCAAAGGGTGGCGTACTCGTTGCTGATTCCGATGAAGAGGCCGCATCCACCACCACATGGGTTTGCCAACTAACCATCCCATCTCCTACCGAAACCAGATAAGTCCCCGGTTGGGACCATTTAGCCGTAATTTGATACTGCCCTGACGCGTTGGTGTAGATTGTGGTTCCGGTGGGGTCATGGGGCAACCCCAAGATGGTCACTTTTGCATGCGGCGCGCCTTGATTATTGGTCAAATAGACTGTGCCAGAAATCGTGGTGGTTTGTTGAGGAGTGGTGGGATTCGGTAGCGCCGTCACCGTCATCTTAGCGACTTGCTGCGGCGCTGTGGATGATGGGGTGATGGAAGAGCCTGCCGATGCATTAGAAGAAGAGGAGCTTGGTGGGATGCTGGAAGATGAGGACGTTAACGTCCCGCTCGTGTGCACGGTGCCGGATACCGTATAGTTTCCGTGACCGGTTGGAGTGGCTGTCAGTTGGCCCGTGACTCCGCAACCGGCTAACGCGACGGACCCCATGATGACTCCCGAAAGAATGAGTGAATGTCGAATGTTCACGGTTCGTCCTCCTTGAATTTTAAACGGTTTCCCCGCCATATTTCATAGTTCTTCTGGGACAACTACGGATGATAGGGTCGCATCGAGTGGGCAATCAACAACGCCGTTTCCAGGCGTTGTTGCACATCGGAGTAGGTCGTGACTTGATAGACGGTCGTGCCACGATTCCATGTGACGATCGCCTCCGTGGCGATTCGTGGGCTCCCTTGCGCCGTAACACTGGCTATACTGTTTACCACGAGATAACCGCCTGTGGTCGGTTGGGGCAAACCCACGGAAACGAGACTATGAACTAACTGTTGAGCTTCTTGACGGGCGAGGATGGCCGACGGTGCACTGACAACCACACGCCAGGACCCCGTGGCCCAGCGCAGGCTCGTCGCCGCGAGCGAGGTAGCCGACGCGTGGCTGCTGGTTTCTTTGCCGATGATCCCAGGGGCAATCGACACCAGGGTCGTGGGGCCTGGAGCGACGGAGTATCCCGACTCGATTTTCAGTCCTGCGCGAACACCCTGAGCGCCTTCGCTGGCATAATTTGTGCCAGAATATTCCGCGAGTCGCCGGGATGTGGGCCCTGCGATATGCGGGTTATTCACGGGCCAGGCCTGAGCGGTTTGCCAGAGAGTCACCTGATAGGTCGGAAGTGCACTACCACCAAATGCGTGGGCGAGAGCCGAGAGGATTGTCGTCGGTTGCTTTGCATAAGGAATCGCTTGTGGGGCTTCGAGGGCTACCCCAGGATGGGATCCTAGCGCCTTCATGGCCTCAACGATCACAGGGCTGGCTTTTGCCGCCAAAAATTTCGGCCCAGGCGTCCCCGTTGCTGCGAGTTCGGGTCGGCTCTGAGCCGAATGCCTCAGCGCAGTTCCAACCCCCAATCCCGTCGCCAGGACAAGAATCGCAACCCACTGCCATGGGCGGACCCTCCCCGATTGCTGTTGCTGGCGACGAGAAAATTCATGGTCCCACCGCTGTTGGTCAAACTGGAAAGTAGTATCAATGGCTGGCCACTTAAAACGGCCGAACCATTCCCGCAAGGCGTCATCTTGCAGATCGGAGATATTCTTCTTATTCGAATGGTTCATCGTTGACCTCCTTCCACACTTGTGCAAATCGGTGACGGGCACGATGCAATCGTGTTCGCACACCCGTCTCGGATATCCCGACAATCGCAGAGATTTCTGCGACGGATAAGGATTGATAATAAAACAGCCACAAGCACTCTTGATCTAATGGTGCCAGGTGCATTAGCACACCTTCCACGGCGAGACGTTGCACCACTTGCTGTTCCATCTCAGGATCGTTTGATCTGACCTCCTCCACGTGTTGGCTATTGGGTGAGTCGCGGTTCTTTCGACGTGCATCAATGATGAGGTGCCGAGCCGTCGTAAAGAGCCAACCGCTATGAACCGTCTTGTGAGGATGACGTTCGTGCCACTGGTGCAATCGCCAAAAAGTTTCCTGAGCAATATCCTGAGCCATGTCGCGATCATGCGTGTGCCAAAGTACAAATCGGGCAACGGTATCACCCCATTTCTCAATCCAAGGTTGAATCCAGGCGACTTCCTCAGGTGCCGTTGGAACCAGGATGTGTGGGCTCCGCTCCTGTTCCCTATGCTGCATCATCACGATCTGAGATTTGCTAGAATTCATAGCAGTAGTCCTTCCGTTCCGTGATTGTGTTACGTAGGTAAAACGGGATGACCCGTGGTCACGTTGCAGCACGCACAAAAAAATTTTGGGTAGCCGAGGATTCACGAACATTCCTCTCCCGGGCACACATCGCTCCGTCTTCGACAGTTGGCTAGCTGGTTCCAGGACCGAGTTCGGACCGTTCGAATGAGTATAGACAATTTGGCGGACTCGTAAGCCTCTTGTTCGACAAATTTTGGATGTTCGCCCAAAGCCAAGACCAAAAAGTCCTCTTTTGGGCAACTCTCGTTAACGATGGAGGCACGGGTCTGTACGTCATCAGCGCAGTCTTGCTCTTTGTCTACTATCAATGGTTTAGTGCCGGCCGCACAAGGCTGGGACTCTCAACAGGCGGAGCAGTGGGATTACTATCGGGGGTCCCGGTGGGTCGGATGGCTGACCGACGAGGCGCTTGAGAAACCTATCGTCTCACTTTGATGTTGGAATCGCTCGCCATGGCTTCACTACTACTATTTGTTTGTTGCCTTGATATCCGTGACATCACTCGCAGCAGTTGCCAATAATGCGCGTTTGGAAGGGAAAGCGCGGAGCATTTCCGGGCTTGCCTGCGCTCTGTCAACAGTCTTGGCATTACCATGGGTGGAACGGTGGATGGAAATGTATTTGCGACAAATGCCCACCGACGGTATTGGCTTTTCTCATAGCAGGCAATGGCCTGTCCTTGCTGCTCTGTGCAGCGGTGCTATTCCAGACTCACTAGGCTTTTCGGTATTGGTGGTTGTGTCCATGCAGCAGTACTCTGTTTTGACCCTCGGGTTGCCCGTTGGTCGGGATTGTCCCGAATCGCAGAGCTGCACTCCTCCTGGTCGGAGCGGCTTTGATAGGGTGCCGCGACAAATAGGCAGCTTTTGCGCGGCGCTCCTTGAGTTACGCATCGATGGAAAAACTCCGGCATCAGCATCCGCCGGAGTTACCAGAAGCTGCATTGCCGACATAGCGCCTATTACCACCAATCATAGAAGGCTGAATTATCACCACCTGATTGAGACTTATCTTGTTTGAGATTGAAAAATCCTCGGGAGGAAGACCGATACAGGGGCCTAAGGCGAAAGCTATTGATGGTGATAAATGGGCCCCGCGTTGGGGTCAATGTTTTTTGGAATGGCGTATGGCCATGAGACCCAAACTGACGTTATTGTTCTGGGACCCTACAACAAGTCGTCCCACGGGACGTCCGTTATGGAAGTACGTTACCTGCGGCAATATAAATGTCGTACCATTCTTGACGAGTGAGATAGATTTCGCTCGCCTCACAGCAGCTTCTGAGCCGAGCGGCACTCGTCGTTCCCACCACCGGTTGCATGTGGGCAGGATGGCGCAAAATCCAGGCAACAGCTATAGCCGTATTACTGACGCCATATCTTAGCGCAATTTCATCAATCGCTTTATTTAATGCGGCAAATTTGGGGTTGCCTAAAAACACTCCTTCAAAAAACCCATATTGAAACGGCGACCAAGTCTGGATCGTAATATCGTTTAACCGACAATAATCTAAAACGCTGCCATCCCTGTCCAATGCCGAGTCATTTTCCATATTAACGTTCATCCCGCTAGCAATCATGGTCGCGTTGGTAATGCTTAATTGGAGTTGATTTGTCACCAGGGGTTGCTTTAAAAATTTTTTTAAGAGACGGATTTGCATCGGATTCTGATTGGACACCCCAAAATGCCTTACTTTTCCCGTGGTCTCCAGAATGTCAAATGCCTCTGCGACCTCTTCCGGTTCTACCAAAGCGTCCGGTCGGTGCAGTAACAGCACATCAAGATAATCCGTTTTCAGACGCTTTAAGCTGCCGTTTACCGCCTCCAAGATGTGCTCTTTGGAAAAGTCAAACATTCCATCCCGAATACCACACTTGGATTGTAAGATCACCTGGTCCCGGGTACCCGAAGTCATATTGAAAGCCTCAGCAAATATTTCCTCACAGGCTCCATCTCCATAGATGTCCGCATGATCAAAAAAGTTCGCACCTTCCTCCAACGCAGTTTGCACAAAATGTTGCGCGTCAGATTTACTCAGACTTGCCAGCCGCATGCAGCCCACAGCAATGACCGGCACTTGCAAGCTGCTGACACCAAGTCGCATAGTTCGCATATTTTTGGTCCTCCCGTCCATCGATTGCTGTCCCCGATACTTAACGTCGTTACGTGGGTGTAAGAGTTTTCAGGATAACACACTTGAAACTTTGTGTCCTTACCTCGTGCTAAAACAAGGTCGGGTTTCGGAACCATTTCATGGCCATGGATTACTCCCGGCATGAAACTTTCCACCCAACTATCGGTCGATGTGAAGCGTGCGGAACACACGGTGCGAGTCTTCCAAAAAATGACGCCGATTATGAGGAAATTCCTCGGAGTACGAACGAATAAAGTTCATAAAGACGGATGCTTCTGGGCTTATCTCACTTTGGTTACGATAAACCATAGCAAAACGACGATAAGCCCGGGGATTTAGCCGCGAAATGTGGATAAAGCCAGCTCTTGCTTCCAGGAGAACGGTGTCCCGGGGAACTATGGCGATTCCCATTCCTGCGGAAACAAAACCGGGAAGCGCGTGAATGCTGGTTGCCTGCGCCACAATACGAGGTTCGAATCCGGCTTGCTGTGCAAGGCGTGCAGTGCTGAGATTCAAACTATAACCCGGCTTCATGAACACAAAGTTTTCATCATGCAGGGATGCCATAGACACTGGATCTTCCATATCCCCGTCCGTGTTGGAAATAACAACTAACTCTTCTGCCCACAATAGTTCATATTGCACTTTAGTAGTAAACATTGGTAGAGGGGTCAACGCTAAATCGACCCGATTTTTCGCTACTTGATCGGCGAGGTTGAGTGCCTCGATTTCCACCACTTCAATACGGACCTCCGGAAAGGCTTTGTGAAATGGACGATATATTCGCGGAAAGTGATGGACTGACACGGGAGATAAGGGGCTGACGCCAAGTACAATCTTTCCCGTTAGCGACTGCTTTGATTCTTCCAATGTGACCGGGATTCGATGAACCTCTTTGAGCACCCGTTTCGCTTGCGCTACCGCCCGTTGGCCGCTATCAGTCAACTGGGAACCATGGACACTGCGGACTAAAAGTGGCGTCGCCAGTTCCTCTTCCAATTGACGGATTTGATTCGTTACCGCTGGTTGGCTGACGCCGTAATATTCGGCACAAGCCGAAATACTGCCGAAGTCAGCGATGCCGATGAGAAATTCCAATTGCCTGAGGGTCATGAACTCGCCTCCCTGGGGTTTCAGCGAATGCTTATACAGTAGGGCTGATTGGCATTCCGATCAAGATGGATACCCCAGAGGCCCTTCACCGACAGCACGAGGGGAACCCTGATGCCCAAGCCTTGCAACTCAACGATTTTCCGCAAACAGAGCAACCTTACCCTGAGCTCAAGACGCACCCAATATAATTAATAATTATAGCCTACCATAAATTCAGATCATTGAAATGCCTTAAGGGCTATGTGATGCTTAAGTAGCATTAGTTGTCAAGTATTTTTGGATCGCATTCACCACCGCCACCTGTCCGCGCCGTCGCGAGGAACGGGTAACGCGTAAGTTCGGGTGGCCCGCTAGGTCATTACGTTATTGTGCTGTTATGGATAAACCGCCAAATTTCTATCGAACCTGTCTTAATTCCTGAAACAAACTGAGGAGTGAGCATTCAATGAGCCTACCGCTGGAAGGAATCAAAGTTCTCGACTTTACCGGGGTGCAAGCAGGGCCAGCCTGCACTCAGTTGCTGGCATGGTATGGTGCGGACGTGCTAAAAATCGAACGTCCCGGCGTCGGCGATGTAACGCGCCGGCAGTTGCGCGACATTCCTGACGCCGACGCGCTATATTTCACCACATTAAACAGCAATAAGAAATCCCTCGAACTAGACACCAAAACACCTGAAGGCAAGGAAATTTTAGAAAAGCTGATACGCGAGGCGGATATTTTGGTTGAGAATTTTGCGCCCGGCGCTCTAGACCGGATGGGATTTTCTTGGGAGCGGATCCAGGAGTTGAATCCGCGCCTCATTTTCGGATCTGTTAAAGGATTCGGTGACAATTCTCGTTATGCCGATTTAAAAGTTTACGAAAATGTGGCTCAGTGTGCAGGTGGCGCAGCCTCTACCACGGGATTTTGGGATGGTCCCCCCACCGTAAGTGCTGGGGCTTTGGGTGATAGCAATAGCGGCATGCACTTGGCGATCGGCCTATTAACCGCACTGATTGATCGCGAAAAAACAGGACGCGGACAAAAAGTTAGCGTAGCGATGCAGGACGCCGTATTAAACTTATGTCGAGTCAAACTTCGTGATCAACAGCGTCTAGACCGGGTCGGTTATCTGGAAGAATATCCACAATATCCTAATGGCACCTTTGGCGATGCCGTTCCTCGTGGGGGCAACGCCGGAGGCGGCGGACAACCCGGGTGGGTGTTGAAATGCAAAGGATGGGAAACGGATCCTAACGCTTATATTTATTTCACGGTGCAAGAACAGAATTGGGCGCGAACAGCGGAAGCCATCGGGCATCCCGAATGGGCTAACGATCCGGAGTACAATACCACCAGGGCCCGCCAGCCTCATCTGTTTGAGATTTTTGAGGAAATCGAAAACTGGCTGGCCGACAAAACCAAGCACGAAGCGGTAGATATTCTCCGCAAATATGATATTCCTTGCGCTCCGGTGTTTAGTATGAAGGAACTAGAGAACGACCCAGACCTGCGAGAAAGTGGGACCATTGTCGAAGTCGAACACAAAGTCCGCGGAAAATATCTAACCGTCGGCAGTCCCATTAAGTTCTCAGGATTTAAGCCTGAAATTACAGGCTCTCCATTATTGGGCGAACACACCGAGGAAGTGTTGACTAGTTTGGGTTACACGACTGAACAGATTGCTGCATTGCGTAGCAAGAAAGTCATATGACGCCCGCTTCGATGCCAGGGTTTCAATGGGAATTAAAACGAGGATAGATTAAACGCGAATGGTCCCAAGACAGCCACTCGCACGGAAGGTGCGAAAACTGCGCCTTCATTTATCAAGGGGGGGATAGGAGTGGAGTCGTCATTGATGACCGACGGATTCCATCTCGTCGTCGATGCATTAAAACTGAACGGGATCGAGACCATTTATGGAGTGGCTGGGATCCCAATCACTGACTTGGCGCGTTTAGCGCAAGCCGAAGGAATCCGCTACATCGGATTTCGTCATGAGCAAAATGCGGGTAATGCCGCGGCTATTGCGGGATACTTAACGCAAAAACCCGGGGTTTGTTTAACAGTTTCAGGTCCGGGATTTCTCAACGGGTTGGTGGCCTTGGCCAACGCCACCACCAATTGTTTCCCCATGATTCTGATTAGTGGTTCCAGCGACCGCGCCATCATCGATTTGCAACAAGGAGATTACGAGGAATTGGACCAACTAAGTGCCGCTAAACCTTTTGCTAAAGCGGCCTTTCGCATTAACCGACCACAAGACATCGGGATCGGTCTCGCTCGTGCTATCCATGCAGCAGTTTCAGGCCGCCCTGGCGGGGTATATCTAGATATTACCGCGGAGACGTTGGGAACTGTCCTGGATATCGAAACCGCAAAAAAATCGCTCGTGATACCAGTCGATCCCGCACCGCGCCAAATTCCCGCCCCAGAATCAATCCAACGAGCAGTAGCGCTCCTGGAGCACGCTGAGCGGCCACTAATCATTCTTGGCAAGGGCGCAGCGTACGCCCGGGCCGACCATGAGATACAAGATTTTGTTGAACGAACCGGCATCCCGTTCCTTCCGATGTCGATGGCCAAGGGTCTGTTGCCCGACGGTCACGAACAATCTGCCGCTGCCGCGCGGTCGTATGTGTTGGGAAACGCGGACGTGGTGGTGTTACTCGGCGCTCGACTCAATTGGTTATTGTCGCATGGCAAGGGTCCCTTATGGTCGGAAACAACACAATATATCCAGATCGACATTGATCCTACGGAAATCGATAGCAACCGTCCCATAGCGGCACCGGTCGTGGGAGACATCAAGTCGTCCATTACGGCGTTGGTCGATGCCCTCAAACCAGGGCAGGTGCATCCAAGCGAGGCATGGATCCATGCCATTAGCGTACGAAAGCAAAAAAATGTGGCTCGCATGGCCGAACGGCTTCGTGCCAATCCCGATCCCATGAATTTTTCCAGCGCATTGGGTGCGGTGCGAGAAGTACTGGCCAAACGACCCGATGTCTATGTGGTGAACGAAGGAGCCAATGCCCTTGACTTTACTCGCAACATTGTTGACATGAGTTTGCCCCGAAAGCGATTGGATAGTGGAACCTGGGGCATTATGGGGATCGGGATGGGTTACGCGATTGCCGCTGCCGTCGAAACCGGGATGCCTGTGGTGGCCATCGAAGGCGACAGTGCCTTTGGCTTTAGTGGCATGGAAATTGAAACTATTTGTCGGTATCATCTTCCCGTCACCATTCTCATTCTAAACAATGGGGGAATATATCGCGGAGATCCGGAGGACAGCGATCCCTCGCCGACAGGATTTGTGCGCAATGCACGTTACGACAAGCTCATTGAAGCCTTCGGAGGTGTTGGTTATCACGTCACGAACACCGAAAGCCTCTCGAATGCCGTCCAAGCCGGATTGGATTCAGGGCGTCCAACGTTAATCAATTGCGTCATTGATCCTACAGCGGGCACTGAAAGCGGCCATATACAAAGTCTCAACCCCAAGAGTGCATTACAGCAGTGATTTAGGGATACACATTCCGAAAAGGGGTACGGTTAATGGCAATTGACCTAAGCAATTTTGCGCAGACGCTGGTCACCTCCATGTCGGAGGCTGTGGTTCTGTCTGATGCCGATGGTGTGATCCAATGGTGGAACAGCGGGTCGGAGCGCATCTTTGGATACACTCCTGACGAGGCAATAGGGCAGTCTTTAGATATTATCATTCCAGAAAATCTCCGCAATCGACATTGGGAAGGATTCCATAAAACCATGAGCACCGGCCAAAGTCGATATGACGTCGGCGATCTGTTATCCGTTCCTGCCGTTTGCAAGGATGGCCGTCGCATCTCCGTCGAATTTACCATTGTGCTTTTCCGCGACCATTCAGAGGCGGTTTTAGGGATTGCCGCAGTCATGCGCGATGTGACGAAAAAATTTCAAGAGATAAGAACGTTAAGAAAGCAATTGGCGGATTTAATCGCATCAACCCGACAGAATTGACGACCACAGCCAGACCTTACAAAGGAAGGAGGGGTATAAAATGGCCAAAGAAGGCGCTCATAAAATGCCTTATACGCGGTTAACGCATCCTTTGATCCGTATTGATGGCGCATTGCATCAAGCCTCTTGGGATGAGGCGCTTACCCGTGCCGCCACATTATTTTCTAGTGTGAAAACACAATATGGCGGGTCAAGTTTGGGGGTTTTTAGCTGTTCCAAATCAAGTAACGAGCTCAACTATTTGGCTTCAAAGTTCGCGCGTGTCGTATTTGAAACCAATAATATCGACTCCTGTAACCGTACATGACACGCACCATCGGTCGTGGGTCTTACGACCGTTTTTGGTAGTGGCGCTGGTACGAGTTCTTATGAAGATTTTCACCGAACAGCGTTCATCTTGTTGGTGGGGTCAAATGCAGCAGAAGCACATCCGATCATTTTTCATCATATTATGAAAGGAGTGCGTCACGGGGCCGAATTAGTGGTGGTTGATCCCCGCAAAACAATTACTGCCCGCAGGGCGCATGAACACCTGCAAATTACGGTGGGATCGGATATCGCCTTGGCAAACGCCATGGCTCACGTAATTATCCGCGATGGCTTATACCATCAACCGTTTGTCGAGCGCGCAACCGCGGGATTCCACGAGTTCGCAAACCATGTGCAAAGTTGGACCCCACAACGTGCCGAAGCCATAACAAACATCTCTGCTTCGAGAATTGAAGCGTTGGCCAAACGGTACGCGTCAGCCCCCACAGCCATGATCGGATGGACGCTCGGCATTACTGAACATCACAATGCAGTGGATAATGTGCGAGCACTTATTAATTTAGCCCTCCTGTGCGGTAATGTGGGACGGCCCGGAGCTGGGTTGAATCCTCTGCGCGGGCAAAACAACGTTCAAGGAGGAGGCGATATGGGAGCGCTACCTGGACGGCTGCCAGGATTTCAAGACATTACCGACGCTGAGGTTCGTCACAAATTCGAACGCGTTTGGGGTTCGCCTATCAGCAGCACGCCCGGGTTGGATCAGACTCAAATGTTCGAAGCAATGGACCATGGTCGCCTTAAAGGCCTTTACGTGATAGGTGAAAATCCGATTCAATCGGATGCGAACAGCAGACACGTGCGACACTGCTTTGAGGGTTTGGATGCTTTAGTGGTGCAGGATATATTTTTGACAGCAACCGCTGAAATGGCCGATGTCGTGCTCCCGGCACAAGTCTCCTTTGCAGAAAGCGAAGGTACCTATACTAACAGTGAACGCCGGGTTCAGCGCGTGAGGGCTGCACGAAAAGCCCCCGGCGAAACCCGAAACGATTTGTGGATTGTCACCGCCCTAGCCCAGGCAATGGGTATCAACTGGCCAATGTTGGAAGCGCGTGAAGTATTTGAGGAAATGCGTCACCTCACTACAAATTATCGCGGAATCACCTATGAGCGTCTCCAAGCCAATCATGGTTTGCAATGGCCAGTACCGGATGAAACACATCCGGGAAGCCCCGTGTTGCATGATCGACTATGGCAGTCTGAGGTTGGGATGAGAGCAGCATTTGCGTGCGTCGGCTGGACACCACCTGTCGAAGCGCCCTCCACTGACTACCCCTTTATTCTGACGACGGGACGACGGTTAGCCTTTTTCAATACCGGGGTTCAATCAGGGGTCTACGACCATCCCCATAACATCGGGGAATGGATGGAGATCCACCAAGATGACGCACGCCAATTGAACATCGAAGACGGCGAAGTCATCGCGGTCATTTCCCCTCGCGGCAGAGTAGAGGTCCCGGCATACTATTCGCAGTCGGTAACCCCCGGCACAGTGTTTATGACGTTGCATTTTCCCGATGAAGTGTTGACCAACAACTTGACGATCGACGCGACTGACCCGCAGTCGGGAACTGCTGAATTCAAAGCTGCTGCAGTCCGATTGGCCCGATTGTAGCTCGCGGCCTGCCATTGCAGAAAAGAGGTTAACACATGGATACAGAGAAGCCCGCCGTGATGGCGGAAGTGTTTTCCATACTAAAGGATATTCCTCAAGACAGAAGTCAGTTGTTAGTGGCGTTATGGCTGGTATTTGAACACTACCAGCGGTTTCGTCCAGAAATTGTTGATGCGGTTTCACAGTACATGAATATTCCGTACGCCGAAGTCTATGGTGTGACATCCTTTTATGCATTATTCCACAATCCGGATGGGAAAAATCCGCTCCACGTGTGCACTGATGTTATGTGCGCGCTCCAAGGCGCAGACGATCTGGTAAAAAAGTTACAGGCACTCACACAAAGAAGCACTGTTTGCGTTAAGGAATGTCCCTGTTTAGGTCAGTGTGATGCCGCTCCCGCAGCATTTTTCGGAAAGCAAGTGTTGCGGCGTGCCACACCAGACTTGATTGCGCAGGCGATTAGGGGTGAAGATCATGCGTGAAGTTCGCAGATTACTGCCCCCATTGGATATAATCTCTGCGCCCACATCCATGCAACGCCTTAAAGATCGCGGATTTTCCCGGGCGATGGAGCGGGTTCTAGGCATGGACCCTAGGGACATTATCGCCGAGGTCAAAGCCAGTGGAATTAAGGGTCGAGGGGGAGCCGCCTTTCCCACTGGTTTTAAGTGGGAGAGTGTTTATGAGGCACCAGGTGGCAATCGGTATGTGGTGATGAACGCCGACGAAAGTGAATTAGGCACATTTAAAGATCGGGCATTGCTCGAATATGATCCCTTAGGTCCATTGGTAGGAATGTTGATTGCCGCCCATGCTGTTGGTGCCAAAAAGGCATATTGCTATATTCGTGGGGAATATCGGCCAATTGAGCGACAGATGGTCAATGCGTTGCAAACCTTGGCCGATTGTGGCTGGGTTGGACCCCATGCAGTGGAGGTGGAGGTTCGACGGGGAGCTGGAGCCTACATCGCTGGCGAGGAAACTGCTCTTCTTAACAGTATCGAAGGTAAACGAGCTGAGCCACGGGTAAAACCGCCATTTCCCACCAGTAAAGGGCTATGGGGGGATCCCACTTTGATTCAAAATGTAGAGACATTGGCTAATGTGACCTTATTATTTGCCCATGATGTTGAATGGTTCCGACAATGTGGCAGTCCACAGACACCGGGAACCAAACTCGTGTCGTTGAGCGGACACGTTAAAAACCCAGGGGTATATGAGGTCCCGTTTGGATTCCCTATGGCCGACATTATCGCCGACCCTGAATTAGGAGGTGGCATAACGGGCAGTGGCAGGCTTCGGGCCATTCTGTTGGGAGGCGCTGCGGGGACATTTTTATCCCCCGATCAAATTAGTGCAACCGTACTGGATTACGGATCGCTGGGAACCTTTGATGCTAGTATCGGTTCAGGAGCGATAATGGTATTCGACGATTCGGTAGACCTTAGTTGGGTTTTACGCAAGTTGGCACATTTTTTTGCTGATGAGTCGTGTGGTCAGTGTGTCCCGTGTCGAATCGGTACCAGACGAATTGTCGAGATGCTGGCTCAAGGCGGGCTATACTCTCGCGTTCAAGATTTACGCGATCTGGCACAAGCCATGCGCGACGCCTCTATCTGTGGACTCGGGCAAACGGCACCAACTGCCCTATTGTCAATTCTAGACCGACCTAACTGGCAAGGCGCTTAACCCCAAAATCGAGAGGTGACATGGATGGCAGATGACGTAACAATAATCGTCGATGGAATAACCGTAACCGTGGCTCAGGGCACCACACTGAGAGCAGCTTGCGACACCGCTCAGCACACGGTGCCCACTTTGTGTTGGCACCCAAACCTCGAACCTGCCAACGCCTGCCGTGCGTGTGTAGTGGAAGTAAAGGGATCTCGCACTTTGGTGGCGTCCTGCTCTCGCTTAGTCGAAGATGGGATGGAGGTCCAAACCGCGAGTGACCGGGTAACCCATTCGAGAAAAGTGGTGGCAGAGTTGTTGCTATCCACATCCAATGCCGACTTAGCCCCCGACTTGCAGCATCTTGCCGACATTTCGGGTGCGAATAGCGAACGGTTCGCCGGAGGCGACACGTGGGAACAACCGATTCAAGATGACAACAACCTTTATATTCGAGACTTTTCCAAATGTATATTGTGCTACCGATGCGTCGAGGCGTGTGGTGAAGACGCGCAGAACACTTTTGCAATCTCAGTCGCGGGCCGCGGGTTTCAGGCGCACATTGATGCGGGCTTTGGACGGGAACTGCCTGAATCGGATTGTGTTTTTTGTGGAAATTGTGTCGCCGTATGCCCTACGGGAGCGCTAATTGGCAAGGCCGAATGGGTGTTACGGCGCCAGGGACAGTGGCAGGAGGATCGCATTACCACAACGGATACAGTCTGTTCCTATTGCGGTGTTGGATGTGAACTAAGCTTACACGTGATGGACAACCGTATTGTCAAGGTGACTTCTCCCATGGATCATCCGGTAACCCACGGCATGTTGTGTGTAAAAGGGCGCTATGGTTATGAATTCGCTCAGAGCGAAGAGGGATAACCCGAACAGTTAAGGTCATGCGCGACACATGGCATACCTGACTTCTCCCATGCCTAGGCACTCACCTTACGGCCGTGTCTTGAGTCCCGTCCTATGTGATCACATCGCGTCGCGACCCCAAGAAGGGGGTATAAAATGACACTGCATCAATTGGAGCTTCTTGTCACCATTGCTGACCGAGGATCGGTGTCCGCCACTGCCGAATTTTTTGGATTGACCCAGCCCACCGTCAGCCATCAAATTCAATTGCTAGAGCAAGAACTTGGAGTCAACCTGGTCGAGCGCAAAAGCCGCGGCATGGATCTGACCGAGGCCGGAAAATTGGTCGTTGGCGATGCACGGCCAATTATTCAAATGGTTCGATCGATCCCCGCCCGCATTCAGCAACTCAATGAGGTAGTTGAAGGGTCTGTCACACTAGGACTCAGCCCGGTCTCGCCTGTAGCGACCTATCACTTTCCCCCTATATACCATGAGTTCCATCGTCGATACCCGAAGGTGCAAGTATCAGTCGTCGAAGAGGGTTCCCGGGAACTCGTGTCGCTTCTGCACAACAACGAAGTAGACTTGGCCATTATGTCACTGCCGGTACTGGGCAGTCGTGTGGATATCACACCGTTATGGCGAGAGGACTTGGTGGTAATCAGCAATTCTCCACCGTCGAACAACGTACCGGGTAGCCTGAGGGATTTTAAGAACCACCCGTGGATTTTATTCCGTTCCGGCTTCGGTTTAACCCGTACTGTCAAAGCATTGTGCCAATCAGCCGGATTCGATCCCAAACCAGCTGCAGAAGCTTCAACATTGGGTGCCGTAATAGGGTTTGTGGCTTCCGGACTCGGAGTCTCAATTGTTCCGCAAGAGGCCGCGCTAGCTCACCAACAAGCTGGCCGGGTGCACATCATCCCGGTAGATCCCCCAATTTCGCGAACCATGGCGCTAGTTACGGTCACGGGCAACATACTTGGTCCCAGCGCACGGGCTATGGCCGAAGCTATCCGTGATTATAGCCGCCACCAGCCTCAGGCCGTGGACGAGGGTCTTGATGTGGGCTCATTCCTATGAGCCCACGCACATATAGAATAATTCTATATCACGATATTATCACTGCTTCATTGTTGCAAGTCGGCCGCAACTGTAATCTGAACTTAGCGGGAGGCGAGAATATGGTACCACCATTGAATCGGTTTACTATCAGTCAAATTTTGCAGGCGATGGGTTCAGGACACCATTGGCCCTTGGGGGTGTTGGCGATGCTAATATGTGGGGTCTTTTTCGCCGCAGGTGCGGCCACCGCCAACCAGGTGCTTACCAGCCACGTCGGCCAGCAACGCCCACCTGCCAACCGATAGTAAAATTAAACTGGTCCGGTGCATAACGTTTAACCTACCGACCCTTTGTTTCACCAACAGGCGCCAAACTGTTGGAATTCAAGTCGCTAAACCAAACTCTCCCTGAGAATCCTCTAGGTCATTGACCTGGGGGTTCTTTATCTATTGGTTTCGCATGGAAAGTGAACTACTGCGCGTTAACAACCCGTATTTCCCTGCTTCTAAAACGATATCGCATACCATTGCGCCCTTTAATCTTTGTGACGGAGCATGGCGCATAAAAAAACCATACTGCGTGACAGCAACGCCACTCCTAAAACCAATCCGACGATAAGCCAGGGCGGCCTTTTCAGCCCCAATAGGTGTAGGGTTGCGAGCATACTACCCACCTCGTGATACATAGGGTCCTCCTTGGATACGATGACGATAGGGACCTCATTACTGAGATCCCTATCGGCTCCTATATCATGTTAAGCGGGTGGCGTCTCCGCCAGAAGCTCCGATTGTTTATCGAACTCATCCCCCATGGCTTTTCTGACCTCGGCTTCGGTGGGAGGAGCAAAAAATGCTGCGGCTATACCTGCTGCCGCCAATGCCATAAGTCCTCCCACAATAAAGGCCCATGTGTAGCTCCCCGTACCGGTAATAAGATACGCTGCAACTACGCCGCCATATATCCCACCAACAATTTTCGCGGCGTAAATGGTTCCATAATTTTCTGTCTGGTGGTCGGTGCCATAATAGTCACTGACCATTAAGGGATTTAAGACAAATAACGAGCCCGACGTACCCCCTGAAAGGAGAGCAAAGATGACAAAGAGGACCGCCAGGTGAGCTCGACCAGCTACCAGCGAGCCAATGGTGGTCAATCCCAAGCAACTATACACGATCACTTCTGCCCAACGACGGCTGACCAGGTCGGATAGCAAACCCACCAAGGGCCTTCCAATACCATCAGTGAAGGCAAATCCCGTCGCCCCAGCGATAATGGCCACAGATCCCAAATGCATTGCCACAGCAAATGGATAATAAAACCCGACGCCGAACAGTGACGTTCCAGCAATAAACAAGAACTCAAGAACCATCCACGGCGGTTTTGACGTACGCCACATTTGACGCGTGTTCATCTGCCGAATTGCCGGAGGATTGTGCTTCAGCGACCAAGCAGCCTTGGTCTTGGAAAACTCGATGGGGTCCACTTCTTTCGGCCACCAACTCTTCGGTGGGTCCTTGAACCAAAAACTAATAATCACTAGCCCGCCGCCTAAAATGGCACCGGTGAGGTAGAGAATGCTAATAAAATCATGAACGTTAAACGATGTTGCGTAAAGTATGATGAAGGGCACGGCACCGTAAGCCCAACCACCATCCACAAACCCCGTGCGCCACCCTTTCTTTTCCGGGAACCATTTGCCCACAGTGTTCACGCAGGTAGAATAAACCATACCTGAACCCATACCGCCGAGCGCTGCGTAACCAGCATATGAAATCCATGGAGCCGTGGAGTGCGCGAGGAAAAAGTACGCCACAGCAACTAATATTCCGCCGACTAACATCGCGGTCTTAGGTTTCCACCATGTTGCCCGTTCCCGAAAACGCCCGTTGAAGTATGAAACCCCGGCCTCAAAGGCCACATAAACCGAGTAATTCCAAAATGCCGTGGTCAAGCTCCAATGGTACTCGTGCGCCACCGTAGCCGACGCCGCACCCCAACCGTATTCCAACGTCGAGGCCAACATCATGCCAATCCATGGCAAAAAAAGCATTACGAGGCGGCTATAGCCCATAATGTCGCGCGGGCTTTCACCAACACGAAAGACCCGGCCGGTCGCATCACGTACTAACTGATACGGACGCGCTTGTACCGCTGTCGCCAAGCCAAACACTCCCTTCACCCAAATATCTCCCCTTGAGTCAACCTACATCACACCTTTGGACGACCGTGGGCACCATGAAATAGAGATAATGCGCACCGCTATGTGCAGACATTGACCTATTGGGTGCGGTGTCCCCATAGCGCAAACGGACCTTAGTTAGCCGTCCACTTTCCAAAAACTTCTCCAAACACGTTGTCAACTATCGCCAAATAGCATGCAACGTCAGTCCCAAGTCGGCATTTCCTCGATTCACAGCGTTTGACACAGACCATCAAACAGATTGCCACCCACATCAGTTGCCTGGCGCCGATCGTTTATTTGTCCTCTATCTAAATGCACGACTTTTGTGACTATACTAATAGTAGTCCTTTGCTTCCTAGTAACAATGAGCCCCCGTTATACGACAATATAATTTATGGTTATGTAGTGCGTGGCCAATTCGAACGGGTGTAAATTTTACTTGTTGTCATAGAGATAAACCAAGTGTCTGCCTCTGTCTCTTACACCAGGAATGGCTTGTCAAATGCGGAGGTCCATAGTTAGCCAAAAATTTAAAGTTATTAATCGGTAGGACGCTATTGAAGCTTGAAGCAAAAATTTGTGCGGTGGAATGCGTCGCTGTCATCGATTTGCGCAATTGACGGCCGACAAGGGCCACGCGTGTCGCAACCAAACGAGCTCATTCCGAGTCTGTGTGCATCCCCGAAAGTACCTTGGATGACCGGAAATCTAGGCGTTCCAAAATCGTCTTATGTGTGAAAGTGTGGATAGGCAGACTTCCGTCTTGTCCAAGAACAAAAATCCCGCAAGGAATCGGACCTGTAACCTCCTGATTCGTAGTCTCAAGTCATCATTTTTTCTGATGTGGATGGAGCTGTGCTTTGCCCGAAAGACAAATAGAGGTCCCCTTTTCCGGGGACCCACTGGCGTGCCGTGCAAGGTTCGTGTTTTTCGATCTGGTCGATGCATATGATCGCCTCGGGTCAGCAATGGGGCAGCAAAAGATTAACGAGGACCACCCACAACGCCAACGTGCGGTTCACCTCTACCATAGTTTTGTCATCCAAACGACCGATGACGTCTCGCATCTTGTCTCGCGACACCGTCATTATCTTGTCTACCATGATTTGTGATGGCCTCTGCAGACCGTTCTCCGGACTCGGATGAACGGTTAGACGAAATCGAGGTGTGTCGCGTAAATCTGATGTGATTAAACAAAGAGTAATGCTGGGATGTTCACGGAAAAAATCCGACTGAACGACGACAGCGGGTCGTAGCTTCCCGTAGTCACCGAGTGCGGCGACGGTGACTACGCTGCCCCGTTTTAGTTGTCCGTCCAATCGCCGATCTCCTCCATAAAGTGTAGGGTGAATTGTTCCGCTGAGTCTTCCCATAGATTGAGAGATTGTCGACGACATTCCTCGGCGAATCCGGGGCGCCGCGTATCCGGGACCCATATTTGCACAGGGCGAAGCCCAGCGGCCCGCAATCGTTGACGATGTTCGGTCACTCGCTTTCGGATGGGTTGCATTTGTGCACCTCCTCGCTCGTTACATGTAACAGATACGAAAGCCCCTGTCGAGTCGGGACTAGCCAATGATTGTGTGAGGAGGTGCTGACGCGCCGTACGAACGCAAGAACACCGGTTTACTGGCTTCGCATTTTCCCACTTTATGGAGGCAGGCCCATCCCGCCCTATAACAACCATCCCCGATACAGGGTTTGCGTTGCCTGTTTGCGGCCCAAATCGCAACGCGGATTCCCTGCGACCCTTGGCCCATTTTTTTGCTGGCTTGCCGCAAAATAAAAAACCCGCAATCGCTTGCGGTGTAAGGGTTTGAGATGGTGCGCCCGGTAGGACTTGAACCTGCGACCTCCTGATTCGTAGTCAGGCGCTCTATCCACTGAGCTACGGGCGCGACGTTGGTATTGTAGCATCGCAGACGCCACGATGCAAGAATCATAACTTGCCTTTGTCTCCAACAACTGGGCTGCTGAATGGCGGAGGGAGTGGGATTCGAACCCACGCTAGGCTTGAAGCCTACTAACGGTTTAGCAAACCGCCCTCTTCGACCAACTTGAGTATCCCTCCGCAGGCACACGCTATGGTAACATACCATTCAGTTACTTGACAAGGGTAGATTGCTGGAATCCGCGCTCTTGAAAATATTTGAGCGGACGTCCCGAAAAATCTCCTGTATGTTTATTGTTTTTCCACGCTAGTCGACCGTTAACATACACGGCATGGATACCCCGTGATGTTTGATGAGGTTCAGCAAACGTCGCACGATCTTGGATGGTATCAGGATCCAGTAAAACCATATCAGCCACATAACCCTCTTTTATGAGGCCGCGTTGTCTTAACCGCAATCGTTTGGCAGCTAACCCAGTCATCCGGTAAATCGCTTCCTCAAATCCGACCCACTGCTTGTCGCGAACGAACTCTGCAAGCACCCGAGGAAATGTGCCATATGTCCTAGGATGCGGATTGCCGTGACTGAGTGGGCCATCGGGAGCAACCGCACCGCCATCGGTTCCAATCAGGGTTCGGGGGTAAAGAAAGACGCGTTTCACATCATCCTCCCCCATACCGAATCGGATCATGCTTACTTGCATTCTATTTTCAAGCAAAATTTGAACCAAAGCATCAAAAGGCAAGATTCCCTGCTGGCTAGCAATATCCGCGATGCTTAGCCCTTGAATTCGCTTATCACCGTTATCGGCCACCGTGCCAATGTGCGTCCGATGCCACCCAAACCGCGACTCTTTTTTTTCGGTATCATCCCGGATTTTTGATAAAATTTCTGGATCCTTCAATCGTTGAAGCGTTTTCTCCGGACCTCCTGCGAGCGCCCAATCCGGCAATAGTGCAGATAGGGTAGTGGCGCTGGCTAGATACGGATATTGATCAAGATACACGTCTTGCCCCGATTCCACCGCTTTCCCTACGATATCCAAGGTGGTCATCGTTTTTCCCCAGTTATGGGGACCCATCGCCTTATGATGGGATAATTGCACACCGACTTGCGCTCGACGCCCAATTTCCAGCGCCTCTTGAACCGCCTCGATCAGGGTATCTCCTTCGTTGCGTAGGTGCGAAAAGTAGAGTCCTTGATATGGGGCGATGGCTTTGGTTAGAGCGACCACTTCATCGGTGGTTGTGTAGCAGCCTGGAGGATATATTAGCCCGGTAGACAGTCCCAAAGCGCCAGCCCGCATGGCCTCATCAATCGCCAATTGCATGGCCTGCATTTCGCTGTCTGAAGCCGGTGCGTCACCCTCGCCCATAATGCCGCGTCGTAACGTTCCGTGTCCGATCAATGCCAACACATTCACTGAGATCTTGCCATTCAATGCCTCAAGATATTCGGCCATATTCTGATACGGCCGAGACATGTTGTGGCGATTAAAAAATTTTTCAATTTCTGCCTGCATATGGCCAAATAGGGGAGCGCCGGATATGCCACACTGGCCAATGATTTCCGTGGTAATACCTTGCGATATTTTACTTACTGCACGGCCATCAGCAAATAACGTTAAGTCCGAGTGCGAGTGCATATCTATAAATCCCGGCGTCAAAACCAGTCCTTCAGCATCCATTACATGTCCGGTTAATATGGGTGCTGTCGGTGAAACCGATTCGATCCGGTCATCGACAATAGTAACAAAGCCTGGATATTGCTCTTGGTTGGATCCATCTATGATATTCACATTGGCTATAGTATAACGGTGCATAATGGCATGTCCCTTCTGAGCAAAATAAATAGGCTTACCTCAATACTGAGATAAGCAATAAGTGGCGGAGGGGACAGGACTCGAACCTGCAAGCCTTTAGGGCGGCGGTTTTCAAGACCGCTGCGTTACCAATTACGCTACCCCTCCAAAATTCTTGGTACTGTTATTGTATCCGATTCGCTGCCTATTCGCCAAGTTTCAATTTTTTCCGGTTCTGTTGCGAACAAGCTTTGCGCCAACCCAGCCTAAAATAATCCCCAACGCCGCCAGCTCCACAGCGTTATCTACCACCATTGACAGCAGACTAGGGTGATTCACGGTATTCACCAACGATGATAGATTGGCGGCAGTCATCTTTTTCCCGTGAGCCACGGCAACAAACTCCATAGCTCGAATCAGCATATCTTTGTGAGGCATTACCAAAGCGGCAATAAAATGAGCTAGTCCGGCAACGAGGCCGTAGGCAGCTCCAAACGAGCCGGCAACCTGACTGGGCCCAAATCCCCGGCGAGCTGCAAGACTGCCTACAACAACCAGCATTAGAGCAGGCAGTCCATTTTCCAAGATTAAAGGCCATGCCGAGGCGCCAGCACCCACAATATCCACCGAAAAACCGACAAATACATACGGAACAGCTAAAAGAATCCCAACAATGCTCCCTACCATTGCAAGCCTTATTCCAAATTGCATTGATCGGAGCATAGCCAAGCCTGCTTTCTTAAATTTCCTTCACGCCCGACATATACGACTGCAGTGCTGCAGGAATACGCACATGTCCCGATGCTGTCTGATAGTTTTCCACCAGTGCTGCAATAGTGCGCCCTACCGCGAGAGCACTGCCATTTAGCGTATGCACCAATTCGGTTTTCTTCGAGCCTTTCGGACGATAACGAATTTCCGCACGCCGAGCCTGGAAGTCCGTCATATTGCTCACTGATGAAATTTCCACGTAGCGTCCGTAACTTGGCATCCACACTTCAATGTCATAAGTTTTTGCCTGGCCGAATCCCATGTCGCCTCCACAGAGAAGCACCGTACGGTAGGGAACTTCCAGTTCTTCTAAAATTGTTTCGGCATCCCTCAACATTTCTTCCATCGCCGCCGGCGACTGATCAGGCTCGACAATGCGAACCAGTTCTACTTTATCAAATTGATGCTGGCGAATCAGTCCCCGTGTATCTCTGCCGGCAGCGCCTGCTTCCGCTCGAAATGAAGCTGTATACGCCGTATATTTGATCGGCAGTGCGTCAAACGCCAATATTTCTCCCCGATGCAAATTCGTCAGGGGAACTTCGGCGGTAGGGATCAAAAAGTATCCCGCCGGGGTTACCCCAAAAGCATCATCAACAAATTTCGGAAATTGCCCTGTGCCCACCATGGAATCGTAATTAACCATATAAGGCGGCGATATCTCCAAATACCCGCGATCCCGTGCATGATCCAGCATATAGTCAATGAGTGCACGTGACAACCGCGAACCTAACCCTTTCAGTACTGAAAAACGTGCTCCAGTGATTTTTCGGGCACGCTCAAAATCGAAGATTCCCAACCGTTCTCCTAGATCCCAGTGCGGTAATGGCTCAAAATGAAACTCTGGTAGTTGGCCCCAACGATGCATTTCCACGTTGTCATCAGATGAACTGCCATCGGGCACCTCCGGTAAGGGAACGTTGGGTACCGTCAACAAAAATGTTCGCAATTCGCCGTCTAAAGGTTCGATAGAAGCTTCCAGGTCCCGGATTTGTTCGCCAATAGCACGGGTAGCATCGATTAGATCGGAGGCGTCCTCACCGCGTTTCTTTTTGGCCGCAACGCGCTCCGAGTTCTGGTTTCGTTCCGCTTTCAAGCCCTCGATCTGGGCCAAGATTTCCCGTCGTTTTTGATCCAGAACGTTAACCTGATTCAAGTCCACGATAACATGCTTTTTCGCCAGTAAGTGCTCGATTTCTTGAGGATTTTGGCGAATACGCCGTATGTCAAGCATTCTTTGCCTCCTCTGTGAGTTGATCGATTGCCATTTGGTAGGGAGGACGAATGACGCCCCGTTCGGTAACAATGGCCGTTATCAATGGCGCAGGAGTGACGTCAAACGCCGGATTGTATACGGCTATGGTGGCCGGTGCAGTGGATATCCTGCCGAACCGCCGTACCTCGTCAGCATCTCGCTGCTCTATAGGAATACTCAATCCATCGGGAGTAGCAGGGTCCAATGTGGAAACGGGGGCAGCCACATAGAATGGTATATTATGGTACTTGGCCAACACAGCCAGCCCATAGGTACCAATTTTGTTCGCGGTATCCCCATTCCGCGCGATTCGATCGGCCCCCACAATCACTGCGTCGACCTCTCCCAGTGCCATGACGTGAGACGCCATGCTATCGGTCAGTAATGTAGCGGGAATGTGATCGTGTTCTAATTCCCAAGCCGTCAGCCGAGCGCCTTGAAGCAACGGACGAGTCTCATCTACCCAAACTTGACGAATCCATTGTTTTTCGTGAAGCGCTCGAATGACTCCCAACGCTGTACCATATCCGCCAGTCGCCAGTGACCCCGTATTACAATGCGTCAAAATTTTTACCGGACCCGAAAATAGGGCAAGTCCTGCTTGACCCATTGCCATATTATTTTCGACGTCTTGGACTTTCATTGCGTCGGCTAAATCCCTCAGTGTGGATACCGTTTGGCTGGGGTCCATCCCTTGAATTTTTTCCAATGCCTGGTTAACCGCCCAGGACAAGTTTACGGCGGTAGGCCTAGCTTGGCTTATTCTGACCGCTGCCTCTTGGAGTCTATTTGAAAACTCCGGTTGAGATTGAAGTCGTATGGCTTCCAACCACAAACCATAGAGACCCGCTATGCCAATAGCTGGTGCCCCCCTTACCGCCAGTGTCTGAATGGCCGTAATCACGTCATCTCCGGTGCTACAGTTCAACCAGTGTTCAGACGCAGGCAACTCTCGTTGATCTAAGATTTGTACCGTGTTCATGTTTCTACGAATAGGCTCTATAAGCATTGCTTCCCATTCCTTTCATAAAAAACACTCCTCCCATATGCGTTAGGGACGAGTGTTCTCGCGGTGCCACCCTATTTGGCGTTAATACGCCCTCTCGGTGGCGATAACGGGCCAGACCGCCGACTCAACATCGGGCTCTCAAGAAGTGGATGCTTGGGGATGGTGACCGATTCTCACCGCCATCGGCTCTCTGAGCACTTTTCCCCAAGATTAGCTTCTGTCACCAAGCGCGAACTTTTTGCGATATTGGCCTGATCTTTACCGGTTCTAGACAAAAAGTCAAGATGTCATCACCCGGTTCGCTACAACCTCTACAAAATATTGATGTATTCGAGTATCTTCGGTCATCTCAGGATGAAACGAGCTCACTAACAATGAACCTTGGCGTGCCATGACCACTTGGTCGTGATAATAAGCCAACGGGATGACGTCGGAGCCCACCGTGACAATTTGGGGTGCCCTTATGAAGACCGCATGAAACGGACCACCCTCAACCCCGACAATATCCAAATCCGCTTCAAACGATGCGACTTGTCTGCCATAGGCGTTACGATCGGCCACAATATCCATCAATCCCAACCGCGCTGGCGACTTCCCTATCACGTCCTTAGCCAAAAGGATTAGTCCAGCACATGTCCCATAGACCGGAAACCCCTCATTCGCCACACGTTGCTGAATAGCGCTGATCAACCCTTCTTCTTGCATCAACATGCCAATCGTGGTGCTCTCACCACCTGGTATAATGAGCCCCTCCACATTAGCCAGATCAGCTACTGTGCGTACACTAACCGCTTCTGCCCCTACCTGGACCACGTGCTGTAGATGCTCCCGAACATCTCCCTGAATAGCTAGAACACCGATGCGCATGATAACTAAATTCCCCGATCCTGCATGCGATCTGCCGGCTTCAGTGTAGCCATTTCCAGCCCTGGCATGGACTCGCCAATATCTTCAGACACTTCCGCGATGATCTTGGGGTCATTGTAATGCAAGGTTGCCCGAACTACGGCCCGCGCCATCGCTTCTGGATTAGACGACTTAAAAATTCCAGAACCTACAAATATACCATCCGCCCCTAATTGCATCATTAGCGCGGCATCAGCAGGCGATGCTACGCCTCCAGCGCTAAAATTCACAACGGGCAACCGCCCCAATTCCTTGACTCTACGCACCAAATCTAGTGGCGCGCGCAACTCTTTTGCCAAATCGGCCAGTTCGCCGCTGGGGGTAGACACCACTTGACGAATTTGCGCATTCACTTGACGCAAATGGCGAACCGCTTCGACCACATTGCCGGTGCCTGGCTCCCCCTTGGTACGAATCATCGCTGCGCCTTCCGCAATCCGCCTCAGCGCTTCGCCCAGATCACGGGCCCCACAAACAAACGGAACGTTAAAACGCCATTTGTCAATATGATACTGATCGTCCGCTGGGGTAAGGACCTCACTCTCGTCAATATAGTCTACCTCAAGCGCTTCGAGTACTTCTGCCTCCACGAAGTGTCCAATACGCGCCTTGGCCATCACCGGAATCGACACAGCCTCCATAATCGACTTTACAATTCGTGGACTGGCCATGCGGGCCACCCCTCCGGCGGCACGAATGTCTGCAGGAACCCTTTCCAATGCCATCACGGCCACAGCACCCGCTCGTTCGGCAATAACCGCCTGTTCTGGGGTTGTCACATCCATGATCACCCCGCCCTTTAGCATTTCCGCCAATCCTGCCTTAACAGTAAATGTGCCCTGTTGTTTATCTGCCATCGTTCTCCACTCCTCTAATCCGCACTTGTTAACCAGTGGCCATTATATGGCCACACCAATACGCCGTAATTTCATTTAGTCTTCGTCGTTGACCCCGTCGTTATCATCATCTGCTTCAACCAAGGTAAATGCCATGACTTGTTGGTTTCCCTCTAACCTCATAATCGTAACCCCCTGGGACTCACGTCCTTGACGGGAAACCCCTTCTACTGTCATGCGAATAAGCGTTCCCTCGCTAGAGATAACCATAAATTGCTCGCTGCCGTAAACTGGCACCAACCCAACCAAGGTTCCGGTTTTTTTGGTAACCTTGATTCCCCTGACTCCCTTTCCACCCCGTCCTGTGCGTCGGAATTGGTCGGATGGCGTGCGTTTGCCAAATCCATGCTCAGTCAAAATCAAGATTTCCGGTTGATCCTGAATCACAGCTAACGATACGACTTGGTCATCCGCATCGAGCCGTATTCCATGCACTCCCCTTGCCGATCGGCCCATCGCACGAACATCGGTTTCCTGAAACCGAATAACCTGACCCTTGCGCGTCGCTAACATGATTTCCGAAGATCCGGTGGTTGATTCTACACCAATTAACTCGTCGCCATCATCCATGGTAATGGCTATGATGCCACCGCCCCGCCAAGATACATAATCCGAAAGGGCCGTCCGTTTAACAATGCCACGTTGCGTAGAGAACACCCAATAGGATTCATCGGGGTTTTCCGACATTGTTTGAACGGCCGTGATGCGCTCTCCTTGCTCTAAAGCGATCAGATTGGCTACCGACACTCCTTTGGCTTGACGCCCTGCTTCGGGTATCTCATGCACCTTTACGCGATAAATTCTGCCGCGATTGGTGAAGAAACACAAGTAGGCGTGTGTAGAGGCGACAAATAGTTGACCAATAAAATCATCTTCGCGTACCGTACCACCAGCAACTCCGCGCCCCCCTCGACGCTGCGCGCGATAGACGTTTGTGGCCGAACGTTTGATGTATCCGCGATGGGTGATGGTTACTACCATATCTTCTTCTGGTATCAGATCTTCATCACTGATGTCGCGGGCGGCAGCGCCAATCATGGTTCGCCGAGAATCGCCGTATTTGCCACGAATCATTACTAAATCCTCTTTAATAATATTATAAACTAGTTGGTCGTCAGCTAAAATAGCCCGCAACCGCTGGATTTCTTGTTGAATTTCCTGATACTCTGCTTCGATCTTTTCCCGCTCCAAGGCCGTTAGCCGCTGGAGTCTCATGTCTAATATCGCATTAGCCTGAATCTCCGACAGCCCGAAGCGCTCTATCAATCCGGATCGCGCTGTGTCCACTGAATCGGCACTGCGAATCAGTCGAATCACTTCATCTAAAAACTGTAAGGCGATGCGAAGCCCTTCTAAAATGTGGGCTCTAGCTTCGGCTTTGGCTAATTCAAACCGTGTGCGCCGGATAATGACATCTTTACGATGTGCAATAAAGTAGGACAAAATCTCTTTAAAAGTGAGGACTAACGGGCGCCCGTCCACCAAAGCCAAGAGAATAATGCCGAACGTTTGTTGCATCGCAGTGTATTTGTACAATTGGTTGAGAACAACATTGGGCACCGCATCGCGCTTGAGATCAATCACTATCCGGACTCCAGACCGGTCCGACTCATCCCTAAGGTCGGCAATTCCTTCAATCTTTCTCTCATGTACTAAATCCGCTATTTTTTCTATCAAACGCGCCTTGTTGACCTGATAGGGAATTTCACTAACCACAATACGACTCCGGGTGCCTGCCCGGTCAGCTTCTTCTATTTTTGCTATGCCACGGATAGTGATAATGCCACGTCCACTTTGATAGGCCTGACGAATGCCTTCCCGACCCATGATCATTCCGCCGGTGGGAAAATCGGGTCCGGGAACCAATTTCATTAACTGCTCCAAGTCAGCCTCAGGATGGTCAATGAGATATATTGCGGCATCGGCGACTTCCACTAAATTGTGCGGCGGAATGTTGGTAGCCATGCCTACCGCAATTCCAGATGACCCGTTGATTAACAGGTTGGGGATTTTGGCCGGCAACAACATTGGCTCTTTTGTCGTCTCGTCAAAGTTGGGAGTAAAGTCCACCGTGTCTTTGTCGATATCTGCCAACATCTCCATAGCAATTTGGGACAGCCGTACCTCGGTATAGCGCATCGCGGCGGGAGCATCCCCGTCCATGGAACCAAAGTTTCCATGCCCGTCTACTAAGGGATAGCGGATGGAAAAATCTTGTGCCATCCGGACCATTGCATCATAAACCGCAGTATCTCCATGCGGATGGTAGCGTCCAAGCACCTCACCGACAATACGAGCGGACTTTTTGTAGGGATGGTTGGGCGTATTGGCCAATTCCTGCATCGCATATAAAATCCGCCGATGAACAGGTTTCAAACCATCTTTGACGTCGGGCAGCGCCCGGCTCACGATAACACTCATCGCATAGTCGATATACGACTTTTTCATCTCTTCTTGAATATCAATCGGCTGGATGTGGCCGATGTTTGCCATGGTTTACGAATCCTCTCTTCTTGTTTCTAACCTACAGTGTCAAGATTTCTCACCAAATGTGCGTGGTCTTGTATAAAGTTGCGGCGTGATTCCACTTTGTCTCCCATGAGCACATTAAAGATCCAATCAGCCGCTGCGGCATCCTCGAGCTCCACTTGCAACAATGTTCGACCCTCAGGATTCATTGTGGTCTCCCACAATTGGTCGGCATTCATCTCTCCCAATCCTTTGTACCGCTGGATGTTGACGTCCTTGCGCCCCAGCTCCTGCAAAGCCGCTTCCAAGGCTTGGTCGTCATAGAGATAGCGTTCCGTTTTCCCCTTTTTAATCAAATATAAAGGCGGTTGCGCAATGTAGACATAACCTGCTTCAATAAGTGGGGTCATGTAGCGGTAAAAAAAGGTTAGAAGCAAGGTTCTGATGTGAGAACCGTCGACATCGGCATCAGTCATAATGACAATTCGATGATAACGGGCTCGCTCCAGGGTAAATTCATCTCCAATGCCCGTCCCGATTGCGGTGATCATAGCGCGGATTTCTTCATTGGCTAAAATTTTATCCAGTCGTGCCCGTTCCACATTCAATATTTTCCCCCGAAGCGGCAAAATCGCTTGAAACTGGCGATCGCGTCCCTGTTTAGCAGATCCTCCGGCAGAATCCCCCTCGACTAAATACAATTCAGACTCCGAGGGATCTTTGCTAGAACAATCCGTGAGTTTCCCTGGAAGGGAGGAAGATTCTAAAACACTCTTCCTTCGAGTTAGCTCGCGAGCTTTTCGAGCGGCTTCCCGCGCCCGCGCTGCGGAAATCGATTTTTCCAAGATACGCTTGGCAATGGATGGGTTTTCTTCAAAATAGGTAGAGAGGCCATCAGCTACGATGGTTTCGGTAATGCCCCGTACTTCAGAGTTTCCTAATTTCGTTTTAGTCTGTCCTTCAAACTGTGGATCCGGCAGCTTTACCGATAAGATTAAGGTAAGCCCTTCCCTCACATCTTCCCCCGACAAATTGGCGTCAGGTTCTTTCAGTAATCCGAGTTTCCGAGCATAGTCGTTGCAAACCCGGGTCAGAGCTGATTTAAACCCAGCTTCGTGTGTCCCGCCTTCATGTGTGCGAATAGTGTTGGCGAAGGTAAATAGCGTTTCGACATAGCTGTCGTTGTATTGCAGGGCTACGTCCATCTGCACCCCGTCTTTTTGTGAGCTAAAGGCAATAGGCTTGGAATGCAACACTTCGCGATTCATATTCAGATACTGAACAAATGAGACCACGCCGCCCTGATATTGGTATCGTACCTGCCGTCCTGAAGATTCCTCCTCCAACGACAAATAAACCCCGGCATTGAGAAACGCTTGTTCCCGTAAACGAGAAGCTAGGGTATCAAAAGAAAAGTGGGTATCTTCAAAAATTTGCGCATCAGGGCGAAAAGTCACTTCGAACCCGGTATCATGGGCATCGCCTGTGCGGGTAACCGAATCCTGCGGCTTTCCTTCACTATAGTGCTGAACAAACACACCACCGCCAAAACGGCTGGTTGCTGTGAGTTCAGAGGACAACGCATTGACCACGGACAAACCTACCCCGTGTAATCCCCCAGACACTTTATACCCTCCGCCGCCAAATTTTCCTCCGGCATGCAGCATCGTCAAGACAACTTCCAGCGTAGGTATTCCAGCTTTGGGGTGTATCCCTGTTGGTACTCCACGCCCGTTGTCCTTTACAGTCACCGTACCATCGCGGCGAAGGGTCACCTCTATGCGGTCACACACTCCCGCAAGTGCCTCGTCAATTGAGTTGTCAACAATCTCGTAGACTAGGTGGTGCAACCCCCGAGTTCCTGTAGAACCAATATACATACCCGGACGCTTTCGCACCGCTTCTAATCCTTCTAACACTTGAATATGACTTTCGTTATACCCAGGACGGATCTCCTCCGCCATATGGTTTGGTCCCCCTTAAACGTGACGTGAGACCCTGACGGGTCATGGACAGACAATTAGCCTCAGGATTTTCCATTCATCGAAATGGATCCTCTAGACGTTCTACCCGCCGCACTAGAGTATTGGCGGAAATATTGGAAAGAATGATGCCTGTGCGGGTGACTACGAGAGTTTTAGCCTCTTTGAGGTTTCCGTTGACCCGTCCCTCGGAACGTAGTTTTGCATACAAGTCACGCACATCTTTGGAGGTCTCGAGCAACTCCTTGCTCACAATGGCTACAATCGCGTCAGTGGCCACCATGATATCCTGCCCAACATGCAAGTACATCACCGATCCTCCTTTCCTTTATTGTACACCACTTTATCATCAAGACGAAAATGTGGGCCCACAAACACTGCACCGTACGTATCGGTTAAGCGTGGGGCTGTGGCAGATAGGGCATCGATGGTAGTCAGTTGCCAACCAGAAGGCCACCGCGTCTTCATGGCGCTGGCGGACTCTTTGCACCAGAGATTCCAATCCTTCGGCAGGCTGCGCTCCCTTAACGAGTCTTACCCGATAAAACCGCTCATTGTGCGCACTTGGCATCTCTGTTTTCGTTACCGCCCGGACTAACACGCGAGACCTAATATCCTGTACCTGCAGATGTTCTGGTAACCGCTCATTCAATTTGCTCAATACAATGGGTTTGAGATATTGGATTTCCTGCGACCACACAGAAGACGCCACTGCCAGCTTTATCACCCCTTGGTCTATTCGCATAACCCGGGCGTTTCGGGCAATTGCCGGGCCCACCAAGTCTGGCCAGATTTGTTGCACCAGGCGAGTGTGGTGTGCCGTCTGCCAGGGATACTCTTGTTGCATAGAGTGAAGAATCGAGGATAAGGGCTTTGGTTCTGCCATTTACGTACTCCCCACTTCAACAAATTGTCCTTGATCTACATGATATATGATAGGTGTGAGTTGATCATAGTTTCGCGCCTCAGTATCTGTAATGATTGTTTGTTGTCCTGGCTCACTAATCATTTGCAAAAGATGGCGGCGCCGCTCGGGATCCAATTCCGATAGAACATCATCAAGTAGCATGATCGGACGGTATCCAAACTCATTTTGGATTAACTGATAGGTGCCAAGTTTTAAACTTAGCGAAATTAGACGATGTTGCCCTTGGGATCCATAAAGGGATATCGGGACGCCATTGACCGTCAGCAGTAATTCATCGCGATGCGGACCCACCAGCGTCATCATTCGCATTGCTTCATCTGCCCGCCTTTTTCGAAGAAGATCTTCATACTCCTTTTCGGTTTGCACGGGGATGTCAGACCCGCCATATCGTAATTTCCCTGCGATTCGTTCACCGCGACTAATACGGCTATGCATCTGATCCGCTATGGGAAGCAAACTGTCGAGCAATTGGCGACGCATGGTCCATAAATAGTGTCCATTGGTTATCATGGCAGGGGTAAAGCTGTCCGCGGTATGCGCCAAACGCGGATCTTTCAACGCATGGTTCCTTTGCAACAAAGCCTGATGAAATTGTTTTAGAGCTTTATCGTACCGAGGATTTATTAGAGAAAGTGTGGAATCCATAAACTTTCTCCGATCAGACGGGGATCCTTGCGACAGAGAAAGATCCTGGGGGCTAAAGACAATGACAGGAATTTTTTGCCCCCGGTGAGATCGCCGAGGTGGGTTTGACATGACATGATGTTCGACAGTGATTATACGGTTAGAGTCTGACAACACCTTGGCAATGATGGAAATTGGGTCGGGATCCGACAAGGAAAACCAATCACTGTCGGGACCATTGCGAAATGACTTGCCCTGCAACGCGATATGAATCGCATCCAAAGCATTGGTTTTCCCTTGCGCATTCTTCCCTACCAGCAAGGTTAATTGAGAAGAAAAAGCCAAATGGGCCTCTTTGATATTGCGAAAACAGGAAATGTCCACAGTTCTCAAGATCATGTGTCGCTAAACCAACTGGCGCAGCGGTAGTACAATATGAAAGTATTGCGAGCTGTCCGCTTCCCGAAAACGAGCAGCCGACTGTATCCCGGAAAATTCAATCAGCACGTCGTCGCTAACAAACGATTTCAACACGTCGAGAATAAAGGTAGCGTTGAACATAATATCCATCTCTGGTCCTTGGCTGTGACATTCCAATTGCTCCAACGCCTGCCCTACCTCGGCGGCCGAAGCTTCGATTTGCAAGGCGCCAATTTGATGCATAATACGAACGGCATTGGATCGGTCTTTCGAGGCAATTAACTGCGCTCGCTCCACACTACCTCTAAGTTCGGTGATAGGGAGTCTAATCTGTACTGGATAGTCTTGCGGAATCACTCGCTGATACTCGGGATATTCGCCATCTAAGAGGCGGCTTTGCAAAACCATATCATCGGAAGCAAACTGTACGAATCCCGTGGTACAAGTCATCGTAATAGGTTGAACGGAGGATCCTAGGCGCGATGCTTCGGTGAGCACTTTACCTGGTAAGACTAACTTGGTGTGGGGTCCGCGATAATCAGGAAGGGCTGCCCATGCGTGAGACAAGCGACTGCCGTCGGTACTAACCAATACCATCTTGCCGTCACCCAACTCTAAACTGACTCCTTTTAAAATAGGCCTGGAGTCTTCTTTGGAGCACGCAAATAAAATTTGGCGAGCGAAGGTACTCAAAGTACCGGGAGGAAGAATCACCGTAGCCGATTCATCACCCAATTCAGGAAATTGGGGTAATCTTTCACTGCCAAAGCCATGAATGGTAGTCCGGCTACGGCCATATTTAATCGTCGTTTTTCCGCTAATGCCGTCGCTTTGCAGATCAACTGTGGCGGTAGGAATGCGGTGGATTAAGTCAGTCACTGTAGAAGCCGGCAATACTACGGAACCGGGTTCGGTGACATAGGCCGATAAGTGAATGCTCAATTTGTTGAAGAGGTCGGTGGATTCCACCGTAATACCGCTTTCTGTGGCATTTATCTGAATTCCCGACAGCACTGCCATGGTGTTTTGTGGTTGCACCAGGTGTGATGCATTGGTCAGAGCTTTTGCTAGTTGGTCTTGGTCTGCACTGAAGTGCATGAAAATCCTCCTCGTTGGTTACGGTGTTTGCCGTCGAACAGTGATGAAGTTAATATGATTTCTATTTTATAAAATGATCGTAGTAGTAATAAGTGCTATGGATAATTGGGATAACTTGTCCAAAGCCAAGTGGCACAATATATTTGCCATGGGATAAACTCTGGACAAAATACGCGGTAATCCCCAGACCCTTGGTCGGATCGCGACAAAATTCGTCGATGCTGTGTATAAACTGACATTCGTCCACATCATTTGTCACCGATTATCCCCCTGTTATCCCCCATAACACCCTAACGTGAACGAATGCGTTTAATAAGGTCTTCGATTAAGCTTGCTACTTGCGGATCTCGGTGTCGTTCGTTGTCAATCTTTTCGCACGCATGCATGACAGTCGTGTGGTCTCGACCTCCGAATTCTTCACCGATCTTGGGGAAACTTGCATCGGCAAGTTCCCGAGCGATATACATGGCCACTTGCCTTGGGTAGGCCACGGCCTTGGTTCGTTTTTTCGCCTTGAATTCTTCGGGGCGCATATCGTAATAACGTGCCACTTCTTCTTGGATCAAGCGAATGGTAATGGGCTTTTGCCGACTTTGCGGCAGCACGTCTTTTAAGGCTTCCAGAGCCAAATCGGCAGTAAGGGGTTGCCTGCTAATAGAGCCATAAGCCATTACGCGGATAAGCGCACCTTCGAGTTCTCTGATGTTCGTGTCAATTCGTGAGGCAATCAGTTGGAGAACTTCATCAGGTACCCATAAGCTCTCGATTTGTGCTTTTTTCGCCAAGATGGCCATACGGGTTTCTAAGTCCGGCGGTTGAATATCAGTAATTAGACCCCATTCAAATCGTGAACGGAGGCGTTCTTCCAAAGTCGGAATTTCTTTGGGTGCCCGGTCACTGGAAATGACAATTTGTTTTCGAGCACCATGCAATGCTTCGAACGTGTGAAAAAATTCTTCTTGGGTGCGTTCTTTTCCTGCTACGAACTGAATATCGTCGATAAGCAGGACATCGATGCTGCGATATCGTTGTCTGAAGCGCACCATTTTATCGTCACGGATCGCGTTAATCATTTCGTTAGTGAAGGTTTCGGTAGATACGTAAAGAACGCGGGATCCGGGAGACAGATGCAACACGTGGTGTCCAATAGCATGCATTAAGTGGGTTTTTCCCAGCCCTACGCCTCCGTAGAGAAACAAGGGATTATAGGCCCTGGCTGGCATTTCTGCAACAGCCTGGCAAGCGGCATGGGCAAAACGGTTGGAGCTTCCTACCACGAATGCCTCAAATACATATTTTGGGTTTAATCTTGTCAGGTATTCGCTGTCATGTGGTATATGTTCATGTCTTGTTGGTTCAGATTTGGTTGGAGCCTGGCCGTTAGGGTCGGGGTTTTTGGTCCCCAATTCAAGGTGAATGTCGATGGGTTTGCCGGCAACTTTGGCGACTACGTCCCGCAACAGGCCGGTGTACCGCGTTGAGATAATTTGTCGAATAAATTCTGTCGGCACAGTTAATAATAAAACGTCGTCGGATAGCGTCTTTGGAGAAACACTCCGCACCCAAGTTTCAAAACTGGGGGTCGATAATTCGCTTTGCAGTCGTTCTACTACCTCACCCCACAAAGTATCCAGGCCGACTTCAAGCATTCCAACTCCTCCTAAAATTTACGCCAAGTCGTGACTATTCACAAGTAGTCCACAATGTTATCCACAAGTTGTTGATATCTTTCCATTAAACAACGATTGCCCCGCGAATAGCGGAGGCGTGGACTTTATGATAACAAATTGGGACGTGACCCTCAATTGATTGAATGGGTTTTGATAAATAAAATTTGTCAAGGGCAATAATGTCTTTCAGGGCGAAAAGTTGCCATTCTTGACCCTAGGGTTATCGCTAGCTATAATGTAAGCACATTTTGGGTAAGAGGCAGGAGGTGACTGACCAGTGAAGCGAACATTTCAACCTAATCGTCGTCACCGTGCCAAGGTACATGGATTTCGGAGTCGAATGAGTACCCGCGGGGGTCGCGCGGTTTTGAAACGTCGTCGCGCCAAAGGGCGCAAGCGCCTTTGTGTTTAATGGATTGGGTGAAGAATGAGGCGCAGCTTACGGTTAAAGAAACGGGCCGAATTCGGGCGGGTCTTCAAACAAGGCCATACTTTCGGGGACCGATATATGGTCCTTTTCGTTCTGTTTACGGGGAAGGACGAAACCAAGATCGGAGTTGCCGCTCAACGCTCGACGGGGTCCGCGGTGAAACGAAACCGTGTTCGTCGTCGTCTTCGGGCGCTGGTGCAGCGTTATGAGGACAGGCTGGTACCATGTGGCCATGTTGTGGTTTTGGGCAAAAGCGCGGTAGTCTCGGCCCCCTGGGAAACTTTGCAGCGGTCGTTCGAAAGATTGATGGTGAAAGCGAAATGTTTGAAGTCATAGCAGGAACGTCGGTATGAAAACAATCGTAGTTGGGTTAATTCGTGGCTATCAAAAATATATATCTCCCATGACCCGTCCATCATGCCGGTACATACCCACGTGCTCGCAGTACGCGGTGGAGGCAGTTACCAAATACGGGGTGGGCAAAGGCGGCGTGATGGCGGTGCGGAGGATTTTGCGTTGCCATCCATTACATCCCGGGGGATATGATCCGGTTCCCTAATCGAGGTGAGGAGGCACATTCATGGGTGGCATTTGGAGTGGATTTCTGGACATTATACGGGTGGCGTTTGAGTTTTTTACGCACCTGGCGGGTGGAAACTATGTCATCGGGATTATCTTGTTAACCCTCGCGGTGAGGGTGGTGTTGCTTCCTCTGGGCATAACGCAGGCCCGATCAATGCAAAAGATGGCCAAAGTGGGGCCGCGTCAGCGGGAATTGCAGCAAAAGCACAAAGGCAATCCAAAAGTTTTACAAGAAGAAATCGCTAAATTGTACAAAGAAGAAGGCGTCAACCCCGCGTCTGGGTGCTTGCCGCTGTTATTGCAAATTCCGGTGATGTACGGGTTGTTCGATGTGCTGAGAAGTTTTAAATATCTACCGCATCACGGGCTATGGATTTGGCAAAATTTGGCGGTTCCAGATCACACTTATGTATTGCCGGTACTTGTGGCTGCGAGTACGTTCTTTATGCAGAAGCAAACGATGGCAATGACGCCGCAGCAGCCAGGAATGGAAGCTAGCCAAAAAATGATGCTGTGGATGATGCCGATCATTTTTGGCTACGTGGCGTCTAAGTTTCCCGCTGGATTGTCCATTTATTATGTAGTGTCCAATCTGTTCCAAGTAGTTCAAACCACCATTCTATTGCGCAAGCCGATTGATGGAGCGACCGGTGGGGCTCCAGCGAAAGGATAACTTGGGACGCCATGGATCCATGGATTGCTGATTCCCTGACAAAGGGCTCAATCGACATTGTGACTACGCGGCGTTTGGAAAAATATGTGCAATGCGTGTTTGAAGCTCCGATTAACCTCACCGGGTTTACGCCGGCGCAGTTTTGGGACAAGGGCGTCTTAGACGCCCTCTCTTTATTGTCGCATAGTGGGCTGGCTTCTTCGAGCTCGCTGCGGTGTGTTGATATTGGGTCGGGTTCAGGATTACCAGGCATGGTATTGGCGATCGTGCGGCCTGGATGGCACTGGACACTAGTCGAAAGTCGGGCTCGGCGCGCCGAGTTTTTGCGAAAGACGGCCACAGTGTTAAGTCTTGAGAACGTTAAAGTGGTAGGCGAGAGAGCAGAGGTTTGGGTGGTCAGTAACCCATCGATGCGAGAGCATTTTGATTTGGTGACAGCCCGCGCTGTAGGGCCCATGTTGACTGTCCTGGAATTGGCACTGCCATTGGCGGCGATTGGGGGTACTATTGCTTTGCCGCTCGGGGAAGAAGGGGTAAAGAGTGTGGCTATGTCGCCTGTCTTGGCAGCGTTGGGTGGAGAATTGAGACAAGAGGATGCTGCTGAAACGGTGTCAGGGATTGCTATTATCCGCAAGATGGGAAGCACTTCTCAGGAGTTTCCGCGCATTGGCAGCAAGTTGGGACGGTTTCCCGGAAGCAAATAGGCGTAAATGGCAGCGGATATTTGGTGACGAAGGCTTTAGATCATGGACAAGGTTGAAGCTCTTACGGTATTGTTGCGAATAGAGAAAATCTGCTAAATACAGACGGTCGATCAAAAGCCATAAATTCCCATATATAGATAATCTCAAGGGACAAGTACCATGGGTTGCGAGGTTGCCGATGATTTCCCCCAATATAGCAGGAGGCTTTGACCAACATGGGAAAAGTAATTGCAGTGGCCAACCAAAAAGGCGGAGTTGGGAAGACAACCACGGTTATTAATCTAGCAGCTTATTTAGCCGATGCTGGACGTCGAGTGTTGGCTGTTGACGTCGATCCCCAAGGTAATACCACGACTGGTCTTGGAATTGATAAGTCATTAATTGAGGCGTCGATGTATGATGTGTTGCTGGGTGATGGAGACATAATGGATGCCTTAGTTCCTACCGAGGTGGTCGGTCTGCATTTGGTTCCGGCGACGATGGATCTGGCAGGAGCCGAGGTGGAGCTCGCCCTAATAGAGCCTCGGGAGACCTTGTTGCGCGATCGATTAGCGGCGATTCGCCATCGGTACGATTTTGTTTTCATTGACTGTCCCCCGTCATTAGGCCTTTTGACTATTAATGCGCTAACTGCCGCGGATGCCGTCATGATTCCGATACAATGCGAGTTTTTCGCCCTTGAAGGGCTATCTCAGTTGTTGGCAACGATCGAGTTGGTGAAAAAGCGGCTGAACACCAGTCTCCAATTGGAAGGGGTGGTACTGACCATGTTTGATGGGCGAACGAATTTGGCGTCCCAAGTGGCGGAAGAAGTTCGCGCGCATTTTCGCAGCAAGGTATACCGGTCGGTTATCCCTCGAACGGTGCGATTATCCGAAGCGCCCAGTCATGGGTTGCCGATCATGCGTTATGACCCAAAATCTAGAGGAGCCGACGGTTATCGTTTGTTAGCTGAGGAGGTGGTGCAAAATGGCTAAACCTCGAGGATTGGGTCGTGGGCTGGCGTCGCTAATCCCAGATAAAGGGAGTAGTGAGGTGGGCCAGGAGACTGGGATCGTCGAGATTTTAGTGAATTTAATAGATCCTAACCCATTTCAGCCACGCAAGCATTTTTCTCCGACAGAAATTGCTGAGTTGAGCCAGTCGATACTCGCGGTGGGAATTTTGCAACCGATTTTGGTGCGTCCGGTGGATGCTAGATACCAGTTGGTTGCGGGCGAACGGCGAGTCCGAGCCGCTCAGGCTGCTGGCTTAGATCGTGTGCCAGCGGTAATACGGTCAGTTAGCGATGCGGAATCAATGGAAATAGCATTGGTGGAAAATCTTCAACGGCGCGACCTAAATCCGATCGAAGAAGCGTACGCGTACTGGCGTTTGTCCGAAGAATTGGGCTGGACACAGGAGGCCATTGGAACTCGGGTTGGCAAAAGCCGGTCGCACATAGCCAACCTCTTGCGCCTTCTCGGGCTAACCGATTCTATTCAGGGACAGATTTCACGCGGAGAATTGTCGGTGGCACATGCGAAGGTACTTCTTTCGGTTCCTGAGGAGAGACGGGAGGTATTAGCACGGAGGGCGGTTTCTGAGGAATGGACGGTTAAAAGACTGCAATGGGAGGCGGATCATTCGCCATCAACAAAAGTATCGGCTGGCGACGAGGTAGACGTTCATCTTCGTGCATTAGAGGTCACACTGAGGAGGAATTTAGGCACTCGCGTTGTTCTTCGCGGAAATTCAGGAAAAGGAACTATTGAGATACCGTACCATAGTGTGGATGAATTGGAACGATTTTTGGAACTACTGCAGGGAGATCGGGGAAGTGACCCAGGTTTCGTTGTCTAAGGGTTAATGTTCCTTAAGGAACATTTTAGCGGAAGGGGTGTTCCTCGAGGAACATGAGTCACGTTACGGGCGTTATTATCAATGGCGTGGGCATTTTGCTAGGTTCGGGGTTGGGAATGTTATGGGGACATAGGCTTCACTCTCAATTCAGGGAGCAAGCCATGCGGTTGATCGGTATGGTGGTAATCTTGATTGGGTTGAAAATGGCCTGGCCGTTGACTGACCCAGTCAACACGCTGCTATCCCTGATTGTGGGAGGATGGATAGGATCTTTGCTTGGCGTTAACGCTGCTCTCGATCGATTCGGGGTATGGGCGGAATCTAAGGCTGGCCGGACCGGATTTTCGAAGGGATTTATCGCAGCCACCTTGATATTTAATGTGGGTGCGATGGCAATCCTGGGGGCTTTGCAGGAAGGGCTTACGGGCCGGTATAGTATCTTGGCTACTAAGGCAGTGCTCGATGGCACCACCTCGCTCTTGTTAACAACAGTCGCCGGCTGGGGTGTGATTGTTGCCGCCATCCCGACAGTAGTCTATGAAGGTGTACTATCATTGCTTGCCGGGGACGTAAAGGACGCGCTGCAAGGCGCCCTGATGCAAGATGTCAGTGTGGTGGGCGGATTAATTATTGCGACCATTGGGTTTAACTTTTTATTGGATCGAACGGTGATTAACATCGGAGACTTGCTTCCTGCGTTAGTCGTTACCCTTGCCCTTGGCTGGGTCAAAATGCACGGCCTGTCGTTTTTATGATTGGAGGATTGGATATTGTTTACATTTGACGCAACCCAAGAGACCTATGTCGTTATGGGATCAGCGGTGGTCTCTTTATTAGCGATCCTTGTCGCGCTGATTTCCGCTAAACGTGCCGGAGGTTGGAGGCGCCGATATTTGGCGGCTTTTAACAACGCGGGCCAAACAGTCGAGGAAGTCCTCATTGCTGCGCGAACGGCCGCAGAATCGGCGGTCCGGCAAGGCGAAGAATTGGAAAAACGGTTAAGTCTACTGGAGCAAAAGCAGCTCTACAATTTCGACAAAATGGGCCTGGTACGCTTTAACCCCTTTCAGGACACGGGTGCGGACCTGTCCTTTTCGCTATCAGTGTTGAATGACCGCGGTGACGGGCTAGTGCTTACCAGCCTATGGGGACGCGAAGAGGTTCGGGTCTACGCAAAACCGGTTCAGCAACGCGAAAGTCGCTATGCGCTAAGCCAAGAGGAAAAACAGGCTATTGATTTGGCGCTAAACTCCCGCCAAGAATTAGGGACTGAGACTCGCAATCAACGCCAACGCAATAAATGAGGCCATCTGGATCACCAGAGCCAAACGCGTGTTTTGGAGAACAAAATATTCCATAAAACCGCCAACATTGACTGTGCCGGTAATATGATAAAGTCCTAGCGCGGGCAGCTGTTTGTTGACACCGGATCCTGGACGCAGCGGTCCGAGTCCGATAAGGATGGTGCCGACGTCTTCTAGCCTTCCCAAGGACGCATCCACCGCTAAAAGGCGTTTTTCACCTATGTCCCGGTGGCTTTTCAAGACATCGTTTAAGTTGGCGGCGTGCACCGGGTGCGCCAAGGTTCCTAGGACCCTCAATCGCGGGAACCGGGTCTCCATTTCACTACCGACTAGCGGCCCCAGTGCGTCACCGGTTGAGCGATCTGTGCCTATGCATAGCACCGCCTCGGGTGGCCCGTGGCGCCGCCATAGCCAACGAAGGGTTCGCGCCGCCTCGTTCACCATGTTTTGGCCTGTTGCCAAAACCCGGCGTTCGGAGAAAGGGTCTCTTATCGGGTCGATATCAGCCAACTCGGTTCCTCCTATTGGTAGATATGAGTATTTTACCCTAGAAGTTGCATAGAAGTACCAATGCGGGGGGTATATAATATGCGGCAATCGTTGGCGGTAGGGCTTACTTATGTAGGTGCGGTGGTGGGGGCGGGGTTTGCCAGCGGACAAGAAATCTATATCTTCTTTTCACGGCATGGCGCAATAGGGGGACTGGGGGTGATTGTGGCAGGCACGGGCTTTTTTTTGATTGGCTGGCTGGCTTTGGAACGCGGGCGGATTTCTCCCGGAATGCGGTATCACCATCCGGGAGTGAACAGGTTTGTGGACGTTTTGACGATTGCATTTTTGGGAGCGGGTTTAACTGTGGTTGTGTCTGGGGGCGGGGCGACGTTAGGCCTGCTGTTCGGGTGGCCTGCCTGGCTGGGCGCCCTAGGGACCTTAATAGCGATACTGACGATTTCCTGGATGGGAGTCGACTGGGTCGTGAGGGCAAATGTATTGTTGATTCCCTATCTTATAGCCCTAACCATATGGGTTTCCTTTTGGTATGTTCCTCGAGGAACACAATTACCCAGCGTCACATCTTTTCCCGGCCACTGGGCTTTGTCAGCACTCCTCTATGTATCGTATAATTTATTCACGGCGGTCTTAGTGCTTGTAGGCTTAGGACGCACTATGAATTCGCGTGCGAGCACAGGCGCCGCAGCGCTCTTAGGGGCGGCAGTGTTGAGTATTATGGCCCTACTGGAACATCGGGTGTTGCTGTCGTTGCAGGTGGTTGGATCCTTACCGCTAGTGATGGCAGCGCAACACATCCACCCGATATTAGGATTGCTCTATGGGATAAGTCTTTGGATTGCCTTGTTCACGACGGGTATCGCTGAAGCATACGCTTTGGTTCAACGCCTGGGAAGGCATCGGATGTGGAGCCTGATTGTGGTTTATCCCCTTTCAGGTTTGGGGTTTCAGACGCTCGTAGCAACAATGTATCCAATCATGGGACTGTTTGCCGTGCTCATTTGGGCTCCTTTATTGCAGCCGAGACGCCACGCAAAACGGTAAGGAACAGGTGGAATAAATGGTCGAAGACTGGGATGTAGCTGGGCAGAAGTTGCTTGTTGAAGGCACCTATGCTTGGCAGACAGGGCATCATGAGGAAGCAATGCATAAATTCGAAGAATTGATAGAGCGGTATCCGGAGCGCCCTGAAGGATACAACAAAATGGGGGTCGTCTTCGCCCAAAAAGGCTCTCTGGGCGAGGCCGAACAATACTTTTTGACCGCGTTGGCGAAAGACCGCATGCATGCTCCGGCCCTGACCAATCTTGGCAACATCTACTTGGAACGCGGAGAACTGGATTTGGCTGTTCAACATTACACCCTGGCGTTGAGCGTCGATGCTGAATACGCGCCCGCTCACCGCAACTTGTCAGTAGCCTATCGGCGGTTAGGACGGCTCAATCAATCGGTAACCCATCTTAAACGCTCTCAACGCCTGGAAACCCAACGGCAACGAGACGAATTTCGGGCCGAACGCGCGGTCCGGGCAGGACAGGCTCCTCCGAAACCTAGCCGGAGTCGACCACGGAGCATCTCTATGGTTTGGTGGATTTTATTGGCTGCAATTGCTATCTATTTTATCATAAGGATTGGTCCTCATTCATGAACAGATGGACGATACCCATTGGTGTCATAATTTCGGTGATTTTACCCTTAGTGGTAGCGATCTATCTGCCCTATAAAATTTCTGGGATGCCGACAGAATTGCTATACCCGGTGTTGTTTGGATCCGTGACTATGGCCGGGCAATTGGGCTTGTGGCTAAAAAATGGAAATACCCAAAAAGCCGCCGCGGCATTGCCCCGTGATGTTGCCATTGCGATGGTTGCCGGAGTTGCTGCATACGGAGCGACCCGTCTAGCACTGCTCCGGGGGGGCGGCCCGATCGATCCGGCGTTGTTAGCGGTGGTCTGCGGATACTTGCTGATGATATGGCCGCATTATTCACGCATGAGATAAAGGAGGTCCAAATGGATTGGATCGATGTAGTCGTTGTGGCTTATGTCGTGGTTGGTGCCTTGACGGGCTTAAGGCGAGGACTAGTGCTGGTTCTGTTTAGTTTAGCAGGATATGTGGCGGGCGTTGCCATTGCCGCCCGCTTTGGGGGTTCACTCACGAAAACGCTGCTAAGCGTGTTGCCAGTAAAAAAATGGGTGGCTCACTTCTTGCCGGCCCCAGCCGCCAGCGTTCCGGGAGCGACGGTGCAGGCCTACAATCTCGCGCATATCATCCTATCACTGCTGGTGTTTCTGCTGGTCATCGGTGCCGCAGAGTTCGTCGGCCGACTTTGTGGCGAGTTTGTCACCCATATCCTGCGAACCTTCAAAATCACTGGGGCCCTTAACAAACTAGGTGGCGGGCTGGCAGGACTCGCGGAACACAGTTTAGTTGCCGGCATTGTTTTGACGATCATTCTAGCGTTTCCTATGATTGCACACAGCCCCATGGGAAAAGACTTGCACCATGCTCCCATCGCAATGCTTTTAGTAGGGTGGTTTAACCATCTCAGTCGTCTCGGGGGAGGATTTCTCGTGTGAGTGCTGGTTCCTTATTGTCCCGAATTTTAGCGGTTGCCGTGATAGTCGTTGTTGGCATGCTTCTTATTCGCGTAGCGCAACATATGGTCAACCGCGTTGAGCGAAAAAATCGAAATCAGGGATTAGCCGCGCGTCGTACTACAGTTTATCGGCTTTTGATTTCTGTCACCCGCTACGCGGTCGATTTTCTGGTTATCGTGATGGTGTTAGACCAATTTCATGTGCACACTACCGCAATTGTTGCAAGCGCCGGGATCTTGGGGTTGGCCGTGAGCTTTGGTGCTCAAGGTCTAGTCCAAGACGTCGTTACCGGGTTGTTTCTCTTGTACGAAGATCAGTTCGTTGTAGGTGATTTTATTACCTTGCCGAATTTAAGTCTTTCTGGAACCGTCGTGGAAGTAGGCATACGCATTACGCGCCTCAGGGGTAGTAGCGGGGAGTTGGTGATTGTACCCAATCGACTGATACTCGAAGTACAAAATCGCAGTCGTGGACAAACCACAGTAAGCGTCATGGTGCCAGTGTCCTCGGCGGAGGATCCCGATCGGGTGCACGCAGTATTGCAGGCCGCCGTTGATGAATTGGCCGATACCACCCCGGGGGTAAAGGTGGCTGGGATTGATAGTTTTACAGTTGGACAAGTCATGTGGACAGTTACTGCGCCTGCTGACTATGAAAAAGGAGCGATGGTGGACAAAGCGCTCAAGGCTAAAATAGCGCGTGTTCTGTATACCAACGGCATGGTAGCAGGTGCCGCGAAAGGATCGCCCCATGAATAAGGTGCAATATTACCTAAACGACATCGTCGAGTTAAAAAAACCGCATCCTTGTGGTTCTAAAACTTGGCAGGTGACCCGGACCGGGATTGACTTTGCCTTGCGGTGCCAAGGCTGTGGTCATCGCATTATGATATCTCGCAAGGACTTTGAACGAGCCGTCAAAAGAGTAATCAGTTCCGATCACCAAACGCCCCCTTAATTGCCATGGGTGATGTGAGCTGATATACTGTTCCTGTTTGGGACATTCCCACACCACCCTGCTCCGGTGAAATACGGAGCCCCCGGCTAACCGGGTGACCGTGGAGGAGGTGAAAAGAATTGGCTCGATACGAGCTTATGTATATTTTGAAACCGGATCTCGGCGAAGAGCAGCAGGCTGCCGACATTGAACGATTTGACCAAGCCATCCAACAACTTAACGGAACCATTGAAAAAACCGAAAAGTGGGGACGCCGCAAATTAGCCTACGAGATAGCTGGATACAACGAAGGTTTTTACATGGTTGTAACGTTTAGTGGCGAAGGAGATATCGGAAACGAAATGACTCGCCAGTTAAAAATCCATGATGATGCTCTGCGTTCACTTGTGGTACGCATCGACGGAGAACAAAAGCAAGCGGAATAAATTTGTCCGGGAGGATCGTTATGTTAAATCGCATCATCCTCATAGGTCGGCTGACACGGGATCCTGAGTTGCGTTATACACCACAAGGCGTGCCCGTAGCGTCTTTTTCGCTCGCTGTAGACCGTCCATTTTCTAACCAACAGGGACAGCGAGAAACCGACTTTATTGATTGCATCGCCTGGCGTAAGTTAGGCGAGACGGTAGGCAATCACTTGACCAAGGGCCGCTTGGTTGCAGTTGAAGGCAGACTCCAAGTTCGTAGTTACGAAGCTCAAGACGGCACTAAGCGCCGTGTATCGGAAGTGGTGGCCGATAGCGTGCGATTTCTGGATCGGCCTAAAGATGGCAGCGCGCCCGATATGTCTATGACGGATGATGTGGCTCTCCCAGACGATTTGCCGTTTTAGAGAGGAGGCCCTAAATGCGGAAAGAACGTGGGCGACGACCCAAAAAGAAAGTCTGTGCCTTCTGTGTTGATAAAGTAGACTATGTTGACTTCAAGGAGGCAACGCGTTTGCGCCGATTTATCACCGAACGCGGGAAAATATTACCTCGCCGGATTTCCGGTAACTGCGCTAAACACCAACGTCAGTTGACGGTGGCGATAAAACGCTCGAGAAACATGGCACTGTTGCCGTTTACCATCGAATAAAATAGGCAAAGAGCACGCGTATGCGTGCTCTTTGGTACCACGGCAATGGGGCATTGGGTAACAGACAGGAACCCAAGTAGTGACGTGAGGGATTGATGCGGAAAGCCGCAGGAGATGTCCATGAATACTTCCTTGGTCACGTGGCTTCGCTGGTTGGGACTTGCCGCCAAGCCATTGGTTTTGTCTTCCATTTCTGCGGTGTTGGTCGGTTTGGTGACCGTGACCCCTCAGTTTTTCTCTCTCGCCCACGCAGTATTTCTGCCAGCGCTGTCATACGTTGTCATGCGCAGGGGATCGCACATGGCTGTTGTTGAGGCCGTACAGACCTTATTGATGGTGGCACTTTATCCAACCGATCTTCATTTTAGGCCGTATTTAATTATAGAGGCAGCGCCGTTCGCGGTCGCCATTACTTGGGCCACTAACATGCGAACCCGAGCCGCTAGTAGATGGCGGGCTGCAGTAGCCGCGCATGGCGCATAGCACCTTTTCCGTTTTATTCCGTTGCGGTTTGGGCTCTTAGGCCTTCGGCCCACCAGGTTATTTGACCGCCGTTGGCAATGGGGCAGAGTGTGGTTTGATCAGAGGGGGGTTTTTCATGCGTGTGATTTTACTGCAAGATGTTGCCGGCACAGGTAAAAAAGGTGACATAATAGAAGTTAAAGACGGATATGCACGAAACTATCTCATGCCGCGGGGTTTAGCCAATGAAGCTACAGCGGCTCGGGAGCGTGACATTGCAGAAAAAAAATCTCGCGAGCAGGCAAGGCAGGAGAAGGAACGCGCACAAATGTCGCAACTGGCGCAGGCCTTAAAGAATCGGGTAATTCGTATTCCTGCTAAAGTTGGCGAAGGCGGTCGCTTATTCGGTGCCGTAACCAATAACGACGTCGCCCAAGCGTTGGCCCGGGAAGGGTTTACCGTCGATAGAAAAAAAATAGCATTGGAACCGCTAAAGCATGTCGGGAGTACGGAGGCCAAAATTCACTTATCTCCGGGGATCGAAACGGTTATTCACGTGCAGGTTGTACCGCAATGATTGGTACATTGAAGAGGAACCGAGGGGAGAGCCATGGCTGAAAATCTTGATGAAGCAAGTCATAAGGAACATTCGATCCCACGAAGACGCCGAATGTCGATGACAACGCTCACACGACGTGTTGACGCACTGCAAGAAATTGTCATGCAGATTTATGGGCCTGAACGCCTCATCCTGCGTGCCGGAAAACTGCAAGCATTAAAACTTCTTCGTTCGCAGGACGTAAAAGAGCGAGTGCTGGCGTTGCAAAAACTGATTTTGGAAGACCCGGCATTGGTTCATGTGCCGGAGGATAAGGAAATCCCGCAGATCTTAGACCAATTGCAAAACGAATTGGCCGATCTTTTGGCGCGACGTTCTTTGGAAGATGACTTGGAAAAGCGCATTGCAGAGCGGATGCAAGAGCGCCACGAAGAGTATGTACGGGATATTCGCAACCAAATCCTTAAAGAAGACGCAGGACCCGAGACGCCGGAAACGTTAAAAAAATTTGCCAAATTGGCAAAACTCGACGAAGGCGGGCTCGCTCAGTCTGCCTTAGAAATCATGCGGCCAGAGACCCTTGAGGAAGTTGTGGGGCAGGAGCCGGCGAAATGGGGACTGTTGGCCAAACTTGCCTCTCCGTATCCCCAACATGTCCTGTTATACGGTCCTCCTGGCGTAGGAAAAACTACCGTTGCGCGATTAGTGTTGGGTGTTGCGCGGGCTTTGCCGCAAAGCCCGTTCAAAGAAGATGCCCCATTTGTCGAAACGGATGGTACCACCTTGCGCTGGGATCCCCGTGAAGTGACCAATCCACTCTTAGGGTCAGTCCACGATCCCATTTATCAAGGGGCCCGACGAGATTTGGCCGAAAGTGGAATACCCGAACCGAAGACCGGATTAGTAACCGAAAGCCACGGTGGCGTCTTGTTTATTGATGAAATTGGCGAAATGGACCCGATCCTGCAAAATAAGTTATTAAAGGTCCTGGAAGATAAACGAGTGAATTTCGACTCCCCTTACTACGATCCCCAAGATGCGAACGTTCCGCAATATGTGCATAAACTGTTCAAAGAAGGGGCCCCTGCAGACTTCGTCTTAATCGGAGCAACCACTAGGAGTCCTGAAGAAATCTCCCCTGCCCTTAGATCGCGTTGTGCCGAAATATTCTTTGAGCCACTGACCCCTTCTGAGGTGAGTCAAATCGCCGAAGGAGCGGCTTCCCGACTTGGAGTAGCGCTGGACCCGGAAGCAACCACTCTAGTGACCCGGTATACGTTAGAAGGCCGTAAAGCGGTTAGCCTGGTGGCCGATGCGTATTCCGTAGCATACCTGGATCGGGGCACCCCCCCGCAAGTCATTGGCATGGATGTTATGCAACGGGTGGTTAGCCGGTCACGATTGTCTTTGGTTAATTTTCCTGTGTCGCGCACAGCCACAATAGGACGAGCATTGGGACTGGCGGTTGCTGGCTACCAAGGCTTGGTGTTGGAAATAGAGGCTGCGGTATTTCCAGCGGCCGACCGTGGTCATGGAAAGTGGCGTTTTAACCAAACTGCAGGCAACATGGCCAAAGATTCGGTGTTTAATGCCGAAGTGGTGTTGCGGCGATTGACGGGACGCGATTTGAGCCAATATGATGTTCATGTGAATGTTGTAGGCGGTGGAAACATTGACGGACCTTCTGCGGGGGCTGCTATATTTGTTGCCGTTTATAGTGCGCTTACGGGGACTCCGATTCGTGCAGACCGGGCGATGACGGGAGAACTCTCTTTATCAGGCCGTTTGAAACCTGTCGGCGGCATTCCCGAAAAAATCTTTGGAGCCCGACAGCTTGGAATTCCGTGGGTACTCATTCCTGAGGATAATCAGGCCGATGTTCCCCCCGTAACAGACGGACCACAAATTCGCCTGATTTCCTCTGTTGAGGATTTATTGACCGAGGTGTTGGAGTGAGTGTAGAACTGGGCCGAATGCCACCCCACAGCCCTGATGCCGAGATGTCGGTCATCGGTGCCATGCTAATAGAACCTGATGCGGTGGCACGTGCCGTCGAGGCAATCACTGCCGACGATTTTTACCAAGAAAATCACCGCAAGATCTTCGAAGCCATGGTTAATCTCTTTAATCAGGGAAAGCCAGTGGATGTCGTGATGACAGGAGAGGAACTGCGCGCCAAAAATCAGCTCGACCTGGTGGGTGGTTTGCCCTACCTCATGGAACTGGCTTCCTTAGTGCCAACCGCAGCGCACGTCGAATATTATGCTCATCAAATTAAGGAATCTAGTGTACTGCGCCGGATTATCTCCATATCCACGCGACTGGTCAGTGAGGCCTATCAAGGCGAATCTACTCCGAGAGACTTATTGGACAAAGCCCAAAAGGAGCTGTTTTCGCTTACTCAGGGTGGCCAACGCGATTTTGTACGGTTGCACGAGGTCTTGTTGGAGACTTTTAACCGTTTGGAGCTGCTCTATGCCAATAAAGGAAAACTTGTAGGGCTCCCAACGGGGTTTCCCGACCTAGATCGGATGACAGCAGGATTGCAAAATTCTGACCTCATTATTATTGCTGCTAGGCCTTCAATGGGAAAGACCATGCTCTGTTTAAATCTAGCCCGTTATGCCGCTATCCATGAGCAAGTACCGGTGGCCATTTTTAGTCTAGAAATGTCACGAGAGCAGCTTGCCTTAAGACTTTTAAGTGCCGAAGCTGAGTTGTCTGGTCAGCGCTTGCGCACCGGCGAGTTGGATGATGATATGTGGGCCACGCTCAGCACAGCGCTGGGGAGGTTAGGGGAAGCCCCCATTTTTATTGATGACACACCGGGGATTTCTGCATTGGAGCTGCGGGCAAAGGCCCGTCAATTAAAAGCCCAGTTTGACATTGGCCTGGTTATCGTAGACTATATGCAATTGATGCAGGGACGTCGAGCCGAAAATCGACAGCAGGAGATTTCCGATATCTCCCGGTCCTTAAAGGCCTTGGCCAGGGAAATTGATGTTCCGGTAGTGGCTTTGTCGCAATTGTCACGGGCAGTAGAAAGCCGGACGGACAAGCGTCCCATGCTGTCGGATTTGCGGGAATCAGGTGCCATAGAACAAGATGCCGATATCGTGGCTTTCCTCTACCGGGAAGACTATTATCAAAAGGATTCCGAAAATCCCGATGTCACTGAACTCATCGTGGCTAAACAACGAAATGGACCAACAGGGACCGTCCATTTGCTTTTCAAAAAAGAAATCGGCAAATTTCTCAGCACCGCGCCAATGGCGATGGGCTACCCAAGTTAACGGAAAGGACGAGCGCAAATGTCGGCAGTAGTTATTGTCGGTGCCCAATGGGGCGACGAAGGCAAGGGGAAGGTCATCGACTTTCTAGCGCAGCAGGCCGATATGGTAGTTCGGCATCAGGGGGGAAACAATGCAGGCCACACCGTGGTGGTGGGCGAGGAGGAATTTCGTCTGCATTTGATTCCTTCGGGGATTTTGTATGGTGATAAGTGGTGTGTGATTGGGGCAGGTGTCGTCATCGATCCAAGGGTCCTGTTGGAGGAAATCGATTATTTGGCGCGCCGGGGGATCTCCAGTGACCATTTGCGTATTGCTTCCCAAGCACATCTGATCATGCCATACCACGGGCGACTGGATGCGCTGTCTGAGGATCGCCTGGGCGCCCATAAATTGGGGACCACGCTGCGGGGCATTGGCCCGGCCTATATGGATAAGGCGGCCCGTATTGGGTTGCGGATCGGGGAACTCATGCACCCGGCCTCATTTGCTACCCGACTACAACGCGTGCTTGAAGAAAAAAATCGGTTATTGGCGCGAGCCTATGACGTGGAAGGGTTTGCCTATGACGAGGTGCTCGAGACCTATCTCGGATATGGAGAACTATTGCGGCCCTATTTAGCCAATACGGCATTGCTAATTAACCAGGCGATAGATCGAGGGGACCGGGTATTATTTGAAGGAGCTCAGGGCACCATGTTGGATATCGATCACGGTACGTATCCGTTTGTGACGTCATCGCATCCGGTCGCCGGCGGAGCATGTATTGGCGCGGGGGTCGGACCCACTAAAATTAGTCAGGTTTATGGTGTAGTCAAGGCATACACGAGTCGCGTTGGAGATGGTCCGTTTCCCACCGAGTTGCGCAACGCGCTGGGGAGTGAAATTCGGGATCGGGGCCATGAATACGGCACGACGACTGGGCGTCCGCGGAGAATCGGATGGTTGGACGCGGTCGCCCTAAGACATGCGGCACGAGTCAATGGATTCACTGGCATAGCCGTGACCCGACTCGACGTCTTGGACCTATTGGAGGAAATCAAAATTGCGGTAGCATATCGGTACCACGGGGAACAAATCGACGAATTCCCCGATCATGCCGAAGGATTGGACGATGTAGAACCGGTATATGAAACTCTTCCGGGATGGCAAACGCCGATTGGTTCGGTACGGCAGTATGCGGATTTGCCTTCGGCGGCCCGCCACTATCTGGAGCGTATTAGCACTCTTATCGGGGTGCCGATAGTATTGGTCTCGGTGGGACGGGAACGTGCTAACACAATACCGCTCCAACCGTTGTTTTAGGAACCCAGCAAGCCCTATAAATGACCTTGACCAAGAAGGTTGTGGGTGTTAGAGTATAGAGTGCGCGGAAGTAGTTCAGTTGGTAGAATGTCGGCTTCCCAAGCCGAAGGTCGCGGGTTCGAATCCCGTCTTCCGCTCCACCCGCATCCTCCGAGAGGAGTCACCGTGCGAAATCAACTCGTAGAAATTTCCCGTCGCTTTGCAGCCGATAATATATCGCCAGGAACTTCAGGCAATATTAGTGTGCGCGATCCACAAGGCCGTACATTTTGGATTACTCCGTCCGGGATGGACTTTTCCCAATTAATGGAGACCGATTTGGTAGAGATTGATGTAGCCTCGGGGAATATTATTTCTGGTGATCGCATTCCATCATCCGAAGTGCCTTTACACGTCTTGACCTATCAGCGCCGGCCAGATGTCCAGGGCATCGTCCATACTCATTCGTTGTTTGCGACGATGTTTTCCACCCTTAATCGACCTATCAAGGCGGTCCATTATCAATTAGCCCGTGTGGGAGACGAGGTTCCGCTGGCGGACTATGCCACCTATGGGACCCAAGAACTGGCTGATCGTGCGACTAATGCATTGGGTTTAGGGAATGCCGTTTTACTAAAAAACCATGGATTGTTAGCGGTAGGGGAATCGCTTGGCGATGCTTATCGCAATGCATTAGATGTTGAATGGGTCGCTCACCTATACTTTCTTGGTTTGCAAATAGGGGAGCCGGATGTGCTTACTCATGAGGAACTGGAGCGGATCCGCGCCCAATTCAAGGACTATGGACAAAAACCTTAAAGAGTGGAAAACACCCGTGAATGTCGGCGCCACTGCAACAAGTGGTGCATAAACCAGCTTAACCCTGCATAGAACACGCCGCTCCACACTACGACGACAAAAGGCCACCAAGGGGAAAAGACATCAAGCCGATACATGGCGGTTCCCAGTGGCCCATAGGGACTAAATGCAGCGGCCAAGCTTACTGTTGCCAAAGGCATGTGGATCCACAATTGACTGACCAGGGATCCAATGATACCAGAAAACCCTCCCACCCATATCATGTCATGGCGAGAACTTATGACGCTGGACGCTAGAAAAAATAGCCGTGCAGTCAATATAAAGGCAAATACATGGATGGCGGTCATCAAGGTAAATGAGATTCCTAGTGTCCATAACGTCATTGGCAACGACAATATTACACTACTCATGATGGTAACCCACGTCACAACTCGCATTCCCAAACTCTGCCTCCTTAGACAATCCCATGGAAATAGATACGGAAAATACGGCGGCGATATTCCTTGGTCTATCCTTAGCGGCCAAGCATATGGCTTGAATAAGGGGGGACAACGATGGTCAGACGTCTGGTAGTTCTCGGATCGTCGATCCTAATGATTATGGGTCTTATCACGTTGACATGGAGTTTTCGGGACCTGCCTCTTGATGAGCGTCCCGAGTGGATGGCATGGCAAATGGTCTTATGGCCGATTGTGGCCTTTGGGGTGATGGAAGTTTGGAAGTTGTACCGCTATCGGAAAAACGGTTTCATTATTCGCGTGGACCGGTTTAGATTGTTAGTGCACGGGATTCCCTCGTTGCTGGTGGCTACGATGCCTGCCGGGGCGATGACCATCTGGTGGGGCTCCCAAACTGTGCTAGCATTATTAGATTTTCCGACGGCCAAAGTGATGGCTGCACTATGGTTGGCATACACCGTATGGTCGTCCTGGGATGTGGTCTTACCATGAAAGGCCAGCGGCGACTTTTGATGGGGTTGCTGGTAGTCGTTCTGGCCGGAAGTCTATTAATCTTGCAAACGCGGCGATCGCCGCTGACGGCGGCCACCAGTCATACCCATATCATTATCAACGTGGTTCAGCGTAAACTATATCTTTATGTGGGAAATAAACTCTTCTCAACTTATCCTGTAGCAGTAGGGAAACCGGAAACCCCGAGTCCACGGGGCGAATTTTTCATTACACAAAAAGCCGTGTGGGGTGACGGGTTTGGTACTCGCTGGATGCGCCTTTCAACACCTTGGGGTATTTATGGCATTCACGGGACCAACAAACCCTGGTCGGTGGGCACGGTGGCGTCACATGGCTGTTTTCGGATGCTTAACCGGGATGTTGAACAAGTTTATGCTTTGGTATCGGTAGGGACTCCAGTGACCATCGAAGGTATTACACCATTTGTGCGAATTCGACGTCCTTTAATGTTAGGAAATATCGGCGAGGATGTCGTAGAACTACAGCGTCTTTTGAGATTGGCTAAGGTGTATAAAGGTCCCCTGGAGGGAATTTATAATCAACAGGTGGTCGTCGCTACGGAAAAGTTTCAATTGATGGTACATTTACCGGTCGATGGTGTGGCTACTATGAAAACAATCTCTGCCCTTCAGGAGTTGACTCATCAAACGGGACTCCATCCTGGTTACCTTTCGCGATCCCTCTCTTCCTGAACGATCTTCTTACAACCAATCAATCCTAAGGAACTATGGGCAGCATCCGGATGATTGTCTACAACAGATTAGCACCTAGCGAGGAGTGTCTCAACCAATGCCTGACTATGAAAAATAGTCCGACGATTGTGGTGGCCGATATTTTTCATCGATGGCTCTTAATGGCAGCGATCGCTCAGGCGATGATGTTTATGATAGTTTTGATCATCTTTCTGGTGACCCGTAAGCCAGGATCCTTAGCCAACCAACCTTTTGGGGCCTATTGCTCGACAATTGCAACTAGGATTAGGCGTTCTGTGGTTTCTGGATGGACTTTTACAGATGCAGCCGCTTATGGTCACCGGATTTATCGGCGGGTTTTTGGCACCATTGCTTACTGGACAACCCTTTGGCGTATCTTTTTTGGTGCGTTTAGGGATCCAAATCTTGGCCATCAACCCCATTGCCTGCAATGTCATGGCCACGACTGGGGATTTGGTTGTCGGTGATTTGGGGTGTTGTAGTGTGGGTGGCAGGTGAGGGACTCGGGGCAATTTTTGTTGGCGGCGGTTGGCTAAGTGGTTCCCCAGGCTCGGTTATCCGATACGTGGCCCGAGCAATGGCAGGACTTTGGGGATTGGATGCCTTACTGCAGTAGTGCAGTGGATCTCTCAGCCATTATACTTGTGGGCTAAGACACTTTATGGGCACCCAATCATGTGGAATGGGGCGTTAGCGGCAATATTCTTGGTGTTGGCGATTGCGTGGTTGATACGGCCGAAAAGCCGCATTGTTTTCTGGGCGGCAGGTCTTTGGAATGGGTATAGACCCCAACAGTGGTGCGGTTTTGTTGTTGGTATGGGGAGTCTACGGCCGATTAACCCGAGTGTGGTGTCCTTTATGGCATTCTGCGGTTGCGCACAGCGAATTCGCATCTCGTTAGGTATTCCTATGACCATTCGGCTAATAATATCTGGGCCGTTAGTCTATAGACGCACACAACAATTTATGACAGGCTACAAAGTGGGGGGTAAGACCCCTTAATTTCAGCTCAATTAATGAGAATGATTCGCATTATCCTGCGTGGGAGGAACCTGGGTGGAGGAGCGGGCGACTGGATTAAAACTAGTAAAGAGCCATAAATGGCCCCGTTTATTAATGCGTTATGCTGTGTTTTTTGGCCCTGGCATTATGGTAATGCTGGCTGATACTGATGTCGGAAGCGTAGTCACTGCCGCACAATCTGGTGTCCAATGGGGATATTCGATGATTTTGCCTCAACTGGTATTGATACCAATTTTGTATCTAATTCAGGAAATCACCGTACGTTTGGGTATTATTACAGGCCATGGCCATGGCCAATTAATTCGTGAACGATTCGGCTGGGGTTGGGCACTGCTGTCGGTCTCCACCCTGTTTTTGACGTCGGTTGGGGCATTGATAACGGAATTTTCGGGAATAGCTGGTGTAGGCCTTTTATTGGGCGTACCATCATGGATTAGCGTTGGACTTGCCACCGTGATCTTGGTGGCCATAGGAATTTCCGGTCGTTATCAGCGGGTGGAATGGATAGGAATCGGATTGGGCAGCCTGGAGTTGGCGTTTGTTGTTACCGCAATACTAGCTCATCCACGATTGGGATTGCTAATGCACGGCTTAGCCTCCGTTCCTGTCAATCACTCCAGTTATGTCTTTTTACTAGCGGCCAATGTAGGGGCAGTCATCATGCCTTGGATGATTTTTTACCAGCAAGGGGCGGTTATTGACAAGCAGTGGACAGCTAAGGACCTTAAACTAGCTCGTATCGATACGGGAATTGGTGCCATTATTACCCAAGTCTTAATGATTGCGGTAGTGGTTACAACGGCTGCAACACTGGGGCGTTCGCATATAGGCTCGCTTCAGTCCATTCCCCAAATTGCCAATTCTTTAGTGGCGGTCATGGGATCTACTGCCGGCAAACTGATTTTTGGTGCTGGAATACTAGGAGCAGGATTTGTGGCCGCTCTAGTGGCCTCCTTGGCCGGAGCGTGGGGTATAGGGGAAGCGTTTGGTTTTAATCATAGTTTAAACCATAGGTTTCGAGAGGCGCCGCTTTTTTATACGATTTACACTGCAGCACATGTGGCAGGCGCTATTTTGGTGATTGCCAGCGTCGACTTGGTACGGTTAACAGTGGACGTTGAAGTGATGAATGCGATGCTATTGCCCATTGTTCTGGGATTTCTATTGGCCCTGGAGTCCAAGACATTACCTGACAGCTTTCGGATGCGGGGATGGTATCGAAATATGGTATGGTTGTTGTCAGGAATCGTTATGGCGTTTGGCGTGTATATGATGGTCGTTAGTCTTTAAGCGAGCGACAAGAATTGGTTATGGAGAAGAACGACAATTCTCTTGAGTCTCATATGGCATGGTAGTATAATCGGAAAAGGATTGCTGGCGTAGCTCAGTTGGTAGAGCAACGGTTTCGTAAACCGTAGGTCGTCGGTTCAAGTCCGACCGTCAGCTCCAGAAATTTTGAGACACCGCAAGCGATTGCGGGTTTTTTGTTTTGCGACCGCGTCGCAAATGTGGCGGGCTGTCCCCAGTTTCATCCCCATGAACCGGCATACCGCATGAGACCAGGGCAGATGCACGAGGACAGGACATACTCAGCGTCAAATCTTACCCACATTCCATTCGGCGCGGTGGCACGGCATACTCGGGTTAACACCCTGAGTAAAGGAGTGAAATACCCATGACGACGCCAGAACGTGAAACGCTCCAACAGATCTGGTCTGCACGCGTCCAGGAATTTCGCGCCAGTGGCCTCACCGGGCCCCAATGGTGTGAACCGCGCGGGCTCAAGGTCAAGCAGTTGCACTATTGGAATCGCAAATTTTGCACCGCCGACGCGAGCGCGTCGGACACCACGTGGATCGCCGTGAACACCCCCTCCACACCCGACGCGGTGCTCATGG
>PXYW01000139.1 GCA_003023695.1 Sulfobacillus benefaciens | reverse complement strand
CTCCTCGGTCGAGAGATAATACGCCAAGCCGATCACCCTTCTACTGGAATTTACCATCAAACACGGCTACTTCTCATTCCCCGTAACCGAGGCAAAGTCCTGTCGATTTTGGGGAATTTACCCTACCGTTTTTAGGGAAATTGAATTGCACTTATTGGGGATTTTAAACTTGTCGTTGACAGTGCCGACGGTACCGCACCAAGAAGTCGGGACCCTGCAGTATCACACGACGCCACCACCCCAGCGAGTACCCGGAGTCCCCACGCCACGGCGGCGGGATCTCCACGTGCCCGATGCGGGCGAGCCGACCCCCCGATCTCTCGCTCAGTATGCGGAGGTGATGCCGTCATGACCGTCGCTCGGACCACAACCACCGATCCATTCGATGACGTGGCCGTCCTCTGTGAACGGCTCAAACTGCCGGAGGTCGCCCGCCTCGCTGCGTCCTGGGCCCAACAAGCGGCGGCCGAACACTGGACGTATTCCCAGTATCTGGCGGATGTGCTCCAAGCCGAAACGACGGCCCGTCAAACCCGGTACGTGGTATCCCACACCCAAATGGCGCACCTCCCGTTTCATAAGACGGTGGATCAGTTCGATTTCGCATTCCAGCCTTCCCTTGACGAGCGGCACGTACGCCAACTGCTCACCCTCCAATGGGTGGACGCGGCAGAAAATCTCATGGTGCTGGGTCCGCCCGGTGTGGGGAAAACCCCTCTGATCGTCGCCATGGCTTTGCAAGCCATCGCCCAACGCATTCCGGTCTACTTCATCACCATTCAAGATCTGGTCGCGGATTTACGCAAAGCCTGGGAGGACAATCGCTTTACGACACGCCTGGGGCAGTATTTGCGGCCCCGTCTGCTCTGCATTGATGAAGTGGGCTATCTCCCGCTAAACACACTCGACGCCCATCGCTTCTTTCGCCTCGTTTCGGCTCGGTATGAACGGGGTAGTCTGGCGCTCACCTCCAACAAAGGGTTTGTGGATTGGGGACACGTCTTCGGGGATCCGGTCTTGGCCACCGCCATTTTGGACCGGCTGGTGTACCATTCTACGATCCTCAACATTCGCGGCGATTCCTATCGTCTCCGGGAAAAGCGTCGCGCCGGCATGCTGGGGGAAGCGGCCGCCCCTCACGCAGGAGGAGGGACTCCGATGACCGTCGGAGTCCCGGTACGGCTCAAAAGGAGGGCTGACGATGGCTTTTGTGCGTTGGCGTGGTCATTCCGCACAGTTATTAACCACCGTTTATGATCAGGGACGGTCACGCCAAATCCTCTGGGCCAATTTACACGGAGCGTATGCGACTACCCCGTCCGTTCGCAAGGCGGTAGCCGCGGAATTCCCGGATGTGGTGATCGACTGGCATGCCGTGGATCAGGCACTCGCCATCGGGCCCTCGTCGTCACCACCCCCGAGTCCTGCGCAACTCGAGTGGGCCACGGTGGCCTCGTGGTTACAGGATTGGGCCATGGATCGCACGCAAGGATTTTCCGCCGAGCGTGCCGCCTTGCAGGCGGCAGCCCAGGTGTTAACCGCCTGGCAAGCCCGTCGACCAGGGTAATCACTGCCGCCCTCGTCGCGGATTTCCTGATCACTCCGGCTTTCGAAGGCGCCTCGCGTCGCGAGCGTCCCATAGCCGGATTCCACACCCGGAGAACAGTGCATTCCGATTCTTTTCCGATCGGCCCCACCTGCGCAGTGGGGACGTCCAGGGAATCTGACATCGGATGTCCTGTGTTCCAGAATAGCACGGCGCATCGGTGGACGCGAACAATTCTCGCGCAGCGAGAATTGTCGGAAACCACGACAATCGCTTTCACGGTAAGACAATCCTCGGATGGGGAACCCTTTCACTCCCGTTTGGCGTAGGCCGTGGTTTTCGGCCGTTCGCGAAACGGGAGTCCCAGCCCGTAGGGCTGTTCCGTCATGACACCGGGAATGACCGCGAGTACCGCCTCCAGGAGGGCGGTTTCTTCTTTCTGTTTTGTCTAATTCTTTTTGTCATAGGATGGGCTCATCATCGGTGTCACTAGTGTCAGTCCCGGGTTGGGCCCATCGGGCGTACGGAGAAGCGGTGGGGAAGAACCCAGTAGGAAAAATATCACGCCGGGTTTGGCGTAGGCCGGGTCTTTGAGGCCGTTCGCCAAAGAGGAGTCCCAGCCCATAGGGCTGTGTCCTGTATCACTCAGGGAGGCCCTGCCTAGGCAAAATACGCAGGACCTCATGACAGCCGTGTGAGCCGGAGGCATGAGCCATAGCATGAGCGCCAACACTTTCATGGACCTCTCCGTTTGTGACAGATTCCCGTGAGGGAATCCTGCAGGGAATCTGACACCTGATGTCATTTCCCGAAGACATGGTGATACTCCGATGGGCACGACTTTTGCGGTGGATGGTCCCCAGCGCAGAGGACCTGACGTGCAGGATTCACAGGGAATTCCCCTGGGGATTTTGGTTTACCGTTTTTGGGGAATTTGGTTTGCCGTTTTTGAGGATTTTAGATTGTCTTTTTTGAGGAATTTCAGTTGCCCTTGACATTGATGCGGCGGCGAATGTACTGTTCCTTGGCCTGCCCGGCGTGGGCAATTATGTGGAGCCGTGGATTATGTGAAGTCGGATGTGGCAATACCCGTTAATTGGGGCTTCGAACGTGAATATGTCCCCATAACACCTCAGACTGGAGACGAGCCGCACGGCTCGTCAATTTCCGAAGGAGGCGTTTTCATGTCCGAAGCCGTACCCATTCGCGTTGTGGTCAATCGCGTGTTGGACGAATTACAACGACTGCGTTATGCCGAAAACACCCTGAATGCTTATCGAAGGTTTTACAACCGAGTCCTCCGCTATGCAGACGCCCAGGCGGTTCCCTACTATTCGGAGGCATTTGGGCAGCAATTCTTCGCGGCCACATACGGATGTACGTGGTCGGAATTGCCCCAACCCCTCTCCCAGCAGTATCGGGCCCCTGTGAGATATCTGGAATCGCTCAGCGATATGCAACTGCATGGCACCGTACTTCGACGCCGTCCTTGCCGCAAGCCCTTCGAAACCCCGGCAGCCTTTCGTGCCGCGTTGGAGGCCTTTGCGGTCGAGTGCCGCCGTCGCGGGTATTCCATCATTGGGGAGCGTACCCGCCGAGACCGCATCCGATTGTTTGTCGCCTATCTTGGGGGCCAGCAGGTTACCCCGGATACCCTGACCGCCCGACATATTTCCCAATTTGTCGCCACCTTGATGGATTACCATCCCAAAACGGTCTTGGCGATCCTCACCATTTTGCGTACGTTTCTCCGGTTTCTCCAGGATGCCGGGTTCCATTCGGAGGATTTAAGCAGCGCCGTCCCGCACGTCCGTGCGGGGCGTTATGAGCGGTTACCGAGCGTGTGGCCACCTGACGCCGTCCAACAGCTCCTCTCTGTCATCGACCGAGGCAATCCCACCGGCAAACGGGACTACGCCATTCTATTGCTAGCCGCGCGTTTGGGGATGCGAGTCGGCGATATCAAGGCGCTCACCTTATCCGCT
>PXYW01000138.1 GCA_003023695.1 Sulfobacillus benefaciens | reverse complement strand
CTCATCATCACCCCTTGCCCTCGCACTTCGTCTCGTACATAGGGAACTAAGCCCATTTCAAACTCAAATCCCAGCACATCCACTCGGGGGATATGGTGCTGCCGACAGGCTGCAACAATTTCCATGACCTGTTCTCGGGATACCGGTGCGTCCACGGGTCCCACGACCACCAAAGCGGGGTCCTTGCGCCCATGAAAGGGCGGAAGTTGAAAGACCCGTTCCGACTTATATGCTTCAAGAATTAACGTCAAATAATGCTCTTCGCGTTGCAGTGTTTGTCGTTGACGTTCTTCGTCGGGCAGGTTGGGATTAATGCCAACCCAATATTGACGCTCATATTTCCCCAGATTGAGAATTTCGAAGCTTCGGTACGGCTTGCCTTGAGCTTTGAGCTCCCTTTGTACTCCAATAAGGCGTTTGCGAGAGGTGTGGATGGCAAAGCGGCCGAGATCGCATCCAATCCATTTGCGACCAAGCTTTTCAGCCGCGGCCAGCGTTGTGCCGGATCCGCAAAAAAAGTCTGCTATTAGGTCTCCTTCGTTTGATGACGCTGTAAGAATGCGCTCAACTAAACCAATAGGCTTTTGAGTCGCGTAACCCGTATCTTCGAGCGCTTGCGAGTTAACATTAGAAATATCATCCCAGATGGAATCAACTAATACCCCATCGATTTCGTCAAGGTATATCTTGTAACGGTACTTCCCTCCTTTGGTTACCAATAAGCGATCTTCTTTCTTGAGTTTTTCAAGCGTCTCCTGCGAATATGTAGCGAGTTCAGCGTCCTTGTATCGACCTCGACCATCAAAGTTTTTAAATCTTTTTTCTATCTCGTTTTCAGGATATGGCTTATAAATAGGCGTAAATGTATACTGGGAGCTTTTTGTATAAATCCATATGGTGTCATGATCGGAAGCAAATCGTTTTGCTCTCGCTTTACTACTCCCGGATGTTGAACGCTTCCAGCAAATCTCGTTTAGGAACCGGGCAGGGGAAAAAATTTCATCGAGAATAAGACGCAACCCACTATTTACCCGAGAATCACAATGAACATAGAGAGTACCATCATCAGCCAAAAGATCTCTAATTAGATGCAGTCGCTCTCGCATCATTGAATAATATGAGTCCGTCCCCCTACCCCAAGTATCTCGATATGCTAATTCTTCTATCACATTTGGTTGTTTAATTAAAGTTTCGTCGCCGACTTCCAGTTCCACTGAAAAATCTGCCCCTACATCGAATGGAGGATCTATATAAACAAGTTTGAGACCGCCCCATTCCTCGATTTCTCGCCGCAATGGCCCAGTCTTCAAAGAGGATAAAACTAATTTGTTATCGCCCCAAATGAGTTTATTACTCCAACCGCCTTGTTGTCGCCCCGTAAAACCGTCCACAAGAAAATCCAATTGCTTCGCCTGTTCGGCCCGCGGTTCATCAATTTGCTCAATCGATTGAAAAGGCAACATGACGTTTGTCACTTCCCGGATCTTACCCGGCCAAACCAACTCCACATCCGGTGCGTCCGCGAAGAGTATGGCCTTATATTTCAACGGCAGCGGTTCGCCGTGATCAATTAATGCTTTCAAATAGGCTTTTTCTTGTTCATTCACTAATAAAGTCAAATACTACAACCTCCTTAAACGCTCTTGGTAACATTAACCCACGGCTCGAATGGCTTCTTCCACTTCTCGCGTAATCCCGCCCACATCGATTAAAAAACACAGCTGTCCAGGTTGTTTCAGCAGGCTGATTGCTAGTTGATTGCGGTCGACCAAAACCACGTCGTCACCGTTGACAGCCAAAATGCTGGCCGATAGAGCAGCCTGTTCCATGGTCCGCAAGTAATCCACCGCTTTCCGAATCGCTTGCAGAGAAACGCCTTGTTGACGCAACTTGGCGATCAGCCGCAAGGCCACCACATCACGAAACGCATACAACCGGTAAGTGCCACGCCCTTGAGCCGATTGCACTGACGGGGACAGCAAACCGGTTGTATCAAAATAGTTCAATTGTCGATTTGTGAGCTGTGTGAACGCGGCCACCTGTTTCGTTGTGAACCCCATCATCGTCTATCATCGCCTCAATGTGAGTTTTTTCTGGCCTCTTTTCCCAAGATCTTCCCCAGCCAGGCCGCTACTCCGGCTCCCGCCAAGGTCCCAAATCCTGGCAATAGCAAAGTGCCAACAATTCCTCCGATTGCCCCACCTATTCCACCTTCAATGGCGCCTTCAGCAACCGCCTTCTCCCAATCCAATTTTTTCTGATTCATAAGAAGCCCCTCCTTACTTGCCATATAACATTGAAAATGATACCATTATTGTTGTCATATGGAAATATCCTGTGTATAAAATCAGAATATAAGGCACTCAGATATAGCCTGCAAAAGGAAATTAAAGACATTCTTATCTGGCGACAAATGACCGAACACTCTAGCCCGAAGTATAATGCTTTTGCTGTGAATGCTGGTGCAAGGTTTCTGGTCATTGATAGATTGGCCAGAGATTTCGACGTGACTTACATTAATGGGAGTTATTCTATATGACGCTACATTTAGGGACAATCGCAATATCTATCGGGGGCTCCTTAACCTTATCATTTGCGGGTGTCTTAAGCTTTTGGCAATGGTGGTTAAAGAAAAAAATATCGGCTAGGGTCGATGAAGAAACTCAAAAAAATCTAGCTGAGTTCCATCAATCGTTAGATAAAGAACAACGGCGTTTTCAAAATGAGTTAGATAAAAAACTAGAAGATCATAAGAGTATGCTGCAACGAGCGTCTTCTGAAGCGCAATTTGATTATCAACGTCGGATTCAAGATTTTAATTTTTATGCCTCCAGAAAACACGAAACTTATCCAGAAGTTTATAAAAAAATCCTCGAAGCTGAAAGCAATCTCCTACAAATTTACGGAGTTAAGTATTACCCCGACTTTAATCAGTGGTCAGCAAACGAGATAGAGCAGAATCTTTCCGAGTCTCGTGTTCCGCAAGTACAGATAACATCGATAATTCAAATATGGAATGCAAATAAACAGAAGGCAATTCAAGAACTTACCAACCTATATAACCGAATTGAGAAAAACCGAGCATACGACTCATTCTTCTTAGCCAAGAACACATGGCTTCTCTCGTCGCTGTATTTATCAGAGAATGCCAATAAGCTATGCGAAGTTCTGTTCCAGAACCTGGCTAGCTATATGGCCCTCATCCAATATCCCTCTAGTAACGGCTCCCACCAACGACAACAATTTGAACAAGTCATTAAGAACCAAATGGACAAAATCAGTACGCTTTTCAAAAAAGAATTATCAGCAGGGTATTACAACGAAGAATCCCCTCCCGAGGAACGACAATAAAAACAAACTATAATGTTCATCGGCTCCAACAAGTCTATTTCATTTCCTACGTCCTACTTCCTACTGGTCTTGAGTAACCGTACCGACAACGACCTCCTTGTGAACACGGAGATGTCGAGTGGCAGACCCACGGTAGAATGCCGATTGTCGGGACTGGTGTAAGGCCCCCCTTTTTGACACCC
>PXYW01000137.1:3763-4518 GCA_003023695.1 Sulfobacillus benefaciens | reverse complement strand
CAAAAAAACCAAATTGGAATCAGCGGTGTTAGATACCCTGGGCTATCGCAATTACGACGAATTGACGCGAGCCCTCTATTTACGCATGGAGCCTTATCGATTTTTGGCATTGGCGCCGCTCTGCTTTCGAATAGCGCGAGAAGGAGACATGGTAGCGCAAGAGATTTTAAGCACGATGGGACGCGCCTTAGCGGAAAGTGCCGTGGGTTGCGCCTTGGCACTGGGACTGACAGAAGATCCGATAGAAGTAGTGATGGCCGGTTCTGTATGGTTGGGCGATGCCCCTCACTTGATTGGCGCATTTAAAGAGACCCTGGTGAATGCCTTGCCACTGGCAGAGGCGCATTTTCCGGATTTGGCGCCGGTCGCAGGAGCGGCATTGTTGGCCGCTCAGGAGCTTGGGGAAGATCCGGTTTTCTGGCGCGACGCCTTGCGTCAATTTCAGGTGATGCGGGATTCTGGTGATTGATGTTACCCTCTTTAGGGATTACCATTAGCAGTATGAGAAAAGTCAACGTAAGAACTCTAGCTCTGGCGGTGGGCCTTCTTTGGGTACTGGGGGGATGCGGTTGGTTTTCGGGCCCGGCCCCATTGACCCGTGAATTAAGCACTAGCCAAGCCAAACATCAAATTCTGAGCCGTCTGGCTGGATGGCAGGCGGTATCTTGCCAAGTGTCGGATACGGTGAGTTTGGTGGGGCAGCCAGTACAGCACCTTACGCTGTCATTGGCCCAGGAAAATAAGCCTGCACAATA
>PXYW01000137.1:0-3693 GCA_003023695.1 Sulfobacillus benefaciens | reverse complement strand
AAATGCCTCCGTCTCGTGATAACCTTCGGCTCATGGGAACCGAATTGCCGCAATTGGTGTCGCAGGGAGACATTACCCGAATACGCGTAAAGCATGGTGGGGTTGTTGACGTTACGTTGCGTACCATGTTGCCTGATGGCATTAATGCGACACTGATGGTTTCCTTTGACTTAGCCACAAATACACCTTTGAGGGTCGTGGCCAAATGGGCGGGAGGCACAGTGACTGAAGTGGCTTCACACTTTGTCGTTAACCCGAATTTGCCGCAAAGTCTCTTTGCGTTTGTTCCGCCGAACAATGCCAGCGCTACGGTTGGACTTCCACAAACCAGCAGTGTGCTCAACGTACCCCAAACTCCCGTGGGGTTTTCGGAACAACTGCCGCCGAGTAGCTCTATGGAAACATTCATGGATGCCAACGTAGGACAAAGCTCAAGCGGTGCCTCGATATTGCTTTTGACTTATCAAGGGCCGAACGGCAATCCCCTGTTAATTACCGAACGTTCAATGCACTCGGGTATTACTATATTTCCTTCGGGAACCGTCACCACACAAGAAACTGTGGGATCGCTGTCGGTGACTCTGGGAACCCTCCCTTCGGGCCAAGAGATGGCGTCGTTTGCGGTTGGCAAAACGTTGGTAGTCCTCGAAGGCGAGCCGCAGGACATGGCTCCGCTGCTTAACGCCTGGGCACAAAATATGGTTACTTCCACGGTTCCAAGCAGCCATTCGGTCGGATAGGCGTCGCTGACAATGCAATGCGCAGATAACCATGGTACACTACCTCAAAGGACGTGAAAGATGTGGAAGACATTATTGTGGGGACAAGCGATGGAGCTCGAATCGAGACCTATTATCTTTCTCAAGGGCCTCTAGCAGTCTTGCTGTGCCATGGGAAAGCATTTGACCGGGATAGTTTTATAGAATATGGCAAAACGTTGGCTCATAAAGGGTATAGCGTGGGCATTTTGAATTTTCGGGGGTATGGCCGATCTACAATAGGGTCGTTAGGCTCCGAAGCGATAGAAGAAGACGTTGCTGCGGTGGCACTGGAATTGGCGAAAAAGGGCCATGGAGTCGTAGCCCTGGGGGCTTCCCGGGGAGGAGGGGCCGTGCTTCGAGCAGTATCCGCTGATCCTTCTCGATATCTTGGGATAGTCACCTGGTCCACGGTGTTGGTGGATGCATCAATAGCGGGCTCTTTGGGGAACATACGCAAATTGTTCATCGTTAGTGCCAAGGAAATGATGCATGATCAGACGGTGTTTGTGTATCAACATGCTCCAGACCCCAAAATATTAAAAGAAATTCCAGGCACTCGCCACGCACAAAATATATGGAATGGCCCTGATCGCGAACTCATAGAAAGTCAAGTTTTTGAATTTCTCAAGACCATACCTATTCGTCCGGAGGCGTCTCTCTAATCCTCATCTTGATCAATATCGTGGTTCATCAGAGGTCTTCGGCAAACTTGGCCCCTCTAAGTAGCTAGTGCAGGTGAATGACTAACAGAGTGTTAAGATATAGGGTAAAATGTTTTGCTAAATGCGTTATTTGGCACGAGGTTGAGGGGGGCGAAGCCATGGTACGGGGAGGTTGGGGCTTTGCGTCCGGAACCTTTGGGGAATTAGTTCAAGGAGAGTTAGACAATGTCCCGTTTCTCATTACCCTGCCTATACGCTGGGGAACACGGGCACTTTTCATACCCCGGCCACAACCTGGTGTTGATGTCTACCCGTTCCACCGAAAAAAGGCGCAAAAGGCGGCACAAATGGTATTAAGCCAGTTTAGCTATGGCGCTGGAGGGCTACTCAGTGTTTCTTCGGTGATACCGATTGGCAAGGGGTTGGCGTCTAGTTCAGCAGATATTGTGGCTAGCATGCGCGCGGTTCTAGCTGCCTTGGGCAAAGACCTGCCGGCTAAGCGAATGGCTGGGTTGGCGGCGCGAATTGAGCCATCGGATGGCGTCATGTATAACGGGGTGGTGGTCTTTAATCCTCGGCAGGGTACAGTGATTGAACGCTGGGGATCAATGCCGGCAGGGTTGATTGTTGGGTTGGTTGGTCGGGGCAGAGTAAACACCGAAGCGCACCATCGAGAACGTAAGCGGTACAGCGCGGATCACCAAAAGAAGTTGGCTCGAGCTTTGGAATTGGCTCGACTCGGAGTGCAGTCTAAAGATTTTTCGCTCATTGGACAAGCGGGACGCCTCTCAGCTGAGGTTCAGCTAGATCGGGATCCGGATGATACTCCCCTGCGGGATTTGATCCGGGAATCGGAACATCGAAACTGGGGCATCGTCATTGCACATTCGGGAACCGCACGGGGTTTTCTTTTTTCGCCGCATTTGGGACACGGATTGGCCTCGGAAGCCGAAAGAGTACTACGCCGTATTGACAAGGGTTCGGTGTACCGGTTTTGGACCCAATCACGACCTCTGGCGTTAAGCGGTCCCGTGTCTTTGCAAAATTTAAAGGAGCGCCAGGAACAACTATAGGAAGCCCCGAGGCGAAACGGGGCTTCCTTGAATATTATCCCGCCAAACGTTTTAGTACCGGGGTATCGATCAGATATCCTACAGAAATGCCGTACATTAAGAGCGAGACCATAAATAAGAGTGCGGTCGATAAGCCATAGTGCCAGGCAAATATGCCGGGGCTGAGCATTAGCCCGTGGGAAACTAAAGGGCTTAGCATTCCAAACAGAGGCAACCCGAACAGCATTAAAACAGCCCAAAGCAGCAACCCATAGAGGGCACCGCGTCCCACCGGAGAAGATTTTATCCGTGGAGCCCAAGATTGGTAGAGTCTTGCCAGCAACACGCCAATACCAAATTCCAATCCATACCCTACCAGGGTCGCAGCCCCTAGGTTTAATGTAATGAGAGTTCCACCCCAAAGGGGCAGGTTGAGGCGAGGCGAACCAACCATTGGAGCAAAGTGAAGTAGTACACTAAAAACTAGAGTGCCTAAGATACCAGCGAAATAAGCACGTCGCCAGGGGATATTTTGATGGGTCACGGGGACACCTCCTACTTTTCAAGTGACGTCAACTGACGGCAGATGACAACCGTTAGCTATAGCAATTTACGTCGTAGGGCGCTATTTCATGTTAGGAGGACTGGCTTTATTTGCAAAAACCGTTTACACGGGAAAACTTTCCCGCCAAAGTCGGACCGTTGCCGTTTTTGGGGTTAGCTTTGATATCGCAGACGGGCATGTCCTTTGTGCAACAAGGGTTGGTGGTGTTGGGCGTCTTTTTTGCGGCAGCCTATCATCTGGATCTGACCGATATGGGGTTCATTACCACGGCACTGTCTTTAGGCGTGATGGTCAGCATGGTGTTTGTAGGGTTGGCGGTTGACCGCGTCGGACCTCGCATGGTGTTGTTTTGGGGTGCTTTGTTGATGGCGGTATTTACTGCTGCCTTGCTTGTCGTTCATAGCTATTCCCGTTTGTTGGCGGTGTTGTTCCTGGTTGGCATGTCTTTAGCGATTGCGCCCTCCGCTGGCACCAAGGCCGTGTTTTCAGCCTTTGCTGGGCGTCCTCGCGGGTTGGTGATGGGAATTCGGCAAACCGGAGTGCCGATAGGTGCAGCACTTGCGGCGTTTCTTTTGCCGCGTGTGGTTCCTGCCTTTGGGCTTTCTTCGGTTTTCGTGCTCTTTTCCTTGGAGTTATTGGTTGCGGGCTGGGCA
>PXYW01000136.1:3777-4577 GCA_003023695.1 Sulfobacillus benefaciens | reverse complement strand
CAATCTCGTCGTAGACTGATGGTTATGGCGACGACAATGGTTGCAAACATTGCCAAACCCGCTAAATCATGATATCCCAAACGCGAGATGATAAATGCTACGGCTAACGAGACAATCCCTAATAATGCCAAGACAGGTTCATCCACAAATAGGCCCCAAACTTCTTCAATCCATTTCATGCCGTGGCCACCTTCTTTTTCAGCATCGACACTAAAATGGCACTAAGCAGCAAATATCCGACAATCAGGAGCAGTATAGCGCCCTCAGCCATAGGCCAATGCACACCCATGGATTCTCCTGCCCAAAATGTTCCGAAACTAGTCAACATGATTCCTACCACGAATTTCATCACATTTTCCGGCACCTTGGCCAATGGTGCGCGGAGCGCAATTCCTAACGAACCCACCACCACCAAACCGACTGCAGCGCCTAAAATGGCGCTAGGATAGGCATTGGCACCGGATCCCATGGTCAGCACAATGACGACCACTTCCAAACCTTCCAAAAAGACCCCATTAAATGCCGTAGCCTGAGCTTCAAATGCTCCCCCATGGGATTGGCTTAACCGCTGGACCTCTTTGGCATAGGCCTGACTTTCATCATGGAGTGACTTCTTTCCGGAAAAACGCAATATGGCCTTACGCAACCACTTGAGTCCAAAAAGCAATAACAGCGCGCCAACAATGCCGCGCAATACATCGATGGGAACCACCCGCAGGACACCTTCGCCTAAAATCAGGACCAATAGCGCTAATGCCACGACAGCCCATAAAGTGCCGCGAAGGGCAGGGCGAAATCCC
>PXYW01000136.1:0-3714 GCA_003023695.1 Sulfobacillus benefaciens | reverse complement strand
TCAAGGCTCTGTGTCCCCCCTTATCCTTATTGTATCGGAATAAAGGGGAGAGCAACACCACATACTACACCCGTTATTGCAACAGGATCCAATCTAACGTGATGGGTTTGGGATTACTAATGGTTAACAGTGCCGCGGTTGCCGGCTCTCCGTTCCGGGGACGATACACTGCGCCAGGGTTTATCAAAGACATCGCACCTGGTTGGTAGTACCGTACATGCGAATGTCCAAATATGACAATTTGGCATTCATTCTCTTGGCCCCATTGGGTCAATTTCTCAAGGCGCCGAGAGGAATCCCACTGATGTCCATGAATCACTCCCAGATGGCATGTGCCATCTTGCCAAAGAGTCTGCCAAGGTGCAGCCTCCCCTTCATGGTCATTATTTCCCTGAGCTCCGAAATACGGCAACTGCCATTGACGTGACAACGACAGCCCATCGCGATAGAAATCACCGGCACAAATCAGGCCATCAACACTATCATGATAATGGCCCAGCCAATCATCTAGCTTCTCCCAGTGACCATGAGAATCGCTAAATACTAAATAACGCATCGGAATCCCGACTCTTCCAGTATGTCATCAACCCTATCGCCGCCTTGGCACGGTGAGAAATCCGATTTTTTTCTTCTCCTGACATCTCTGCCAGAGATGTGACGCCATCAAGAGAAAATATCGGGTCCACCCCAAATCCCTGAGTTCCCCGCGGCCACCCGAGGATGAAGCCTTCCACCACGCCTTCAAAAAACTTTACCTCACCTCGAGGATTGGCCAAACATAATACGGCCCGCATTCGCGCCGTGCGCTGAGGATAAGGCACTGCCATCAACCGCAGCAATATTTCGCGAGAGTTGGCCCAGGGCTCATCGCTGACAAACCGGGCGGAACGCAGACCTGGTTCCCCATTTAAGGCGTCGACCTCAACCCCGGAATCGTCGCCTAACGCATAGACTCCCCATTTCAATGCCACCGCCCGGGCTTTGAGCGCCGCATTTTCCGCATAGGTCGTCCCGGTTTCTTCCACGATTTCGGCATTGGCAGCATAGGGTTTGAGATCTAGTGGCAATGGCTTCAGCAATTGCTCAAATTCTCGCAGTTTGCCGGCATTGTGAGTCGCCATATATAGGGTCTTAGGCCTTAGCAACCAGGATCTCCCCTTCCGGAAAAGCCGCCCGCTGTTGCGCCACAATGCTGTCGATCCCCACTTGGGCGACATCAATGAGATCAAACAAACTATCCAAGTTAAACCAACCATGTTCCCCAGTGCCTTGAATCTCAACGATTTGATGGCGTCCGGTCATCACCAAATTCAAGTCCACATCAATATGACTATCTTCTTCATAATTCAGATCCAAAAGCGGATGACCTTCCTTTAAACCCACGCTTACCGCTGACAGCCAATCCTTAAACGGAGGAGCAGCAAACGGCGCGGCACGGTGAATTTTCAACACCGCCTGCATCAAAGCAAGATAAGCCGCGCTAATTGCGGCGGTACGAGTACCGCCATCGGCTTGCAGCACATCACAGTCCAGTAGGATACTGCGCTCACCCAAGGTCTTGAGGTTGACTGCAGCTCGCAGAGCTCGGCCAATCAACCGCTGAATCTCAACGGTTCTTCCTTGTTGTTTGCCACGGGCGGCTTCACGTAGGGTACGGTCGTGAGTGGCCCTTGGCAGCATCCCGTACTCCGCAGAAATCCAGCCTTGGCCAGTGCCTCTGACAAATGGCGGCACACGATCCTCAACCGTAGCCGTCACCAAAACCCGGGTATTCCCCATATCAATGAGACAGGACCCTTCAGCCCAAGCATTGTATCCTACGGTAAATTGTATTGCTCGCAATTGGTTCTCGCTCCGACCGTCACCGCGCATTGTTTGCCCTCCGCATTCCTGTATTCGTCATGCTTTTAACAAAAAACCCCCGCTACAAGCGGGAGCCAAAATTTTGGTGGAGGCGGGGACGTGCTGCCCGTCCCGTCCGAAGATACGTCATGAGAGATTTCTACGAGCGTAGCACCGCCTATATTCTCATTCGGATCCACCAGGCGATGCAAGATGGCTCCGAACCAGCCCTAGTTTCCCCTATCGCCTCGGGCTAGACAATAGGGTATCCTACATTGTTTACGTTGTCTCATCCGTGGTAGGAACGCCGATGAGGAACGTTAGCCGCGAATTAGGCAGCTAAAGCGTATTCTTCGTTGTTGTTGTTCGCAGTTAAGCTGTTCCGCTGTTTAACGAGGCACGGACCTCGGCTCGCTGTCCAACCTGGCGTCTATCCCCGTCGAATCTAGTTCGCCCCCAAAATGTTACTTCACACGCTGCTTCATCGTGCGTTCAATTTGACGCGCAGCATCTTTCGATGCCATGCTTTCTCGCTTGTCAAATAACTTTTTGCCACGAGCTACGGCTAAAGCTAGTTTAACCCGACCATGCTCGTCAAAATACAAGCGCAAGGGAACCAAAGTCAATCCCTTTTGTTTCACCATCTGCCCCAACTCACGAATTTGCCTTCGATGCAACAATAATTTCCGATTGCGATACGGCTCATGATTCCATCGATTGCCAAATTCGTACGGCGCAATATGGCAGTTGAACAAATACATCTCTCCATCAATCAGCCTGGCAAAACTATCTCGCAAATTGACACGGCCTAATCGCAGAGACTTCACTTCGGTGCCAGTCAGCACAATTCCGGTTTCGATAACATCTTCGATAAAGTAATCGTGCCGCGCCTTGCGGTTTTCCGCAATCGATCGTTCTGCTCTGGCCATTTTTGGCCCTCCAAATCAGAGTGCCACAATATTGTATGGCACTGCGAGCTATCTGTCAAAAATTATCTTCATCCATGCTTGGAGAATAAGTGCCGGCCTGGAAACATAGAGTGAAGCACCACGGTGTGTGAGGTGAAAGAACATGAAGATTATTTGGTGGCGCATAGAGCGCCCGGGAGAGGTCAATGCGGGAGCCATGGATTGGGAGCCCAACAGCCCCGATGCGGTCATTACCCTGGGAGAAAAAAGCTTCCCGGTATTGACCCAAGAGGACTCCACACCCACCTTATTGGAAAAATTTTTGAAATGGGCAGATGAGGGTGACCGGCCCTCTTCCTAATTCGCAATGCGTTTGGGGTTGGTGGTAGCCACGACGACCTCGCATGGAGTTGGTGCAGGTAAGGTCACAGTGGTTGCCCCATGCCCCATGGGGACAATGCCCCGCCAATTTTCTTGGCGAAGCAATACCGGCGGCCGTCTGCCGTAGCCAACCAGCACCAAAAGAGTGCCCAGTTGCGCGGTCCACCAGGTTATCGGACCAGGCCGCAACTTATGCCACACCGCCTGCTTTTGCCTCCACAAAAACGCACGCACTTCTATCCATAAAGGAGTGCCAAGCCCCTCCCCCGCCATAATCCGGTCACTGCCCACAACCAATACCGTACGCATGGTGAGCGCCCTAAAATGTCGATCGGCGCTGCCTAGATGCCAACCTCCAGGCAATTTCATATGCGTCATCCTTTCTTAGATCCTGTTACTCAAGTAACGCCATCGATTTCAGAAAGGTTTCATCAAAGCCACGCTAGAACCCCCGCTATTTGACTCGACGCCTGCGTCGCGAGGCATCCTCTCGGAGCCCAAAGTCGATACGCCTCAGTCCCGTGTCTACACGCATCACCACCACGGTAATCGGGCTTCCGAGCCTATATTCCCGTCCAGTGCG
>PXYW01000135.1 GCA_003023695.1 Sulfobacillus benefaciens | reverse complement strand
CCCCCCCCCCGAAAATTCAGACTTTACCAACCATTCTGCCGCGGGTGCAGGCTTTCCCAGAGCATAGCCTTGGAGAGCCTGGACGCCTTCGTTTTTCAACCCTTCGATCCACGACAAATCCTCGACACCTTCCGCCAGAACCACCGCCCCAATTTGCCGCGCCGCATCAACCCACCGACGTAGCGGCATCGGGTTCTTTTCTCCCCATTGATGCACGACACTGAAATCCAATTTAACAATATCGGGCTGTACTACCTTTAGTCGATTCTCCGTTGCATATCCTGATCCCGCATCATCCATGGCTACTGCATAACCCATGGTTTTTAGTATTTGAATTCCCCTTACCCCCATATCGCTAATCAATCCACTTTCGGTCACTTCCCATACCAAACGATCCGGTGGACCTAACAGCAATAGCGCTTGCACTATAGCAAAATGGGCCGCACTGATATTCAAAAAAAGTTTCCCTGGAAGAGATTGCGCACTACGGATTGCCGTGGCCAGGGCGACACTGTCTAATGAAACTGCCATCTCTAACGAGTGGGCCAACGCCCAGACCGCATTAGGAGGGCAACCGTTAGGAAATCGGGACAGGGCCTCGAACCCTACACACTGCTGGGCCGCCGACAGAATCGGTTGAAACACAGTAAAGATCTCACCATGATTCACTGCGCCCATCAATGCCGCATAAGCCGTGTTATGGACCACCATACGCGTCATCACCTCACGTACATTTAGCCAACCTAACTATTGTCTTCGCGGAATATCCGCGGAATCCTCTTTCTGCCATCGACAATTTTCGCTAAACATCGACGATTTCATCGATTTAGTTGGCCCAGTACCCTTAACTTTAGTGGTTAATTGATACAGATGATTGGGTCGTTGCACATCACTTTAGCGGGTTCTGTGTGACTATTCCGTGGTCTTTGGATTTTCGAAAAGACCGATACCATGACGCTACCGCCAGGACTCCTGGCATCGCCCCCAGCGCCCCCCATCCTATCGGAATCAACACCCAGTGCGCAATCCATTCATTCACGGTGGCGTTCGGGATCAGAAGTCCTCCATACCAGATGCTTGCTGCGGTACCAACTAACCAGATTTTTGACGCACGGCTTCCAGGAACAACCCCCCATGTCTGACCTACTTGCGTGAGACTCAAAATTCGCACGGCAGTAAAACCAACGAGCACCATCGTCCACATCATTAAAGCAAATAGGCCAAATTTATCAATCCAAAACCATGTAACGGAGACGATCCGTAGCAAACTTACAACAGGCCACTGCACTTGTGTCAGATAAGTCGGTCCGAAGGTGGCTAGCAATGCCGTATAAACGAACACAAGAATTATGATCACTGCAATAAAAAATCCATAGGCCCAGCATTCCCCACGCTGTCGCTGCGCTGGATCCATTTCCGCAACTAAAGTCACCATTATAGGCATTCCCAGAAAGAGAATCGAATTGTTTTCAACGGATCTTACTACAGGTTCCAGAGACCCATGAAAGGTCGGGATCGCCAACATTGGATAATGTATCAATGAAATGGCGAAACCCGCAGTGATCAGGACCAAACCGACAACGGGCCAAAACCCTGCTTGTAGTGTCCGGGCAAGACCCATCGTACCGTGCCAGGCCACATAGAGTGCTGTACCGACCAAAGCACCGGCAATAACGAAGCGCGGGGTGATCGGTAAAAAAATTTCTTGAATGATAAAACAAAACTCTGCCACTCCAATAACGGTCAAAGCCCAGTGAAACACCCAGACTGCTCCGTTTAAAGTCCGACCCCAGAACAATCCCAGCACGTGAGTGCTTCCGACCCAGAGCGATTCGTCCGAAAACTGACGTTGCACCCGAAATGTTACCCACAGGACAACGAGAAAAACGAGACCATCTCCAACTATCGACCAAACCCCTGCGCGTCCTACGGCGGTTGCCACTATTCGGGGAAATGTGAAAAACCCGCTCACGAAATAGCCTGATGTCATCATGATAGTAAACTGCAATGCAGACAACATGGGCCGTCCCGAGGATTGAACCATTAACTGTATCCTTTTCGCTACCGTTTAAGGTCATCATTCCCACTAGCATCAAACTCATACCCGTGCTAGGTTTATTCAACAGGACCTTGGGGAAAATATTTTAGCACAGATGGTGACTTGCATTGCGATTCAGTGCATGGGGTTCACACACTGTTTTAGATAATCCGCAACATCACGCAAAGCGACCTCTTCTTGTTGATTCGTGGCAAAATTTTTAATGCTGACATAACCACGATGCCATTCATCACCGCCGATGATAATGGCGATGTCACTACGACGGGTCGCATCCCGAAGTTGGGCCTTCAAACTTCGACCTAACAAGTCCGTTTCAACAGAGAACCCTTGATGACGAAGTTGCTCTGCTAACGCAAAAGCCATTTGCGTAAACCCTGCCAGATGGGATACATAGATCCGCCGCGTAGACATCGGCAATTGCGAACCCACAACAGACATCACTCGTTCGATGCCCATCCCAAAACCGACTGCAGGACTCGACTCTGGCCCATCTAGCCCGGTCGCGAGCCCGTCATACCGCCCACCACCAAACAATGCCGTTTGATCGCCCAAACTCGGGTGGCCGATCTCAAATACGGTCCGCGTATAATAATCCAGACCCCGAACCAAAAACGGATCGCGTTGAACAGGGCGCCCGACGTCTTCCAGCAATGCGACCATGGTGTGATAGTGGGTTCGGCAGTCATCACACCAGTAGTGTTGGATGTCAGGAGCCGTATCACGAATGCTGATGTCGATTTTACAGTCCAATAATCGCAATGGGTTGGTCTCTAATCGGTTTTGACAGTCAGCGCATAAAGTAGTACGACGGGATTGATAGTAGGCCATCAATGCCTCTCGATATCGTGGACGGCAGACAGCACATCCAATGGAATTGGCCCGTACGGTCGGGTGCTCCAAGCCCATTGCCTCTACTACAGCACAGGCTAACACAATAATTTCGGCATCGGCTTCCGGTTGCACCGATCCATACAGTTCTGCCCCGAATTGCGTATGTTGTCGATAGCGTAAGGCTTCTGGTCTCTCGCGGCGAAACATGGGACCATAGTAGCAGAGGCGTACTGGCTGTGGTGCATTGTATAACCCATTCTCCACATAGGCCCGAGCGATTGCTGCCGTGCCTTCCGGCCTCAAGGTGAGATCAATGCCGCCAACATCCGTAAAAGCATACCGTTCATGTTGCACGATATCAGTAGATTCACCAACGCGCAAAAATACTGGGGATTGTTCAAAAATCGGCGTCTCGATCAAGTCATAACCATACCGGGCAGCCGTATCAATAGCTGTCCGGCGCAATTGTTCCATGCGTAGTGACTGGGGCGGCAACAGATCTTGGGTGCCTCGTGGCCGTCGAAACTCGTGTTGCATTTCAGGATCGTCCTCTCTCCATGATTATCCTTAGTAGCATAGCATGTTGAGGTGACAAAAGATAAGAGCCAACATTATACCATCGTTGACAGATTGGAGACTGGATATAAGGCATTTCATTTTAGCCGAGGGCACCAATAGGTTCATGGGTAATTGGTAGAAAGGCATCAATCTGTCGGTTCCGGGAGTTCTTTTTGCAAAAAACTAGCGAAAATACCCTCACTTGTCTGAAGAATTCTTTGAGCCATGTGAATCGCTTCGTCCGCGTTTTCTTCGGTAAATTCTCTCATTGGATTAG
>PXYW01000134.1 GCA_003023695.1 Sulfobacillus benefaciens | reverse complement strand
CGATTTTGGGGAATCTACCCTACCGTTTTTAGGGATTTTCAGTTGTCGTTATTAGGGAAATTCAACTACCGTTTTTAGGGAAATTGAATTGGTCTTATTGGGGATTTTAAACTTGTCGTTGACATGTGGTACCAGTGGGGTGCGGTTCCCGCGCATGCCGTGCGCATTCTAGATGCCCCCGGCGTGGGCGTGTACGTGCGGTTTGAGCCTTCCGGGTAGCGGCTGGGTCCCGAAAAAAAGCATCGCGGCGGCGCCGAGTGAGATGCGGAAGCTGAGTAACGCTCATGAGAACACCTCGATAATACGTCCGATTAGGGATGTTCCCGTCACTGGCCCGGGAACCCACGAAACCGCCAACCGATATCGAGAGGTTCGGCACCGCCAAAATAGGACAGTTTCCCCATAGCATTCTGATTTACATACGTATATACTGTGTATGTGGAATGAAGGTAATCGCAGTGAATGATAAGAAGCATGTACCAAAGTTCCCTGACGAAGAGGTGTTCGTATCCGTCCGTGGGTCAAATGGCCGGTATTGGGCGCCCGCGCACGTAATAGAACAGCGGTCCCCGACGCTTGCTGCCGCGCTACTGGCTTTCTTGTGGGCTTTGCTGGGCTTCCTGGTCCGGCTCTCAGTCCGCATTTTGGCCATCGCCGCTGTCATCACGTTCTACGTCGCCGTGCTTTTCGCAGCCATCCTGGTTTTTGCGGTCTTGTTTTCACTTGGCTGATTTTTGTCGGTGCTCGTCACATTTGCGAGGAGGTATCCTTATGAATCCGTCGAAAAGGAATGTCCTGGATCTTTCCAAAGCTCTCGAGTCTCTGCTTGTAACCCGCTATCCAGTGCAGCTACCCTCTGAATACCGCTACGCCCATCTTTCGCTGGCGCTCATCGACGCGATCTATTCGCTAGGTGCCAAATACGAGAGTACTCGGGCCACCGTCCTGCGATACGCTCAAAACGCCGGACTTAAGCCTTTCCGGGTGTCGGTCGATGAATGGCCGGCCGTCTCAGACCAGCAACCGTTGAGCGACCTACTGACCATGCACCGCCAGCGCGGGTTAGAAAACATGCTGTCGGACGTTTACCAAAACCGTCAGCGCACCTCTGCGCATGCGTCATCCATTACCAAAGCCGAAGCGGTGTTCCAGGCAGCCGAAGTGCTCGAGGCGCACCATGTGAACGTTTTCCAGGACATTCCCGGCATTATGGGCAACCCATCATTTGAAGCCGATTTCCGAACGGTAAGAGGGCAAGGGCCGGGAACGGGACTCTCCTATTTTTGGATGCTTACCGGCAGCGAAGACCACATCAAAGCCGATCGCATGGTAATCCGATATCTTGAGGCCACCACGGGCCTGCGTCGGCTGTCTGGGGACGACGCAAAACGCCTGATGGAAGCAGCGGCAGCACTTCTTTGCCCTCGATTTCCCACGCTCACCCTCCGTCAAATGGACTATATAATCTGGGAATACCAACGTAGCGTTGATGCCCAACGGTAATGGGCATCCGATACCGGACAACAGGGCCAGTTAATGAAGGTCACAGACCACGTCCATGTCCCGTGCCTGGTGGAATCATGACGTTAGACGGTATAATAAGACGATGAACGAACTGGCAGTTTTCGAACCGCTAAGGAGCGAGACAGACGGGCAGAAAAACCATCTATGTACGGCCGAACGATGAGCCTCTGTGGGAGCAGGCCGAGCGAGAAGCAGGAACCGAGAGCCTCTCCACGGTGCTGAACGAAGCGTTAAGAAAGCATCTGCAAGGACGCCCCGCGGGTCCGGTCGACCTATGGCTGACCCGCTCGGAGCGCCCCGTGACCGTCGATGTCGAACCGCTGGAATCGGGCTGGCAGATTCGCGTGCCAGACTCCGGCGAATCCCAGCGCAGTGCCCGTATTGACGTGCTCGACGCCCTCGGGCGAGCGGTGGGGTGGGATGCCGCGTTTGGACGGGCATTAACGGCTGCCCCCCAGGAGACCCTGTGGGTCTGGATTCCGGCTCACGCGGTCCGGGGCATTGTGTGGCGGCCGCAGACGCCCGCGGTCGGCATTGACTATACCGCCAAAGCACGGGAAGCATGGGTCCTGCTCCGTTCGCGAGCACTTCAGGGAGAGACCCTGACGTACGGCGACTTAGGGCATGCCCTAGGCGGATTGCATCCGCTCCACGACGTGCCCCAAGTCCTCGACGTCATCCAACGCTGGTGTCATGAACACGACGTCGCCGATCTGACCGGAGTGGTCGTCAGTCAACGGACAGGGCGACCCGGTCGCGATTATTGGCGCCAAAACGGGTGGTCCGCATGGACACCGCAAGAGCAGGAAACGTCGTGGCACCAGAGTCTTCGCGCACTGCAACAGAACCCCGGACCTGACACGGCCCCCTTTTAGCGGATAGTCCGCGTCGGATTATATAGAGTGTGTATTGTCAAGATCAAATGGCTCTTGGCCACATGGGAATCTTATGCCCGGAACCCATGCATCCGCGACTTTTATTCGGGCCGTCGATGACGCAAGTTTCAGTGGAAAGCTTATGCGGCTCTCGCGGGTCGCACGAATGCAGTTGCCCAAGATCCCGAAATCTTCGGGAACGCCTGAAATGGTCCGGTTCTTTTGTGGAAAATATTTTAAGGAAAGGCAAAAATCGTGCGACTGTCGAGAGGGTCACTTAGACATCCTGATTGAGGTCGATGCCAAATAACTCTCCCAAGTCATCGTCCTCATCTATGGCGCGTCGACTCTTCGCTTGAGCTTTCTTTAACAACGTATCGGTCTTCTCCGCGACCGCTTCGCTTATAAGATCTTCGACATTCACAGCACGTAACGTAAAGAAAAGGCGCGGATTGTCATCAAGGCGTACTCCGACCCCATATAAGACCGCCCACACATGCTTACAAAGCGTCGCGCTGAGGTTGCTCGGCATTGTCAGCACTCTGGTCGATTCTAGGACGTCGATGGGCCGAACGGCGCGGGAGCGTTTGGAACTTTTCATCCGCGATCCGGATCTGATTTTCGATACTCAGATTCCTCGGGCGACTTCGGTAGAGTGGTCGCAAGCCCACGAAGGGAGCAATTTATTCGTCGCGGCACCACGCGAGGCGGTGACGGTGGCAATCGTCAAACTGATGGAGGAGGTGGCAGCACGATGGCAAAAAAAACGGATAAGTGCCATTGAGCTGGCGCGCGCCGGAAGCTCTCAAGTAGAGCGGATGGCGGGAGGGACAGTACCCACAAAAGATAGCGCAGCCACGGCGCCTCCGCACAGAGAAGAGACGCTTCTAACGGCAGCCAATACAGTTTTTCGTCTGCGTCTTCTACTTCCTTTAAAGCGTCCGACGCCACCGCATTGTTCCCGAGGTTACCACTATTCTGCAGAGCGGGATCATCTTGCGGCAGCACCGCTTCCTCGCGCCCAGTGACGTTGTGATACCGTAAGAATACCAAACGTCATCTTGCGTGTCAAGTGTTAGCACGTGTATTATGGGGTAAGAGGAGTGATCAAAGTGGCAACAGCATCATGGATAGGCGGGCCGGTCTTAAGGGTACTACGATTAGCTCATGGGTATGATCAGGAAACGATTGCTCGTAAAGCGAATCTCGATCGAAGCTCCGTGTCTCGAATCGAAAATAACAAAAGGAGGCCGAGTGCATCGGCTTTAACTGCCTGGCTGAACACCTGTCCTGTGCCAGTCATCGGAAAACATTTGGAAATCGATCTAGCTGAACTGATATCTAGTCAACACGACTGGATTAGAGCGA
>PXYW01000133.1 GCA_003023695.1 Sulfobacillus benefaciens | reverse complement strand
TTATCTCCCACATAAATCAACAGCCGTGGCGACAACGCGCGGACAATTTCCACCAGTCCCCCGGGATCAGGTTTTTGCCATCCCCGATCTTCGGTAACCTGCGCGTTAGCAGCAATCAGACCGTCCAAACCAGTCATTTTGAGCGCAATGGCTGTCTCTCCTGCATTACGCCCCGTGTACAAACCATATCGAAACGGTGCTTTCTCCAGTAAATCGCGGGTCACCAGGGCCCGCTCGCGAAGCATCAGCCCCGATTCCTTAACGGTCTCATTCGGGATGCCAAACACCTCGTGGCTTTGTTCCCCTGCGTAAAATTCCTGAGCCAGTCGGGTAATCCTTTGCCGATCCCAGATAGCTTTTACCCGTTCGAATTCGCTGGACTCCACTAAATTTTCCAGTGCCCGTTCCAGTCCTCCCAGGCCCCCACCATATTGTCCTGCCGCCCGTGCAATGGTGGCGGCATCAGGCGGGGATCCCATTAAACTCTTTAAGTCGCGAGTATCTAGCAACTGCGCCTTGACCAAAAACATCAGCACGATTCCCTGGGCTAACGCCCAGTCGCTGTTAAATCCCCCAGCCGCCTTGAAATATGTGGTGTCCTCGGGTGTCACCGCAAGGCCTTCTCCGTAAAACCCGATTTCTTGCAAATAGGCTGTGACCGCATGGCAGATGACGACGGGATAGCTTTGGTGGACATCAATCAAGACGCCATCCATGTCAAAAACAATGACATCGGCCACCTCCGCCTGCATGGCCGCCCGTGAAGTGGCAAACACTCCGTCAGACACCTGCCGCAATTCTAGATTCACCGACCAAACGCCCCCCACCCGGCATATTGGAGCTGTGCATCATCCGCTTCTATAATCAGAAGCCGATTATATTTTGCTACCCTTTCACTGCGGGCAGGCGCTCCGGTTTTAATTTGTCCCGTATTCATCGCCACACTCAGATCGGCAATAGCGGTATCTTCCGTTTCTCCCGACCGATGGGAAACAATGGTATGCCACCCATGCGCCTGAGACATGGCGATAGCTTCCAAAGTTTCACTGACCGTACCAATTTGATTCAATTTGATCAGCACCGCATTTGCCGACTTTTGCTCCATGCCTTGCCGGATTCTCGCCGGATTAGTCACAAACAAATCGTCCCCAATCAGTTGGGTTTGCGAGCCTAATCGTTCCTGCAACCGGGCCCAGCCATCCCAATCATCTTCAGCCAATCCATCCTCAATCGAAATCACGGGGTAGTCCTGCACAACTTCTTGGTAGAAGTCAATTAAGTCATCCGCTGTCTGAGGCTTGCCTTGCAGCCGGTATCCCTCAGGAGTGCGAAGTTCATTGGCAGCGACATCGATAGCCAGCGCCACGTCTTGTCCGGGCACCAATCCAGCTTTTTCAATCGCCCGTACCAGAAAATCCAACACTTCGCGGTCGTTGTCCAAATCTGGAGCAAAACCGCCCTCATCGCCCACCGCTGTGCGCAGTCCTCGTGCTTGCAATAAAGACTTCAAGGCATGATAGGTTTCCACCGCCATGCGCATGGCTTCGGCAAATGAAGATGCTCCCGCGGGAACCAGCATAAACTCTTGGATATCCACGTTGTTGTCCGCGTGGACCCCGCCATTTACCACATTGAGCAAAGGCACCGGCAACAGTCGGCTGTTGGTTCCCCCAATATACCGATAAAGCGGGATGTTCAATGAATTGGCGGCCGCGTTCAATACCCCAAGCGATACGCCAAGACAGGCATTAGCGCCCAATCTAGCCTTTTGCGGATCGCCGTCCAAGTCCCGCAACAACTGGTCAATCTGGGCTTGATCTTGGACACGCATCCCCACCAGTGCGGGCGCCATAATTTCGTTGACGTTGCGGCATGCGGTGCGTACACCTTTGCCTTGATACCTGGTGTCCCTGTCCCGCAGTTCCACCGCCTCATGGGCTCCGGTTGAGGCCCCCGACGGAACCCTTGCCCAACCACATTGTCCAGACTGCAAATCTACACGGACCGCTAACGTAGGGTTACCCCGGGAATCCAATATTTCATACGCATGAATACCACTAATCAAGTCCGACATATTCTAGCCTCCTGCCTTTTTGCGCAGATCTTATTGAAGCAACGATGCTCCACTCATTTCTGACGGGATTGCAAGGCCCATAACTGCCAGCAATGTAGGAGCTACGTCACGCAATCCTCCGCCAGCTCTCATAGTCCGCGCACCGAGAATATCCTTTGATGCCACCACGATAAATGGCACTGGATTGGTGGTGTGCTGGGTATTGGGTGTGCCATCGGTATCGCGCATCACCTCGGCGTTGCCATGGTCTGCAACAATCAACAGTACGCCTTGATGCTCCAGCACGCGATCGGCGATTTCACCGATCGCTTTATCGACCACCCGCACCCCGGCCTCGGCCGCCTGCACATTTCCCGTGTGTCCTACCATATCAGCATTGGCAAAGTTTAGCAAAATGAAATCAAACCGCCCCTCAGTCAGGGCGCGGATGACGACATCCTTAATTTGAGGAGCGCTCATGGCTGGCGCCAAATCATAGGTGGCCACTTTGGGCGAGGGTACCATGATTCGCTCTTCTCCCGAATGCGTCTTTTCAATGCCTCCGTTGAAAAAAAACGTCACATGGGCATACTTTTCGGTTTCTGCGACATGAAGCTGTGTCAAGCCTTGATGGCTAAGCCACTCTGTCAAATTATTGGCCACACTTTGCGGGGAAAACAGGTGGGGCAAGACAAATTGCTCATCATAGACCGTCATCCCCCCTAGCCAACGGACCCCAGGCACAGGTCGGGAAAATTCGGCAAAGTTGGGATCGCCCAAGGCACGCATGATTTGCCGCACCCGGTCGGCACGGAAATTAAAGACAAATACAACGTCATCAGAGCCGATGGTGCCGACCGGTTGATTATGTTCATCGGTTAATACAGTAGGCGGCAAGAATTCGTCGGTGATCTCTTGGCTGTATGCCTCCAGCAACGCCTCCACCGCACTTTTGGCTTGGTTCCCTATCCCCTCAACCATGGCCCTGTAGGCGCGTTCGGTGCGATCCCACCGTCGGTCCCGGTCCATTGCATAATAACGGCCAGAGATTGAGGCCACCCGCCCTAAACCCACCGTATTGAGGGTGGAAGCCAACCATTCGAGCGATGACGCGGCACTCTGGGGTGAAACGTCTCGGCCATCCAGCCAGATATGCAAATACACCTCGAGAGGATGGCCATGTTGTGCGATTAAAGACAGCAGCGCTGCTAAATGCTCTTGATGACTGTGAACGCCGCCCGGCGACAAGAGACCCAACAGGTGCAGCCGACGTCCCTGGCTTTCCCCCAGCATTTGTAAAAGTGTGGGGTTCTCGGCTAAGGTTCCGTCTGCGATAGCATCGTTGATGCGAACCAGGTTTTGCTGGATGATGCGGCCAGCCCCAATGGTTAAGTGGCCGACATTAGAATCCCCCATCTGATTTTCCATGAGTCCCACCGCACGGCCATGCGCTTTTACCAACGTGCTGGGGTATTCGTTTGCCAAGCGCTCCATATTTAATGCGGGTGCACTGCTAATCGCGTTGGTGGGACCTGATTGCGCCTCTCCCCATCCATCCAATACCGCTAATACCACCGGTTTAACCACCATTTTCTCCCTTTTAGTGCGTAAGACTGGCCATCATGGCTAACATGGTTTCAATTTTTAGTGAGGCACCGCCAACCAGTGCGCCATCAATGTCCGACGCCTCGACAAACTCCCTGATGTTATTGGGAGAGACGCTTCCTCCATACAAAATGCGTATATCATCGGCGACTTCAGACGAAAAGCGTTCCGCGAACTGACGGCGAATAGTGGCAGCCACTCCATTGGCATCGTCCG
>PXYW01000132.1 GCA_003023695.1 Sulfobacillus benefaciens | reverse complement strand
ACCCACCCACAATTGTCAGGATGGAAAATCAAGATTCTAGTAGGTTACTACGCGACGAAACCTTCGGTCCTATCGCACCATTGGTGCCATTTCAGTCTTTTCAAGAAGCGATCGCATTAGCCAATGATTCAGATTATGGACTCGCTGCCATCGTCTATTCCAACGACGGCAACCATGTGATGGATGCCATTGAAAACTTGCGCGCCGGAATGATCAAAGTCAACACAAAGCGTGGGAAAGCCCCAGGGGCAACATCAGAGCCTTACGGAATCAGTGGGCTAGGCCATGGTTATGGGGTTGAGGTGTTTAACGAACTGACTCGACAAAAATCAATTCAGTGGATCAGAGGAGATGAAATCGAATGAGTGAACGACAACGCATAGGATTTATTGGTCTTGGTGCCATGGGAAGTTTGATGGCGCAGCACTTAGTTTCCGTGGGAGTGCAAGTGGTGGCCTTTGATGTCGATGAGACTAAGCGCAGGCAGTTTGAATTCTTTGCAGACTCTCCCGCTGATGTAGCCAAAGATGTAGAATGGGTGATTTGTATGCTTCCTCACCCTGATGTTCTGCAAAATGTGCTGCTGGGGAAGCACGGTATTCGGGAGACGGCGCGGCCTGGAACTATGGTGATCGACATGAGCACCAGCGGCCCTGATATAGATGTCTTCTGTGCTCAGGCTCTTGAACCTTCAGGCGTCGAATTGATAGATGCCCCGGTCGGTAAAGGAACGTGGGCGGCGGGCCAAGGAGCACTTACCATTTTAGCGGGAGGCACGTCGGATCAAATAGCCCGTGCCACATGGCTTTTACGTTTACTAGGAACGAAGATCATCCATTGTGGGCCGCTAGGTTCTGGGCAGGTCGTTAAACTGGGAAATAATATCGCGACATGTGCTAACTTAGCAGCGGTCTATGAAGCGTATCAATTCGCGACCTCCAATGGAGCAAATGTTGAGGCACTCCTAGAAGTGATGCGAGAGACAGCGGCAGACAGCTGGCAACTCAACAACACGGTCCCTCGTGCGCTAGCCAATGATTTCTCGTTAGGGTTCAAGTCAAGTCTGGCACTAAAAGATTTAACGCTGACACTGTCCCGGGCCGCAACGGAAGGCCTTCACTTACCATGCACACAGGGCGCTTTGACTTGGTATCAACGCAGTGTCGACGCAGGAGATGGAGACCGTGACTTGGGAGTTATTTTTAAACAATCTGCGCGGCTAATAGATTAATAACAGGATGGATGACCCAGAACAGTAAAATACTGGTTTTATGATTGATATCCAGAGGAGGAGAAATTTTGGCGATAAAATATGAACCATCAGCGGATTGGCCAGCTTACTCTCGTCAAGTTTTATTCTGGAATTGGTTGACATGGATCTTCAATTTTATTGATAGGGGATTGATTGGACCCCTCTTGCCATTAATGATACCGTTTTTTCACTTGTCTCTTACGGCAGCCGGAGGGCTAGTATCGTTATTTTTTGTCGGATATCTTTCAACATTTTTTGGAGGTTTCATTTCCGATAAGGTAGGAAGAAAAAAAGTTATTGGTCCCTCTGTACTAGGGTTTGGCACTGTCACCGGGATCACAGCGTTGGCCAACTCTGTACCATTTTTGGCAGGAATTCGAATTCTAACAGGGGTCTTTGAAGGCTTCCAGTATCCAACGGGAGCCGCCTGGGTTAGTGAAACCTATCCCTATTCGCGGCGAGCGAAAGCTTTGGCATTTTGGGAAACGGGATATAGCATAGGCACATTGCTCGGGATAGTGTTGGCCACATTAATCGCGGCGCACTGGGGATGGAGAGCCCCGTGGCCCATAAGCGGTCTACTTAGCATCATTGCGGGTATTCTGTTAATAGTATTTGTCAAAGAACGCCCGCGGCAACATAGCCCTGGCTATCAAGAAGCTATGGTGCTAAGTAGTGGTCAGGCTCCTCATTTAAGCGAGGTGTGGAAAAAGCGAAATGTGTGGGTAGTGTTCATTCTTCATGGGCTTTATAATTTCACGTTTTGGATGGCCGGTGCATGGATTCCCCTCTATGTAATTCACGTGCGGCATTTGTCCTTTGTTGGTGGGGGGTTATTGTCCGGTGTGTTATTCGGCGGCATTACGATTGGCCTTGTGGTGAGTGGTTTTGTCGCTGATAAAATCGGTCGTGTTCGCGCTATTAGCTATATGTCTTTCGTATCTGCTATTTTACTGTTCATCTTTACTCAGACGTCCTCTCCCTTAGGACTATTTCTGTTAATTGCACTAGGCGGAATCTTTGGGGCCTACATCCCGACTGCGATAGCGTTGGTAACTGATACCACCAATCCCTTAGTTTCCGGAACAGCGTTTGGTATCGCTTTGTTCGGAGCAGAACTCGGGGCGGTATTAGGACCTGTAACGGGAGGATTTATTGCCCAACACTTCGGATTACAGACAGCTATGTATTTTTTGCCCGCGTCGATTCTTGTGGCTGCCATGCTTGTTTGGCTTGCTGAAGATCCACGAAGTAAATTAACGATATCTCAGTCCCCAGAAGACATTATTGAGAGTGGTACGTAAAGGTCACCAAGCGTATACAAACGATCCACATGACATAATTTGGAGGCGGAAATGTTATTATCTCACGAAGAAGAACAAATGTTGTCTGGTGATTTTGGTAAAGGGCCGCAATGGGCTTTAGAATTTCAGTTGCACGTCGGCGAATACTTTGGTGCCCAACGATTTGTTCCAATCCATAACGCACATTTAGTGGCCGATATGGAAGTAATGGGGCAAGCTGGGTTGGACTTTGTAAAGAACTTGGTTAACTCTCAATGCAAAGTGACGATACCTACCACCTTAAATGCGGGATTCACGGATCCACTTTATGCTCATCTACTGGGACAAGATTTAGAACTGGTGGAAAGACAACACGAACTCAAGAATTATTTGCAAACCCTTGGAGTGCTTAACATTGATACGTGTATTAACTATCAATCCGTCTACCAACCACATTTAGGAGAACATGTAGCGTGGGGGGATACTGGAACGGTATGCTACGCCAACAGTATATTTGGCGCCAGGTCCAATTTTGAAGCTGGGCCGGCCGCGCTGGCCGCAGGGATTACAGGACGTGTACCAATGTATGGATACCACTTGGAGTCGCAACGCAAAGCGACCACATTAGTAAACCTTACGACTGCACTGCAAGACATGGCAGACTGGGGAGCATTAGGGGCGGCTGTAGGTCGTCGGCTGCAGAGTTACTGGGAAGTACCGTTTTTTCGCATGCCGACTATGACCACAAGATCTGATGATTTGAAACACTTGGGGGCCTCTCTGGCTAGTTATGGATCGACCGCTCTCTTCGGCATCGAAAGCATCACCCCTGAATGGGAAGAGATGATTATGGGCAACAATAGTTTGCCAGAGATTACGATTGGGAAAAAAGAACTGCAGCACGTTTATGAATCATACCAAATGACCTCCCATGATGATGCTGTCGATCTTGTGGTCTTCAGCGGTCCACAACAATCTATTTACGAGTTAGGGATGATAGCAGAATTACTTGACGGGAAAAAGGTTCATGAAAACACACAGCTGATCTTGACAACAAACAGTGCTTATCGACTGTGGGGCAAAACTCTTGGATATATTAACAAGATCGAACAAGCGGGCGGTATTGTCTTGACGGGCGTATGTTTCTATCTCATGACCATCGATCGCTTACAAAAGCAACATAATTGGCATACGCTTGTCACAAACTCCGCAAAACTGGCAAACATCGTCGGCGCGTATCCTTATCAGCCAATCTTAAGGCGTACGCGAGATTGCGTAGAAATTGCATTAAAGGGGCGGATTGGGTAATGAATCAAGTTGTCATAAAAACGCAACGTGGCGTCGGTCCCACAATAAGAGGTATAGCCACAGTTTCAGTTGACCCGTTTAGCCCACGATATGATTTAAATCGTGAAACTGGGGTCATTACGCG
>PXYW01000131.1 GCA_003023695.1 Sulfobacillus benefaciens | reverse complement strand
CCGTCATGCCGCCGCCAATAATCAGGTAAGGATAATGTATGTGAGTCACCTCCATCAGGGTAGGGTTTACCAATACTATACACTAAACAGAGACCACGTCCCTAAGCGCGTTTTCGCCGCTGCCACCAGGGTTTACGACGCTCCGCCATGGCTTGGCGAATCGTGGCTACCAGGTGTTCATCCCGTTGGGTGAAGTACCGTTCGCGGGCTCGCTCGGCATCTACACGGGCTTGACTTTCTGCCTGCAACTGCCGCCGGGTAGCGGCTAGTTCGTCGCGCATGGCCCCAATTTCAACCTGCAACGCTTCCTGTCGATGAGAAAATTGATCGAACGCTGTGGCGACTTGATGATTGAGGCGAACCAACACTTGCTCTAAAGGCTGTTCCGCGACTTGGGTCAAGGCCGGTGTTGCTGCCTCACCTAATTGCTTTACAATAGCTTCTTCAGTGTTTCCGTTAGCGTAGAGATCTCGTATCCGGGTCAGCAGCGCAATACCGGACGAGTGCAGTACATATGACCGATTATTTCTTTTTACAGGCAGATGTTGGCTAAACTGCCGGAGATAGCGACGAATTGTGCGGTCAGGAATCCCGGTCTCTTGTGCTAAATCTTCAATAGACAACCATTCCGTCATTTGGACTTCACCCCAATATAATAATGGTAAATTATACCATCTATGAAACGTGCATGCTATGGGTACATGAAGGATAGAAAAGGTTTGTTTCTAAAAAACTTGGTCGAGCGCGCTCCGGTCACTGGCGGTCAGTTTCCAGGTCATAGCATGCGCATTTTGGGAAGCTTGGGCCTGGCTGGTAGCGCCAGCAATGGCCGTGACGAATTGTCCTGGAGTGGTAATGAGCCAATTTAGAGCAACTTCGGCCATGGTTACTTGGTATTTAGCGGCCAACGTATCAAGCACATGAATCAGCGAGGAAGTTTTGGCCAGGCCCCGAGAACTGAACTGGGGTGTAAAACGGCGAAATCCCTTTAGTGAAGTGCTACCGTTATGAAATTTTCCGGTCAACAACCCTTGTGCCAGCGGCGAGTATGCAATGATGGTCATCCCTAAGTCTTGGGCGGCTGAAAGCACACCATTGGTTTCGATGCGACGATCCAACAAATTAAAGCGGACCTGATTAGAAGAAAGAGTATGACCATGGGCTTTTAACGCACGGTAGGCTGCGGTCATCTGGCTCGCGGAAAAATTGCTGACTCCGGCTTGTTGAATCAAACCAAGGTCCAGAAGCCGCGCCATGCTCGTCATCTGATCGGCAATAGAAGACGTGGAATAGGGTTGATGGATCTGGTATAAGGTAATCGGCCACCCCTGGAGACGCTGTAATCGTTCGTGAATGGTAGACTCAAGTGACCGTGAAGACCGCAGTAAAGGCCACCATTTGGTGGCAATCAAGGCATCGTTGTGGGGGATTTGCAAGTCATTCAGTGCTTGAGAAAGGGCGTACTCAGATTGCCCGCGGCCATAGGCCTCTGCAGTATCAAACCAGTTAATGCCACCGCTATGCGCGGCTTTTACAATCTCCCTAATGGTATTATTGTCTAATGAAGGCCAAAATTTGCCGATTAGCCCATGACCCTGACTAAATTGCCAGGTTCCTAATCCTATGGCAGAAACAAACCGATCGCTGCTGCCTAATCGGCACTGTAATATTTCCATATTTAGAGTATACCAGTTTGGGACGAATTCAGTGCCAAAACATTTTACATCGTAGGGGGATTGCGGTTCTATGAGTCAAATTTTACAGTTGAACTCGGTGACCTGGACTCGGGGTCACGAGATGATACTAAGCAACATTTCGTGGGTTATCGAGCCCGGTCAGCACTGGGCGCTCTTGGGTCCAAATGGTGCAGGCAAAACCTCCCTGCTGAACATTATCAATGGCTATCAATGGCCGACCCAAGGAAGCGTTAGTGTTTTGGGTCAACAGTTTGGCACGATAGACCTTAGGGATCTGCGGCGTAACATCGGTTGGGTGAGTCCTTCTGTTATGGATTGGCTTGGGGCCCATCACGGCGGGAGACCGGTACAAGAGGTGGTATGGGCAGGATATGAGAGCCGTATGTCGGCGATAAGCCAAGTATCGAGCGACATACGGGAAAAGGCTGCTACTGTGATGAGCCAATTAGGACTAGCGGCCTTGGAATCCAAACCTCTGCTGCAGCTATCCCAAGGCGAACGGCAAAAGGTGTTGTTAGCTCGAGCTTGGATGGCGGATCTTCAGTTGTTGATATTGGATGAACCCACCCAAGGATTGGACTTGCGAGCACGAGAGGAATTTTTGCAATATCTCAGTGCGGTGGTAAAAATTCCTGGTGCCCCTACGATTATTTATGTCACTCATCAGGTAGAGGAAATATTGCCTTGGGTAACGCATGCCTTTTTAATGCAACGAGGGAAAACCGTGGCTCAAGGACGGGTTGTCGACGTTCTAACGGAAGACAAGTTAAGCCGTTGCTATGATGTGCCGGTTAATGTAACCTGGCGCAATCAACGCCCTTGGCTTTATGTTAGCGGGACCCTAAGCATCCCCGATACGCTCTAACCTGAGGTCAATTCGCGTGTTGGGCGGTATCGACCGAATTTGCTGGCGAATATCTTCATATGCGGGATTATCTGAAAAATGCTGGTTCAGCCATGAAACAAGCTCCGCCGCATTATGAACATTGCGCAACTCTGGATATTGGTCGCGCTGGACTGGCATTACAAAATTTAACGGGGTTCCCTCAGGTAAATGGACCGTGACAAAGGCGGCTACAGGCATCATGACAATCACTCCTAGACAGGATATGGTGTCTAAAGTGTATCATGCCAGTAGCCGCCAATGAAGCAGGCTTGCATTCGAGTAGGTATTTTTAAAGAAGTTCGTGGGACAAAATATTGCGGATGTGCCGCAGTTGGTCTGTCTGACACCGAGAACAGGAACATTGCAGCGCGTTTGCATGGTTCTTCTGCCACGACTTGGCAGATCAGATGGATCCTAGACAACCGTGTTGCCAAGGTCCGAGACGGTTCACTCTTCTGCCGTTACGCTTCGGACTGTCACCCTCTTTTAGCATGCAATGCGATGGGACGATGACACAGCGGAAGTCTTCTTGGGATGCCGAAGTCACTCTTGGTTCAAGTTAAGTTTCGCGATGCGGCTTAGTTCAGGGGTGGCTAACGAATGTTGATGGACTGCCGACATCACACGCTCCAGACGTGTACGTGCTGATCGTCCGGGGATCTTGAGATCGGCATTGGTATGAATAATGTGCCATATTATGGGGATGATTCTTTGCGGAGCACAGTAGTATCCGGCAACAGCACTGTGGACCTGACAAAGCTCTGCCATTAGAGACTCCAGCACGGCCGCATGTGGTTCTGCAGCTAATTGACCAAGCGAACCGGGATTACTCAAACCATAAATGTTCGTCGCCCAAATATAGATGTTTTTGATGGAGAGCTCTAGCAGCATGTCCGAGTAATCTTTCGCCACAGACAGAGGTTGATTCATGGCCGCGAAAGCATCTGCAACTAAATCGGTGTGGGGACCAAAAACAACACTGCTCCTCAGGCTGTGGACCTCTATGTGCGGCTTCTTTTCTGCCCAGACTGCCACTAGGGTGGGCTGGTCGGTATAGGGCACCCATATTTGTGGAACCAATTCATTTTGGATTAATATCACATGCGACCGCCAGAAGTGGGGCAACGATGCGAGAACCGGCGGCAAATCCTGTTCACCGGTGGCTATTAGGACGGCCCGAGGCGCAATGTCCTGATTAACTCGCTGCTCCCGCCGGATGGTTAACGTACTTTGCCCTAATTGGATCCAAGCGTCAGCAAAAAGAGTACCGAGTTGGCCCATTCCGATAACAACGATTGGCGAATCCACATCAAATCCCCTTATTTTGGAATCAATGGCACTAGCGTCTAATGTCCCCTCATGGGGATGACCCGCACCCCGTCTACCGCTATTATTGTACATTTTTCACCACAATCCAACCACTATAGGGTGGTGTTTGGATTCCTCGGTTCATG
>PXYW01000130.1:3167-7308 GCA_003023695.1 Sulfobacillus benefaciens | reverse complement strand
CATCACACTGTAACGCCAGCACTGGTGGTCTTAGGGGGCATTGGCGGACTGGCCCCGGACTTAGATCACCCCCAGGCCTTGCTAACACGGCATCTCATGGGTGCTCGTACCATGTCAGGATTAGCTCGTCGAACAGGGGTAATACACCATCGGGGCATTGCTCATTCCCTGGTGGCCTTAATCGTCACTACCGGGATTCTCTTGCCGCTGTTTCGCCGTCTGGTAGCCCATCTGATCTGGGCGGGTGGCCTCGCCATAGGGCATCCTGCATGGATTTTGGGTCTCTGGCATCTGTGGGGCACCGGCGCGATGATCGGGTGGGGCGCAGGCTATGCGAGCCATATGGTTGCTGATATCTTCAATACCAAAGGCGTGCAATGGTTTTGGCCGTTCAATGTCTGGGTACATTTGCCCCTCCCCAATATTACGGTCGGAACCTGGCCGGAAACGATCTTTCGCTGGGGCATTATCGGGGGCATTCTTCTCTGGAATCCTTGGCTCGGTGTCATTACGGCTAGTGCTGGCGAACTGATTTATCGGGGCGTCAAATCAGCTTAACACAATTTGTTATATAGAAGGTTACTATCAAAGATATGATGCACGGTTCACCCGGTATTGATCCCCAGTACTTGCGTCAAATACTCCAAGAAAGCACTGTGGCGGATTAGAATGCCCTGGCAGCCCAATGGAGTATCCTCGTTCTCCAGTATGCGTTAGCAGTAGCCGACATTCCGCCAGCCCTGCAACGATTTGTCCAGAGGTTCAGTTGCACCAATAAACCCTAACTAAATTTTGTACTCATGGAGTGATTGATATGTGGGCTTGCATCGTTGATCCCGCCAAGGCACAAGATAATCGATATGTTTTTATTAATCCGATGATGGTCGTGGCTTTAGCACGTAGTTCCAATGTGTGGCCAGAACATCTGGCCATTGCGTTAGAATCATTGGCACTGTATCAACGCCGTGCCGATTGGCAGAAAGCATGTCAAGAGTGTCGGGACCATGGCGCTGTCATCAGTTTGGAAGGGTGCTATTCTTTATAAAATGTCCCGTTCCCAACAACGCATTCTCCAACATCTGCACTATGTTCTGCTAGAAGGCACCGTGGCAGAGTGGGATGCCATGGTCATCCGATATGGTACATCTGTGCTCCAACATGCATTAGTAGCCTCTGACATTCCGCCAGTGCTCCAACGGCTTGCCCAGCAGCTACTGGTGTCATCGCAGGAGTAATACTGCCGCCTGTTCTGATTGTTGTCATACTACAGATTTGGAGGAATAACTATGTGGGCTTGCATCGTTGATCCCGTCAAGGCACAAGATGAACGATCTATATTTCGCGATCCGATGCGGATTGTCATGCTGGCGCGGGATTCGAATGTCTGGCCGGACCAGATCGAGATTCCGCTCAATAGTTTGCCGCCGATAGAAAAACGGGAAGCGTGGCGCAAAGCCTGTCTAGAATGTCTCGCCCATAATCCTCAATCCAAGATCTTTCTGGGTGATGAAGAGTGGGATCCCCAACGCCCATTGCAACCGCGATGGCCATCAGGTAATCCCATTTATTGGCCATCAGATACATTGGATGCTTGGGATGCGGAAACGGGGTGTTTAACCCCCGAAGCCGGGCAAATTTGGTGGGATCGGCAACCGGCCCAAGGACCTTGGGTGATTGGTACGTTGGCTGAATTAGAGGATCATCCACTGGATCTCATTACCATGGTCGCGGCCTTGAAGGAAATCAGTGGAGAGACTGCGGCCATTGTGCGCGAAGGGCCTAAAAAGTTTTGGTGTGCGTGGACCAAAACAGCCGAGAGTCTTTCCGGGGCTGAATGGCAAAAACGGCTATGGGCAGTACTGGGAACGGTGCGCATTGGCACAGCCATTGTAATCGATCCCAGTCAATGGGGATCCCGCCGCGCACAAGCCATCAATGTGGCCCAAAATGCTCCGGGGAAGCGGATCAAAAGCAATCTGTCTATAGATCAGCAAGCCAGCTTAAAACAGAGTGTTAGCCAAAAAGAAGAGGCGATGCGGCAAGAGCAGGCGGAACAAGAAGCTTTACGCCTAGAGGCCGAGCGCCTTGCCCGAGCCAAACAAGAAGCTGAAGCACTCGAACGTGCAGCCCAAGAAGAAGCGCAACGCTTGGAAAAAGCCCAACGCGAAGCCGAGCGAGAGCGGCTGACCAAACTCCAAGCAGAACGTCTTGCTGCAGAACGCAAGGTCAAACAAGCCCAGGAAAAAGCTGAACGACTACGACAAATGCGCATAGCGTTAGAACAACAAGGCGCATCGGATACGCCGGATGAGTCTGTAGGCGCCACTGGATCATTGGATTCGATTGCAGCACCCGCACCCAATACATCAGACGATGCGCGCCCAGACGTCTTGACCGATGTCTTAGGTGCGGAGATCGCAGATGCTGTACAATCCGTGGCCATCGATCCCGTGACGACACTGTATACGGCGGTGGTTGGGCAACAAGTCCTGGAACGTCTCACAGAATTTGGCCATGTCGTGATTTTTTGCGATGTCGATGGACTGAAAACCATCAATGATACGCAAGGCCATGCGGCTGGTGATGCGTATCTCCGACAAGCAGGCATGGCCTTGCGATCCGTAGCTCGAACCAGCGATCTCTGTATGCGCAAAGGCGGGGACGAATTACTTTGGATTGTGCGCCCACCATTGCTGAACCCAGATCAGGTTTTGCAACGATTGCAGGACGCCTTTCAAGCGGCACAAGTCGCGGTCAGTATGGGTATTGTGGTGCAAGCGGATCAAGAGCCCCTCCCTGTAGCTATTGAACGGGCTGATCACGCCATGTATCAAAACAAGGCAGATCGCAAAACGCGCCAAACGCTATCGCCCAGCGTGGCATCAGCCGTGCCTCCACAACAACATGGGCATCCTTCATCGACTAAGCCGTCCACCAAGCGGCGCCTAGTCGGGGTAGAATCCCATTGGCGACCAGCCCAACCGTCACAATGGGATGCACCTACCCCTGATGTGGTCATGGTTCCGCGTCGCCGGACGATGCATGGAGCGGCAGCGATGGGACCACAGGATGCGAAACTGTCCAGTTCAGAGCCTGTGGAACTGGCGACTAAACGGTCTGCTATGACGAGCGTTCCGGTTCCTGCTAGCAACCCACCAGCTACGGCCTTAGCCAATGCTGCGCAGGATATCCTCTTGCCTTATACGATTTGGGTCTGGGGGGAAATTCGTCGGAGCGGGACATCCACTACGGCACTAGCCTTAGCTCGCTGGATTGCCTGGCAGCAAAAAACGCCCGTGCGTCTACTGGAAGGCCACTTTACGATGCCAGGACTCGCGCGGCTTATCCAAACGGAATCCATTGCCGCAGGATGGGGGTGGGAAGCTTCCTGGACGGCAGGCACGCCATATCAGGCGCCTCCTAACAGCATTGCCTTAGCTGATCGTCTACAAGTCTGGGCCTTAGGCATGGCGATTCGTTATCCGCATCCAGAACGCAAGTGGGGGCAAATTTTGAAAATGATGACCGATGTAGTGGTGATTGTCGATGGTGGGACGACACCGCCCCCGATTCCGGTCACATTAGGTATCTATGTTGCAGCCGCGAATACCTCGCAAGCCTTGGTGCCATCGAAAACATGGATTGCCAGTCGCGGCAGTAGTCCGACGCCGGTGGACCATCGCATCGCATTGCCCGCCGAACCGTTAGGGATTGAAGGAATTGGATCGCCTGCATGGTTTGAGGCATGGACTCCATTGGCATCGGTACTCGGCATTTACTAAGACGATAAGGGGCGCAATGGTGTGGATATCGGAGCCTTTTCTATGGGTATCATGGGCATCAGTGCCGGTACCTTAACGAATGCGGTCGAGAGCGGCATTACGGGCGGATTTAATAACATTGGGCATACGGTCAATATTTGGCTGTGGTCCCTGTCTTCGGTCTTGTTGCTCTTTCTGCTCTTTGGCTATCATCTGGCCGCCATGATCCAGGAGTTTGTGAATTGGGTACATCCACCAGGACTGGGAAGTGCTCAGGCCATGGTTCAAGTGTTGACGGCCAACCATATTTCTGCGCCAAAGGGGCACTTTCTCAACGGGTGGAGTAGTCCTTGGACGCCCGGATGGAATGCCACAGGGGT
>PXYW01000130.1:0-3048 GCA_003023695.1 Sulfobacillus benefaciens | reverse complement strand
CCTTTAACGGCACGGATCGTGATCTTTGTGGGGCCGATGATTCTTCCCAAGATCATTGGGGTACTATGGAGCCATTGGGGAGGAACAGTAGCCCAGGCTCTGGGATCATCCGTGGGGATGACCGCTACGCAGAGTCTCAACTTCGGCAATCCTTTTTGGATTTGGGGCGCATTATGGGGCATTTCCGGACCGAACGGCATGTCCATTGCCAAAATCCCTGGATTGATTGCACTACCCTTAGCAGCTGGAATTGCAGGGGGCGTAGCCCATGTTCTGATTTCGACAGTACAAACAGCAACCGGAGAACTCTCCCTTTTGCGGTATACCGCGGACTTTCTCTATCCATTGTTTGATATTGGCGTACTGATGACTGTTGGGCTCACGGTCATTACGACCTTATGGACGATGATCTTGGTAGCGGCCAATCTGTGGTTAGGCATAGCTCCTGTCTGGATCTGGATCATTGCCCTGAATCCTTGGGATCCTGAAACCATGTTCGCCGTGTTGGGTGTCGCCCTGCGGGCTTTGGCGATGCAACTGGGTGCATGGATCTGGGTGGCAGGTGTGGTCTGGATTGATGGCGGGGCTCATGGCCCCTTTGGATTATCGCCAGGATTCTCCGGGGTTGTGCCCTGGCTCAGCATGGTCTGGACCTTGGTCTGGATGGTTATTGGCTGGCGTTTCTGGGTAATCCCGACATGGCTCTTAATTCGGCATTTTCGGATCAATGTGGCGGATTGGTGGAGCCACACGGTGGCATCGATTAGCGCCTTAGGCCATTCTGCTGGGCAACAGGCCCTAGACTCTGGCGAGAGCATGAAGGGATCGGCCCGGCAATTAATGCGGTTAGGCGTAAAGATTCCGGGGGCTTTAGGCGATGTCGCAGGAACGGCTGGCGTTTTCATGGATCAATGGGGCACGACGCTGCAATCCCATGGATCTGAGTGGCAGCAACGCAGTGCTATCGCACAAGAACGCAGTGCCTGGCGGGCTGCCCAAGTCGGCTGGACCGAGACGGAATTACAGCAGGCCCACGAATCCCAAATGGGGATTGCGGACAACCTCATGGCATCCTCTGTTAAGAATCCAGCCCAATGGGCGACGAGCAATCGATTAAAAGATCCTGAACTGCTATCTACCATTACGTGGCAACAGGATGGAGCCCATTGGATTGGCAAAGCGCGGAATGCCCAACAAGCTGCAGTGATTGCAGAATCCTTGCAAAAAGACTGGGCCCAGCAAGGGTTTACGACTACGCCAAATGAATGGAGCAAAAAATTCGAGGGCCAGGTGAAAGCCTGGGCGCAGAGTCAAGCGCGGCAAGAGGTGGCAGAGTGGAAGGATTCCCATGGTCAATTGATGGCAAATGTGAATCCGGCAGCAGCAAAACGATGGGTGGAAGCACGGACTCAGACACTTCAAGCCTGGCGTATGGACACGGAATATTCTGATCAGGCTTGGGCACGGTCGGCAGCCTTGCCAGTCGTGGCCCATCAAGATGGTCACATTACCATTAGTCCGCGGGCAGGAACGCGGCTACCACCATCAGTAGCTGCCACATTGCAACAGCCCACAACCCATGAAACACCACTAGAACGCCAACGGCTCGGACGGCGGGAAGTCTTGAAACAAGGCGTTTGGGTCGTTCAACCCTCTACCCAGACACCCAAAGCCCAAGTCAAACGGTCATCCATGCCTTCGCCTCCACCCCCGGAGTTTCCCAATCAATAACTCACAAAGGATCGATCCCTGATGCCTGAACGTCCGATTTTACCAGACTTAGATCCCCGAACGGATGCCCATATCATTGGCAATCTGGCCTTGCCGGGGTTTCTCTTGCTCTTAGTGGGGGCGACTATCATTGTTTTAGTCGGGATGCTCATTGGTCCGCTGATCATCGGCATCGTCTGGAGTTTGGGGATCAGCATCCTTGTCGCCATCGTGTGGAGCATCTGGATTATCGTGGATGGCCCAGCCCAGATGATTCGCACCTATCGATGGAAGCAACGCCATCAAGTCCATTCGGTTTTGCCCGGACTGCCCATGCCATTTAGTGCAGGCCAAGAAGCCGATCCCCTCTGGACGAGCCATGGGATAACATGGGCCATGGCCTTATTGACACTCCCGCCGACGACCTTATTAGAACCTGATGCCATGACTGCATGGCATCAGCGATTAGCGCAGGCATTGCGGGTGGCGATGGCGCATGGCATTCTGATTGATATTCGGTCTACGCAACTACCGGGATCGAACATTGTTCCGACAGAGGCTGTCGAGAATCCGACGATCCAAGCCCGATGGCAGTGGTGGATTCAAACGATAGGACCGCGCAGTGTCATCAGCCTGGTGACAGTGCGCATGGGGTGGGCCAGTGCCCAACGCGACCCGGCATGGATTCATTTTCAATCCGTCGAACAAGCCTGGGCTGCCATGCCCGGTCCTGGGCAGTGGCAATGGCTCTCGGCCTTAAGTACACGGGATCTCGTCAATGCCTCAGCCAACCCCCCCGACACCTATGGGCATTGGGTTCACTCGGTATTAAACCAAATCGCATCAGAACCTTCCCTGGAAGTTATCGAATCGACCACATCCATGAGCAAAGGAGGCATACGCCGCAAGGCGCGGATATTATGACCAGACAATGGCCTTGGACGACTCAGAAATCTGCTATATCGCATTCGACAGTAGGATGGGAAGAACTGCCCGATCACATTCAGGGAAATATCCCACCCACGCCGGTAGTCCACCAAGCCTGGGCTGTCACGGAATGGCCGCAAGGATCAGTAGGGGAGCGCTTAACCTTAGCGGCAGGCCCCTTGCGTAGTAATACCTGGCCGCTCGTTCAATGGGTGTGGCGATGTCTGCCCAGTCCGTTATTATTGAATGGCAGTCTTACACGCAAAATCCGTCGATTAGAAATGGCTGTTGCCGAATTAGGGCAGCAAGAAACGGGTCCTCGACGGGATGAGTGGGTGGGTCTCGAAGGATTAAAAGCCATGCGGGATGCCCTGGTCTTTCAGGGCGAATCCTTGGTAGAAACGGATGCGC
>PXYW01000013.1 GCA_003023695.1 Sulfobacillus benefaciens | reverse complement strand
GCGGGATAAGCGGTGGCGAGTCAGGAGGGTCACTCCCAGGGTCTCACGACCCGCGACGCAGCCATGGTGGTTCCCCTAGAATCTCCGTCCTTTAGGGCGGGGAGGTTCAACATCAATCCAGATTATCTCCGCGCGCGTTTATGCTATAACAAAAATTGGCGTGTACCGTTTTGAAACGAACGGGTCCAGGCATCCATCACCCGCATCACCTCATATCCTTCAGAAAATGGCACTAAAAGGGGAGATTGGGGCTCACCATCTATCGCATCTGCCATGTCATCCAACAGCGCTATCATATTGCCAAGCAAATAAGGTGCGTTCTCGGGTAAATTGGTTGGCCACTCAGTATCAGGCACTGTCACCTCTTCCCAATTGGCATCCTGACTTATCCAAACCCGACGGTCATTGTCCACCCGAATGGTTGCTTCAGTTCCCATCACTTCAAAGCGGACTCCACGGGCTGAAGGTGCAGCGACATGCCAGCTCAACAATGCCGAGGCTCCGGAACTTAAATGCAAGAAGCCAACAAATCCATCGTCAGCGCGAGCTATCCCAGTCGCCCGCTCGGGAACATCACGCATCAACTCTCCGGTTACATATTGGATATCACCTAGCCACCATCGTAATGTATCGATCCAATGTGAGCCAATAGCGCCTAAAAAGCCTCCACCATGCGACTCTTGTGTCAACCAATTTATCGGTCGATGATAGGCAGCCTCATATCCGCCAGCACCGCCCGCCATCACCACAGATAGCGGCACCCCAATTTTTCCTTCGTCAATCCACTCTTTGACAATCTGACGCGCAGGAAAATAACGAAATTCATGATTGATCCAGGCATGTTTTCCGGTATTCTCAGACACCCGCACCATTGCGGCTGCCTCAGTCAAGGATAATGCCATCGGTTTTTCACAAAGCACGTGCGCATCGTGTTCCATGGCATAGATGCTCATGTCATAATGCCACGAGGGATTGGTGGCGATGCTGACAACGTCGGGGCACACGTCGTCAATCAAGTCCCTCCAATTGGATGATCCCGCAATTCCTAAAGACTTGCCCCACTCTTCTCCCCTACCTTGCCTCATAGAACCAATTCCCACTAATTCATATCGCGGATGCAATTGATAGGCGGGCACGTGCACTCGTGCCCCAAACCCAGTGCCAATAACCACAACTCGCAATAGATTCATGACGATTCCCCCCTAGCCGATTTTTCTCGTATCAGATAACTCACTCTGGCCTCTGCTGCCTTCAGCGGTTGTTGACTGCTCTCGTCAACATGAGAGACCATCTCACATCCTGTGCTGATGGGGCATACTATACAAGTGGGCTTGCGCGCCGTACAAATCATGGCCCCCATGTCCATTAAAGCTTGATTGAATTCGTATCCCAATCCTTGAGGAATCACTGCTTCCGCCAATGACCACAGCCGATGTTGGGTATCTGCCCTTTTGTCTTTATAGTCCACACCGAAATATCGGCCCAAAAGTCGATTGACGTTAGTATCTAAAATAGGGGCATCCTGACCATAAGCAAAGGACAATACTGCGCCCGCGGTATAGCGTCCCACCCCCGGCAATGCCATTAAGCCCTCCAAGGTTTCGGGGAAATGACCGCCACACTCTTCCATTACATAAGTCGCAATCCGATAAAGCCATTCCCCGCGAATTTTGTAACCCAAGGGGTCGGTAATGGCCTTAATGTCTTCTAATGGACCCTGGGCACAATCTGCCACGGTGGGGAATCGGCTTAAAAACGCTTGGTATACCGGAATTACCGACCTCACGGTAGTCTGGTGCAACAATATCTCAGACACTAAGATATGGTAGGGATCGCGGCTATTTCGCCAAGGAAGAGACCTTCCTTGGATTCGGTACCAAGCCAAAATTTCTTCCTGAAACACCGTCAGCGGCATTTTGTCTATGGTAGCTTCATATTTCAGGCGTTTCACAGTTGAACCTCCGCAATTTTTACGTCTAACGCCAAACCGTGGCGGGGTCCCCAACGGTTATAACACATCGCGCCCCAATAGAACCACCACCCTACCAGTACCGCAAGCAAAAATCCAGCGATCGCCACCACAAATGCTGAAAACACCACAACCCCCAGACTGAAAAATCCTTTGGGAAGGGCCGGAGCAATAAGCGTAAAGACAACTCCCATAGTCACTATCAGTATCACCAAGCCTACTATCACCCACGAATATGCCAATGTGGCGAATAGCAACCGAGTTTGATTCGGCACGAGCCGAGAAATGCGCACGCGGTGAATTCCTCGTTCCTCTTGCCACTGCCACCCACCATAAAATGGCACCACCACATGATTGTATAACACTACTGTAAGATTAGTGATCACAACAGCCACCCCCATGGTAATGAGGGCCATCCACCAGCGGCCCTGGGGTAATCCTGTGGCAACGCCCATACCGATTATTAGGCCATCGAGCGTGGCGTATAACGTAAGGGCTGCCCACGAAGACCGCCAAGGCACCCTGATCAGCGACCCAGCATCATAAACCATATGCACTCCGTGATGCCAGAAAGAAAGCCGATTATAGGCAAAAACTCCCAACGCACGACCGAAAAGGGCAGCGGCAAGCAGCCACAAGCCTGCTGCCCACCCCTGCCATACTGCCAATGCCACACTGGGCCATATCCAAAACCATAATCCCACGGTAATCCATACCAACGTCCCAATTGTAACAATCTGCCGCTCCTGCCACATTGCGAACACCTCGTACACACTGTTCGCAACTTACCCTCCAATTCCCTTCTTTTCTGTCAACCATACGGCAGCCGCATGAATGACTGCGATAATATTGTTGGTTGCTGTTCCGCCAGCGACCAGAACTAAACCGTGGTCTAGGGGCGTGTAGGCAACGGCATAATTACCGTCGGGACGCCACACAGAAAACCGGATGCCATTGGTTACTACTGTGGGTAAAAACTTGGTCACAGCATTCAATGTGCTCGTGGGCGCAGCAAGCGGCTTTCCGGCGCCAAATCGGCTTGCGGTCGCATTGACTGTTAATGGGAGAAGCGCCCCTTGATTAAGAAACGGCAAATACGCTCGCGCAACTTCAAGCGGGGTTGCCCAAAGTGCATGACCCTCACTCAGTTCTAATGGAGAGGGTTTAGGCAAAGCGGGATTTTTTACCGGTTGCCCCGGAACTGAGATCCCACTTTCAACCCCCAAGCGCATTAAGGCTTGTTGAATCTTGTTGCCACCCCAATCCTTGCCCAACTGGTCCAAGATATCGGAGCCATGGGCGACCTCTTTCAGTAATTGGGGCTCCGCCATGGCCTCGGCTATCAAAGGTGGGACCAGTCCCAATCCTACCGGTCGAGGTTGCCAGGAGAGAAGGCGGCTTGAGGGGTTCGATGCGACCATGCGAATTTGGCCTTGACCGTTGATTACCGCCAATACGCCTCCGTTGGGAATTAATGGCTCCAATTTCTGACTCAGAGGAGCGGAGAGAGAAGTCATGACCGGACTTCGCTGTTTGACACCCCACCTGCTCCCTGAGTTCAGAAAAAACGGGCCGGTAGAATAGATGGGTGTAGCATTCTCAACGAGCATTAATGCGCTTTGGGAAATTCCCACAATCGGCTTAAACGCAGCTATTGAGAGGGGATACAATCCAGATATGGCCCAGTGTCGAGCTTGAAGAAACAACTGAGAACTCCCGTCCCAAATAAATTGATGGCGATGCATCATCTTAACACCGACTTGACGTTCGATTTCTCGTTGCGCCCAATCGGGCAACAATTTTGGCACTACCACTAGTGCTGGTCTATGGTATGGTCTGGTTATCCGTGCATTTTGCTGTCCCAAAATCTCCCGAACCAAAACCGGACTGGACGTGTAAGATGGTGCAGAGGAATAGCCAGGGGCGGAAGCGGGCAATCGAAAAAATACCATCCAGATTCCTATAGCCGCTAAAATGGCCAGCGCGGTCGAAGATCCCATAATGATTCGCCGATCCCACTTCACAATAATTCCTCCCCTTAACATTTCTGCTAAAGGAAGTTTTTCCCAAAATATTTGTTTTTAGACCTATACCTTAATAATGGGCATTGGCGTACGCAATATTTGCAAGTTGTTGCTGATAAGTGGTGGCAAACAGCACTTGCCCATTGGGCAATGTTAAAAAGTATAAGTAACCGACTGATGCAGGATGCAGTGCGGCCGACAGTGCGGTCAATCCCGGGTTGGCAATGGGACCTGGGGGCAGTCCAGAAATTATATACGTATTATACGGAGATGCCACTTGAAGGTTTTGATAAGACAGACTCCCATCTATGGGATGTCCTATTGCATAACGAACCGTAGCATCCGACTGCAAGCGCATATGAATTGCGATGCGGTTTAAAAACACCGCAGCAATGTCCGGGGCTTCGGCCGCCCGTTTATTTTCCTGTTGCACAATCGATGCCAAAGTCACCCACTGGACCACACTCAGGTGTGTGTGGGCATGTAGGTATAGGGGCAGGGCATTGGACTGAAATGTCTGCCACATGGTCTCCAATGCCTCTTTAGCGGTGACCCCCCAAGGAAATGAGTAGGTGGCGGGGAACAAGAACCCTTCCAATGGGTCCCGCACGCCGGGCATTGGCGTTGGCATTCGGAACAGCGGCCTTTGTTCCAGTTCGTGATATTGCTTAGCGTTTCCAATGTGTGCTGCCAAAAGGCGTGCGACCACTTGCTGAACAGTGAAACCTTCAGGGATTGTCACCTTAATGACCACCACATCGCCCGACTTCATAATCCGCAAGATAGTATTAAGACTGTCATGGGGAGATAGGCGGTAGACACCGCTCTTCAAAGTGGTCGACAAATTGGTGGCACGGCTTGCCAAATCAAAAGCCAACGCCGAACGGATAATCTTTCGGTGCTCTAAGGTCGTGCCAATTTGTGATGCTGATTCACCGGGGGCCACCCGGATGTAGGCATATTCATGACTGTGAGGAGACAGCGGCAGAAACTGCCGCCATCCGTACGCCACAAAAAATATGCATACAGCGGCAAAAACCCCTGTCCACAACCAGACCGGTCTTCGTCGTGGATTGGGTTTAGACATCACCACTCGCAGGGTCCTCTCTGCAATAGGATAAGGTGCCAAATGCGAGCCCCCCAATAGGGGGGCTCCGCTTCAAAGGCCAGTACCCCATTCGTACACCCAGACCGCGACGTGCCGATTAGGACCCCACCATCATCGAATGGGCCGGATACAATCATTACTCGTCGCCGGATTCATCTTCCAGTAAATCTTCGTAGGCTTGAGCTACCTTTTCCCACTCATCCTCGGCCTCGATATCCACCAAAATATCATCGCCATCGGCATCCTTTTCCAATCTCAAAATCACGGCTTCCGCCTCTTCTTCATCGTCCGTGTCAATGGGCAACAAAATAGCATACTCTTGACTCTCTACTTCAATCACGTCAACGACCACAAACTCATGCTCATTGCCCTCTTCGTCGGTCAATGTAATGATTTCGTCGTCATCCTCACCCATCGATCCTATAAGGTCCTTATCGTTATCCGACATCTCTGTCTCCTCTCTTCGCGAACGCGCCTTAGAGTTTAAATACGACTCCAAAATTAGCGCTGCCGCTACCCCGTCTACTAATTTTTTCCGCTTTTCGCGGCGAACATCTTGCTCCACCAGCAATCGCTCGGCCTGCCGGGTGGTTAACCGCTCGTCCCATGTGGTCACGCGGCAGACCGCTACCTTTCGCAGTCGCTCCACTAAAGCCATGGTGCGTTCCGCTTGAGGGCCGACACTTGCATTCATGTTCAATGGCAATCCTACCACAATTTCGCTTACATTCCACTCTTTAGCCATCAATGCCAGGGCTGTAACGTCGTTAGCCATAGCCGTCCGTCTCAGTGGAGGTTTAGCAGTGGCCAAAATGCCCAGCTCGTCGCTAAGCGCCACCCCTATCCATTTATCCCCCACGTCCAATCCCATTATGCGTCTAGGCATCCGTCGACTGTCGTTCTAATTGATTAACATACTGGCGCAACAATTCCTCTAACAGCTCGTCGCGCTCAACCCTTCGAATTAAATTTCTGGCCCCTTGGTGACTGGTAATGTAGGCAGGATCCCCGGACAACAAATAACCAACCAGTTGACTTATAGGGTTATACCCCTTATCTTTTAAGGCGCTATAAACTTCGCGCAGAACGGCGTCGGCTTGGTTTTCTGCCTCCTGATGACCCCAAAGTCTACGAGTCTCATCTAATGGTTCCATGCCTTCACTTCCTTTCTCTCGATTGGCCCCTATGCTATCCGGCCACGATCAGCCGTTCCGACAGTATACTGCGAGCTTCAGCCAACAACCTGGGTATGCCGTCCGGGTCTTTCCCTCCTGCCTGGGCCATATCCTGTTTGCCCCCACCGCCACCCTGGATTAGCGGTGCTAATACCTTAACCAAATTTAGGGCATCTAGTCCGCGGTCCACAAGCGTTCTTCCTAAATATACAACGAACGAAGCACGGTCACCATGCCTAGCCGCTAATATTGCTCCATCCAGCACCGGTTTAGCTCCGTCCAACACCTGACGCAGGGCTTCAATCGACGGCACGCCCACTTCTGCCACCACCAGTTTCCATTCACCCAACATCCACGGGTTGGCTGCCAACTGGCGTCCTTCGTCTTCCCGCTGCAATCGCCGCAGTTGCTCCACCTCGATTTCACGATCGCGAAGTGCTTCGGTTAATTCGCTAACCCGTGTGGCCAATTCTTCAGCAGGGACGCCGCGAAAGATCGATTGCAAATCATCAATCGCACTCCGTTGAATGCGAAACGCCTCCAGGGCGTTCAGTCCGGTAACCGCTTCAATCCGTCTCGAACCACCACCGACACTGATTTCAGACACAATAGCAAACAGCCCAATCTCGCCAGTTCGCGCACAATGGGTTCCTCCACACAGTTCTTTGGAAGCGTCTGGCACACTGACCACGCGGACCACTTCGCCATATTTATCCCCAAAAAAAGCCAACGCTCCTTCTGCCTGGGCCTGATCGCGATTCATCTGCACTGTCTCTACCGGGCGGTCTTCCAAAATCCATTGGTTGACAATGTCTTCAATGTCCCGTATCTGTCCCGGCGACAACGGCTTGGGATAGGAAAAATCAAACCGCAGCCGATCTGGTGCCACGTATGATCCCGTTTGGTGAACGCCATCTCCCAGCACCTTGCGGAGAGCAGCATGAAGCAAGTGCGTGCCCGTGTGATTTCTCATCGCGCCATGGCGCTTTTCGGCATCCACTGTAAGATCTAGTGTCTCGCGGGCATCGATATACCCTTCGATGATTTCCACAAAATGCCAGATATCTTGCCCGTTCTTTACGACATTAAGAACCTTCGCCACCCCATGGGCTCCGGCCATCCAACCAACGTCGGCGACTTGGCCTCCTCCCTCAGGGTAAAATGGTGTGTGGGACAACCATAGCCAGCCCGTCTCCCCTGTCACCAAACGCCCTACGGGATCTTCGCCAATATACATGGCAGCAATCGGTTGCTGCTCCCAATGCAAATGCCGATAACCTTCGAATACCGCGTGTCCTAGATGCGGCAGAGATTGCCCCGGTTTCAACCGACCGCGCCGGGCACGTTCCCGCTGCTCACTCAGAGCCCGGTCAAACGCCTCCTGATCCACTAGAATGCCCCGCTCTTCGGCAGCGTCCAACGTCAAATCCAAGGGGAAGCCGTAGGTGTCGGCTAGAAAGAAAGCATCTTCCCCTGGCAACGTATCCCCTCGCCGCAGACCACTCAGCTTTTCGTTTAATACTTTCATTCCCGTGCTAAGTGTCATGGCAAATCGTTCTTCTTCAGTGCGTATATGGTCTTGGATCAGAGATTGGCCTTCTATCACTTCGGGATAAGCGCTTCCCATAATTTCTCCCACTACCGGAACCAATTGCCACAGAAATGGTTCGTCAAATCCCAGTAACAGCCCATAGCGCACAGCCCGGCGAAGAATGCGGCGCATTACGTAGCCGCGGTCCGAGTTGCTAAAAGATACCCCTTCAGCCAGCAAAAACGTCACCGAACGCACATGGTCTGCAATGACGCGGTGGGGCATCCCTTCCGGTCCTGGTACGTACGCATGTCCGGACATTTTTTCGACTTGGTCAATGAGAGGTTTCAACAAGTCGGTTTCGAAATTAGAATCAACGCCTTGGAGATAGGCAGATATCCGTTCCAATCCCATTCCGGTGTCAATGCTGGGTTTGGGCAATGGAGTCAATGTTCCATCAGCTGCCCGATTGTATTGCATAAAGACTAAGTTCCAAACTTCTTGAATTCGGTCGCACTCGCACCGTCCCAATCCGCAGTTGGGGCCACAGGCGAATGCCTCTCCCCGGTCTACAAAAATCTCACTGCACGGCCCACAAGGTCCCGTATCGCCCATAGCCCAAAAATTTTCTTTTTCCCCCATGCGAACAATACGTTCCGAAGGTACTTGCGCTATTTCTTGCCAAAGGCGAAACGCTTCGTCGTCAGTTTCAAACACCGTAATCCACAACACATCCGGGGATATTTTCAATTCTTCCGTCAAAAATCCCCAGGCTAACCGGATGGCTTCGGCCTTAAAATAATCCCCAAAGGAAAAATTGCCCAGCATTTCAAAAAACGTTTGGTGCCGGGCCGTTTTCCCTACCTGGTCCAAGTCATTATGTTTGCCTCCGGCACGCATGCATTTTTGCACGGTGACCGCGCGCCGGTAAGGACGTTCTTCTAAGCCCATAAACACATCTTTAAATTGCACCATACCGGCATTAGTAAACAACAAAGTCGGATCCTGTGCCGGAACTAATGGTGAGCTCGGCACTCTTTGATGACCCCGTTCTTGAAAATATTGAACAAATCGCTCACGAATATCTGCGGATCGCATAGGGTTCCCCACCTTATTCTCGTTGGAAATGGCTAGATCCAATGTGTTTCATTGTACCGATCCGGGCAAGGGGAGGTCAAGGCTAGATCGTAAATCGGCGGTATAAATGACTAAATAACACTTTCAACACGGCTGCCGTCGGCACTGCTAGCAACAACCCCAAAATCCCCCCTAGTTCCCCTCCCGCCAAAATCGCGAACACCACCACCAGCGGATGAAGTCCCACCGACTCCCCCATAACCTTTGGAGCAATCACCGTACCTTCCAATTGGTGAATTGCGATAAATCCTAGAATTGTGTCCAAAGCCGTCCATGGGGAAATATTCAGCGCCAAAACTACTGCGGGTAATGCCCCTGCAATTGGTCCGACGTAGGGGATGACATCGGTCACGGTTGCCACCGCGCCAATCAGCAATGGGAAGGGCAAGCCCAAAACGATAACCAATGTGGTGGACAAGGCACCCACCGCCAAGGCTACCAATAACTGACCCCGGATAAATCCATTCAGTGCGCGGTCCAAATCAAATCCCAACTTAAACATCGACGGACGCCACTCAAGCGGCACCACATCCCAAAATCTAGAACGAACCCGGTCCAAATCCTTTAGTAAATAAAATCCCAATACTGGCGCCACGATCACGCTGATCACGCCTGGAACCAATCCAAAAATCGCAGAAAATATTCCTTTGACTACACCATATAATTGACTTTGCAAGTGCTTTCCGGTCGCATTAATGGCGGACCGGACAGAGGACGGAATTGGGGCCTGGTGTAAACGTGTCAACCATAAATTCCACGTCACCTGGGCGCTGTTGATAAATGCCGGAACCATTTTTATCAGGTGCACACTTTCTTGAACTAAAATCGGCACCATATACAAAACTGCCGCGGCTACTGCAAAACCTAGCAAGATGTAGACAATAAAAATGGCCACAATTCGGTTTAACCCATGGCGAACAAAAGCCTCCACTAAGGGGGCTAGTAAATATGCCACCACAAACGCCAAGATAAAGGGCATCAGGATAGCGCGCGTATACCACAGGAGAAGCAATCCCCCCGCCATCAACACGATCAAAAGTCCCCAACGATACCATCGCAAGGGACTTGACCGCGATGCCAATTTCACCAATGCTTTCCCACCTTGCTTGCTACACCTAACTCAAACGGCGGCGCGCCATATGCACCAATCCCTTGCTTCCCGTCCTCGCCACTTTCCATGCACGAGGACCCATCCGCCGTGCCCCTCGCATGGCGACCTTCGCCCAACTCGGCCGAGGTCGGTTCAGCAGCCAGATTCCTGCCATTACCGCACCGACCAATGCACCTGTCATCATCCCGTTCATATAGCGCTTCATGACGTCACCCCCTCCAATCCCGCATCCGGTTCGATGCGCGACAATTCTCCATCTGCCTCTACACGGTACATGCGGGTTCCCCGATGACCTACCTGAAACTCGATAAAACACTCCCAGCAATAATATTGCCCGGTACCTACTTTACCCACATTGCGTCCTTGGCACCCGGGGCAGATAGGATCCACTGCCACTGTTACAGCCTCACTTTACTCTTAAGGTGTTCCTTGATAGCCTACCCCTGGTTGGCGTATTTTAATCTGGCCTGTCGCATCTTGTGCCAGTTGTTCTACGGGCACGATCAATGAGCCCTGCAGCAAATCAGCCAAAAGTCCTCGAGATACGATAATCCGACGTACGACCAACGTTTCCTCGTCAATCACCAAATCTTTCAACAACCCAATTGCCCCGCCGGTACCGTCATAAACTTGTCGCCGGCGATAAATCCAATCCTCGTGAACCCGATCCCGACGCCAGCGTCTCGTCCGCTTTTCTACTAAAGCGCGTGTAAGTATCTCAATCCCGGTTGGGGTCACCCGAACTCCATTTTGTGATGGTAAATATAACGTGCGAAACGGCGAAGACTCCAGGACAAAACCTTCCACCGTCATGGATTGCCAGTCAACAACCACCTCTTGGACCAAGGTCCAATGGCGTAGACGGCCTTGGACTCGCACCGGCAAGCGCAGTAAATGCCATCGAGTCACCATATTGTTCGCATCCTCTCCCCTTAGGGAGCGATCTTGCCCCCCCCTACGAGTACTTCATCCTGATACAACACTGCAATCTGTCCCGGCGATACCGCCCACTGCTGTTCGGTAAACTGAACCTTTGCCCTATTTTTTTCCAGCACTTGCCATGTCGCCTCCGACGGTTCCATGTTGTACCGTATTTTGGCCTGTCCACTCAACAATGTTTGGGCAGCTGGCGCTCCCAAGACATAATGTGTCTCCAGTACATGGACGTCTTTGGACTCTACTTGGTGGCGCGATCCCACCACTACGCGATTGTGTTCGTGATCCAAGCCCACCACATAGCGCGGTTCGCTAACAGCAATCCCCAGTCCTCTCCGCTGGCCGATGGTGTAAAATGCAATTCCTTGATGTTCCCCTACGACCCGCCCCTCGGTGTCTACAATCTCCCCCGGATTGAGCGCCTCTGGACGATGAGACCGCAAATACCCTTGATAGTCGTTTTTGGGTACAAAGCACAGTTCTTGGCTATCGGGCTTCTGTGCTGTTAAAAGACCGGCATCCGCCGCGATGTTTCGGCTCTCCTGCTTTGAGTATTCCCCAAGTGGAAATAAAAGATGCTCCAAATCCTGCTGCCCCAAGGTATACATTAAATAGCTCTGATCCTTAGCATGGTCGCGACTGCGCAACAGCAACCGCCCGATATCCGTTTCTCGAATCCGCACATAATGGCCCGTGGCTAAATAATCCGCTCCGTTTTCTCGTGCCCAATCCCACATCGCCCCAAACTTAATATGCCGATTGCACATTGCACACGGATTGGGAGTAACCCCTGCTAAATATCCCTCCTCAAACGGGCGTATAACTTGCTCATAAAAGGGTTCTTCCACGTCAACCAAGTAATGGGGAATGCCAAGCTTTTTGGCAACGCGTCTCGCATCAATAATGGCTTCTAGCGAGCAGCAACTGTTGGTGGTTTCAGCAGGCAAATGCCGCATCGTCACCCCCACCACATCGTATCCTTGTTGCTGCAGCAAAACGGCGGCTGCCGAGGAATCGACGCCGCCGCTCAATCCGACAACCACGGTCTTGCCCATATCATCCCCTACTTTCCAGCAAGTGTTCTAATCGACGCTTTCCCACTCCCCGTTGCAATGCGATAAGCATCTCAAAGGTCATAGCTGCCATTGTCTCAGTAACCGCTTCTTGCACACGGCTCCACACATCGGGTCCGACGCATGTGTCCATATCTGCACAACCACTGGCTTCGTCGGTACTGCAGTCGGTAAGCACGATTGGCCCTTCCACCGCACGGACTACATCATAGACTGAAATCAACGCCGGAGGTTTGCCCAGCATATACCCGCCTTGGGCGCCCCGCATGCCTACAACAATGCCCGCCCTCTTCAAAGCAGGCATCAACTGTTCAAGATATTGCTCAGAAATATTTTCGGCCTTAGCGATCCAACTCACGGCCACCGGACCTTGGCCATATCGCAAAGCCAGTTCGTACACAGCCTTGACGCTGTATCGGCCTTTGCTCGATACTTTGATCATGGTCCACCGCCCTTTGGAGTTCTTTGTCTTTAGGTTATCATCGACGCCCCCCTGGGTCAAATGCAGTTCTATTAATATTTGCGTTCTTTTGGTTGATAATGGGTGATAACAACTGGTTCGTCACGACGACCATCCGGTGTAAACAGAAAATGTCTCAAAAATTGTGCGTCGTCGCGGTCCGGATAATCGATACGGGCATGGGCTCCCCGACTTTCCTTGCGAGCCAGTGCTCCTACCGTAACAATCTCAGCCAGGTCTAACAAGAAGCCGGTTTCGATATAAGCCAGCAAATCGTAATTGAACACATCGCCTTGGTCCTGGATTCCGGCTTCCGCATAGCGGTCTTGTAATGCCCGAACCGTTTTTAGAGCCTTCGTCAAGCGCGGTTCATCGCGAAATGTTCCGACATACTGAGTCATGGTCTCTCTCAGTTCTCGCCGTATGGCTCCGTAGGGCTCGCGACGACCAGCTGCTTTAACTCGGGAAATCATGTCCTGTTGTCGAGTTAAGTCTGCTGAAGGGAAATCTACCCCAGGGTTCTTCCGAACAAATTGTGAAGCCTGAATACCAGCTTGGCGTCCAAACACCAGTGTATCCAAGAGGGAGTTCGCTCCTAGTCGGTTGGCCCCATGGACGCTAACCGCTGCACATTCCCCAGCGGCATAGAGGCCTGGCAGCTCAGTGGCTCCATGTTTGTCTGTGGCGATGCCCCCCATCATATAATGTTGTCCGGGTTGAACAGGAATCGGTTCGTATATCGGATTTATCCCTTTGTAGGTGAGCGCAAAATCGTAAATTTCGCTTAACCGATGCTTAATAATGTTCTCTCCCAAGTGCCGCAAATCCAGTAGCACATAATCTCCATCGAATCCTCGACCTTCGCTAATTTCGGTCTCGATAGCTCTGGATACGATATCTCTAGGGGCAACTTCCATGAGTTTAGGTGCATACCGTTCCATGAAACGTTCGTGATCCCGATTGTAGAGATAGGCCCCTTCTCCGCGGGCTCCTTCAGTAATTAGGACATTCATGCCCGGCAATGTCGTCGGGTGAAATTGGATAAACTCCATGTCCTTAAGCGGCACACCGGCACGATATGCCATCGCCATGCCATCGCCAGAGTTAATGTAAGGATTCGTGGTTCTGGCATACATCATACCTGCCCCACCCGTGGCAATAATCACCGATTTGGCTGCAAGACCAACGACAGTTCCGGTGCGAATCTCAATACATACCACGCCAGCCACCTGTCCATGAGCAGTAGCGATAGATACCACAAAAAATTCTTTGAGCACGGTAATTTGTCTTCGAATACTTTGTTCGAACAAGGTTTGGTACAACGCCCGTCCGGTTTTGTCCGCCGCATAGCAGGCCCGCGGATATCCTTGCCCACCAAATGAGCGTTGGGCAATGCGACCGTCGGGACGTCGGGAAAAAATCGTGCCCCAGTGCTCCATTTCATAGACCACACGCGGTGCGTCTTCGCACATCAACTCTGCAGCATCTTGGTCAGCTAAGTAGTCACTGCCTTTAATGGTGTCAAAGGCATGATCCTGCCATTTATCTTCAGGGTCGATGGCAGCATTGATCCCCCCTTGAGCCGCCACCGAATGAGAGCGTACCGGATACACTTTGCTTACGACGGCAACCCGCAAATCGGGGTCAATTTCCAGTGCCGCTCGCATTCCAGCCAAACCGGCACCCACCACAATGACATCAAAGTGCTGTAAAATTTCCAAATTTAAACCTCCTGGCGGGCGTGGAAATAAGTCCCAACCATTTCTCTTTTTAAGCTCTGAATATCCTTAGTAATGGGAATTCCCTTGGGGCACGACACCGTGCAATTAAACGTCGTCCGACACCTCCACACCCCGTCGGGTTGGTCTAAGATTGGCACACGTTCATTAGTGCCCACGTCACGAGGATCCGCCTCAAAACGAAAGGCTTTAATCAGGGCCTGGGGTCCAATAAAGGCTCTATCCAATCCATTAACAGGACATTCGGCATAACAGATTTGACAAAAAATGCAGTCCGACGCCTTAGATAAATCATCAAAGGCATCCTCGGCCAACGTCATACGCCGCTCAGTCTCAGGTACCGGTTCGGTAGTGCTTTCGTGAAGCCAGGGCATAACCGACTCAAATTTATCCCAAAATGGGGTTTGGTCCACCACTAGATCTTTAAGGTACGGAAGATTGCGCAAGGGTTCGATTACCACCTCGCCATGGCCCATGTCGTCCACCTGGGTCTTACATGCTAGTCGCGACCTGCCGTTAATCACCATGCCATCGGATCCGCAAATGCCGCTACGGCACGATGCGCGAAATGCCAGTGAGCCGTCTAGCTCTTCTCGGATCTTCATTAGACCCGTCAGCACTGAATCACCTTGCTCGACATTCACGGTAAACAACGACCAATAAGGCGCGGGATCTTTTACCGGATCATAGCGAAAGATGCGAAATGTGCGTGACACAGCCATAAATCCCCCTCCAATCGGTAATACTGCCTACACAATGAACCAGGGCCGCCCCCATAGGAACGGCGACAACACATTAATACCAAATATCACGGTGACAACTCCCAATATCCATAGACCGCCCGTTACCGCCCGGACTTGACGGGGCGTTAACGCCGCATCCAATATGATCGAGCGCAGTCCATTTAATCCGTGATAGACCACCACCACAAGAAGCCCATAGTCAATTCCTGCGTAGGTCCAGTGCAACAAGCGGACCGCAACACTATGAAAAGTTATGGGAGCCCCTAAATGCATAAAGTGTTCTATCCATAAGTGAGCTACGATAAAAAACAACAATAATAAGGCGGACACCCGCTGTAGCAACCAGGGCCACAGTCCACTACGATATCGACTCATATCCATCCCTCAAAAATCTCTGACGTTCGTTAACGAAAGGCTAGCGGCAACATGGCTGCAGATGATAGGGCTAGGATAATAGCCCCGATAGCCATCATGATCCAAAACACAACCTTCTGCCTATTGATAAACCAGCCCACATCAAACATCATCAACCGAATACCATTAAGAGCGTGATAAAGAATCACTGCAAATAACGCCAAATCTGCGAAGATAAAAGGAGGAGTGGTGAGACTAGCTACCGTCCTATTGAATGCTGCCATGCCCCCTAACCATACGGCGCTAGACAAGGCTATCAAGTGAAAATATAAATAAGCCAAAATGAGTAACCCTGTGATCCTATGAAGCAACCAGGCCCAGGAACCAGTTCGGTAGCTGGATATTGCGTCCTTCGCCTGCCTCGGCCGCGGTTGCATAGTTTGAGTTCTCATATCGATACCCCCATATGTCGTAAGTAGTATGGGCAATCACACTATGAGTCATGCGTATCCCTGCCATAAACAAGTCAACCCCGCTGCAACAGTGGGCAGCGGGGTTGATGACACGTGAGACGAATTTCGTTATCCTTGGACAGATTGCCCAGTGGCAGCGGGCGCTTTCTTTTTTCTAAACAACGCTCGCAGGGGATCCCAGTACTGATCCGCAACGCGCTCCTTAAGCGGAATGATGGCGTTGTCGGTAATGCGGATATGCTGCGGACACACTTCAGTACAGCATTTAGTAACGTTGCACATGTTCAGACCGGCCTCATGGGCCAACATTGGAACGCGGTCTCCCCCGTCTCGGGGATGCATTTCGAACTCCGCCATCTTGACCATGAAACGGGGTCCAAAATATTGATCCTTGGCGTTGTGATCTCGCAAAACGTGGCAAACATCCTGGCACAGGAAGCACTCGATGCAGTGATGAAATTCTTGAATTCGGTCGACATCAAATTGCTGCATTTTAAAAGGCACCGGTACTGACGGTTGAAAGGCCGGCACCTTCTTTGCCACTTCAAAGTTCCACGAGACATCAGCCACTAGATCTTTAATAATCGGAAATGTCTGCATAGGTCGAATATGGACTGTTTCACCAACATAGTCATCCAGCCGAGTCTTGCAAAGTAATTTTGGATGACCATTGATTTCGGCCCCGCAGGATCCACAATGTGCTGCCTTGCAGTTCCAGCGAACCGCCAAATCCTGAGCCTGATGGGCTTGGACCTGATGTACAGCATCCAAAACCACCATACCCGGGGTTAGGGGCACTCGGTACTCGACTTCCTGTCCGCCTGCCGCATCGCCGCGGAAGATACTTAAGACGATTTCCTCGCTCATCGCTATTTCTCCTTTGCTTGCTGTTGCGACGCGTAGACGCCAGGTGCCACGCCTCGATCAAACAACTGCGACAATTCCGGGGGCATTACTGGCACTGCTACTTCCCGGATTCTCACCGCATCCCCGTCAAGATCTTGAACGTAGTTCCACTGTCCTACTTCCGGCAATTCATCAGGATAATCGGTGCGCCAATGAGCACCTCGGCTTTCCTTGCGCGCAAGAGCTCCACGAATAATGAGTTCTGCCAATGTGAGCATGGACTGTACCTCAAATACCGCATGCCATCCAGGGTTGTATACCCGAGACCCTGTCACACCCATGTTTTGGGCTCGGACCTTAAGGTCCATGAGCTTGGCCAAACCCTCTTCCAACATAGGACCATCACGGACAATGCCCGCGTGCCCAGACATAATTTCCTGCAACTGCTCGTGAAGCAGGTAGGGATTTTCTCCATCAGTGACACTAAATGGACTTAACACGCGATCCATCTCTTGCTCCACTTCGCTCTCAGAAACTTGAGGCAGGCTCCCATGCTCTTGAACGTATGCTAGAGCTCCGTCACCTGCACGACGGCCAAATACCAGAAGGTCCGCGAGTGAATTGCCTCCCAGACGATTGGCCCCATGTAACCCGCAAGCCACTTCTCCGGCGGCAAATAGTCCCGGGATATTGGTGGCGCAGCTTTCCGCTTCCACTCTCACGCCACCCATCGTGTAGTGACAGGTGGGTGCCACCTCAAACTTCTCTTTGGTGATATCCACATCGGCTAAGGTTAGGTATTGCTCGTACATCCCTGGCAATTTACGCTTGATAAACTCGGGCCCTTTATGGGTAATGTCCAACCAGGCACCCCCATGCGGGGTGCCGCGACCTGCCTGCACTTCCTTAAAAATGGAACGCGCTACCACATCACGCGAAGAGAGCTCTTTGCGCTCCGGGTCGTATTTCAGCATAAAGCGTTCGCCTTCGGAGTTATAGAGCAGTCCGCCTTCACCTCGCACACCCTCAGTAACCAAAAGTCCTCGGACTCCTGGCGGCCACACCATTCCGGTCGGGTGGAACTGGACCATTTCCATATCCATCAATTCGGCTCCGGCGCGAAACGCCAAAGATGCGCCATCTCCGGTGCTTTCCCAGGAGTTGGAAGTCACTTTATAAATCTTGCCCCAACCACCGGTCGCAAGAACAATGGCTTTTGCCCGAAACAGAACAAATTTTCCGGTCGAACGATAATACGCCAAGGCCCCAGCAATTCGGCCGTCACTATCCAACAGGAGTTTTGTAATCGTCACTTCCTGGTGCACAGTAATATCTTGGCTAATAGCCTTGTATTGCAGAGTACGCAGCAGCTCCATCCCAGTCCGGTCCCCAATATGCGCCAACCGACGAAAAGTGTGTGCGCCAAACGGCCTCTGCATAATCTTTCCTTCAGGAGTTCGGTCAAACACCGCGCCCCATTCTTCCAATTCCAGCACCCGCTGGGCAGCCTCTTTGGCAAACAACTCGACAATTCGGTAGTTGTTAATGAAGTGCCCACTGCGCATGGTGTCATAGAAATGGGTTTCCCAGCCGTCCCAAGGATCCAAATTGCCTAAGGACGCGGCAACCCCGCCTTCAGCCATGACCGTGTGGGCTTTACCCAATAGCGACTTGCCGATTATGCCCACTTTCACCCCCGGCACCGCCGCCTGCACTGCAGCGCGGAGTCCGGCGCCACCGGATCCTATTACCAAGACGTCATATTGATGCGACTCTAAAGTCGCGACCTGTTCACTCGCCATGTTAGAACAACCTCGGATCGTGGAAGACTCCCATAATCAGGAGACGAATGTATAAATCGGCGGCCCACACCGAGAACAGGGATGCCCATGCCCAAGCACCGTGAAACTGATTCCATGAAGAAACTCGCCGCCACCATTTATATCCTGTAGACGGCTTGCCATTAGCGCAGGAGAAGCAGTCTTTACGTCCCCCCACCATATTGCGAAAGGCGTGGCAAGAAAACGTATAGGCGGTTAGCAACACCGCGTTAATGAGCAAAATAATTGAACCGAGGCCGACCCCAAATCCGTTTTTGAAAATGAATGCTTGTACGGTATCTTTCCACAGGAAAATAAGGACAATCACTGCCAAATACCAGGCATAGCGATGCAGATTGTTTAAATTAAATGGAAACCGACGTTCCCCAGTATATGGCCGAGTCTTGTGCGACTTCGGTTCTGCCACCGCACAGCCCGCAGGATGAAAGAAAAAGCCGCGGAAATATTCCTTGCGGTAATAGTAACAAGAGAATCGAAAAAGAAATGGTACCCACACTACGTAAAGTGCGGTCAGGACATGAAATCCAAACCAACCTGCAACTCCCGGCGAAAAAAACGGCGACACGTAATTGTGATACGTGCCGGTATTGTGCCAAAACACTTCCCAAATTGCGTAAATCACAAATCCACCCAAGGCCACTATGGTAAAAGCAGGCTCTACCCAGTAAGGCAAATGTTTTTCTGCCTTTTTTCGACTTGGGGCCGTGGTTTGCATCGGCTGCGCCATTAGAATCCCCCTCTATGAGGCATTGATCGTGAAAAAATCGCACAGCATCAGTATAACTCACGCGCATACCTGTGATCTCACTCTCAGTCTAAACTAAAAATTCAGATATGGTTTAGATTTACTTTGAAGGCCACCAATGGTTGAGACGTTGCTTCACGTCATTTTCCTGTCCTTGATCAGAGGGTTGATAGATTGCAATGCCGTCAAGCTCTGGAGGGCGGTAGCGCTGAGTCGTGAAATGCCCTGGACTGTCATGAGGATAATGGTAAGGCTCGTCAATATCAGGGCGGTAATGACGGTCACGTAGATGGTCGGGCACTTCCAAATTGGGCCACCGTTGGAGAATGTTGTCTAGGCGTTCCAAGGCAGCAACCACCGAATTGGACTTAGGAGCCCCAGCTAAATAGATTACCGCCTCTGCTATAGGAATTCGGGCTTCGGGAAGTCCCACGGCATTGAGCGCCGTCCAGGCCGCAGCGGCCACCGTCAGCGCCTGTGGATCGGCCAACCCGATGTCTTCGGCAGCATGCACTAAGATTCTTCGCACAATGTAGCGAGGATCGTCACCACCGGCAAGCAACCGCCCCATCCAATACAGCGCCGCGTCGGGATCCGAGCCGCGAATGCTTTTGATGAACGCAGAAGTGATGTCATAATGGCGATCCCCACCAGTATCGTGGTAATGGGCAGAGTCTTGCCACACTTGGTTTACGTGAGATACCGTAATATGGTTGGTGCCGTTGGCATCTGCCAACCATGCAACCCGTTCCAGAAGAGTTAATGCCAAACGGGCGTCGCCGGCAGAACGTTGAGCTAAAGTGTTGAAGACTTCCTGGTCGATAGATCCTGAATGCCACCATTCCGCTCGCCGACTCCAGGCACGGTCCAAAATAGTCACGAGGCTTTGCTCACTCAACGCATGGAACTGCACTAAAAGGCAACGGGACACCAAAGCACTGTTAAGCGCTGCCCAGGGATTTTCCGTAGTCGCGCCAACCAATACGACAGTGCCGTCTTCCACAAATGGCAACAATACGTCTTGTTGGCCTTTGTTAAATCGATGAATTTCATCTACAAATAATACGGTTCCCCGTCCTTCATTGGCCCACGACTGACGCGCCGCCTCGGCCGTGCGGCGAAGATCCGCCGCACCTGAATCGATTGCCGACAGCGAGACAAAACGCATTTTCCCGGACCCCGCCAAGATCTTAGCGGCCGTCGTCTTGCCGGTCCCTGCAGGGCCATAAAAAATTGCTGATCGTAACCTATGTTCTAATAAATTGCGCAACACCCCACCCGTTCCCGTAAGATGATCTTGCCCTGCAAGTTCATCCAACCTCAACGGTCTAAGGCGCCAAGGCAACGGTGCACTTTGTTCCCGGTCACGATCACCGGCGTCGGCAAATAGATCAGGGCCCGGTACTTTAGGCATGGATGCGTTCCGCAAAAGCACGAAAAACATTCAATGCGTGACTCACGCCTTCGTCGTCTATATCTAAATGGGTCACCAACCTCAGCCTTTGCGGTCCCATGGCCCCGACCAGCACCTGTTCGTGAGCTAATTGATCAATGGCCTCTGTCGCTGGAACGGGCAAATCCAGCATCACCATGTTGGTAGGCACTGTGGGCAACATTACCTGGTATCCCATCTCGGATAAGGCATGGGCCATATGACGGGCACGGATATGGTCCTCCTCCAACCGTTGGATATTATTGGCGAGGGCATAGAGCCCTGCTGCCGCAATAATGCCAGCCTGCCGCATGCCGCCCCCCAGCCACTTGCGAAAAACCCGAGCGCGATCAATAAAGGGCTTGGACCCGATGAGAACCGAACCGACAGGCGCCCCCAGTCCTTTGGATAGGCAAATGGACACCGAATCGAAAGGTTGGGCAAGGTCGCTCGCGGCAATCCCCAAAGCTACCGCCGCATTAAATAATCGGGCCCCATCTAAATGCACTCCAAGGCCGTAAGAGCGTGCCTCGTCAATTAACGGAATCAACCGTTCCAACGAAATGGCAGCCCCCCCAGCCCGATTGTGAGTATTTTCCAAACTCAGCAACCGAGGGGTCGGATGATGAATGTTTTTAGGACGGATACTTTTACGTAATGTCTCCGGACTAGGGGTCCCTTCGGGGCCATCAAGCAAATTCCAGGTGATGCCGCTCCACATAGCGGCGGCGCCACCTTCGTAGTAATAGGCATGACTGTCCTGATGGATAAAAACTTCGTCACCACGCTCGGTGTGGGTCAATATCGCGACTTGGTTGGCCATGGTTCCACTGGGCACAAATAGGCCAGCCTCTTTACCAAGCATTTGTGCAGCCACGGCCTCGAGCTGGTTAACACTAGGATCCTCACCATAAACATCATCTCCCACCGCTGCTGCCATCATGGCATCACGCATAGCCTGGGTTGGTCGCGTTACGGTATCGGAACGAAAGTCGGTTCCCATTGCTATAATCCCAGCCGTTTAAGCAATTGTGCTTTGGGCAGTGCTCCCACCACGCGACCGGTCTCCTGACCGTTTTGAAACCGGATCAAGGTTGGAATGCTCATCACTCCATACTCGGCCGCCAAGTTAGGATTTTCGTCAACGTTAAGTTTGGCAATAGTGACTGTTCCTGCGCGCTCATTGGCCACTTCTTCTAAAATAGGGCTAATCATGCGGCAGGGAACACACCAGGCGGCCCAAAAATCCACGATGACAGGAGTTTGCGAAGATTTAACCACAGACCCAAAATTATCTTGATTGACTACAACGACATTTTCGGACACAAGCCATCCCTCCAATTTTCTTCCCGATCTTACCAGGGAACAGCATTAAAGAGAAGACACGAATGCCTTCTCTTTAATGCCTCCCCACATGTGCCGTGAAGATTCGACGTTTTGAACCTGCTCGAAAGCAGGTGGGTGCCTCCCGTTCGCTTTCGTAGTCCCCATCACCGAAGTGGGGGCAGGACGGCCGCGAGACTGAGGATCAGGCTCCCTATGTTTTGGTGTTGGCTCAAAACATATCGACCGGTAACACGCACACCGCAGGGCGACTAGGCTCATTATAAACCCGTTAATGGATTGCCGCAATGGCAATGACGCCCACCAGAACCAAGTCTGGTGGGCGTCGAACCAACTACGAGAGGTCTTCTTCGTCCTTGGCCATATTGGTGACCATGTTAGCCAGCATTTCCTTGTCTTTATGGTTGCTGGCCTGCCATACGCGTTTCGCGAGCCGGTCTTGCGGTGACTTGGCCTCGACGTTGGACTGCATCATGGCATCGCCCATCTCAATCACGTCTTGTTGCACGTCATTGCTGCCGTTTTGCAGACGATTCTTGACCCGGGACTTTAAATCCTGAAAGGATTGAGGCACACCTTTTGCCAAAACGAATCCCTCCCTCGATAGTGATCGGAGCTTTGCACTCCACAGCATAGTCTTTGTCAAATCGGCCAAAATATCATACTTCGCCACGAATATTCGAAGACGAATTCTCCCACAATAGCACTGTCCGTATTGAAAAGGTCAACGACCTCACATAGGAGGTGAGCTATTTGAATTGGGTAGGTGCCATTGTCCGCTTTATTGTTGCCGCTTTGGTTTTGATGTTGCTGGGATATATCGTCCCCGGTTTTTCGCACTTGGGGTTTTGGTCAGCCCTACTGGCCGCTTTAGTCATTGCCTTAGTGGGATACGTCATCGAAGCCATGTTCGGCAAATCTGTCTCTCCTTATGGCCGGGGTCTGGTAGGTTTTTTGGTTTCTGCGTTGGTCATCTATCTTACCCAAATCGTGGTTCCCGGTATGCACGTCACCATCCTCGGCGCTTTAATCGCCGCGTTTATCATCGGGCTAGTCGATTTGTTCATTCCCACCGCTGTCCGTTAAAGCGCCAATGCGGTAGTCCCCTCAACTCTTGGGCGACTGCCGCATTATGCGTTTTTGAAAGTTTTTCGGGCAGAACCTTCTATCACCGTTAGTCAACATGAGATATGTCCAAGAGTCCGCCAAACTCGGTCCAAATGGCCCTGGTGCTTAAGAGATCCTTAAGTTATGATAAGGACATGATGAGGCTCGGCCTGCAATGTCAGGCTCCTTTTACCCCAAGCCATGGAAAGGATGTTTAACCATGTTGACCCGGATCGCGGTTGCCGTCGATGGCTCAGACGCCAGTTGGGCCGCTCTAGATTTTGCCATGCATTTGATTGCTCCCGAGGGGACATTATTATGTGTCGACGTCAAAGACCTGATGTCATTCGATTTGGAATTAGCCGCAGAAGCTTATGAAGGAGGCGGCGCCACCGATGATAGCATAAAGGAATGGGACAAACAGGCCGCCCACATTGGAAAGCGTGTCAAAGCCGTGACTGCGGAACATCATATAAACGCCATCTGGCACATCCTTACCGTTGAGCCTGGGCAAGGAGGAGCAGCCCGAGCCTTCGCCCAGTATGCGGATAAATGGGGTGCGGAACTGTTGGTTGCAGGCCAACATCATGGGTCCAAATTCATCGAAGATCTGTTTGGCAGCTTCCCTAAGTGGCTAGTCTCGCATACCGGAGTACCCACCCTAGTGATCCCGCCAGCCAACGATGCCATCGAAGTGGCTAGCTCATCTGCTGCCAACAACGCACCGTAACATGATATGCTAGGCACACCCCAAAAGCGATACGACCATGGATCGCACCGCTTTTGGGGTGTAATTGTGTGGTAACCCCCCCACCGCCTATGACTGCGGTTTAATTTGAATCCCGAGTTCGTCGAGTTGCCGGGAATCTACCGGTGCCGGAGCTTCCATCAGCGGGTCCGTACCACGTGCCGTTTTGGGGAAGGCAATGACATCCCTCAAAGATTTTGCTCCAGCCATCAACATAATCAAGCGATCCAACCCAAATGCGATACCCCCATGCGGCGGTGCCCCATATTGAAAAGCTTGAATGAGGAAACCAAATTTTTCGTTGATTTCCTCGTGGCTTAGACCTAATACCGAAAAGATTTTTTCTTGCACCTCGGGTTGATAAATCCGCAAGCTTCCCGATGCCAGTTCAATGCCATTCAGAACCACGTCATAGGCCTCGGACCGTACCGCCAAGGGATTGGTGGTCAAGAGATGAATGTCTTCCGCCATGGGCATGGTAAAGGGATGATGTGCGGACACGAGACGATTTTCGTCTTCAGACCACTCAAACAAGGGAAATTCGGTGACCCATAAAAATTTCCATCCGGATTCCATTCGGTTTTCTTGCCGTGCGAATTCCAGTCGCAGTTGGCCAGCGACCACAAATGCCAAAGGTTTAGCACCTGCCACCAAGAACAACGTGTCCCCTGGACGCATCCCAGCCGTGTCCGCAAACCGCGACAAATCATCAGGACTGAGCCATTTGCTGGCCGAGGTTCTGATACCATCTTCGTTCAATATTAACCAGATCAATCCTGAGGCACCATGGTCTTTGGCAAACTGATTCCATTGGTCCAATTGCTTGCGGGACGGTTGATACTGGCGGCATACCGCACCCACCACATGCGGTGCCTTCGCCAGGACATCCCAATCCAACTGTCGGGCAGTTTCCGTCAAGTCTACTAATGGCTCTCCAGCGCGCAAGTCAGGTTTGTCAGAGCCATATAGACGCAGTGCCTGTTCCCACGACATCCGGGGAAAATCTTCTAACATCACTCCCAAGCCATCGGCAAATACTCGCTTCATCATCATTTCCATCAAACTGAGAATGTCCTCCCGTTCTAAAAAGGACATTTCCACGTCGATCTGGGTGAACTCTGGCTGGCGGTCGGCGCGAAGGTCTTCATCGCGAAACACCTTGGCAATCTGATAATAGCGCTCGAATCCCGCGACCATTAATAGTTGTTTGAAAATTTGCGGGCTCTGTGGCAACGCATAAAAAGCCCCTGGTTGTACCCGGCTGGGAACCAAAAAATCTCGAGCCCCTTCGGGGGTGGAGCGGGCCAATGCAGGCGTTTCCACCTCCAAAAATCCCTGTTCATGAAAAAACGTTCTGAGAGAATACAGTACTTTGTCGCGCAACCTAAAGTTATTAAACAAACTCGGACGTCTAAGGTCGACATAGCGATATTTGAGCCGCACCAGCTCGTCCACAGACTCGGCCTCTTGCGGCATAAAGGGAGGCGTTTTAGATTGAGATAAAACCCTCACTTGAGTTGGGACAATTTCTACATCTCCTGAGGCGATTTCTCGGTTGACCATGCCTTCCGGCCTTTTTTGCACAACCCCTGTAATGCTGACCACATATTCAGCACGGAGACCGTCGAGTAATGGAAATACTGCGCTTTGAGGTTCGGCTACGACTTGAACAATCCCGCTGCGATCGCGGATGTCCACGAATATTAATCCCCCGTGATCGCGGCGGCGTTGAACCCACCCAGCAATCGTCACTTCCGACCCCGCTAACGACAGGTCAAGTTGGTTTGCCCACACGGTTCGAAAACTCATAAATTTGCTCCTCCATCACTGTGTTGTCCAAGGCTTCTTACCTGATTTAGCAAATACCCGGCGAGATCTTGAAGCGCAATTGATTGCTGGCTCCCTGCGGTAAAATCCTTAATTTGTACCATCTTCTGTTCCCACTCCTGACCGCCGATGATCACGGTGAACCGCGCCGTTTTCCCGGCTTCCCGCAATTGCGCCTTGAGACTGCGATTGAGCAAGTCGCACTCGGTCGCCAATCCGAAGTTGCGCAACTGTTCCCCCAACACTTGCGCCTGATTCTCGAATCCTGGCAAGTGAGCAATATACACCAGAGAGACTGGATCGGGTTGCAATCGGTTGCCAACCGCCGACAACATACGCTCGATACCCATACCAAATCCCACTGCTGGAGCGCTGGGGCCGTCGAATTGACCGCTTAACCCATCATATCGTCCACCCCCAAAAAGCGCCGTAGCCGATCCCAGGCTTGGGTGGCCCACTTCAAACACTGTCCTGGTATAATAATCTAGTCCGCGGACCAAATACGGATCACGCCGGATCGTTCGCCCAGCTCCCTGCACCTGCTCCATTACCGACTCAATGTGCGTCCGGCAATCATCACACCAATACTCGGCCAAATCAGGGGCAGTTTGGCGAATTGCCACGTCAATTTTACAATCTAACAGCCGCAACGGATTCTTCTCCATCCGATTTTGACAGTCCTGGCACAATTCTTCACGCCGATCTGCGTAATACTCCACCAAAGCTTGACGATAACGAGGACGACACACTGCACAACCAATGGAGTTAATCCGCACCTCTGGATTTTCCAAACCTACCCGCTCTACTACTCGACAGGCTAACAAAATAATCTCCGCATCCGCTGTTGGCTGTTCTGACCCATATAACTCAGCGCCGAATTGGGTATGTTGCCGATAACGCTCCGCCTGCGGACGCTCGCGGCGGAACATCGGTCCCCAATAGACCAATTTCAAAGGTTTCGGCCAGTTATAAAGCCCATTTTGAATATAGGCCCGAGCCACCGCAGCCGTGCCTTCGGGCCTCAATGTCAAATCCACTCCCCCGGCATCGATAAATGAGTACCGTTCGTGTTGCACGATATCGGTGGCTTCACCTACGCGCAAGAATACCGCAGTCTGTTCGAAAATCGGGGTTTCGATTAAGTTGAACCCATATTGCTGGGCAATGTCCAATGCTATCCGCCGCATTTTATCGTACCGCCAGGATTCCGGCGGCAATATATCCTGGGTACCCTTAGGTCGTTGTAAATCAGGGTTCATGGCAAAATAACTCCTCTACTCAACAGTTTTTCCCGATTTAGGGCTTTGCACCCAAATGGTAACCGGTCCCCAGTTCACTAAACTCACATCCATATCAGCACCAAAAATTCCTGTCTCTACCGGCAAAATACGCCGGCAACCACTGATGAATCTTTGGTACAAAGGTTCCGCCATCATGGCCGGGGCAGCCAAAGCAAAATCCGGACGACGCCCCCGCCGCGCTTCACCATACAAGGTAAACTGCGACACCACCAAAAGCTTTCCGCCAATATCTCGAACGTCATGTTGCAGCCGTCCGGAAGCATCGTCAAAAATTCTCAAGTGGACAACCTTTTCCACTAGCCAATCGACATCCTCTATGGTGTCGCTTAGGGTAATTCCTAGAAATACTAAAAGTCCCACCCCGATTTCCCCGACCGTATCCCCATCCACGGTCACTTTGGCCTGTTTGACCCGTTGCACCAAAGCTCGCATCACACACGCTCGTGGCTGACACGATCGACCCGTTGCACATAAGGCAGGTTTTCGAGGCGACCAATAATCCGCGTCAATTGGGTAAGATTTTTGACCTCAAGGCGTACATTGACCACCGCTGTGCGGTCGCGAAAACCACGGGCCTTTGCAGAAATAATGTTCGAATCGGCCACCACATTGGCAACATCGGCCAACAGCCCCGCACGATCCCAAGCATAAACCGCAAGTTCTACCGGGTGCGGTGCCATTTCGGCCTCACTTTGATCCCAACTCACTTCAATAATGCGTTCGGGATCCCGGCTCAATTCTTTCTCATTGGGACAACCCAGACGATGGACTGATACTCCTCGACCACGAGTTAGATAACCAATGATGGGGTCGCCTGGCACCGGTTGGCAGCAACGAGCCAGCCGAGTCAACATGCGGCGTTGACCCCGGACTAATACCTCCGATCCCGGATCGGCCACTACTGGTTTGGGTTTTTTGGCCACAGCAGGTGTCAGCACTGGCGCCATTTGCCGGGTGATCTCTTCCTTGATCCGAGACACTGCCTGCACGGGATTAATACTGCCGTCACTAATACCAATGGCTAATTCGTCCGGTGTACCCCAACCCAATCGACGCACCGTATCGGCCATTCGGTCCCCGCTCAATTCTATTGACGCGCGCCGCATTTCACGATCTAATATTTCCTGCCCCCGTGCCAGGTGCTCTTGCCGCCTTTCACGACGCAACCATTGGCGTATCCGTGTCTTTGCCTGGGACGTTCGGACAATATTGAGCCAGTCGGTACTAGGGCCAGGGGATTTTCGGTTAACCAGTACTTCAACAATATCCCCGTTATCCAGTGCGGTCGCCAAAGGAACGATTCGTCCATTCACCTTGGCTCCCACGCAATGATTGCCCACATCCGTGTGAATACGGTACGCAAAATCAATGGGTGTCGAGCCGGCAGGCAGATCCAACACATCACCCTTGGGGGTAAAAACAAACACTTCATCACTAAATAAATCCACCCGCAGGGTTTCCATAAATTCTCGCGCGTCACGCATGTCCCGCTGCCACTCCAACAGTTGCCTTAACCAAGAGAGCTTTTGTTCAAACTCTCGGTCTTCTTTAGTGCCTTCTTTATATCTCCAGTGGGCAGCAATGCCGTATTCGGCAGTATGATGCATTTCAAACGTTCGAATCTGTACCTCCAGGGGCTCCCCAGTCGGCCCGATGACCGTAGTGTGCAAACTTTGATAAAGATTGGACTTCGGCATGGCAATGTAGTCTTTAAACCGGCCCGGCACAGGTTTCCACAGCGAATGCACCAATCCCAATACCGCATAACAGTCCTTGACCGATTCCACGGATACGCGTACTGCCACCAAATCGTAAATTTCCCCAAAATCCTTGCCTTGCTTAACCATTTTTTGATAGATGCTGTATAAATGTTTGGCTCGTCCCGAAACCTCAAAGACCATCCCCATGGATTGAAGCCGCCGGCTCAGTTCTTGAGTCACCGCATCTACCGCCGCTTCCCGCTCCTGCCGTTTTTTGGCCACCCGTTCTTTCATTTCCTGATAAGCCTGGGGTTGCAGATGCTGAAAGGCTAAATCCTCGAGTTCCCACTTAATGCGAAAAATCCCCAAACGATTAGCCAATGGTGCATAAATGTCCATGGTCTCGCGGGCAATCCGCTGCACTCGGTCCGCCGTCAAGTGTTTCAAAGTTCTCATGTTATGAAGCCTGTCCGCCAGTTTAATGAGGATGACTCGGATGTCTTTGGCCATAGCGAGCAACATCTTGCGAAGATTTTCCGCTTGTTCCTCTTCACGGGTACGAACTTCCAGTCGATCTAACTTGGTAACCCCGTCTACGAGTTGCGCTACTTCGCTGCCAAAACGGGCTTCAAGATCTGACAGAGTATAGGAGGTATCCTCGACTACATCATGCAGCAGCGCGGCAATGATGGTGGGAGCATCCATTTTTAAGTCGGCTAAAATTGAAGCGACAGCTAGGGGGTGCGCTACGTAGGGATCGCCGGAAGCACGGCTTTGACCTTGATGCGCCGAAGACGCGAAGCGAATTGCTTCCGCAATCTGTTGGGCTTCCGGGGAGCTGGGTTCAAAACCCAATTGCTCCACCATTTCCAATTCGGTCATGCCCATCCCCCCATTTCTTCTTACAACACTAAAAGACTCATCACTTCGGCGGTCCTTAGATCCAGCTTCTCACGCCCGCCTAACGCTTTCAGTTCTATTAAAAAAGCATAGCCCACTACATCGGCCGACAATCGTTGCGCCAGACGAGCACAAGCTGCCACCGTGCCTCCGGTCGCCAGCACATCATCGACCACCACCACACGTTTTCCCGCCAGCGGAATCGTCGCCTCGATCTCAAGTTGGTTATCCCCATATTCTAACGAATATGCTTCGCGGAGAATAGGGTGTGGCAGTTTTCCCGGCTTGCGCACTGGAACCAACCCCATATTAAGGCGGTCGGCCAAAGGCGCTGCGATGAGAAAACCGCGGGCTTCCGGTGCTAATAAGGCTTCGGCCCCGGTTTTCTTCAATAGGGATTCCATGCCATCTAGCACCTCGTGCCAAGCACCAGGATCGCTCATTACCGGCAACACATCCCGAAACAGAACCCCCGGTGCCGGAAAATCTGGCACTTCACGTAACAATTCAGTCCATGCCATACTGTTCTCCCCACTTTAACGTTTTGTTTAGCGCAATCTGTCTCCTGATGTCGCTTTACTCAGATTTTCCCACTCGGTGACGGGATATGGTTTGCAATCTTGATAGTCTTGCCACAAAATTTGCGCATTGCAATATTGCACGCTACCATCTAGAGAGACTTTTGTCGACTCCCCCGATCTGGCGTCTAGCCCCAGCTCGCGAAATATGGCACGACCCACCATAAAAGGCGACACACCTTGCTTCCAACGCCGCCAGTGACGTGCCAGCCTGTCACGGTCGGGAACCATTTTCGCCAGATGTCGTTCTACCGCAGTGCGATCGGCTTCTGGATTCACCCACATCACCCCGTCTGGTCCTAACAAAGTAGCCGCTGCGTTTAGCCACACGCGAGATGGAGGATGTACATCCCATACCACATGGTCAGCCCAGGCAACAAGTCTGGGCCAGGGTTGCCATACATCTACGGAGATACGTGTTAATTGACCGCGCATTGCTCGTTCCCAGGTCAGACGATTATCGCCAATCCGCGGTAACGGCCAGTCCGCATGGGTATCCGACACCATAATGATAATGCGTCCGGTAAGGAAATTGGGTGGCTCCTGCCATCGTACCTTGTCGAAAATGTCGCCCAGCGCCCACGGAGTGACGATATCGTCAACCAACCACTGGGGCTGAGTTCGGCCGCGAAAACTGTTCCAGACCAACTTGGCGACGACGCGGGTACCTGTCTTGGGCGAACAGGCAGTAGCCATATCACCTCGACCAAAGGCCACCGCCTTGATATCATGATCCTGAAACGCTAGTGCCAAATGTTGATGCTCCTTACCCATTGTCCATACATCGCCCACAACCCCGTTAAGCATCAAATGGGGCCGTTCAAATCCATGGCCAAATGGCTCCAGGCGGCTTAACTCCGTCACCACGCGCTTATCTATACGCGATGCCGGTCCTTCCCAATCCAGAATCGGCCCGTGGCGCAACTGTTTTAACGCAGGAGCAGGAAAATCCTCCGATAACAAATAGCTAAGCTCCACCGGGTCCTGCCTTGGGAGACTAAAGCCAGCCGCCCCCTGGTGGCCGCCCAACTTCGAAAAACGATCCGCATGCCTGCGCATATGGTACAACAGATGGAGGCCATCGATCCCCCGCGCCGATCCTTTGCCTGTATCGCTTTCCCAGCCAATAACGGCCACTGGACGCCTTAACGTCTCTTTCAGCCGCGATGCGGTAATTCCAATGACTCCATGGTGCCAGTTATCACCCGCTACTACGACAAAGGGCGGCAATTCCTTTGTCCAGGTCTGAGCAATCCAATCCCAAGCACGGTCAGTGATGTCACGCTCCAGTCTTCGCCGAGCCTGATTGATCCCTTGAAGTTGTGTGGCACTGGCTACAGCTTCTTGATCGTCCTCGGAAAGCAGTGTGCGGACAGCTAAATCAGCATCCCCCATTCTCCCCGCAGCATTTAATTGGGGGCCGACCAAAAATCCCAAATCTTCAGCGGTAATAGCGGTGACATCCCGAGATTCAGCCGCCATCAGCGCGTTGACCCCAGGCACCAATCCACGTTTTAGCACTGTTAGACCTGTTTGCACTAGGGTTCGGTTATCCCCGACCAACGGTACAACATCGGCCACTGTGCCGATGGCCGCCACTCCATAACACCACTTAGGCGTGTTTTCTTCTAGCAGTGCACGAATAACCTGCAAGGCGACGCCTGCACCAGATAAACGATTAGGCTCAGACATGCGTTCTGGATTAACCAACGCCATTGCCTGAGGCAACTGTAACGGCAACCCGTGATGATCCGTAATCATCAGACGAATACCTAGCTGCCTCGCCGTTTCGGCAGCCTCAGGCGAACTCGAGCCGCAATCCACGGTAATCATCCAGGGAATCTTATCGGCTGCCGCCTGCATCACGGCTTCCACATTTAGACCATATCCTTCATCGAAACGATTCGGGATATAGTAGTCCACTAAACCACTCATTCCCCAAGTTTCCAAACCCCGCACCATAACCGCGGTAGCAGTCACTCCATCGGCATCATAATCCCCATAGACCCGGATTTTCTGTCGATGTTGCTTAGCCTCATGCAAGTGTTTGACCACTAAATCCATGTCTGGCAGTTCGAAAGGCGATGACAGCGTTTCCGACTGTTGAATGAGAGCCCCATAAGCTTCCCTGGTTTTGACACCACGCCGCCACAGAACCTGCGCCGTAACCGCCGAAATTTCGCACTCACGCGCAAAACGGGCTAGTAATTCGACTTCTTCAGCGTCGCGTGCCGTCCACACCGGATATTGAAAATTCTTCAATCAAATGACTCCTTAGAGTTCTGGGATTGGGGCGCCGGGTTGACATGGACCATCACGTCCTGAACACGGGGCATCATCATGAGGGCACTTTTCACACGATGAGAAATATCGTGAGCCTCTATCAACGACAAATGGCGACCTACTTCTATTTTAACGTCGATTAACGTCTGTGTCCCAGAAACTCTGGTGCGAAGTTCGGAAATTCCTTTCACTCCTGCCACTTGAAGTATGGTCTCGCGCATCTGGGCAACTACCTCCGGCGGCGCCGCCCGATCCATCAAATCATTGGCGGCCTCGGAAAAAATCTCAATGCCTAGCCAGGCCACTAATATGGCTACCGCTAAAGCCCCTAGTGCGTCAAAGTGAGGAATCCCTAATTGTGCCCCAAAAATAGCGGCTGAAGCAATTAGCGACGAAATCACATCCATCCGGCTGTCTAACGCTTGGGCCATCAGACTGTGACTGCCAGTTTTTTTGGCGACAGTGCGTTGGCGGCGATACATAAACCATTTCAAAGCCATCACTGCGAGCGCAACGCCCAAGGTAAGAAAAGAGGGCCGTGTATGGCTCGGATGCGCAAAGGCATTCACGGCGTTATTGCCTAATTCAAAACCGGCCAAAATTAACAGCAGGGCGACAACCTTTTGGGCCACCGCCTCCGCTTTGGCGTGCCCATAGTTATGTCCAGCGTCAGGAGGTATGCGCGATACTCTCAGTCCGACAACCACCGCGAGTGATGAGACCAGATCAGCACCGGAATGTACTCCGTCAGCAATCAAGGCTCGGGAATGACCTAAGATCCCGACCGAAATTTTGAGTACTGTTAAAAGCAAATTGCCTAATGCGCCCCACCAGGCGCTACGGGTACTCGACCGTAATTCTCCCTCAATATCTACCATATTCCCGGTCCCACCCACATTGGCAATTAACCTGTTTTGATTGTATCAAAAGGCATTCTCTATCGAAATCCGAGGGGTAGCAAGACCACAATCGACAGTGCAACCAAGAAGCGGATTCCACGAATCAAAAACCGTCGACGAGAGTCGCGCACAAACCCGCTCAGTCGTACGCCCGCATCAAACCCCACGGTTCCTTGCCATGCTGCTATCCCTGGCACCGATCCAAACAACAGCGACAGCCACAACAAGGTCATAGTTTCCGTAAGTAGCCGCCCTGGCGTCCGAGTAGGCGCTGGCCCTGGCAGAAATTGCCGCATCGCCAACTCCCCAAGAACTAGCAACCCCAACCCCCCCGCAAACCACCACGGGGAGGAGGGCCAATGGCCATAACTGGCCCCCCATTCCAGTAAGTAAACCACCCATACCCAGGCCCAGTCGTTGACCCAGGTTAAGATGACGCTAATCCAAGCCAACCATCCCATAAGCTGTATCATGTCCGTTGAGACAATCGTACCTGTCGTACCCGCGTCACCTGCCGTCGTACCTCAATTTCCAAAAGTCCGTGGCTCCAATGCGCCTCTGCGGTTTGAGGATCCACGTGAAACGGCAAAGGCACTAAAATTTCATCGCCTCCGTACCTTCCCAGAGCGTCCGCTCGCACTTCCAGGTGAACTCGCGTAGGGTCTACATTCAGCAACACGTCATCTGGGTTAACGCCCGCTAAATCGATGTCTACGACCAAACTCTGATCATGGTCATAGACAAATACATCTCGCGTTTGATCGGGCCTCCATTGTGACACCATAGCCCAAGGGCTGTTCCAAAAATGCCTGGATTGCTCCTGTACCGTGCGCCACGATTGATTTGAGTCAGTTCCGGATATGTTCACCAAACGACACCTCCTTGCTATAGGATGCCCATTAGACCAAAAACGCCGCGGATTATGGTCCGCGGCAGCGTAGAGCCAGGTATCAAAACTTTCTTAAGTGCGGGGAGCAGGACGCGTTTGTGGTCTTTTGCGCTTGCTTTCATCGGCCAAATGCCAGCGCAACCAAATCGGGCTGGCGATAAATATCGAAGAATAAGTTCCCACGATGACACCAATGAACATGGTCAAGGCAAAATCCCTAATGCTGCTGCCAGCAAAAATCAACAAGGCCAATAGGGCAATGGCCACGGTGGTTGATGTATTAATAGAACGTACCAACACTTGATTTAAGCTGGTATTCACCAGTTCATCCAGTGGATCGTTTTTCTTTTTCTTTTTCAAATTTTCCCGAATGCGGTCAAAAACAATAATTTTATCTGTGATGGAATAACCAAAGATGGTCAGTACAGCCATAATAAAGTATTCTGTCAGTTGAATGTGGATCAAGGCAATTAATCCTACAGTAATTACCACATCATGAACCATGGCGATAATTCCTGACAAGGCAAATTTCCATTCGAAGCGCACCGTGATATAGAGAATAATTGCCACAATGGCAATAATCACCGCTAACAAAGCTCGCTGCTCGGTTTGCTGTCCAATAATCGACGATACCCGCGTGGTCGATATTTCATCAAACGACCCAATTTTTTTGCCAAATTGGCTTAACAAGGCGCCCCTTTGGTGTTCAGAGATAGTCGGCGTGGTAATCAACACATTTTTGCGACCCGTGCCGATAAACACTACCGTGCTGCCGGCCACATTGTTTTGAGCCAGCACCGTTTTAATCGCCGTGGTTGTCACGGCATGATTAAACTTCAGATTCATTTGACTGCCGCCGGTAAAGTCAATGCCGTAGTTCAATCCACGGATGAAAAAGGCTCCCAGTGCCAGAACCACCATAATACCGGACACAATTAGCCAGGTTTTCCAGTGCGGAATGAAACGAAAGTGAAAACGCATGCGGTACGCTCCTTCTCTAATCGTTCTATCCTACAAACACTTGGCGAACCTTCGCCCATCCAGCGTCAGCCACCCACCGTATCACGACACCGGTCACCGAAACCGCAGTAAATAAAGAAATCACCGTGCCAATCATCAATGTCAGGGCAAATCCACGAACTTCCCCACTGCCTAAATAAAACAAGATCAACGAAGAGACGAAAGTGGTCACATGCGAATCCAAAATCGCGCGAATCGCATGGCGGAATCCGGCCGCCACCGACGCCCTGGGCGTTTTCCCATTGATAATTTCTTCTCTGACACGGGAAAAGATAATAACGTTGGCGTCCACTGCCATCCCTACCGACAAAATGATTCCTGCGATGCCTGGTACCGTAATCACGGCATGGATGGCCCAAAGCGCCCCTAAAATCAACAAAAGATAGATAGCCAAGGCAATGTCGGCAACAAACCCGGATAATCGATACCATACCACCATAATCACGGCAATGAGCGCCACCGCAATCATAGCTGCTATTTTACTAGCACGAACCGAGGCAGCGCCCAAGGTAGCGCTTACGGTGCGCACGTCCAATACCTTAAGATTCACCGGCAATGCCCCGGACTGCAACAGCAGTGCGGTTTGCTGAGCCTGTTTAAGCGAGGTGAAGTTGCCAGTCATTTGAGCCTGGCCATTGGCTATAACACTTTTAACATAGGGCGCTTCCACGAGTTTGCCATTTAAGTAGATGGGCAAGGGTTGGCCCAAGTACTTAGTTGTCGCCTCCCGAAACAGCTGGGTTCCTCGAGCGTTAAAGGTTAAATTCACCACATACGACCCGTTTACAATCGCGGCTTGGGCGTTGGACAAATCGGCCCCGGTTAACAGAACAGCACCTTTAGGGCTCTTGATCACCAACTGCGAGGTTTGTCCTAAATAGCGCAAGGCCTGCTCTGGATTTTTAACCCCAGGCAAGTCCATAGTAATACGATTGTTGCCCACTTGTTCAATTAACGGTTCCGATACTCCCAATGCATTAACCCTAAAGTTCATGATTTCCATAGCACGCGCCATGGTGTTGGAGTTCACAGGAGCCCCAGGGGAGGGTTCGGCTTGATATGTTGCAGTCACCCCACCTTTAAGATCTAGACCATAGCGCAAGTGGGACGCCATGGGATTAACCATAGTAAAATAGTAAATTGCCGCTAACAAGACGGCGATTAGCGCAAAAAACTGGACACGGCTACGTTGGCGCATGTCGCACTGCCTCCTGTCCCCAAAATCGTTTCATTATAAGCTTCGGCCAAAATTCCTGTCAATGTAACGGTAACACTGCCGAAGAATGGACGTTGGGCATGCTGTTCGCAATGGTCGCTTGATGCCGAATCTCCGACCGTTCCAGGGGTGACCATTCGGGATGGCTCGCCCATAAACGGTCTAGACCCATTTCCCGATCCCAAAAGCGGACGATAGCCGCGACTACCTCTTCTCGGGTCAAGGCATCCGTATGCAAAATAAGTTTGGCATCCTGGCGGGCACGAGCTAAGCGATTCCACTCTGTTCGATAAAAGTCACGCTCCCAGGCAAGTCGCCGCCGGCGGTGTACCGTACCCCAGTTGGCCACTAACACGACAACAATACCTGGGCCGCTTCGTTGGTATAAGTTGCTAATCATGGAATGTTCTTGAGCCACAGCTCGGGCTGTAATTCCGCACTTGGCCAATCCCTGGCTTGCCGTGGTTTTCCCCGAAGCACAGACCCCCACAAGGACAATGCCTTTAGTAGGGAATGCTGGCTTGAAGCTTTCGTAATGCGCTTGTGTCATCTCCTGCCACTCCTAACGCCATGACGCTTATATCATCTTGGGGTCGGCCTTGGTCCAAGTCAATCCCCCGGCCTATCAAATCGTCCACCCAAGATCCTAACTCAGACACCGCCAAACCTGCTAACTCCTCGTCGATGCGATCCCAATCCAACCCTTTACCATATCGTTTGCCAGCCGTAGCCAAGCCATCTGAATACGTCAGCAAAATACTCTGAGCCTCCAGCGGCAACTCGGTCATGGCGGGTTTGGTGCGACGATAGGTTCCAATCACCTCTGCATGACCTTCTAAGCGGAATACTTGGCCTTGCTGCCGCACCAACACAGGACTTGGCGAGTTTCGCGCCACAACCAGCGTCGCGGAATGCAGGTCTGCACTAAGAAGCGCCAATGTCGCGGTGACCCGACCTTCTCTAGCTGTATACAGCATGTCTTGCACTGCTCGGGCTACCGCTCCGTCACGCGAGCCATCAGCAATCAGACTTACTGCCTTCATTGCCACCATGCGGCTGATGCGGCGGGCCGCAGGTCCCGACCCTTGGCCATCCGCAAGAATAAGCGTCAATCCACCCAAGGGCCGTTCCACCAACTCAATGCTGTCGCCACTTTCACCAAACCCACCTTTAGGCATTTTCGCCCATGCGACTTCTAGACGCATCCCCGTCATCCCCTTACCCCTGCAGCACGCGCTTATCCCCGATTCGTCGGGTGATGCGTTGTAAGTCTAGCCATTCCAGAATCAACACCGCAAATCGCCTATTGGTGTCTAAAACATTTCGCAGTTCTGCCGTGCTCAGACCGCCTGGATTTTGCTCCAAGGCTTGTTTTACCTTGTCAATAGCTTCTTTAAGGGCAGAGTTGGCTAGGTACACTCCATCTTCCAGCCGTATTAAGGCATTCTGCTCCAAAAGATAGTGGACCGCATCGTAAAACTGAGCATCCCCTAGCTGTATCATACTGCGTACGTGATCTACCGTTGGCGGACGAAGACCGCCTTCTTGCCAAATATGGAGCAACATCATTAATTGCGAGCGTTCCTCGGAAGATCTTGGCCCCGGGGTGAAGTCCCGGGTTCGGACCCACTCCCGATCCGTCACCAAGGTCTCTAATTGCTCCACAAACCAGGTCACTGCCCGACTCGACCACAGGGGTAATACTTCAGACCTCACCCGTTCCTTAGGGGCGCCTGGAAGCAAGGGATGGAGTGCCTGAAACCCTTCTAAAAACATCTCGATAGCTTTTTGGCTTTCATTCCACAATGCTTGAGAAAGAAAAAAGTCTGTGCCTTGAGTCCCGCGGGCACATTGCAACAATACAGTTTCCATTTCCTGAAATTGATCCGCAGACCAATGAACCCGTTCTAACACCTCGGCCACTCGCAAGGGGACCACGCTATTTTCCACCAGTTCCCGCACGACCATTACCACATCGCCCGATGCCTTTTGACCCAATCTTTCGAGCAATCGGGGCTCTTTACGTTTATGATGCCCTCCCGGTTCGATTACTTGCCCTCCACCAATGGTAACCACGGGGCTATAGGATCGCAACAGGAATCTATCGCCTCGCACGGCAGCCACAGTCTCTTCGCAGCGAAACTCGGCAAACCCGGTTTCACCCGGCAAAAGTTCGTTGCGATCGTAATAGTAAATGCGGGCTAAGACATCTGCGGTCCCAATATGACAATGGACCCGCGTTTTTTCTGGCAATGAATCGGTTTGCGACGGCAGCAATTGAACTTCACCAACCAAAGACTGAACCTCAGGGACCACGCCCACCGTAGCCAGTACCTGTCCTCGCCGCACCTTTTCTTTGTCCACTCCAGACAAATTCACTGCCACCCGTTGTCCAGACAAAGCACGAGGCACGGTACGATTGTGGACTTGAAGTCCTCGCACGCGCACGCCAATGTGGCCGGGCACCAGTTCCAATCCCTGTTCACTCGATATCGTGCCTTGCACCAAAGTCCCGGTGACCACAGTACCAAATCCCTTTACCGTAAATACCCGATCAACCGGCAGCCGCACGGGTCCCACGGGGCTGCGGCCCGGAATTCGATCTGCCATTTCATCCATTAACCCAAGCAACTGGGGCAGACCGCGCCCAGTCACCGCATCTACCGCAACCAACGGCTGTTCAGATAAAAAACTGTTGCTCAAAGCTTCTCGCGTGGTCTCTTCCACCAACATCAGCCATTCCTCATCGACTAAGTCCGTCTTGGTAATAACAGTAAAGCCATGACGCACCCCCAACAGCTGCAAAATATCCAAATGTTCCCGAGTTTGCGGCATTACCCCTTCGTCTGCCGCCACCACCAACAGCACGGCGTCCATTCCGTGTACTCCCGCAACCATATTACGGATAAACCTCTCGTGCCCAGGAACATCCACAAACCCCGCATGTCGGCCGCTGGGCAATGTTAACTCGGCAAATCCCAAATCGATCGAAATGCCTCGGGATTTTTCTTCTGGCAGCCGATCCGTATCGACACCAGTCAAAGCCCGGACCAGTGTGGTCTTGCCATGGTCAATGTGCCCCGCAGTGCCAAAAATAACTGGATGATCCGCTCCAAATGGATTCATGCGTTGGTCTCCCCTATCCCTCTCGGAAGTGGCGCGTGAAATGATGCTGAGTTAAGTACTGCCGCACCTCCAATAATGCTGTGTAAGTAGGCATCACCCAAACCGAAGTCTCAGGCGGCGATTGATTGATCATCTGCTCTAAGGCAGCGCCAGGATCCCTGACGACGTGAACCCGTTCATCCGCAATCCCAGCGTACTTTAACCTTACCGCCATATCAAAAGCACGGATCCCACTCACCCACCATTGCTCAAGACCCAACGTGGGAGCCAACGATTCGAAGTCAACGTCCCACAACCAAGAGACATCAGTACCGTCGGCGTAGCGATCGTTAATGATTACCAATGCCCACTTCGGATAGCTGGTATCGTCAGCCACTGCCTCCAAAACTTGGGTAAATCCCACGGGGTTCTTAACTAACGCTAACCGTACCGGGTGCCCACGCATCATAACCGATTCCATTCGCCCAAAAGCTGGCTCAAAATGGCTTAAACTTTCCCCCATGGTGCTTGGCTCAACACCAAGTTGCGCAGCCAATGCGATGGCCGCCACCTGATTATACACATTATAAATGCCTGGCATGGCCACTGGCAGTCTCATGTGCTGTCCTTTGTGGTCTATAGAAAGGGTGTTCTGTTCTTTATCCCAGCCAGCCACAGTCCAGTCGGGATTCGGACGTCGCCATCCACATCCTGAGCAGCAATAATCTCCAAGATGGGCATAATACCGCGTCTGATAATGCAGTGGCTCGCCACAACGGGGACAAAACCGGGCATCCACAGTATCCTGAACGCCTGGCAAACGACCACTTCCCTTTAAACCCAACCCAAAATATACGACGTGAGGATATCCCTCTCCGAGATATGCCACTTGCGGGTCATCTGCATTGAGGATTAATTGGCCACCGTCACCCATTTGCTGAATTGCCCGCTGCACCATATCCACTGTGGTAGACAATTCTCCATAGCGATCGAGTTGGTCTCGAAAAAAATTAGTCACAGCAATAGCCTTCGGATGCGTTTCCTGTGCAGCTCGCGGCATCGACGCTTCATCAGTTTCGAGCAAGGCCAAATCTGCGCGGGGAAAAAGGCGCCATTTTTCAGCTTGCACCACAGTTGCCGTCAATCCCAGTATCAAGTTAGCGCCTGCCCGATTATGCACCAGACGATATCCGTGACTTCGCAATAAAAATGCTGTCAACGCAACCGTGGTGGTCTTTCCGTTGGTGCCAGTAACCAGTACCGTGCCCTGGGGGAGTCGAGTGACGAGTTTGCTGAGAACTTGGGGATCCACCTTGCGCGCTATGACTCCAGGTAACGAACTGCCGCCGCGACCGCTTAAGCGACTAATGAATCCAGATAGCCGTGCCATCCACACGGCAAACCACAACCGCATCATCGATAACCCATCGTCACAGCACCCCGTACTGATTACGGTAATATTGAAGGTAAGCTCCCGACTTAATCCGCTCCCACCAGCCGCGATGGTCACGATACCATGCCACCGTATCTCGAAGTCCCTGAGACCAAGAGACCTCCGGCTGCCAACCTAGCTCTCGACGAATTTTGTTTGCGTCAATAGCGTATCGGCGATCATGTCCTGGACGATCTGGCACGGCGACAATAACCGAGTGCGGCAATCCCATCAAATCAGCTAACGTATGCGCAATTTCCCGGTTAGTATGTTCGTTGTTACCTCCAATGTTATAAACCTCTCCTGGCGAGCCGGACTGCAATACCACCCACAAGGCTCTGACATGATCCTCTACATGAAGCCAGTCCCTCACATTGAGACCATCCCCGTACAAAGGCCATGGCTTCTGCTCCAAGCCGTTGGTTACAAACAGCGGAATCAGTTTTTCGGGAAATTGATACGGTCCATAGTTATTGCTGCACCGAGTCACGACAACGTCTTGACCGTACGTGTGAAACGCAGCCAATGCCAATAAATCGGCTGCAGCCTTGCTGGCGGAGTAGGGGCTGTTGGGGGCCAATGGACTGGTTTCCGTAAAGAGTCCATGCGATCCTAAGCTACCATAAACCTCATCGGTTGATACCTGAAGAAACCGTTTTACCCCATGAGTGCGAGCAGCTTCGAGCAACACTTGGGTTCCCAGCACATTAGTTTCCACAAATGGCACACCAGACTGAATGCTGCGATCCACATGGGATTCGGCAGCCAGATTCATGATGGCATCGACTGGACCTTCGTCGAAAAGTGCATTTAACGCAAGGGCGTCAGCCACCGAGATGCGCCGCCAGCGATAACGCGGATTGTCTTTAACATCAGCTAAATTTTCGAGGTTTCCCGCATAGGTCAAGGAATCCACATTAATCACTTCCACATCAGGCTGCTGGTTCAAAATCCAACGGACCAAATGAGACCCAATAAACCCCAGTCCCCCCGTCACCATGACACGCATTGCAACCCCTCCGTCAGCGGTTTTGTGTAGTCCAGTCAAAGCCCACGGTGGCATCATTCCACGGGATTCGCTTTTCGTCTGGGGAATCGGCCCGATAGGATTCGGTTGTAAAGTAGACAATCATCAATGGCTGGTTCCCTAGTACCCGATATCCATGCAATACCCCTACCGGAATCACGATCAAGAGGGGATTGTCTTGACCAGGGTATAAGACTTGGGTGATGCCCTGCGTTTTGGATCCGACCCGTTGGTCGTACAAAACTACTTGCGCCGACCCCACGGGAAAAAACCACAAATCATCCTGTAATTCATGGTAGTGAAAGGCTTTAATCACCCCAGGATAGCTCATTGACAACGATGCTTGTCCAAACCGGCGCAAAAGCCCTTCATCATCACGTAAAATTTCTTGAAAAAAACCCCGATCATCAGGATGGCGCACTAAGTTCTTCACGACCACGCCGTCTATCTTGCCAAAGTGACTCACTGATCTAACTCCCTTGCTTAATAATGTTTCTCGCCGATTATAAATCGATTTGGCTTTGGTCTCCCAAAATCAAATGCACTGCGCGGGGGCGCGAACGAATGCCTTGCACCGTCACCCCGCGGCCTATCAAACTTTGATCAATGCGGTCCCGAACGCCGACAATTTGGCTGTCCGACAACACGACACTGTTTTCGATTTCAGTATGCAGAATTCGCACTCCAGGTCCAATTGACGTATAAGGTCCAATATAGCTGTCTTCTACGATGGCATGCGCGGCAATGCTTACCGGGCCACGGATTGTGCTTCGCCTGATTTGCGTGGTCTCCTCTATGGCGACCCGGCCTTCAATGCGACTCTCATTATCGACAATTCCACGGATTTGGGTTTGTAGGTCTTCTAATACCAAACGATTGGCCTCCAATACATCTTCCGGCCTCCCAGTATCTTTCCACCATCCTTCAACCAATGTCGCATCCACCGGCAAGTCATCATCAATCAAGTTTTGAATGGCATCAGTAATCTCGTATTCCCCACGCCACGAAGGCGTAAGTCGTTCGATGGCCTCATGAATTTGGGGAGCAAAACAATAAGCCCCTACCAATGCTAAACGCGAAGGAGGATTGGCAGGTTTTTCAATAAGGCGTACCACACGGCCGCTTTCTACTACAGCAACCCCAAATTGCGACGGATTATCTACCTCTGTTAGCAAAATGGATGCAGCATAATGGCCGTCGCGAAACCGCTGCGTCAAGCGACTCAACCCGCCCCGTAATAAATTATCCCCTAAAAACATTAAAAAAGGCGAATCGGACAAAAAATTGTGCGCAACTTTGACAGCATGCGCCAAACCCAGCGGTGCTTCTTGAGGGATGAACACAAAACGACAGCCAAATTGACTCCCATCCCCAAGTGCATCTCTCACTTCCCGGCCAGTTTCGCCTATAATGACGCCAATTTCTGTAATCCCAGCCGCCACCATGGCATCAATGGCATAAAACAAAATGGGACGATTGGCTACTGGGATCAACTGCTTTGCACCCGTGTAAGTTAACGGTCGCAGTCGACTGCCAGTGCCTCCAGCCAGCAACAAACCTTTTAATGTGTTCACCGTTTCGCATTCGTCCTTTGTCGCATATCGTTATTGTAATACAATTTGACAGCAATCTGTGGCTTGACACTATATCTTGATACAGAATACAATAACATACGGTCGTCGGGGAGTAGCGCAGCTTGGTAGCGCGCCTGCTTCGGGAGCAGGAGGTCGCAGGTTCAAATCCTGTCTCTCCGACCAAAGAATTTGAGGCACAGCAACGGTTATCCAATCGGCAAAGAGCAGTAGGCCGCTGTCCTCCCCGCACAGCGCAGCACGGCGCGGTTCATGAGTGACCGCGGCAGTGAATCCTATAGCGCAATCTCCGCCAGCCGTCTTGCGCTCCCATTTTCCCTGTATCAAATAGAGTCTCAGAACTAAATGAGGTTCTTGGACAACTTAAACAACAAGCACTCGCATCCATGGAAAAGCCACGTCATTCATGAGAATTAATTCCCCCATTAATACCATTAGCGCTCTTGGAATAAGCGAGCGGAATGGAGTCCAGCAGTGCGATGTGCAACGTCCCAAGACCGTGGAAAAAGTCCTATCAGACCTTTGGATGTGTAGCACTTCCTGTCGGTCGTGGCCGAACGCTCCGTGTAGCGCCGAAAATGTGGATAAGAGGTCGTCAACCGACCTCTCTCCGGGCGCAGTCCAGGCTTTGACCGCCTTTGCGGTGTCGCCATGCCCATCGAGCACAGGTGCGATCGAAAGGGCTGGGCAAGGTCAAACAAGAGGCACTGCGGCGGATACCGAGGTGCCCACCAAAGGAATGGCCCAAGACACTCCACTCCGCGATGCCGAGTTGCCGCCATAGTCGGCAATGAGATCGTTAAAATCCCAAAATTATGTTGCCAATTTTTGTCAAGTGAATACAGTGCTTTAGAAGTAAATTTGGCACTATTGATGTCATAGCTGATTACCCTAGATTCGATTATGTTACTAATACAGACATCCGGTAATTAAAAAATAGTCGTTTAACCATATTTGTGCCCTACGAATCGCTACGATCACTGTGTGCTGTATTTAAGGAGGAAATTCTTGTGTCAAATATTCAGGAATCGATCGATGTGCGAGTTGCTCGATTGGAAGAACGCGCTGATAGTCTGGAGAAATGGATTGAGACGCTCCAAACTGACATTAAAGAAACCAAACTGTTGATTGCGAATATGGACCACAAATTGGACGGGGCCATTGACCTAAGTCAGCGCAGTGTCCCCACGTGGGTACACTACATGCTATGGTTTTTGCTATTAATGTTGGGAATAGCGCTTGGCGGACAACTTATGCTCTAGAGCTTGTCATCGATAGATGCTCGAGTCTACCCAAGAACCCCTTGCACGCACATTTGCTGCAGGGAGCTCGCATAGGCATCGGTATTCCCCTACCGCCGACGTCCTTCTGCTGGTGCCTAATTTCGCCTAAACTCCGGTGTTTGTTTATGGCCGGAGACTGAGTGGAATGATACTCAAGACATCAAACTCCATCAACTTTTGGTACCAACGCAGCCTTGATGGAGGAAGAATTTGCGCCGATTATCAACGTTTTATGGTCAAGGACTTTGCTGAAAAAACTCTGTCATAAGCATCATGCACCTTGGGAACCCTATCCTAGCCACTTTGTATCCATAACTTTTTGTTAATGAGATGTTTAAAACATATGTATTTCTCAAATACTTGTGGGCCCTTTACACTGGACATATCAGTCATCTCCAACCCCATACGCTCACCCTGAGGAGGTTTATAATGACCAACAGCACTAATCCTGAAAAAAATCGTTGGGCGGCGGGCGTCACGCCATATGCTGAAATGGGATATTGGCAGCCCGATTATGTTCCTAAAGACACGGACATTCTTTGTGCATTTCGTATTGTTCCCCAAGAGGGCGTAGATCCCATCGAAGCCGCAGCTGCCGTGGCTGGCGAATCTTCCACGGCGACATGGACCGTAGTGTGGACAGATCGGCTAACCGCCCATGAGCATTACCAAGCGAAGGCCTATCAAGTGGTTCCGGTGCCCGGAACCGACCAATACATCGCATATATTGCCTATGACATCGATTTGTTTGAAGAAGGATCGATTGCCAATCTTACCTCCTCCATCATTGGGAACGTGTTTAGTTTCAAAGCGCTAAAAAGTCTTCGTTTAGAGGACATGCGCATACCTTTGCACTATGTGAAGACATTTCAAGGACCCGCTCATGGCATTGTCATGGAACGAGAATACTTAGACAAATATGGGCGTCCACTATTAGGAGCCACCACCAAGCCTAAATTAGGGCTTTCAGCGCGCAATTATGGCCGCGTGGTCTATGAGGCTTTGAGCGGAGGGCTCGACTTTACTAAAGATGATGAAAACATTAATTCCCAACCCTTCATGCGATGGCGTGATCGATTCTTGTACGTCATGGAAGGTGTCAATAAGGCGATGGCCGCAACAGGAGAGATCAAAGGACACTACCTCAATGTCACTGCAGCAACCATGGAAGATATGTATGAACGGGCCGAATTTGCCAAATCATTAGGCAGTGTCGTCGTTATGATCGACCTTACCATCGGTTACACGGCAATCCAGTCGATGGCTAATTGGGCCAGAAAGAACGGTGTCATCTTGCACTTACACAGGGCGGGTCATGGTACTTATACGCGGCAAAAAACCCACGGTGTGTCATTCCGCGTCATAGCAAAGTGGATGCGTCTGGCAGGTGTCGACCACATCCATGCAGGCACCGTGGTCGGCAAACTCGAAGGCGACCCCAATATGATTCATGGGTATTATGACATCCTGAGGTTATCCCATATCCCCCTTAATCCATTAAACGGCATCTTCTTCGATCAGGATTGGGGTTCAATGCCGTCTTTGATGCCAGTGGCCTCTGGAGGCATTCACGCAGGTCAGATGCACCTATTGCTCCATCATTTAGGTGAAGATGTCATTTTACAGTTTGGTGGCGGTACCATCGGCCATCCCCTAGGAATTGCCTCGGGCGCAACTGCCAACCGGGTAGCGTTGGAAGCAATGATTTTAGCACGAAACGAAGGGCGCGATTACGTCAACGAAGGGCCTGACATTTTAGAGGCGGCGGCAAAATGGTCCCCGGCATTGCGTGCGGCCCTGGAAACGTGGAAGGATGTCACCTTTAATTTTGCCTCAACCGATACCCCCGATGTATTAGCCACCCCAAGTCTATAACCTGAAGGAGGTTTTCTCATGGCTTTTCACTTAACCCAAGGCACATTTTCCTATTTGCCTCCGTTAACTGATGACCAAATCAAGCGCCAAATCCAATATGCCTTGGATAATGATTGGCCGCTAAGTGTCGAGTACACCGACGAGCCGCACCCACGCAACACATATTGGCATATGTGGGGATTGCCCATGTTTGACCAAAAAGATCCTGCTGCAATATTTTATGAACTGGAGCAATGCAAAAAAGCATTCCCTTATCACTACATCCGCCTCAATGCGTACGACCGTCGCTTGGGGCGGCAGACTGTAGCGCTCTCGTTTATTGTGCAACGTCCCGGCAATGATCCAGGGTTTCGCTTAGTGCGACAAGAAAGTCCCGATCGCCAAATACATTACACCATTGAGAGTTACGCATCGATGCGTCCCGAAGGGGAACGATTCACTGAATAGCTAACATTGGTGTGAGGGGCCGGGTACACCCGGCTCCTTAAGATTTACGGTTAGCAGCAATTGCCTGAACTGTTTGGCTGGAGGTGCTAAATAGGCTTTGTCCAAATGAACCACATACCATTCCCTTCTTATCGGAAATCCTTCGACATCGAGAATCACTAGGCGCCCTGCCGACAGTTCTAGTTCAATCACACGACGGGAAATCACCGCCACTCCCAACCCGTGGCTGACTGCCTGTTTAATAGTACTGTTGCTGCCAAGTTCCATCGCAATGTTCAAGGAAAGGCCTACCCGATCTAGGAGTCTCTCCAGTGCCTTTCGGGTGCCGGATCCCGGTTCTCTAACCAACAGCGCTGTTTCTGACAACTCTCTTAGGGAAACCTGTTGACGAGTCGTCCAAGGGTGCTGTGGGCAACCAATGACCACCAATTCGTTGTCCAAAAACGGTTTGGCATCCCATTGCTCAGGCGGATCAGGGACCTGTCCCATGACCGCAATATCAGCCTGGCGTAAACGAAGGCTTTCCACCACTTGACTACGGTTCACCACATCTAGTGAAATTGCCACATCCGGAAACTGCTGTCGGAACAATCCAAGAAAGGCAGGGACAATATATACCCCTGCCGTGGTGTCAGCAGCCACTCGCAATTTTCCCCACTGGCCGCCCTTGACACTATTCATTGCTTGGGATGTTTCATCTAACAAAGAAAAAATTCGTTGCCCATAATCTCGCAACATAGTACCCGCGTCTGTCAATTCTACATGACGACCGCGTTTGTCAAAAAGTGGCACACCCACCTGGAGTTCCAAAGTTTTGACGTGCGTCGAGACCGCCGATTGGCTGATATGAAGTTCTTCTGCCGCACGGGAAAAGTTTAAGAGTCGGGCAACGACTAGGAAGACGCGTAATGGGTGTAAATTGATGAGGAAATCGTCGGGATCCATTCCCTTAAATACCTGCCCCATCTTGCCACAGTGGAGAATCAGGCAATACAATCGAATGGGCCATCACTTGAAATGGTTCGGTAGAGACCAGATGTTGCAAGGTGATGGTGGACAAGGTCGCACCAATGCATAATTCCAGTGCCTCCCAAATTTCGGGGCGTATGCAATCGGGACAAGATGTGATTTCACAATCGCAAAAAGCAATCGGTCCCTGCAAGGCTGTCATAATATCCAGCAAAGTGATCTTTGCGGCCGCGCGTGCCAGCACAAATCCCCCGTTAGCCCCGCGGCTGGATCGAACTAGTCCGGCTCGTTTTAGAGCCATTAGCAATTGTTCTAGATACTTGTCTGATAAGTTAAGCTCCGGTGCTATTTCACTAATAGGCACTGGCCCACTACCGGACTTACTGGCCAATATGGTCAAAGCCCTAAGCCCTGCTTTAAATCCTGACGACAATTTAAACATGGTGCGCCTGCCCTTGATATAATGACGTGCTAAGATATCGCTCGCCAGAATCCGGCAATATAACCACAGCGAATCCCGGGCTAGACTGATGCTCTGCTAGCCATTCCCGAGCGCCTACCATCGCGGCTCCCCCAGAAATACCTGTAAGAATACCTTCTTCTAACGCTACGACCCGTGCTTGTGCCATGGCCTCTTCACCAGCAACCGGCACGATATCATCAATAATTTGCCGATTTAAAATTTTAGGAACAAATCCCGCTCCAAGTCCTTGAATTTTATGGGGGCCAGGGCTTTCTCCCATTAGCACCGAAGATTCTTTAGGTTCTACGGCAACCACCGAAATTCGCGGATTGCGCGACTTCAAATACTCTCCAATGCCGCTTATGGTGCCGCCAGTGCCAACCCCCGCTATCAGCGCCGTCACCTGGCCGTCCGTATCCTGCCAAATTTCCGGTCCTGTGGTTTTGCGGTGAATTTCTACATTGGCGGGATTATCGAACTGACGCAATGTTACTGCACCCGGAATTTCTTGGACGAGCGCTTCTGCCTTTTGAATGGCTCCAACCATTCCCAACCGTCCTGGGGTTAACACCAATTCGGCACCAAAAGCTGTAAAAAGCATCCGCCTTTCCAGTGATGCGGTTTCTGGCATAGTGAGCAACACACGGTATCCCCGGTGCACAGCCACCATTGCCAGCCCGATCCCCGTATTCCCCGACGTCGGTTCCACAATAGTGCCGCCAGGGCTTAATATTCCTCGCGATTCAGCATCGAGAACCATAGCCAATCCAAGACGGTCCTTAACACTGCCGCCAGGATTGTAGGATTCTAACTTGCCATACACCGTCCATCCGCTGTCTTCTGAAAGCCGTCGCAATCGTACCAACGGAGTACGGCCAATCAGTTCATCGACGGATTCGTATAGTCTCATGATTCACCCCAAAGTGGTACTGCTGCATTTCCGATATCAAAACTTACCATTATTGTAGCACATCATTGGCACATACTATGGTGCAGGAGGTGATTTCATGGGTCGCCGCAAAAAACCATTAGTTCCTGAGGCTGAATCCGCATTGGACCAACTACGGCGCGTGGTAAAGTCAGAAGTTAGACCTTCCCAAAGCCCGTATCGAGAACGGTTTTTAACGCTAGCGCGGCAAGTGGCTGACAGTGCCGATGAGTCCGTTAATGCTCCACCAATTCCCCAAGATCCTGAATAAGGCGGCCTGGAAACCGGTCGATGTGACGTATTGCCTGCAATGCGCCAGTTGTATACGCACTGCGATCATGCACATCGTGTCTTACCGTCAATATTTGGCCAGGAGCGCCAAAGATGACCGCTTGATGGGCCACCATTCCCGGCAACCGCATCGCATGGACCGGGATCTCATCGTCGGGCTTTCCCCAAGAACTCGCTAACGTGGAGGCAATCCGTTTGGCGGTCCCCGAGGGGCGGTCCCGTTTATGAGGATGGTGGGCTTCAACTAATTCCGCGTCGGTAAAATACTGAGCCGCTTCTTTGACTAAACGTTCCAAAAGCCAAGCCCCCAAAGAGAAGTTGGCAATCAAGGCGCCTCCGACGCCATGATCGGCCACCTGGCGGGCCATCATGTCTATTTGATCTGCAGTAAACCCCGTAGTGCCAATTACCACGTGCCACCCTTGGGCAGCCGCCTCCAGCACCCGCTGAAATGCAGATCCAGGCTCGGTAAAATCCACAAGAATAGCCGGATAGTCGCAGAGGGGCAACTCTCGCGTGATGATAATTTCGGACTTGACCCCCGGCCATATGGCATCCACTGATTTTCCTGCTTGGCGATGACCAATGGCCCCAACCAATTCCATATCGGGAGACTCCAAGATGGCCTTTCCCACTTCACGGCCGGTTCGGCCTGACGCTCCCGCCAAGACCACGCGTATAGGCCCCGTCATGTTAGCTTGGCCTCCTTAGATGTTGTCAAGGTCGTAATTTTTCAGAAGCCTGGATGCAATGACTAACCGCATCATTTCCGACGTGCCTTCGTATATTTCTGTGACCTTGGCGTCACGCAAAAGCCTCTCCACTCCGTACTCCCGCATATAACCATAACCACCAAAAATTTGAATTGCGTCCGCCGCATGCTGTACCGCTTTCTCGGAGGCGAAAAGTTTTGCCATCGCAAATAACGGCCGCTGGCTTGGACCTTCTTCGCGACGGCGCGCCGCTTCGTACGTCATCATGCGGGCGGCGTGAAGATCGGTAGCCATATCTGCCAACCGCCACTGTACACCCTGATAATGACCAATAGGTTCCCCGAATTGTTCACGTTGTCGAGCATAAGCCAGGGATCTCTCCAAAGCCGTGGTCATAATACCAATACTTTGCGCGGCAATGCCAATTCGACCCCCATCCAGCAAGTAAAGAGCCATGGCATATCCCTGACCCTCCTCCCCAAGTCGTTGATCCACCGGAACTTCGACATTATCTAAAATTAACTCCGAGGTCCGCGAAGCGCGGATTCCCATTTTATCTTCGGGAGGTCCGAAAGATAACCCTTGGGACCCTTTTTCCACGATGAAAGCCGTGATGCCCCGTTCTCCAAGAGACGGATCCACGGTTGCAAATACCAGATATCGATCCGCCTCACCTGCGCTGGTAATGAACATTTTGCGACCATTTAAAATATAGCGATCCCCGTGGCGCTCGGCCCGCGTCGTCAAGGCAGCGGCATTAGACCCCGCGTTAGCCTCGGTAATGGCAAACGCCCCAATTGCAGTGCCCTGACATAGGGAAGGAAGATATCGAGCCTTTTGCACATCTGTTCCATAGCGCCAGATCCCCTCAATGTGCAACGAATTGTGCACTTCATAAATGACTGCTGTCGCCGGATCTGCTGCCGCAATAGCCTCCACCACTAAAGTTTGAGCTAAGTAGGTCGCTCCGCCACCGCCCCACTGAGGATCCACAATCATACCCAAATAGCCCTGTTTCCCTAATAACTCCATGTTTACTCTAGGAAATGTCTGAGTACGGTCAAATTCTGCCGACGTTTTGGCGATGGTGTCACGCACCAATTGGTGGATAGCATCGCGAATTGTGTTTTCCTCTTCCGTAAGTACGCTGAGTCCCATCGCACTAGTCCTCCCCAATAGTATGACGCCATATCTCTTCAGCCACACGATCCGGGTCAACCGAACCCTCACCCACGGCTACCACTCGTTTGGCCCACGAACTGTCCAAACGGGCTTGCCGTACCAGTCGTTCCCCTAAATCTGAAACCGCTTGTTCGATGACATGTTCCGTCTGGGTCCACCGGAACCTATCTAGCAAGCCATGCTCGGTTAAATATTGATGATGTCGAAATAACGCTTGACTCACTTCTTCCATACCCCGGCCATCCTCTGCCACCGTTTTAATGATGGGCGGCATCCAATCAGGATGTTCGCTCGTGAGCCCCAACATACTACGGATTGACCGTACCGTATGGTCGGCCCCATCTCGATCCGCTTTATTCACCACGAATATCTGCCCAATCTCCAAAATTCCGGCCTTGATTGCTTGAATGTCATCGCCCATCCCAGGCGCCAGGATTACCATGGTGGTCTGGGCCATTTGCATAATCTCCACTTCGGATTGCCCTGCACCCACGGTTTCAATCAATATTTTGTCAAAACCTGCGGCATCTAGTAAGGTTAATGCGCCAAAAGTAGCACGTGATAAGCCACCTAAATGGCCGCGACTGGCCAAACTTCGCATGAACACCCCTGAGTCCATCACGGAGTCTTGCATTCGAATTCGATCCCCTAAAATTGCTCCCCCGGTAAATGGGCTTGATGGATCCACCGCTAAAATGCCGACTTTGTATCCCTCATGGCGAAGGTGCAAAGTGAGAGCATTGACTAACGTGGATTTTCCCACTCCTGGAGATCCCGTTATCCCAATCACGTGGGCTCGGCCCGCATGAGCAAACAATTGCTGCGCAAGTAACTTTCCCTCTTGGCGTCCTTGCTCTATCCACGTCAATCCTCGTGCGATGGCGCGCTTTTGTCCTTGAAAAATCCCCTGTTTAAGGTCGTCCAAATCCTTCATTCGTCCTTCACCCGTTCGCGGATGAAGCGGACAATATCGTTGGTGTCAGTTCCAGGCCCAAATACCTTAGCAACACCGGCTTGTACCATGTCTTCAACATCATCTTCAGGAATGATCCCACCCAACAGAACTAACACATCATCCATGTGATTTTGACGCACCAATTCCATGATGCGCGGAACCAAAGTAGGATGGGCACCCGATAAAATAGACAGCGCCAATACATCAACATCTTCGGAAAGGGCAGCATCGACCACCTGTTCCGGAGTTTGGTGCAACCCGGTGTATACTACCTCCATGCCCGCATCGCGCAAGGCTCGGGCAATCACTTTGGCCCCGCGATCATGACCATCTAATCCCGGTTTGGCAACCAACACACGAATCACCAGCAATTCCTCCCTACGTCGGCTTACGCCTTACACTCACTATATTATGGGCTATTTTGCAAATCGGCATCGTACTTTCTTCGCTAGTTTACCATGTCTCGCTAAAAGGGAGCCCCTTTTAGGAGCTCCCCTGCGGGAATTTCAAGACAACCTACGCCCCCCGAGCCTGATGTTGAGCCTGGCTCACCCGGCCTTGACTACTAGACCGAGAATAGACGTAGCCTAAAAATATCAATACCAACCCGATAATGTTCATAACTGGGAAAATCGCCGTGGCGATGCCTTGCGAAGCCAAAGTTCCCGCCGAACTGGGAACTAATGCTCCGAGCGCTATTAATAAATTGTAGTAGCGGCGTGTCTTCCACCACGACCAAAGCGCCCCAATGATTACGATGGGGCCACCAACCGCGGCCAACAGTAAATAAAAAATTTGGGTAGTGCCAACGATTGCATTTTTCCCCGCATTCAAAGCCGCCCAACTGCCATGAAGCACAGGCGGACTTACAAAGGCGAATATTGCCAATAACACTTCCACGAGGACAAAGTACACGGCGTATCCCACGGCCACCTTGGATTTGGGAAATGCCAAGTATGTCGTGCCAACAGACATCGCGCCCACAAGACCCGCAGAACCAATAATGTACAACTGGTACTCGAAGACCGAGTTCCAATTGCTCGACACTGTCAACGCTTCCATGCCAAATGCAATCACGTACAAAAAGAACGAGATGCTCCACCATAGATAAAAAGGCGATTGCTTGGTTCGGTACCGACTCACCAAATTTGATGCAAAGATGAGCGCTAAAAGCGCTGCAGCCCAAAATAACAAACTCGCCATCTCGCTACCCTTCTTTCCCGCTATAATTCCAGTCGCGCTGCCGCTTCACCGAAACGTACACTTGCGCATAACATACACTATCCTGAAGTAAAGACCAGAACCAAGGGGGGCCCAATCATGTTGGTTATCCGTCAGGGCGACTATATCGTGACGCAAACCAAATCACCGATTGTGTGCCAGGTCTTAAAAGCGCACCGCCAAGCCTTATATGTTGAAGAAGTGTTGAGCCGCCGACGATTCATCACCATGACATCCTCAGCCATTGTTCTGACTCCCGCCGAAACGGCCCGTCTCCTTCTCAAACATTGGACCTTAGGCGTCTTGCATCCCTTGTCCCCTTACCGTGGGCATTACCGCTGAGTTAGCCTCACCCTGTTCCGAGAGTGCCTCCGGTTGTTCAATCCATTCCTCTTTCAACAGCTTAACATCGTGGTCAAGCTTACGGCTCTTTTGCAACATTCGGTACATAAACCCGAACATAATGATAAAGAGCCCGGTGTATGCTCCAAAAAGCGCCAAGAGATATTCATGCTGCAACGGTGTCACGGATTATCCCCTCCTTAGTCTAGCCTTCAATATGCGACCGAATGGCATTTTTCAAGTCGACCACGCCTAACTCGGCTCGCATTAGCCGCATGCGAACCGCCATCCACACAATGAATACCAACGTCATCGCACCCATCGAGAGAAACATAGGTATTTGCATTGAAACCGGCATGTTGATACCTTGATTAGTAAAAATGACCGGATGGATGGATCGCCACCATCGAATGGTCATATAGTCAATCGGCACATCAATATAAGCGATTAAAGCGATGATAGCAGAATAGGTAGCTCTGCGCTCAAAATTGTCCGACCATTCCCGCAACAATAGATACCCAGCAAATATGACCCATAAAATGAGGGTGGCAGTCAATCGAGGATCCCAGGTCCACCAGGCTCCCCAGGCTACACGTCCCCAAATGGTTCCACTAACCAAAATCATGGTGGTGAAGACCGTTCCGATCTCTGCCGACGCAGCGGCCCATATGTCCCATGCCACAGTGCGTTGGATGAGATACCCGATACTAGCAATGGCCGTGACAGTAAACGCAATGCCAGCCACTGCCGCTGACCCTATATGGAAATATAAAATACGGGCACTCGCTCCTAATTGCACGTCATTCGGGCTTCCAATAAAGTCATAATACAAAGCGACCAGCATGACCGGCAATACTACCCAAATCCACCAGTCTTTTGCAAAAAGACGTTTCACCTATTACACCTCCCATAAATAATCGTAAAGCAACAGCGGCAAGGCTAAAAAAATCGCATCGTATGCCATCAGTCCATGCAACCATAACCAGGGATCCCCCGAAGGCACCGACAAAACTGCCTGAGTGGCTTCAACAGTGCAAATCAACACTGGAATTTCAAAAGGAAACAACAAAACCGTAAAAATCATTTCCCCAGATTTGAGATTCGCGCTAATAGCAGATAACAGGGTGCCAAGCTCTACAAATCCCAAAGCTCCTAAAATCAGAATCAAAATCATGGGACCCCATGAGCCATTCCAGGGTTCATTAAACAAAGAAAAGAATATTGGCGTCGCAATCGCTTCCATCCCCATCATAAACAAAAACGCCGTCGTGAGCTTAGCCAAAAATATTGTCATTCTGTCACCGGGTGCCAGTATTAAACCGGTGAGGGTATCCTCTGGAACCTCGTGCGCGTAAGTGCGGCTAATGCCTATCATGCCCGCAAACAGGAATGCCATCCACAAAATTCCGGGAAACACAAGACTAAACTGAACTCGGCCCGTGTCCACGGCAAAAGCAAATACAAAAATGACCATGAGGACAAACGCCATCATCGTGACCCACATATCTTTAGTGCGCCACTCCACCATGATGTCTTTCTGCACAATAAGCCAAAACTTACGGATGTCGGGCGCCTCCCCCGAGCCACTTTTGATATTCGAACGCAAGTTGGTCAGCATTCCAACCATGAGTATCAGCCCACCATACCAACCGACCTCGAACCAGTATCGTGACTGCCTGCGCTATTCGGATGGCCTCATGAACATTGTGAGTGATTAGAATGATGGCGCCACCTGCTGCCTGAAACGACCTCAGCGTCGTATCCAAAAATTCTTGTGCCGCCAGGTCCAATCCCGTATAAGGTTCATCTAGAAGCAAAAGTTTCGGTTGTGTCAATAACACACGGGCTATGGCCGCCCGTTGCAACATTCCTCGCGAGTAAGTCTTTACTGGGTCTGTCTGTGACCAAGTTAATCCAACCTGTTTCAAAGCATTAGCGGCACGAACCGACGGCCTGTCCAAACCCCAAAGCTTGGCATAAAAAGTAAGATTATCCAAGGCACTCAGGGTTGGATAAAGAAATGACTGATGTCCCAAATAGCCAATCCGTGGGTCACTTCTGCCTTCTTTGTCGACCTTTTGTCCGAATCTCCAAAGCTCCCCCTGAGTAGGTCCCCAGACCCCCGATAAGATGCGAAGCAGCGTGGTCTTTCCCGCTCCGTTGGGCCCTAAAATCGCCAGCGCCCCCTGGCCGCCCACTTCCAGCGAGACATCCCTCAGGACGACTTTTCCCCCTATTTTCTTTTCAAGGTGCAATGCTCGCAGAAGCACGTCCTCGGGAACACTAGCCAACTTGCGACTCGTTAACATCCCACACTTCACCCAAATTGCCCATCAATTCGGCACGTTGAGCTAGATAGGCATCGTCAGCCACCTCGCCACGGCGATAGCTCGCCTCCAACACGGCTAATTCACTCAACAGTTGTTCGCGCAAAGCCCGCTTACGGGAATATTGGTAAAGTGGCCGCCAGTAGATGCCGATAACAATGCCGCCGAGCCCCAACAGCACCAATAGGGCCTCAAATATACTGCCGACCACCGGATAGGAACCACCGGACGGCATTAACAAACTGTTGCCCGTTTGGGTTATAGCCTGGGACTCAATGACTGCTTGAAACCCTTGGCCAGCTTGCAAGTTTGACGTGGCATACTCATGAAATACAGGGCTATTGGCTATGCCCGGAAGTTTGCCCTTTCCTGCCGGAACCAAAGAGGGATTTAATACTTCGGGTAGCGCCAGTGATGAAGGAGCTAAAAGCACCAGAGTGTTGGTGGCAAGATATGCCGGCAACAACAAGGTATCCGATTTCCCGTTCCACGGCACATCATATTTTAGGGCAAACTTGGTGGGACTGCCATTCATTACCACATAGTTGCTCGATATCCTTGTGATAGTGCCGCCAATGCCTTCGACCCCTCTGGCATGTGGGATAATGCCAATTACCGGATCTGTTGCTACGGTGGACATGTCCACCTGCTCAAAAACCGCCAATGTACCGTGTGATGGCAATAATACCACCATCTCCATGCCAATTTTCCCCGGGAGGGTAGCGGCATAGGTTACCGGAGAAAAACCCGCCCACAAAATCAAGGTGGAGAGCACTCCCCAAATCCAGCCGCGTCGCATTAACTGTCCCCTCCCTGTTGCCCTAACTCTGTGCCGCAATGCGGACAGACAACTTGGTCGAGTCTTTCCAAACGCCCGCCGCAGATGTCGCAATACCACAAATGCAATACATGATTTACTTCTTGTTCCAAATCGATTCCGTCAGGGATACTGCCACCCGCCACCACCGCATGATCCTTAGCAGCCATCCGATATGGCAAGTATACGATGCCTAGCACCCCTAATGTTAGTATTAGAGCTAAGGACCATACCATCACGCGTGGTCCCTCCCATTGGCCGCCGCCAACCGACGTTTTTCTATTGGGGCTCCACTAAATTCCCAACTGCGTGCTGGTGCCGCATCCCCGTTGATTGGCGCTCCCATCGCAATGAGCGTAGCGAATGCCAACAAATACATTCCCATCCAGATCCAAGAAACCATGGGGTTGACAAAAATTTCAAGGATAGCCTGGTTGTGCCCGGGACTTCCCTCAAGCACCATATACAAGTCCCGCATAACCCCACTTCTAATGGCGACAGTAGCCACCGGTTGAGCAGACCCCGGGAAGAACGACAACCCCGGGTTTTCCGCAAACTTGTGTCCCCCTTGACTCACCATAATGTTGGCCTGCGTCATCTGGTAACCAGGATGGGTCGCTGCCTGTAGCCCGAGATATCGTATATGGTATCCTCGAACCGATACTGTCTGCCCTGGCGACATTACCCGGGTAATGATCAAGTTGTTGGTATGAGACCCTATCACGCCCAACACAATAATAAGAAAGGATATATGAGCCAAGTATCCCCCATATCGCCGACGATTCCCCATTATGGCACTTCCGAAAGATTTTACCCAGGAAGATTTGGTGGCAATGTGTTTTAGGCGAGTAGCCCGATAAAATTCTTGAACCATAGATCCTAAAGAAAACACCGCAATGATAACTCCAAAGAACTGAAGACTTGTGCGATAACCATGGATATAGGCAAAGATGCCCACCGCCAAAGCAACCACCCAAGGCTTCCATAATCGTTTTATGACGGACTGCCATTTAGCACTCCGCCACCCAACCACCGGCGCCGTTCCCAGTAACAGCACCAACGCCAAGAACATCGGAGCTGTCATCGCATTGAAAAAGTGTTCGCTTAACACGACCGATGTACCCAAGAACGCCTTGGAAATAATCGGGTAAAATGTTCCAAAGAGGACAACCGCAGCAATTGCCGCAAAAAAGGCATTGAGAAGAAGATAAATGCCTTCTTTAGAAAAAGTATTATCCATAACCATACGATCACGCAGTACGTCTCGTCGCAGGATAAATACTATTGCACTGCCTGCCACCGCAAACCAGAAAAGTCCCACAAAATATGGGCCTACCCCGGTACCTGTAAAGGAGTGGACTGAATTCTTCAAGACCCCACTTCGCGTAATATAAGTAGCGACCAATGTCATCAGAAAGCTACCTACTCCTAAAAATGCCGTCCACCACCGAAACATGCCCCGTTTTTCTTCCAATTGTATAGAATGCAAAAACGCGGTGGCTAAAAGCCATGGCAACAACGCCGCGTTTTCCACGGGGTCCCATTCCCAATATCCTCCCCAGCCAAGCTCCATGTATGCCCACATTCCGCCCAAAACGATGGCCACTGAAAGAAACATCCATGCCACCAGCATCCAACGGCGTACCACCGGCAGCCATTCCCGGGAAGGGACCTTTGTCCAGAGTGCCGCTAGAATATAAGCAGCTGGCACGGACATGCCTATGAGCCCCGTATACATAGCGGGAGGATGAATGGTCATCACCAAGTTTTGCAATAGCGGATCCAACCCATTCCCGTTGGTCGGATTTCCCGATACCAACCTAAACGGATCCACCACAATATTGGACATCCCTGTATAGAACAACAACAGAGTGCCCAACAAGGGAACGACCATAGGCGTCATTTGCCCTTCACGGGGCCAACCGCGCCAGGCTACAAAAGCAGTATACAGCGAGAGAATCCATCCCCAAAACAACACAGATCCCGAGTCTCCACCCCACAGCGCTCCCATCTTGTAGAGAAGAGGCAAGGCACGATCGCTATGGTTAAAAACCGCAACAACCGAATAGTCGCCCGTTACCAACAGATATTCCAGGACAAAAACAGCAGCCGTAAGACTCAAAGAGACTGCTATGGCCGCACCCCGCACGCTTTCCTGCAACCGTTGATTCCGGGTATGGTTTGCCCACCATCCCGCGATTACGGTATATAATGCTGCCATCACCGCCAAAAAGAGCGCGTAACGCCCTAACAGGGGCATTGTCATCACAACACGTCCTTTCTAACTCTTGGTGGTGGGAGCCGCCGAATAGTGGTCAGGGCATTGAATCATCAATTTTTGCGCGTCAAACACTCCATTTACCATCTTTCCTTTAACAATGGCACTAGCGTTTTTAAACTGCTCGTCCGGCATAGGTCCTTGGTATAAGATGGGCAAAACTTGACCTTGAGATTCTAAGTCAAACCGCAAAGTTCTGTTAGCCGGGTTATATTTCACAGAACTACTAAGCAGTGTGCCCTGAACCTTTACGATTTGGTTGCTATATCGACTCATTTGGCTACGAAATTGACTGACCGGGAGAAAGTAGTTGGAGAAATGCGACCCTTGCAACACAATATAAACTAACGCAGCCAAAATCACCAAGGTTCCAATCTGCAACCGCACTTTTTTGGTCATGACACACCTCGCTCTGCCTACAGTATTCAAGCCGCATTATACCATAGCACAGAATATTTTGACTGAAATTTCACTTAGTCTCCACTGGTACCATCAATCGGCTCTGGTACATATAGTTTTACCACATTTCGGTTTGTCATGTGCTATTGCACACGGTGCTCAAACCTGATACACTGTGTCCTGCATATCAGATGCGCCGAAGTGGTGGAATAGGCAGACACGCGGTGTTCAGGGCGCCGTGGGCGACAGCTCGTGTGGGTTCAAGTCCCACCTTCGGCACCATAAATGTTTTTGACCACACACTTACATCCTAATGTGAATCACCTGTGCAAATCAAAAGACCCGGCACCATATGGCATGGTGAAATTCAGGGCTTTTTTTGTTACAGTATCTAGAACTTATGGCTTCTGTCTCTTGGGCGGCAATTTCGTGCCGGTATTTCGGCCCCTCCTGTCACCGATTTCCCGGATACGATATCCTTGTCCGCGAAGATCACGGATTTTCATGATTTGCCCACTCCTTGTCATCGAGACACCTCATCTCTGGCAAAATCAATACTGCCGTTCACCAATAACCTTTCGAAAATCACCAACGGGGCATACGGATACGCAAACCAAATACGGGACGGCGACACCTGCCTGTGTGAATCATTCTTGACCTGCTTATAGTCGGGCGGTATGGGTGCCAGTATCCCGGCGGGTTGCCTAAAGTATGCTTACGGGGACTCAGGAACTCAACCACCCGGTTTCGTTAAAAAGAAAATCCAGACTAACTAGCCGGCCAAGAATTCGCGCGGTGGCGCTTACGGCACGACTGACGCCGGATTTCCGAAATGGAATCGTGTTCGTGATGAGAACGATAACGGCCATCCCCAGCAGGATAATTACAACAGGTGGGAAAAGTGGATTGATGACAGGATTCGCCTTCTAAATCTTCCACAATGTGATCCCAAGTCCGTCAAGGGTGAGGATCACGTCCCTCCAGAAGGGCCCCTGGTGAAACGGGACACTTCTGCATCACAGGTTCCAATGGTTGATGGCAATGTCGTACTCGTACAAGTTCGCGGCACCCTCACCACTACCAATTTGGACGATCTGTTCAATTTAGTCCGGGACCGTGGCAAATAAATCGGTTAGGTTCACGGCAAACCCATCAAGTACGATTGAATGGGCTGTTCCAGTGGCTGGCGGAATGTCCAATTCGTATTCACCGTTATTGTTTAACACGTAGATTAGAATACTATCGCTGATCGGATTCACGATCCAGTACTCCTTGACCCCATACTGCATGTAAAGATTGAGTTTGGTCACGAGATCGTGCGACTGATTCGATGGACTCAATATTTCAATGATGACAGCGGGTACCCCGATATATTTCTGCTCAGTTAGGCCAGTCTTGTCACAGATCACACTCAAGTCGGGAATGACGATTGTGTTCCCTTTGACTTCGTCACGTTGTAATTCCACGTCAAAGGGCGCGGAAAATACTTCGCATGGCTTCCCCTGAAGGAATGCGAAGAGAGTCGAACTCAGGCGCATGGAAGTGCGTTGGTGTTTCGTCGATGGAGACGGTGACATGTAGACAATCCCGTCAATGTATTCGAGTAACCGGTCAGACGTCTCCCTCATTCGATAGTACTCTTCAAGAGAGATTCGCTCTTTTTGCGGTAACCCCATGTCTCAACACCCTCCTTTGTTCTCTCCCAATCCTAGGCGGACATCAGTTCCATATTAAATTATAGCCTGCCTTGATGCGGAGAAGGCCATTTTCGCCGAATGTGCCCCAAAATTGTGCTCATGCGGCAATCCCCCGAGCAAGGGGCACGTTGAGTCCATGGGCCTTTTCGCCAGAAGGCTTGCCACTGTCCCGAACGGTGAATGACCCGTCGCTTGGGCACCAGCTTTCACCCACCGCATTCCGCTCCGCTAATCCCCGATCCGATGGGCAACCCCGCTAACCGATAGCGCGGATACTGCGCTTACCCGAATCGGGCTTTGTTCTGTCTAGCGAACTTTCCCCACGGGCCCCGCCTCGGATGCACGTCCTTTTAGTCCGGCGGGAGATTTGCCTCCGGCTTCCTTCAGATTCCGCCCCGCGGTGGATACCCTTTCCTTGGGTTAACGGTTGGAACGGTCATCCCCCGTTCAGGACTTTCACTTTAAAGCGCACGCCCATGCCAAGAGCACCGAGAAATTGGAGCGGCCCCAGAGAGCGGCCGCTCCAAAGCCCTGGATCATTTGCTTAAGGACCTTTGATTACCAATAAGACACTTAAGAGAATCATCGCAGCTCCTAGCCAAAACGATAGTGTTACGGACTCCCCTAGAACAATCCAACCTAAAAAGGTCCCTACCAAGGGTTGAAAGAAGAAAAACAATCCTCCTGATGAAGCATCGACTCGTTGCAGGCCGTTATTCCACAGAAAGAATGCACCGGCAGTGGAAATAGCACCAATATAGATTAAGCCGCCCCACATATCAGAGCGCATCCAGATGTGTAACGGCATATGGGTTAGTGCGTTCATGGCCATAGGCGTAATAACCACCGTAGCCGTTAGAATCGCATATAAAGTCACCGTCAGAGACGGGTAAACGAGGGGAACTCGCTTCACTAACACCGACATCAAAGCCCAAGTCAGTGCGGCAATAAAGAGTATGAGGCCACCCAATTCGTACGAGTGATTGACCCCACCGAACCCGATAACTAGCAGTACTCCCAAGGTGGCAATGCCCACCGACACAGCTTTACGCAGCGTAATCGATTCCCCTAAAATCAGTCGACCGAATACCACCATAAAGGCTGGGGTTGCCGACGTGATAAGGGATCCCCACTGCGCTGTCGAAAGCGCGGTTCCTTGAAACTGTGCCCATATGGATAAGGCATACCCAATGATCCCCACGGACACCACTAGCGGGACGTGCCGCCAATGGATTCTCCAAGACTGTCTGGTTGCAAACATAATAGGAACCATTGCTAATAAAGCAACGATATATCGAAGCCATAGCAAAGCGAGTGGCTGTACATTAGCAAGCATGATCTTGCTTACCACATACATTCCGCCCCAAATGCTAGCAGCTAGAGCCATATATAGGCTACCGAGGTAGCGAGACTTCATGATCATCCCTCCGGCATTGGTTGGACATGGTTTTGCCCACCGGCGAAGGGAACCGCGTACGATTCGCTTCGCTTAGTGGCGACCGCACGCGGGAACATCATCTTCAAACAACGGTTCCTTTAACAATTCCAGCACCTCCTTTACCATTCTGTGTTATGAGTGTACTAGAAATTTTTCATTAAGTGAGGGTCTTAAGTACTCTGCATATTTTTCCTCAAATCGATGGCAGTCTTCTACAGCGCGTTAGTCGTGACGTTTTTACACGCGCCCATCTGCATTTCCAGAACAGTTGCTCACAGTATGTGTCTGTGTTAGAATAGCTTCGTTGCAAAATATTTTGAGTACTTTTCTAGCAAGTATGAGCTTTTAGCATGAGGTGCTTTTTGTGCCCAAAACAAACGCACCATAGGTTATATAAATGTGACGGGGTGGCGGAATAGGCAGACGCGTACGTTTGAGGGGCGTATGGAGAAATCCGTGCGGGTTCAAGTCCCGCCCTCGTCACCATTACTATCTATGTGCCAGCCGTAAGCGCGGCTGCTAAGTTTTTTTGCGGTAGAATCAACCCTCAATGGTTATCCATCTTCAAGGTCATCTTATTTCTCTGCGCTTGAGGTTACCCAATGGTAACAAGGTTCGTAAATTCTGTCCAATCTACCAACTTAACTCTGCCCCATGATCGCGCAACCATTGTTTTCTCATCGCATAATCCGGAAGAACCCTCGACAACGCATCCCAAAAAGACTGCCTATGGTGAAGATGGAATCGATGGGTCAATTCATGAACCACCACATAATCAATAACCGATGGCGGGGCTTGTAGTATTCGCCAATTGAGGGCAATGAGGCCATCCTCTCGGCAAAATCCCCAACGCGATTTATATTCGGCAATTTTGAGCCGCGTTGGCGCAACACCTACGATGGGCACATAGTGATCTATCCGTTCAGACAATAGCTGTTTGGCTTCCGCAAGATACCATTGAACCAAAATTTCTCGTACTATGACGGGGTGCTGCTGAGGAACCAGCGTCATCGGGATAACAACGCGAATGTGTCGACCATCCACCATTACTTGAGGCGTTATTTTCGATTGACTAGTCACTTGCAATTGGTACAACCGGCCAAGCAATAAAAATCCCTCTCCACTGACAAACTCTTTTAGGGGCAATGTCGGCAGAGGCACAGATTGATTTAAATGCTTTAACAGCCACTGTGCCTTGCCATGCAACAGCACCTCTATCGCATCCAGGTCAAATTTTTCGGGAACCAAAACGGTCACCTTTTGGTCAGAACTGATGTGAATTGCGGGATGCTTTCGGCGCGCTCGCCTTTCTACCGCATAATCTATGTTCGTTTCGCCAATGGTAATGGTGGGCATAGAAAATTCCCGCTCCTTCGTCGGCCATTGTACCGAATGAAGAGCGAGATGACTAGATGAAAATAGATAGTGCAGCACTATGACCATGTAAGATCATAGTGCTGCAATACTCACACCTTTGGGAACAATTCACTTGCACATGGCACAGTCACTGCCAGCCATACCATCACTCATTGGGTGGATCCCCTAAAACTGTAAAATGCCACTCCTTTTCAGCGGCTCCCGAGGTGTCCGCCATGACATGTTTCACCACGGTAAAGTCGTTTAGCGCGTCAAGAGAAAGGTCTTGTCCATAACCACTTTGCTTCACTCCGCCATGCGGCATTTCGGAAGTTAGCGGAAGATGGTCATTAATCCACACTTCCCCGAATTCCAATTGCTTGCTCAAAATAGTGGCAGCAGAAAAACTTTCCGTCCATACAGATGAAGCTAAACCATACGCCACATCATTGGCTAGAGTTACCGCCTCCTCATCCGTGTCAAACGGCATTACCACTAAAACTGGCCCAAAGACCTCCTCTTGAACTATGGGCCAGTCTTGTTGCACATTCGTGAGTATTGTGGGTTCAAAATAATATCCGCGACCATCGACGGCAGTAGCGTGGCCACCGATAACCAGTGTCGCGCCCATGGCCACCGCTTCATCCACATAGCGTTGCACTTTATCACGCTGTCTAGCCGACACCAATGGACCAATATCTGTAGACATTTCCAACGGATCTCCTAGACGGGTTGCTTCAAACCGTTCAGTTAAGGCGCTTAAAAACGGATCCCAAACACTACGATGGACATAAGCGCGGGTAGCGGCCGTGCAGTCCTGTCCAGTATTCACCAGTGCCCCTACTGCAATACCCCGCGCAGCCGCAGCAATGTTAGCATCCGCCCGTACGATAGCTGGGGCTTTGCCACCCAACTCAAGGTGTAACCGTTTGACTCGCGGCGCTGCGTTTGCCATAATCGTGCGCCCAGTGGCCGTGCTGCCAGTAAACGAAATCATTCTCACGCGTGGCTCCACGACTAATTGGTGCCCTACACTTCCATCACGCCCGGTCACAATATTTAATACCCCATCGGGAATTCCTGCTTCTTTTGCCAATGGTCCAAGCATTAGCGTCGTAATGGGCGTTTCAGGGGCGGGTTTCAGCACCATCGTGTTGCCTGCAGCTAAGGCAGGGCCGATTTTCCACAAAGCAATCAACAGGGGGTAATTCCATGGGGTAATCCCAGCGACAACTCCAATAGGTTGGCGACGTATCCATGAAGTGTGAGCTCCATTATATTCGCCGGTTGCTGCCCCTTCCAACACCCGTGACACAGCAGCAAAAAATCGTAAATTGTCTATGGCAAAAGGCAGATCGGAATACGTCACCAGCTTTTTGGTTTTACCTGCTTGAAGACTTTCCCAATGAACCAGCTCTTCAGCATGTTGTGAAATGAGTTTAGCGAAATTTTCTAGTCGTTGCGACCGCTCAGATAACGGCAACGCCGACCAAACCCCACTGCGAAACGCCTCCTCCGCTGCGTGAATCGCTCGGTCCACATCGGCAGGGCTTGCATCGGCCACCTCTTCCAATGCGGTTTCGGTGGCTGGGTTGAGAACCGTGTAGTGACGTCGGCCTTCTGCCTCCATCCACTGCCCATTTACCCATAATTCCTTGGCCATCTTGTCATTCCCCCATACTCTCTTAAGAGTTGAAACAACTAGTGTTCCCCATATTGCAACGTGGCTGAAGTCATTTGCCTCCGTGTTTGAGATTAGACCATGTCTGCCTCACTGGCAACATCCGGCAAATCGGTGGCGCGGGCCACGTCTACCAAATACGGCTGCCGGAAATACGGGCTGCCTTTGGCCCAATAGATCCCCAACGGAATTAGGCCCAGCGCCATGGTGCCAAACCCG
>PXYW01000129.1 GCA_003023695.1 Sulfobacillus benefaciens | reverse complement strand
CATGCATGGGCCCGAAGATGCCTCCGAAATAACCGCAGTGGGAATCCGGCATCGTCCACCGATTTCTCAGGCGATGTACCCTCTCTTTCGGTTGCTGCCGGATCCATTGTCTGGGCACTCTAGCCTTTAGTAGAAAAAAGAGTCGCGAACCTGAATTGGGAGATATTTGCGAACCCGACTGCGATTATAGCGTATCAGGGCTAACGCGTGCGGCTGTTCCGTAAGCGACAATCTCGCTCATCGTTTGACCCAATTCCGACGAGTCAAAGCGCAGGCTGAGGACAGCATTAGCTCCCAGTTCTGCGGCGTTGGCCATCATCCGCTCCAGCGCATGTTGCCGTGCTTGATCTAGCATCTCGGTGTATTCCTTAATCTCACCGCCCGCAAGAGACCGCAAACCTGCGACCACATTGCCTCCTAACCCACGACTCCTAACTACCAATCCCCAAACCGTACCTAGCGTACGATCCACCCGCATTCCCGGGATACTCGGTGTCGTCACCGCCATCACATTTGTTGCATCACTCACATCTGATCCCTCCCATGATTCGGTATCCAGTCCTGCCGTTGGGCGACTTGGATTGCCACCCAGCCCAATATCATAGCGATCCCCGCGACCATGCCGACGTGGTCCCACAATCTCGCCATCGATGGATGCGGCGACGTATTGCTGATATAGGTTAAGATGGCGTACGGTGCCAAGACAGGAATGCTAGCCGTTACCAAACTTTCTGCAAAAATTACCACGCCAATGATAATGACGGCCAGGGTGCTATGCAAAGCCCAAGCTAAGGCACTGACCAGCCACCAAATGCCGATAAAACCGACCGTTATTAACAACATCGAGAGGACATAAGGCTCCCACGCCAAATGATGACCAGCTACTGTGCTGGCGATCCATAGCACCGCGCTCGAACTTACCGCGGCTATAGTTATCTCGACACTGCCCCATAGTCCTTTTTGGAGCGCAATTTGGGCAGGTTGCATCGGCATTTGCGCAAGGAATTCAATGGTGCCCGACTGCCATTCGCGGGTAATCATGGCGACGGCAAGCATCACCACGTAAAGCAAAAGCAATTCCGGAAGATCTTCACCAAACCATGCATATGCGAAGTTCGGGTAATGCCATAGCAATGCCAGTGTGTGAGAAGCCTGAGGCACCGGACTCTTTCTGATTAACGGAAACAACATCGGAAAGAGAGCGGCTAAGCTCCATCCAATGAGGTTCATAATCCCGATTCGCCAGCGCGATTCCCACCGCTCTTTATCCCACATGGTCACCCACCCGTTCTTGAAACAGTTGCTCTAGGGAGACGGGATGGTGTGTCCACTCCGTCACTTGCCACTGGCGTAGTCGATCGGCAATGTCTTGCGCGTAACGGTCGAAGTGGTGAATGTATAGGGTTGCCTGCGGGCCCGTGCGCAAAATGGTTCCCGCCCCGGGCAGCGTCTCTAAATCTCCCACCGCGGATCCCATTCGCAAAGTCACCATGTGATCTTGTTGAAGCAGATCGTCCAGTGCACCCGCCACGACTAAGGTCCCGCCATGCAGCACCGCCACATCTTGAGCCACGTAAGAAACCTCCTCCAAACGGTGTGATGACAGGATGACAGTGCGATGTTGGTCATAGGCTTCCTCAATCAGGTTGGCGAGAAATTCCCTCCTGATTAACGGGTCCAACCCATTGGTCGGTTCATCAAGCAGAAGGATTTCCGCGTGATGGGCGAGGGCAAAGGCCAACGCGGTCAGGGTGCGCTGACCTTGGCTCATCACATACATCGGTTTGTTTGGTGCGATGTGAAATCGTTGCAGGGACGCCTCGTATTGGACAGCATCCCATAAAGGAAACACTCGCTGTCCCACCCGCTCCAATCGGTCGGCGGTAAATGCTCTAGGAATAGTGCTGTGTTCCGCAACGTACCCGACCACCGCTCGGATCCCGGGTGATTGCGTCGATAAGTCGCGGTGCGCCACTGTAGCCGTGCCATCACTGGGGCGCACGATGCCCATGAGCAATCTCAACAATGTGGTCTTGCCTGAACCGTTTAGACCCAGGAGGCCCATGATATGCCCTTGGGGTACGTGCCATGAAATATTGCGTAAAACGGGAGTATTGCCAAAACGCTTACTGACGTCTTTGAGTTCAATGATGGTATCACGGTTGCTCGCGGTCATGCGATGACTCACCCCCGGTTTCCAATGTGCGAATTATGGTCACACACCACGCGTGTAGGTCATTGACGCTCCAGCCGGTGTCTCTTAATCGAGTCAAGCCGTCGACAATGGCGGCCATTAGTCGACCGGTCTCATCGGGGGGATCTCGGACGAACGATCCCCGTCCTACCGTGGTTTCGATCACGCCGTCCTTTTCCAATTCTTGATAAGCGCGCGCGACCGTGTTCGGATTCAACAAGAGGTGGGCGGCGACCGCGCGTACGGTCGGCAACTGATCGCCGGGTTGATATAATCCGGCCTGAATCTCGCGTTTTATGGCGAGAACCAGTTGGCGGTACAGCGGCTCAGGTCCGCCCGCAAGCTCGAACATGATCCGCCCCCTTCACATTGTTCTAGTACAATGTATGAAATTGCCACGTTGCTGTCAAGAGCCTCAGAGTAGTAAGTCAGCCATCACGCTCCCATTAGCGATTCATTTCAGAAGATACCCTGTCGCCTATCTTCCTTCTCCCTGCCATTCCCCCTAAATTTTTCGCGCGCATCCGTTTCCAAACACCAGTCCTGTGTTCGAATCTCGGGTGTGCTTAGTCCACATTTACCTAAATGAGCTTCCTTGGACGACATTCATAGAGCATGGGCGACCGTCTGACTACAATGGTTGAAAACCTTCCGCAATGTGGGAAACCCCTTGTCCCCGTCACCAAAGGCGTCAATAATCGTATTGCCTTGCCCCTCGTTATATTAAAATCCCGACTATATGAATAACGAGGGACCCACCGGGTAAGATATTACAGGATTCATCAACGGAGGAACGGAGAGGTGCGTTGCCGTTGCATCATGGCCGTATGTATCACCTCGAAATCCAATCGACTCTCCTTTTGGACTTACATCCCGGCGTTGTCCACTTCCCCATTGTGTTGTTTCTTACGGCGTTGTTATTTGACATTCTCGGGTATATTCGTCCTGCAAGCGCCGTCCGGCGCATCGGTTGGTGGCTTTTAACGGGGCGGTGTTCACGACAGGCGCGGCCATTATAACGGGGTACGTGGCGGAATCTCTGGTGCGATAGCCAAAGACGCTCCCGATCCCGATCCATCGCATGGCCCACGAGGGATGGTGGACCTTGGCGGTCGGCACGATTGCGTGGATAGTGGATAGTCTATGGCAGCAGTCTGCGTCACCATCGCCTGTGGATTCGAGCGGTGAGCACCGTCTTATTAGCCCTCGCCGTAATGTTATCACACGCACAGCAAAAATCGGGGCCGACATGGTCTTTTATCCCTGGCTGCGTCGGATGACGCTGTCCTTGCCGCAAAGGCTCCACCTCGCGTGGTCAATACCCGAGATTTTCGTGGGTCTTGGCGTGGTTCTTGTCGTCGGCTTAATGGTGGGTAGTCTCCGGTGGAAACACAGCCACGGTCATCATTCTCCGTAACAAAGGTCTAATAGAATATCCCAACCCAAAAACGCATGGACACCGAAAACTCGTGGGCCTGTCAAACCCGTGGAACTCGTTCCATCCTCCACCATTGGGCCTAAACCCTCTCTTTCCCCTTATTACCGGCGTTGCTGGCGGAGCATCCATCGCCCAATGCCTAACAAAATCACACTCCACGCCCCAAGGATGGATAACGATCGATAGGGAAGGGTCGTGCCGCGAATTTCGTGCGTACAGAAATAAACCCACGCGACGCTCGGGGCCCAGGACAGCCACACTGCCATCTGCGGGAGGTCTGGATAGATGAGCGCACTCACAAAGAGTACCACCATCACGATTCATAGCGCAGATAACCGACTGACTGGCGGACGACCGGGCAGTTTTCGTGGCGAAGGTATGGTTCGTTCCCCAGCATTTCCCCGTCAGGGGATCGTATAACACCACGCGTCCTTTCCAGCGGCCGGAGTCGAGTTTCCGGGGTTCGACAGCATAAGGGTCTTTGGAGCGGTTTGGCATCGTTTATCACCCAGTCCACCTCTTTCGA